>NZ_JBITUB010000013.1:0-110569 GCF_044542225.1 Streptomyces sp. NPDC079020
CACCGAACTCCACGACGCCTTCGTCTCCCTCGCCTGCAGCCTCATCTGCTGGAGACGCCTCAAGAAGTCCCGCTCATGATCGTGTTACGAGCTCTATGTGACCTTCCTTGACTGCGATTACCGGGTGGGTGAGGCTCTGCCGGGTCAGCTTCTTGCTCTGGCCGGTGAGTGACGCTCCCGGTGTGAGAAGGCGTAAGGGGTGAACGGGCGTATCGGTTCGTCCGCGAGGGCGAGCAGGCGATTGAACTCCGCCATTTCGGTCTCGCTCATGAGCGCGACTGCGTTTCCGAGCTTCTTCTCGGTGAGCTGCTCCATGAACGGGGCAAGGAAGCGCTGTGTGACGTCAGGGGCGTCGCATATCTCATGCACGTATTTCATGTACTGCGTGTGCTGCGCACTCAGCTCTTCGACTTCGGCGCGGGTTGCGCTGTCGGCAAGGGCCTGTTCCTCCTCGCTGAAAGGGCGACCGTCGCGGTGGGACCACGTGCCGGTGTCTTTTCGGGGCTGGAAGTCCGAGTCGCAGAGAAGGGCGAAAATCCAGGGATTGAAGTCGGGATTGGCCATACGGGTGTCGTGCTCCTCATGGATCGCTTGGGGCCCATCAATGGTCTGGAGAATCACCGGTTTGGCTAACCGACGATCGTCGGCTATGTTGCGCCCGCTTTTCCGGGTCAGGGCCGACGGCTGGAGTGGTTCGCTGCCCTGGCCGCCGGTGGTGTGGCGGGGTTTGACGGCGAGGCGCGTCGGCTGTCTCGGGCGGTCGTCGCCGGAGGGCTTTCGGGCGCGGCAGGCAGATGGGCGCTTCGGCGCAGGCGCCAGACGAGGACGTCGCTGATGGAGTCGGCGGTGTCGAGCTCGCGACGGTGGGTGGCTTCGGCGAGCAGTGCGGCCGGGTCTTGGCCTGCCTGCCGGGCGTCGGCGAGCGTGGCGGACAGGGCCGGCCAGCCGGGCTCGGCCTCGATTCGATCCGCGAGCTCCGGCAGCACGTGGTGCAGGAGATCGGCGTGCCGCTGCCGGATCTGCGGCGTCAGACGCTGGCCACGCTGGCGGAGGGCGGCGATGGGGTGGGCTGCGGCGGCCTGGTAGGCGGCGCGCAGGTGCTCGGCGGCTTGCCGGGCCGCAGCGGCTTGCTGGCCGTGGTGCTTCCTGGCGTGCCAGTTGGCCGCAGTGATCGCGAGGAAGACGGCCATGTCGATGACCATCGCCGTGGTGGCTCCGTCTTCGCCGCGGCCGAGGGCGGGGCCGCTGTGGACGAGATCGTGGGCGGCCTGTCGCAGGGCGTGGTCATGCCCGCGTACGGCACGGATGTGGGAGCGGCTGGCCCGCTCGAACGCGAAGGCCGCCTGCCGGAGTTCAGCACGGGTGTGGACGGCAGAGGTCTTGGCGAGTGCGTCCAGGACTTCTCCCGCCGCAGCGATCTGCGCTGCTGCCATGCCGTCGTCACCGTGATCAATGATCAGCAGAGCCTGCCAGGTGGCAGCAGCAGCCCGGCGCCGAGCGAACGCGGGATGGGTCACCGGTGGCAGAGCGGGCTGCACCGGCTCACGCTCGCCCTCGGTGTCCGCCTCCGCGTGAAGGGCCCAGCGTTCGCGTATGCGAGGCAGGGACAGGTCGGGGGCGAGTGTGGAGCCGGCGTAGAAGACCGGCTCGTCGTCCTTGTTGCGGTCGTCAGGCAGCGCGACCTTGTAGCCGAGCAGGTCGCCCGACGGTGCGATGCGCTTGCGGATCAGCAGACCGTCGGCGGCCAGACGGTCGAAGAACTCATCCGTGGAGGCAGCGCCGGCCGAGGCAGTGCGTACGGTCTCGCGTAGCTTCTCCCTCGCCGTGCGCTCTTGCCCTTGCCGTTCGGCCTTGTGGCGCTCGGCGCTGGTGGGGCGCTTGGCCGCAGTGCCGTCGCCGGGGGCGACACGGTGCAGGTCGTAGTCGGCTTCGATGAGGCGGGCAGCGGCCTGTGCGCGTTGGCCGGAGCGGTGGTGGTTGGGGCGGTGGCCGTCCTCGCGTACGAGGGTGGCGATGATGTGGATGTGGTCGTCGGCGTGACGGACGGCGGCCCACCGGCACCCGGCGTCGTCTACGCCGCCGGGGTCGATGCCGGTGGCGGCCACGATGCGCCGGGCGATGTCGCCCCACTCCTCGTCGCTGAGAATGGGGTCGGTGCCTGCTGCGCGTACGGAGCAGTGCCACACGTGCTGGTCGGGTCGCTGGCCTTCGTCGAGCAGGTGCAGTGGCTGGTCGAGAAGCAGCTGGAGATCCTCCTTCGTCGCGGAGGGGTCGCGGCCGGGGTCGGGTGCCATGGAGTCGAAGGAAGCGACCAGGTGCGGGTCGACGTGCTCCTCGCGGGTGCCCTTGCCGTAGAGGTAGTTGAGCAGCCCGCGGGTGCTGCTGCCTTGCTTGTGGATACGGGGGATCAAGCGGTCTCGTCTTTCTGCCGGTTGTTGATCCGCTCGACGGCCGCCCTGGTCGCGGTGGCCGCGTGGCGGACGGCGGCGAGGGTTTCCTCAATGCGGGCGATATCGCCGCCGGAGTTGAGGGCCTTGGTCATCTGGTTGAGGTTGCTGCCGGCCCAGCCAAGCTTGCGTCCGGTGGCGAAGAGCTCGGTGAGGATGTCCTGCTCGGCGGCGATGGTTGCGGCGGTGCGGGTCTGGTCGCGGGCGGCGGCCAAGGCGGAGTGGGCGAGGAAGCCGGCGACGCTCATGCCGACGGCGTCGGCGCCGGCCTGGATGACTGTGTGTTCGCGTTCGTTGAGTCGGACGCTCTGGGCGGGACGCTGCTTCTTGTCGCGCGGTCGCGATTTTCCCTTGGGGCGGCGCTTGCGGACGGCCGTTGTTGGCTGCGATCCGCCCTCGGTCGCAGCCTTTCCGTCCGGCGCCCCCTGGCGCTGGTCGGACCCCGCCACCCCTGGGGCGGGGCCGGGTTCGGACGCTCCCCCTGCGGGGGAGTGTCCGAACCTCCAACTTGCTCCGCTTCGGGTTGGCGTGGCGTGGGTCGCGTTTTGGTGCACGGGGCTGTTGGGGTACGAATCCTGTATGGAGATCAGCTCCTGGTATGGGGATGGGGAGAGCGCACCAGGCCGACGAACGGGCAGCAGCCCCGCCTCCCGCTGGTTCGAGTGGGAAAGCGCGGGGGAGGGCCGTGCGTGCCTGGCATAGCGGCCGAATGAGGCGGTGCCGTGGATCAGACAGAGTGGCTGGTCCACAGGTCCCCGTGCGGGCATCCGGGGGCTGACCGGATATCCGGTCAGCCCGTCGGGATGCCGCTCTTGGCGTCCTGCTCTGCGGCGAGTAGGGCCTTGAGTTCGGTGAGCCGGTCTTCGGAGATGGTGAGCTCGGCCGCGCGAATGGCGTTCCGCAGCACGGCGCGAGTGGCTGTTCCGTGCGTAGCGACGGCCCTGCGGCCGATCGCCAGCAGTTCCTCCATTTCGGCGCCGGGAGGACGTCCGTAGCGTTGCGCGGCGGGGACCTCGACCTCGGGGGCCGGCTCGGCGGTCTCGCGAGTGGGGGCCGAATCGTGCAGGGGAAGCCGGTCCTGCACGGATCGAGGAGGCAGGAGCTCGGAGCGAAGGCCGGAGGCGGGGTGCTCCGTGGCCTCCTCGCCCTGCATGGGGTAGTCGGCACTCGGCTGGCTGCGCCGGAGCGCCGTTGTCTCGCCGCGATGCGTCGTGCCCCCATCCAAGGGGGAAGCAGTCCAAGGCGATGCGAGTTCGATGGTGGCCAGCGCTGCCGCGTGACGGCGGACGGCAAGCTGCTGCAGCAGCACTTCGCGTTGGTGCTGGTCGATGCCCACTGCGGCTTGGGCGATGGCCTGTGAAAGTCGTCGTGAAGTGCGCCGACCTCGCCAGCCGGCGCGCTGCTTCTGAGTTCGCTCCGCGAGATGAGAGGCCAGGGCGACGGCCTTGCGGGTGGCCCGGTCGCGGGTGATCTGGGCGGCATCACGATCGCGTGCGGCGATACCGAGGCGGGAGAGAAGGCGCTCACGTGCTTCGCGCCCGACCCGGGCGAGCACGCTGTGGGAAGCGCCCTCGGGTGTGCGGATGCGCAGTTCGATGCCCATGGCCTGATGCCAGAGCAGGGCGGCCATGATGGGGCCGACGAAGGCTCGCACTGTGCCGCCGACCACGCCTGACTCGGCGTACGCGGGGATCACCTGCACGGCGGTGATCACCCAGGTCAGGGTTCCGGGCAGGCCGGGTGCCTGCTTGGGCCCGTGCAGATTCTGCCGGGCGAGCAGCGCCGTGGCGAAGAGGGCGAGTTCGGCCGCGGCGAACATCGCGATGCGCTCGGTGGTACCGCTCATGTCCAGGTAGTCGGCGGCGAACCGCCAGCTGGTGTCGGCGCTGTAGGCGGTACAGCCGACCGCAGCCAGTGCGGCGACCCTGACCGCAGGCGTTCCGGGCTGGTGCTTGCTGCGGTTCCGGGTAGTGCGTCGGCAGATCAGGAAGCCGACCAGCAGCATCGTGGAAGTGCCCAGGAGGGCGGTAAGCGTGAGAGACGTTGAGGTCCAGTGTCCGAGTGCGGGCAGGGCGAGTTGCGTCATGCAGGGGTCTCCAAAGTGGCCCGCCGCGCCGTTTGGGCAGGCGTGGACGCGGGCGAGCGGAGTGAGGAAGGGGTGAGGTGGTCGACGCCGTGCGGTCAGGCGCGGGGCCGGCGCCTGCGGTCTGCGCCGGTGAGGACGACGGTGGTGGTCATCTCGGCGAGACGGGAGGCGACGCGGTCGCCGACGGCATCGCGCAGCGCGGCGGTCGGCAGATTGGTCGTGAGGAGCGTGGGGAGCAGGTCGGTGTAGCGGCGGTTGATCAGCCGGTACGTGATCTCCTCGGTCCACTCCGACTGCTTGGCCGCGCCGAGGTCGTCCAGGATCAACAGCGGGCAGGTGCTGAGAGTGGCGAGGTCTCGCTCGGCGTCGTGGCCGGCGCGTGGGCGCAGGCGGGCGTACAGGTCGGCTGTAGTGGCGGCTTCCCACCGCAGGCGCACACCGGCGGTCAGCAGCGACCGCACCGCGCCGTACGCCTGGTGCGTCTTGCCGGTGCCGGTGGGGCCGGCGATCAGCAGGGACGGTCCGAGCGCGATGCCCCGGGTGCCGCTCGGGCCGGGCCGTGCGGCGAGGGCCACTTCGTCAACCCAGGCGGCAACCTGCTCGTGACCAGCGAGGGCGTCGCGGTAGCGAGGTGGGATGCGTGCCTCGGCCAGTTCCAGTGCGGTCACCCGCTCGGAAGGCGCCTCGGCGGGTGCGGCGGTCGCGTCGATGCCCCGGTCGGCGAGGATCGTGTCGAGGCGGGCTGCCAGGGAGCTGATGCGCTGCGGCTCCCGGCTGGTGGTGGCTGTGGTCACAGCTGGCCTCCGTAGGCCGCCTCGACGTCAGAGGACGCCGGGTTGGTCCACGCGCGGTGCGGGGCAGCAGCTGCTTGAGGAGCGTTCATGGCCTCGTTGACCAGGCTCGGCAGCAGGTTCGCGGACAGGCCCTTGGCCCGCATGCGGCTCATCCCGGCGCGGATGTGCTCGGCCGAGATGCCCTCGCCGAGCAGTTTGCCGGCCACCTTGCCGAGGCGACCCAGTACGTCGCTGGGCGGCCGGTGCTCGCAGGATGCGACGTACTCGCCGACCAGGTCCCTGGCCGAGATCGCGCCCGAGATGGCGGGTGGCGCGGGGGCGCTTGCGCTCCCCACCGGAGGTGATCCTAGATCCAGGATCCTAGGTCCTAGATCCGGACCCTGATTCCTCACCGCCATCTCCCGGCGTTGTGGTGAGGGCTCACTGAAAATGCCCTGACCTGCAACTTCCCGGTTCACGGATGGTTCGCTGCATTCACCGGACCCCTCAGGTCCTCCACGGTGAGGGCTCGCGTCCTGTTCACGGAGGACACCGTGAACAGGCGAGGCCGGCTCGGTAGATCGGCTTCCCTGATGGCGCGGGCAGGCCGGGCAGCGGCTGCCGCTCGGCCGGTTGATCTTCTGGTGACGAGCCCAGGTGACGATGTGCAGGTAGCGCTTGCCGTCGTCACCCTCGTACCGGCAGACCAGACCGGCGCCGTCGAGCTGTGTGAGGTCGTCCTCGACCTCCAGAGGGCCGTGTTCGGGGCGGAGGGACCACAGGGCGCCGGCGATGACAGCAGCCTGGTCCCGGAAACGGCCGTGGTCGTCTGCCTGGGTGAGGAGGCCGAAGAAGGTCCGCTCGGCGTGGACGCTCACCGCAGCGAGCGACTCGGAGATGAAGGCTTCCGGCTTGATCGTGCGTATCCGCGCCATGACTATCGCCCCGCCTTCGTGGGCAGAGCGGGCGACTTCGGCGACGAGGATGCGACTACGGCCGCGAGGGCTGTAGCTTGTTGGGGCATAGACGGTTCCTCACCCGGTGGCGTTGTGACCGCCACCGTCTTGATCGTTCAGGTACGGGCGATATCGGTAGGGGCTCCCTGACCCCCGGCGTTGGCCCGCCGGGGGTTTTCATGTGCCCGGAGTCGCCAGGTGTTCCGGCTGCATGGCCAAGACAGCCACACCCTCCCCGCACAAGTCCAGCATTCCGCCGAGAAAGCAAACAGCTCTCGGCGAACGCGTCGTGCGCGGCTTCCCTATAACGGTAGACCCGAATTAGCGGTTGACCTAGAAGCGGCACAAATGGGGCGACTGGTGAATCGCTGTCTGCCTGCATCAGCGATCGGTCTGACATGACCGCGTGATGCAACAACCCACGCCAGGGCAGTCGAAGGCGGCGCTCCTTCCGGACGAGCACAGGGATTTGGGCAGCGCCGAATTCCGGTCTATATTGCGTCGCTCGCGGATGCGGGGGACCAGATCTGACAAAAAAGACGTGGAACATAGCAGCAGATCGCCGGTTACCCAAACCGGCAATGCGGAGCTACAACAGACGCATGCCTGAAATCCCCCTGGGAATTGGTCCGGCCGGCGTGCTGACCGCCCAAGCCATAACCCGTTCCCGCGCAGCGCGCGGATTCGCTCAGCGCCAGCTGGCCGAACGAGTGACTGCGCTCGGCCGCCCCATGACCATCACGATGCTGTCCCGCATCGAATGCCGGCAGCGCCGCTGCGACGTCGACGACCTCGTCGCCATCGCAGCCGCCCTCGACGTCTCGCCGCTCACGCTGCTCGCCGAGACGAGTTAGCGAAGCACTCGCAGCGCCGTCCGGGGTGGGCCAACACCCGGCAGCGTCCGCTCACATCACCTCGCCCGTACCAAGCGATCAACCAGCGCGTCACGGGTCACACCGCCGCGCCAGAGAAGGAACCCCCTTGCGCCAAGAGGCCATTCCCCCTGCCTTGTCGCCCTTCCGCCGCAGGACCACGAAGGAGGCGATCTCACGTGGCTGAGCAAACAGGCGCCGAGGTCGCACCGGCCCGCCTCTACCGCCCCGACGAGGTCGCCGCCGTGCTCGGCTGCTCTGCCTGGTGGGTCAAGGACCGCGCCCGCCGTCGCCAGATCCCCTTCGCCCGAGTGGGTCGTGCCTACCGTTTCACCGCCGCCCATCTCGCCGAGATCATCCGCCTCCACGAGGAGCGACCGACCGTCGCTGCGCGGCCACCGTCCCCCGACGCCCCGCCTGCGGCCCCTGCCCGACGCTCCAGCGCACCCGAGCCGGGTGCACCCTCCGGCCGCCTGCGCGCCAGGCCGCCGCGCCGATCCGACCGAGCCGCATTCGACACCGCCGCGTAGAACACCGCACCGAAGAGGAAGGAAACGCACTTGGGTTTCGCGGAGAAGCGCGGAAACTACTGGCGTGCCCGCTACAAGACCGCTCCCGGCAAGCACCTCACGGTCGTCGACGAGCAAGGCAAGACGATCAAGTTCGCCACCAAGGGCGAGGCCCAACGCTCGGCGAGCGAGGCCGAGAACAAGTACCGACGCGGCGACTGGCGCGACCCCGCCCTGGGGCAGGAGACGTTCGGCGAGTACGCGAGTCGCTGGTACGAGGCCCAGGATCTGGCAGCCTCGACCATGCAGAACTACAAGCGCCACATCGAGGAGCACCTCCTCCCCGACTTCGAGGACCATGCGCTCGCCGGCATCTTGCGCTCGGACGTCGACCGGTGGGAGAAGAAGGAAAGGGCCCTGTACGCGGCCTCCAGCGTGAAGACCTGGCGCTCCACGTTCCACCTGATCTTCGAGGACGCGATCGACGAAGGTCTGATCACGTCGAACCCGGCGACCAGGCGACGCGGGCGGGGCAAGCGCGCGGGCCGCTCTCGTGACAGAGGCCCGGAGAAGGTCGTCACCGATCCGCTCGGCGTCCTGCTCACCGCCGAACGGGCAGCCCTGCTGTCCGGCCGCGACGACGAGTTCGTCGCCGTGGTGCTCAAGGGATACACCGGCATGCGCTGGGGCGAAGTCGTCGGCCTGGAGACCGAGTTCGTTCGCGCCGGATCCGTCCGTGTCGAGTGGCAGCTCTACGAGCTCGACTCGGGTGAGATGGTGCGCTGCCCGCCCAAGGATGACAGCTATCGCACCCTCGACTCGATGGACTGGCTGTCCGCCCTGGTCGCCAACCACGTCGCCCGCACGAAGCCGACGCCCTGCCCCTGCCACGGCATGACCTACGTCTTCCGTGGCCAGGGCGCGGCTCGTACCGGAGGGCACCAGGGCGCGAAACTTGTCGACGTCGCACGCCGGGCCGAGGTCTCCACTGGGACGGTGTCCAACGTCCTCAACCACCCTGATCGCGTCGCCGAGGCCACCCGAATGCGGGTGGAGAGGGCCGTCAGCGACCTCGGGTTCGTGCGTGGCGGAGTTGTGGCGGAACATGCGGCGCACTGGCGCAGAAACGGCTTCGGGACCTGGCTGTTCACCCCGGCGGTGTCAGGCTGGTACCCGAAGAAGGCCCCGCAGGAGGCGCGCCCCGTGCCTCTGCTCGGCGAGCCGTGGCCGGGCGTCCCCGTACGGGGACGCGGCGCCGGCAACCGGGCCGACGCCTGCTGGCTCCCGATCGCGAAGGGCCTCACCCCCCACGGCCTGCGCCACACGCATCGAACGATGATGGAAGACCTCGGTACCGAGAAGGTCCTCATGGACCAGCGCATGGGCCACATCGACGGCTCCGTATCGGCGCGCTATGCCCACGTCACCCCGGGCATGCGCAAGCGGCTGATGGCCGGGATGACAGAGCAGTGGGAGGCAGCTCTCGACTTGCGGCTGGCCATGTGTCCCACATCATCGGTGCGCGTGCTCCGCGACCTTCTGCACGTACGCAGGCAAGCACGCGGCCTGGAGTAACACCAGTAGCGAGTTACGCCTGTGCCCCACGGGGGTGCAGGCGTACGAGCGCTTCGTCGTCGCTCGAAGGGATGGGACTACCCACCGATCCTGACCACGCCGACGGAACCTGGGGCGCTTGCTCGATTCCGCCTGGTGGTTTTGGTGAATCGGCGGGCGCTGGTGCCAGCAGACCTGGCTCAATAGGCGCATGGAAATGGGTGAGCACTGGGCGTACCGCGTGAGGCCGAAGGACCTGGGCAGCGCGGTTCACCAGGTAGAGATTGTTCGTGTCGGCGGCCCCGGCAGGACGGGCGGGGTCCACGTGCGGTTCCTTGACGGTGACGCCGCCGGGCTACAGGAATGGGTCAACCCCACGTGCCTCGTGGTTCCGTGGGCGGAGGCCGAAGAGTTCCACGCGGACGACGCGGCGGAGTTGGCGTTGGCCGAGGCGTCGCGACACGTGAGGGGCAGCACGGAGTTCGAGGCCGCGCGGCTGATCCTCGGGTTCGTCAGACCGAAGAGCAAACTGCGCCTGCGGCGAGGCGTCCAGGACGCCGGCATCCTGGACATGGGCCGACTGGATGAAACCGCACCGCTCGTCGGTATGGACCCCGCGAAACTGCGGGACGATCCTGCGGTCCACGAGAACCGCGACGGCCACTGCCTTGCAGGTTGGCCAGTCACTGAACGTCTCGCCCGCCATGTGGCCGAACGTCTCGCCGACACGATCCTGCCGGAGGTGGACCGCAAACAGCAGAGCCTTGAGCAGGAACGCGCCCAGGGTTCTTGGTACTCCTCCTACAGCCGTCGCGATGACCGCAAGCTGGACGCCGAAGCGACCGTCCTGAGGACCGTGCGGGCCTGGTGCGGCGAGGACAAGTCTGAGCGCTATGACGAACTGGTCGCCCTGCGGGCGGAGGTCATCCGCCTCGGGCAACTGGTCGAGCGAGCCGTGACGACCCTACGTGACCGCGGACACGGCTTCATCGCCTCCACCATTGAGCGCGAGCTGGGCGTCCATATCTCCAGCCTTGATCCAGACGTTCGTCGCTGAAGTCGTGCCGCCGGTCTGGCTCCGGCTTGGGTGACGCGACTTCCACCTGTGGCTTCTCCTTCACCAATTCCACTCTCTCGGGACGCTGCGGGTGCCAGCCGTCGAGAAACGGCCGCAGTTGGTCGCCCGTCGGCTGCGCATGGAAGCCGTGGCCGGTAAGTCCCCTGCCGCGCACAGTGGGGTCGAGCCGCTCGGCCTCGGCCTTCCCCCACGCCGACCACTCCCGCAGCCTTTCGGCGTCGAGGTCGTCGCTCGACGTGGCAGCGGCCTTGTCCAGCGCTGAGCAGAAATCTCTGATCTCCCCCGCAGTCCGCCAGTGCTCCAAAGCCGTACTGAAGCGCTCGACCCGCACCGCGTCCACGGCCTTGATCGTCGCGACGCTGACAGCGGCCTCCCACTCCTGCTGCCTGCGCTGCATCTCCTCCGCTTCCTGTAGGCGGCGCTCTCTCTCCTCCCGCTCCCGCTCCTCACGCAGTCGCAGTTGCTCAGCTTCCCGCTCCTCCCGCAGCCGCCGCTGCTGAGCCTCGCGCTCCAACCGAGCCCGCTCCTCCTCTTCGGCGTGTGCCTTGAGCGCGCGGAAGACCGAACCGATTTGGTCCTCCAGCGACTTCTTGGCGGTGTCGGCCCAGTCCTTCTTCCATCCGGATCCGTAGCTGTAGCCCGAGTGCTGGCTGAGATGCAGTTCCAGCTCGCCGGACGGCTCGGACCGGTTCGCCGGAGCAACCCGCTGCCAGTCGTACGTACGCCGGCCCGGTTGCTTGGGCACGTACCTGACCTGCTTCTGCCGCTCGCGGAAGCTGACCTCGTACGTCCTGCCGTGGACCGTCAGCAGGGGGCGCGCCTGCCTGCGCTTCTTGGACACCGCGATCTCGCCATGGCGAACGAGGGCCTGCTCGGTGAGGAGACGGAGCAGTGCGATCACCCGGGGGAGGACCTCCTCGGAGATCTCAAAGGCACTGTGGTCTGCGGTGACCGCCGCGACCACGTCCTCAACGTCGGTGATCACGCGGCTACGAGCCAGGCGAATCCGATTCCACTCGGTGTCGTCCTCGCCGGTCACCCTGAGCAGGCCGAGAACGAAATCACCCCTCTCCCGCCCCGTGTGCTTGAGGTGGTACCCCTCGGGGGCGCATTGCCGCGCAGCATCGAATGCTCGCCGGTAGCGGGCCCGCTCCCCGTCGCTCGGGTTCGGGATACGGAGGAAGCGGCCGGCCTCCTGCACTTGGGTGATCAGGGCCGCGCCAATCGAGGGCGGTGAGGGACGCGAGGGCTTCGCAGCCGCAGACGAGGGCGCTGTCTGTCGGCTGGGAGGGCCAGCCTGTGGTGTCAGCTTGGGGGCCGCCGAACGCTGCCTGCGTGGAGTCCGCTCCGGCCGGTCCGGGTGGTGCCCGTGCTCCAAGTAGAAACGTCCGTCGTTGGTGATGTCCGCCTGCCACCTCCCGCCCTGCTTCGGCATGATGATCAAGCCCCGCCCCTTGAGGGCGTGAGCGGTGGCGGCAAGTTCCGGGCTGTCTGAGGTAACAGGTTCCGTCCCCTCCCCAATGCGGGTGAGCAGGACCAGCTGGCGATCATTGAGTGGCGACCAACGGTGCATGGCACGGTCGTACCGTGTGTGCTCGCGTCAGCACAACTTGTATCAAGAAACTCGCTCAGGTTCCCTACGAGGGGTTCCTGTGGGATCAATTCGCCTGAATGCGACCTGGCGCTTGTGAGCGCGGCAGGCGCGATGCGCACGACAAGGCGTTTCACGACTTTACGCCTTCCTCGCTATGAACCGGACCAAGACTGGGTGACCCGGTTCAAACGAAGGAAGGGAACCTTATGCAGAAGCAAGCAGTGCAAGTCGCACCCGAGGGAACCCATGGGGAGGGCAGGATCCGACCGCATGACGCCTGGGCATTGGAACTGCCGGTACTGCTGGATGCGATGAACACACAGGCAGTCGAGATCGACCTCGGGCAGCACGGCATGCAGGCTGCATTGGCCGTCCTTCCAGACCGGATCTGCGTGCTGGTGCGCCCCGGCCTCAGCGAGCAAGAACTGTCGGTTGCCATCCGGTCGCTTCTCGCTCGATACATTCACCGTCCCTTCCCTCACCTGGTCCTCTGGCCGCAGCGAGAAGGCCAAGGTGTAGTGGTGAAGGAGCCGAGCGACGTGTTGGCGGACTTGGTGCTGGGAGACCCGCCGGACGCGACGGTCGATGTCCTCCATCTCTACAAGGATGGAAACTGGGCGCCGAAGGACGGGTGGCGGAGCGACGAAGAGGTCCTCACGGAGCTCCTGAAGCTTGCTGCCGTCGACATGAAGGGCGTAGTGGAGGACATCCCTGAGGAGATGTACCCGCTACCCGACGGGCTGGGTGCCGTCGTCTCCGCCGGCTACGACAGTGAAGGGCTGGCACACCCGCTGGTGTTCCTTCGAGGTGACCTGGCCGTCGGCCTGCGCGTCGATCTCCTCGGCTTCTGCCTCGCGCTGGCCGCCGGCACCGAGCACGAGGGCCGGGAGCCGGACGAGAACGGCTTGTTCTATGTCGGCACGGATGCGGGACCGCTGTGTGGCCCGGGGACAGCGCTCCTCGGCGCTCTCATGGTCCAGCGCTTGGGGCGGCGTCCAGGAGACTGCGCTTTCAGACTCCTCGACCCGCCGGAGGATTCCGCCCCAGGGGTGGAGTCCGCTGCTTGACCGCGGGGAGGCTCTGCCGGGCGTCCGTCCCGTAAGTGTCGCGTCGAGGTTCTGCTCGGCAGGCTCAATGGCGGCTCCCTGGGAGCCGGATCCTGAGATCGGCTCCCAAACGGCTCCCAAGACGCCCCCAGAAACCACTCAGGGGCCTGATCCACTAAGTGGATCAGGCCCCTGACCTGGTGTTTCAGCTGTCGGGGTGGCGGGATTTGAACCCACGACCTCTTCGTCCCGAACGAAGCGCGCTGCCAAGCTGCGCTACACCCCGATGTCCACCGGTCTCCCGGCGACATCGATTACTTTAGCCCACCCGCGGCCGGAGGCGAAATCTGCTTTCTCCGGGTGCTGCGGGAGGGCACCGGCGGGCGTCAGTCGCGGGGGGTCAGGGTCAGCAGGGTCACCTCGGGGGGGCAGGCGAAGCGGACCGGGGTGTAGCGGTTGGTGCCGCAGCCTGCGGAGACGTGGAGGTAGGCGCGCTTGGGCCCCACCGTGTGGCTGGACAGGCCCTTCACCCGGTCGGTGTCGAGGTCGCAGTTGGTGACGAGCGCTCCGTAGAACGGGATGCAGAGCTGGCCGCCGTGCGTGTGACCCGCCAGGATCAGCGGGTATCCGTCCGCCGTGAAGGCGTCCAGGGAGCGCAGGTACGGGGCATGGACCACGCCGATCGAGAGGTCGGCGCCCGTCTCGGGGCCACCCGCCACCTCCGCGTAGCGGTCCCGCCTGATGTGCGGGTCGTCCAGGCCGGTGAACGCGATCTCCAGGCCGTCGGCTTTGAGCCGGCCGCGGGTGTTGGACAGCCCCAGCCAGCCCGCCTCGTCGAACGCGTCGCGCATCGGCTTCCACGGATTGTGCACGACCCCCACCGCCGGGGCGTTCCCGTTGAGGCCGTGCTTGCCATGGACCTTCTCCAGGAGGTAGCGGGCCGGGTTGCGGAGCTTGGGGCCGTAGTAGTCGTTGGAGCCGAAGACGTACACGCCCGGGAACTCCATCAGCGGACCGAGCGCGTCCAGCACCTCCGGCACCGCCTCCGGGTCGGAGAGGTTGTCGCCGGTGTTCACGACGAAGTCCGGGCGCAGCCCGGCCAGCGACTGCAGCCAGGCCCGCTTCTTGCGCTGGCCGCTCACCATGTGGATATCGGAGACCTGGAGCACGCGCAACGGGCGTGCCCCGTGCGGGAGTACGGGGACGGTGACCCGCCGCAGACGGAACGAGCGGGCTTCGAATCCGGCGGCGTAGGCGAGGCCGGCAGCGCCGACCGCGGCGCCGACTGCCGTGACTTTCAGGGGTACTCCGTAGCGTGCGCGCATGCGTCCATCGTCGCAGACACGGTGCGGCGAGCGGAAAACCGGCGGGCGGCGGGCGGGCCGCACCTGTCACAATCGCGGCATGACCACGCTCAAGTCCAAGCTCAAGGAAGACCTCCACACGGCCATGAAGGCGCGCGACGAGCTGACCTCGTCCACCCTTCGGCTCACCCTCACCGCGATCACCAAGGAAGAGGTCAGCGGCAAGACGGCGCGCGAACTCTCCGACGACGAGGTGCAGAAGGTGATCGCCAAGGAGGCGAAGAAGCGCCGCGAGGCGGCCGAGGCCTTCGCCCAGGGCGGCCGGACCGAGCAGGCGGAGCGGGAGAAGGCGGAGGGCGAGCTGCTCGACGGCTATCTGCCCAAGCAGCTGTCCGACGACGAGCTGAACGCCATCGTCGCGTCCGCCGTCGAGGAGGCGAAGGCCGCCGGGGCCGAGGGACCGCGGGCGATGGGTGCCGTCATGAAGATCGTGAACCCGAAGGTCGCCGGACTCGCCGAGGGCGGCCGCGTCGCCGCCGCGGTGAAGAAGCTCCTCGCGGGCTGAGAGGGTCTGCCGGGGTCCGCGTGCCCGGCAGACCCTCTCACGGGGTCCGCGTGCCCGGCAGACCCTCTCACGGGGTCCGCGTGCCCGGCAGACCTCTCACGGGGTCCGCGTACCCGGCAGCCCAGGCGCCTGGGGCCCTGTGCCGTATCCGCACTCCTTCCCCGGGCCCCTGTGCCGTATCCGCACCCCCCAGGCGCCTGGGGCCCTTGTGCCGTCGCCACATCCCTTCCCCGTGGCCCGACCGGTGCCGGAGGCCCGCGTGGCCCGACCGGTGCCGGAGGCCCGCGTGGCCCGGCCGGTGCCGGTGCCGGGGCCGGTGAGTACACAGACGAAAGTGGGGCCCTCCCGGTCGATCGTGACCGACCGGGAGGGCCCCACTGCCGTACAGGCACCTGACGGGTCAGGGGCCGTTCGTTTCGCCGTCGTGGTTGCCGCGGGAGTCGCCGCCGTTACCGAACCCGCCCGGCGGGATGCTGATACCGGGGAACGGGTTGTTGTCGCCGGGCTTGCCGTCCTCGCGGTCCTCGTGGTCCTCGTCCCTGTCCCGGCCCTTCTCCTTGTCCTCCTTGGGCTTCGCCCGGGGGACGGAGACAGGCGTGAAGGAAGGCGTTTCGGAGGCGTTCAGCGCCCCAGTCATCGCGATCTTCCAGATCGGGCCCGGGAGACAGCCACCACAGACCTTGTCGTAGTACTGGCCGCCGATGGTGACGCCGAACATCGAGCTCTTTTCGCCGATGTCGTCGCCCACCCACACCGCTGTGGAGAGGTTGGGGGTGTACCCGACGAACCAGGCGTCCTTGCGGTCGTTCGTCGTACCGGTCTTGCCGGCGTTGTCGCGGTCGCTGAGCCCGGCCTGCGTACCGGTGCCGTCCTCGACGACGCCCTTGAGCATCTGGTTGATCATGTCGGCGGTCCGCTCGGTCATCGCCCGCGAGCACGAGGACTTCGGGACCTTGAGCTTCTTGCCGTTGGCGTCGGTGATCGACTCGATGGCGATCGGCGTGCAGTACGTGCCGCGGTTGGCGAACGTCGCGTACGCGGCGGCCATCGAGAGAGGCGTGCTCACCTCACCGCCGAGGGTGATCGACGGGTTCTCGCCGATCTCCTTGCCGTCGCCCCGCTCGTACCCCATCTTCTTCGCCATCTTGACCGTGTCGCAGAGCCCGGCCTTCTGCTCCAGCAGCGCGAAGTAGGTGTTGATGGACTTGCCGAGCGCGCTCGTCATGTCCCAGGAGCCCTTCTCCGACTCCATCTCGTTCTGCAGGTCCCAGTTGCCGCCACCGGCGGTGGAGCCCGAGCAGGTGGTGAAGGAGCTCATCGGGACCGAGAGCCTCCAGTCCGTGGAGAACGACGTGGACGGGCTGATGCCCTTCTCCAGCGCCGCCGCCGCGGTGATCGGCTTGAACGTCGAGCCGACCTGGAAGCCGTAGGTGCTGCCGCCCATCTTGTTGCTGACGGAGAGGTTGAGCACCGTCTCGTTCTTCTTCTGGTCCAGGCCGTAGGGACGGGACTGGCCCATGGAGAGGATCTTGCCGGTGCCGGGCTGGAGCTGCACCACCGACGCCGCGAACTTGTCGTCCTTGTTGACCTTCGCGGTGGCGGCCTCGTTCGCGGCCTGCTGCGCGCGCGGGTCCAGCGTGGTCCTGATGGTCAGACCGCCGAGGTTCCAGAGCTTTGAGCGCTCCTCCTCGGTCTTGCCGAACGCAGGGTCACGGAGGATCGCCTTGCGCACGTAGTCGCAGAAGAACCCGGAGCCGCTGACGGCGGTGATGCAGCCGTTCTTCGGCTTCTTGACCTTCAGCTTGATCGGAGTGGCCATGGCCTTCTCCGCCTCGGTCTGCGAGATGCTGCGGACGGCGGCCATCCGGGCGAGCACGGTGTTGCGGCGCTTGGTCGCTTCCTCCGCGTCGTTGACCGGGTCGAAACGGCTCGGAGACTGGACGACGCCGGC
Organism: Streptomyces sp. NPDC079020; assembly: GCF_044542225.1. Lineage (NCBI taxonomy): Bacteria > Bacillati > Actinomycetota > Actinomycetes > Kitasatosporales > Streptomycetaceae > Streptomyces > Streptomyces sp. NPDC079020. The sequence goes on from NZ_JBITUB010000013.1 coordinate 16,736, forward strand.
GAGCAGCGCGGCCTCCTCCAGCTTCAGGTCCTTGGCGTGCTTGGAGAAGTAGCGCTGGGACGCGGCCTCGATGCCGTACGCCTGCTGCCCGAAGAACGTGATGTTGAGGTAGTTCTCCAGGATCTTCTTCTTGCCCAGCTCCTCCTCGACCTGGATCGCGTACTTCAGCTCGCGGACCTTGCGGCCCAGGGTCTGCTGGGTGGCCTCCGCGACCTTCTCCGGATCGTCGCCCGCCTCCTCGACGAAGACGTTCTTCACGTACTGCTGGGTGAGGGTCGACGCGCCCTGCGCGGCCCCGCCCGCCTGCACGTTGCGGTTCATCGCGCGGAGGATGCCCTTGAGGTCGACCGCCCCGTGCTCGTAGAAGCGGGAGTCCTCGATCGCGATGATCGCGTCCTGCATGTACGGGGAGATGTCCTTGAGGGGGACCACGGTGCGGTCACGCGAGTAGACCGTCGCGAGCGCGCCGCCCTCGCGGTCGAGGATCGTGGTGCGCTGACTGAGCGGTGGAGTCTTGAGGTTGGAGGGGATTTCGTCGAATCCCTCGACCGTCCCCTTGGCGGCGAGGCCCAGTGCTCCGGCCGCGGGCAGCGCGATGCCCGCCAGCACAGCTCCGGAGAGTGCGGCGACACCGAGGAACTTGGCGGCCTGCTGGGTCGTCGTGAGACCCCCGCCCGAGCGCTTCTTTGGCATGGGGGCAGCCTACGTTCTCATTTGCCGGACAGGCGTATATGCATTGGCCTAAGCTGCTCTCAACTGTCACAGCAGTCCGGTTACGTATCAAGCCCCATGCGCAATTTCTGGTCATTCTCCGTCACGCCGTCGCGCACCCGAGCCATCCACCGGGACGTTCCCGAAAACGCCTCGTGTGTCATGGAACGTCCGCTGCAACTCGGGTGTACTGTCCCGATTTCGCGGAGATAGTCCCGCATGTCCTCACCTCACTCCCCTGGGTGATCTGCCGCGTACGCATAGTCCGTTCGGACCATTCAAGATTGGGCCCGAAGGGGGTGTTGTGCTGTCCCCACCTTCCGTAACGTCCTCAACTGGCAGCGGTGAATATGCCGCTGCCGCCGTGGGGGAGCCTCGATTCGGGAGAGGACGGCGCCGGCATGGGCTGGGTAACCGACTGGAGTGCGCAGGCAGCCTGCCGCACTACCGATCCGGATGAACTGTTCGTACAAGGAGCAGCGCAGAACAGGGCCAAGGCGGTGTGCACCGGATGCCCGGTGCGGACCGAGTGCCTGGCCGATGCGCTCGACAATCGCGTCGAATTCGGCGTGTGGGGCGGAATGACGGAGCGGGAAAGACGCGCACTGCTGCGCCGTCGCCCCACCGTCACGTCCTGGCGCCGACTGCTGGAGACCGCGCGCAGCGAGTACGAGCGGTCGACGGGCATCCTGCCCGCGGTGATCGGTCTGGAGGACGACGAACTGCACGAGACGTACGCCGCCGCCGGCTAGCGGCCCTGGGACACCCCTGACGTTGTGGCAGCTGTGGGCAGCCGCTTCGGGCGGGGCAGGCAACAGGGGCGGGTACGACGACTGCGTGGGACCGGCGTGTCCGTGCGGGTGTGCTCGGCTACGCGGCTCCGTGCGGGGGCTGACCGGAGCCGGCCGCGAGCCGTTCACCGATGGCCCGAAGACCCGCGAGGTCGTGCACATCACCGGGCAGGGCCGCCACTTCGGTCACCAGGACCTCCGGGTGCAGCGCGGCGAAGCGGTCGCGGGTGTGCTGCTCGCGCGCGACGACCTGCATACGCTCGGCGTGCAGCCGCAACAGACCTGCGGTCAGTTCTTCGACAGGGACCGCGGCAAGGACGTCCTCGGATTCGGAGCCGTGACGTGCACCGGGGCGGGGGTCGGGGCCGGGTTCCGGTTCGGCGTGCGGCTCATGTGCGGGTGCGGGTGCGGGATCGGATGAGGCGTTGGACTCGGATACGGCGTCGGATGCGAGGTCGGGCTCAGATGTGGGCTCGGGCTCGGGGGAGAGCGACGGCTCGGGGGCTTCGGGAGAGGTGACCGCCGGGCCCGACGGGTCACAAAGGGCAGCCTTCCCTGCCGTCTGATCGACAATGCGGGCCTCTTCAAGATTTTCCGCGGCGGCCAGCGCCTGCTCGGCGGAGAGCCGTGAAGCCTCGCTTCCATGGACCCGGTTGAGGACCAGACCGGCCAGCGGCATGTCCTCGGCGGCCAGCCGTTCCACGAAATACGCGGCCTCCCGCAGCGCGTCCCGCTCCGGGGTCGCGACCACGAGGAACGCCGTACCGGGCGCCTGGAGCAGCTTGTACGTGGCATCGGCCCGCGTGCGGAACCCGCCGAACATCGTGTCCATCGCCGCGACGAAGGTCTGTACGTCCCGCAGGAACTGGCCGCCGAGCAGTTTGCCCAGCGTCCCCGTCATCATCGACATGCCCACGTTGAGGAACTTCATCCCCGCCCGGCCGCCCACCTTCGCGGGCGCCATCAGCAGCCGGATGAACTTGCCGTCCAGGAACGAACCCAGCCGCTTCGGCGCGTCCAGGAAGTCCAGCGCGGAGCGCGAGGGAGGGGTGTCGACGATGATCAGGTCCCACTCGTCGCGCGCCCTCAGCTGCCCGAGCTTCTCCATCGCCATGTACTCCTGCGTACCGGCGAAACCGGCCGACAGGGACTGGTAGAAGGGGTTCTCCAGGATCGCGCGGGCCCGCTCGGCGTCCGTGTGGGCCTCGACGGTCTCGTCGAAGGTCCGCTTCATGTCGAGCATCATGGCGTGCAGTTCGCCGTCGCCCTCGATGCCCTCGACGCGGCGCGGGATGTTGTCCAGCTGGTCGATGCCCATCGACTGGGCGAGCCGGCGGGCCGGGTCGATGGTGAGGACGACGGCCTTCCGGCCGCGCTCCGCCGCCCGTACGCCGAGCGCCGCCGCGGTCGTGGTCTTGCCGACCCCGCCCGAGCCGCAGCACACGACGATCCGGATGCCCGGGTCGTCGAGCAGCGCGTCGGTGTCCAGCCCGGGTGCCGCGTCTTCGGCCGTCATGACCGGGGTCATGAGCCCACCTCTTCCCCTGCGCCCTGTTTACGGAGCTCCGCCGCCAGTTCGTACAGCGCGGCGAGGTCCACGCCCTCGCCGACCAGCGGGAGCTCGGCGGCCGGCAGTCCGAGACCGGCCAGTACGGCGCGCTGCTCCCGCTCCAGGCCGACCCGCTGTGCGTGCTCGGCCGCCTGCTCGACCAGCGGTCGTACGAGCGCGGCGGAGCCGGTCACTCCGGCCCGGGTCAGCGTCTTCGCGATCTCCTTGCGGCGGCCGCTCGAAGCGGTGCGCAGCGCGTCCTCGTCCAGCAGGTGCGGGCGCACCATGTTCACGACGACCCGGCCCACGGGCAGCTCGGCGGCCCGGAGCTCGGCGATACCGTCCACCGTCTCCTGGACCGGCATCTCCTCCAGGAGGGTCACCAGATGCACGGCGGTCTCCGGGGACTTCAGGACCCGCATCACGGCCTGGGCCTGATGGTGTATCGGGCCGATCCTGGCCAGCCCCGCCACCTCGTCGTTCACATTGAGGAAGCGGGTGATGCGGCCGGTCGGCGGGGCGTCCATGATCACGTGGTCGTAGACGAACCGTCCCTGCTTGTCCTTGCGGCGCACGGCTTCGCAGGCCTTGCCGGTCAGCAGGACGTCCCGGACCCCGGGCGCGATGGTGGTGGCGAAGTCGATGGCGCCGAGCTTCTTCAGGGCCCGGCCCGCGCTGCCGAGCTTGTAGAACATCTGGAGGTAGTCGAGGAGCGCGCGCTCGGCGTCGATCGCGAGGGCGTACACCTCGCCGCCGCCGGGCGCGGAGGCGATCATCCGCTCCTCGTAGGGAAGCGCTTCCGACTCGAAGAGCTGGGCGATGCCCTGCCTGCCCTCGACCTCGACGAGAAGGGTGCGCCTGCCCTCGGTCGCGAGGGCGAGCGCGAGGGCGGCGGCCACCGTCGTCTTACCGGTACCGCCCTTGCCGCTGACGACCTGGAACCTGCTCACGTATTCGAGCCTAACCAGTCCGGCCCCGGGCTACGCACGAGACCGTACGTGCCAGGTATTACAGTCGGCCCATGACCAAGTGGGAATACGCGACCGTGCCCCTTCTCGTGCACGCGACCAAGCAGATTCTGGACACCTGGGGCGAGGACGGCTGGGAGCTGGTCCAGGTCGTCCCCGGCCCGAACAACCCCGAGCAGCTCGTGGCCTACCTGAAGCGGGAGAAGCCGTAGTGGCGGGCGCCGTCGAGGCGAAGCTCGCCGAACTCGGTCTGACCCTGCCGGGGGTCGTGCCGCCGCTGGCCTCGTACCAGCCGGCCGTGCGCTCCGGGGTGTACGTGTACACCTCCGGCCAGCTGCCGATGGTGGACGGCAAGCTCGCCGTCACCGGCAAGGTCGGTGCCGAGGTGACGCCGGACGAGGCGAAGGACCTGGCCCGGATCTGCGCGCTCAACGCGCTGGCCGCCGTGAAATCGGTCGCGGGCGACCTGGACCGGATCGCGCGGGTCGTGAAGGTCGTGGGCTTCGTCGCCTCGGCCGCCGACTTCACCGGGCAGCCGGCCGTGATCAACGGCGCGAGCGAGCTGCTGGGCGAGGTGCTCGGTGACAAGGGCGTGCACGCGCGCAGCGCCGTGGGCGTCGCGGTGCTGCCGCTGGACGCACCCGTCGAGGTCGAGGTCCAGGTCGAGCTGGTCGAGGCCTGAGACATCACCGCACGGTGCGCTGCCGTGCGGTGCGCTGCCGTGCTGTGCGGTGAGGGAAAGACGCGGTGATCCCGTCCGGTCGACGAGACCGGGCGGGATCTTCGTTCTGCCGCCGGGTCCGCTCCAGCGGGCTTTCCGCGGCAGGTCCCCGGCGGGCTTCCCCCTCAGCGGGCTGCTCAACCGCAGGCTCTCGCTCCGGTGGTCATTCCCGATCACCTCTCGAACATCGGCCCGCTTCCGGATAGCCTCCGGCCATGTCCAATGGTCAGTGGTACCCACCGGAATGGCCCGACCGGATCCGGGCACTCGCCGCGGGCGAGCTGACGGCCGCGACACCCAGGCGGGCCGCCACCGTGATGCTGCTGCGTGACCGTGCGGAAGCCGGCGCCGGAGGCGGCACCGTCGTGCACATGCTGCGCCGCAGCGCGTCCATGGCCTTCGCCGGAGGCGCGTACGCCTATCCGGGTGGCGGCGTGGACCCGCGTGATGACGACCGCCTGATCGGCTGGGCCGGGCCGTCGCTGGAGAGCTGGGCCCGCAGGCTCGGCGTCGGCACGGTGACCGAGGCGCAGGCCATCGTCTGCGCGGCGGTCCGTGAGACGTACGAGGAGGCGGGCGTCCTGCTCGCAGGGCCGACCGCCGACACCGTCGCCGGGGATGTCACCGGGGCGGACTGGGAGGCCGACCGCGAGGCGCTGGTGGCCCGTGAGCTGTCCTTCGCCGAGTTCCTGGACCGGCGGGGCCTGGTGCTGCGCTCCGACCTGCTGGGCGCCTGGGCGCGCTGGATCACCCCGGAGTTCGAACCGCGACGGTACGACACCTGGTTCTTCGTCGCCGCGCTTCCGGACGGGCAGCGCACCCGCAACGTGTCCACCGAGGCCGACCGCACGGTGTGGATCTCCCCCGGTGAGGCCGCCGACGGGTACGACCGGGGCGAGCTCCTGATGATGCCGCCCACCGTGTCGACGCTGCGCACGCTGAGCCCGTACGGGACGGCTGCCGAGGCGCTGAAGGCCGCGGACTCCCAGGACCTGGCTCCCGTACTCGCACAGGCCCGGCTGGAGGGCGACGGGCTGGTGCTGAGCTGGCCGGGGCACGACGAGTTCACCAAGCACATCCCCGGGGCGGACCGGGCCCGGGAGCAGGCGCCCGGGGCGGACCGGGCGCGGGAGCAGGCTTCGGGCGCGGGCGGTGGTGCCGGGTGAGTGACGCCGCCGCACTGCCCGGACAGCCGCGCGGCGGGGTGCTCTCCGGCCCCGCCACCGCCCGTACGGTCAATGTCCTCGCGCCCAACGCCTCGGCGATGACGCTGGACGGAACCAACACCTGGATCGTCGCCGAGCCCGACTCCGATCTGGCCGTCGTCATCGACCCCGGCCCGCTCGACGACGTCCACCTGAGGGCCGTCATCGAGACGGCCGAGCGGGCCGGACGGCGCGTCGCCCTCACCCTCCTCACGCACGGCCACCCCGACCACGCGGAGGGCGCGGCACGCTTCGCCGAGCTGACGCGTACGAAGGTGCGGGCCCTGGACGTGGCACTGCGGCTGGGCGACGAGGGGCTGTCGGCGGGTGATGTGATCACCACCGGAGGGCTCGAACTACGGGTGGTCCCGACTCCCGGGCACACCGCGGATTCGCTCTCCTTCCACCTGCCCGCCGACCGCGCGGTGCTGACGGGCGACACGATTCTGGGCCGTGGCACCACGATGGTGGCCCATCCCGACGGTCGGCTCGGCGACTACCTGGACACCCTGCGGCGGCTGCGCTCGCTGACCGTCGACGACGGGGTGCACACGGTGCTGCCGGGGCACGGACCGGTGCTGGAGGACGCCCAGGGGGCGGTCGAGTTCTACCTGGCCCATCGCGCCCACCGGCTGGCCCAGGTGGAGTCGGCGGTGGAGGCGGGGCACCGCTCACCCTCGGAGGTGGTGACCCAGGTGTACGCCGACGTGGACCGCTCCCTGTGGCCGGCCGCGGAACTTTCGGTACGGGCTCAGCTGGAGTACCTGACGGAGCACGGCCTGATCGAGGGCTGACCAGGGCCGGTCGGGGGCTGACCAGGGCTGGTCGCGGGCGGCCAGGGTTGGTCGAGGGCCGGGATTGGTCGCTGGGCCGGTCGGGGAACCGTTCCGGGTTCCGGTCCGGGAGTCGTACCGGAACCTGCTCCGGCCCCGCCCAGGAGACGCGTGAAGGGCCCTGCCGTCCGGCCGGGCCCTTCATCACACGCAACACGCAACACGCGACACGCGACACGCGACACACAGCCGCAGCCGCAGCCGCAGCCGCGGTCTCAGCCTCGGTTTCGGTTTCGGTTTCGGCCTTGGACTGCGGCGCGGGCGCCGGTCAGCGGGACCGCTTCGCCAGCCGCTCCACATCCAGCAGGATCACCGCACGGGCTTCGAGCCTCAGCCAGCCGCGACCTGCGAAGTCCGCGAGCGCCTTGTTGACCGTCTCGCGGGAGGCGCCGACCAGCTGGGCCAGCTCTTCCTGCGTCAGGTCGTGGACGACGTGGATGCCCTCCTCGGACTGGACGCCGAAGCGGCGCGACAGGTCCAGGAGCGCACGGGCCACACGGCCCGGAACATCGGAGAAGACCAGGTCGGACATCTGGTCGTTCGTCTTGCGCAGGCGCCGGGCGACGGCGCGCAGCAGCGCGGTGGCCACCTCGGGGCGGGCGTTCAGCCAGGGCTGGAGGTCGCCGTGGCCGAGGCCGAGGAGCTTGACCTCGGTCAGCGCGGTCGCGGTCGCGGTGCGCGGGCCCGGGTCGAAGAGCGACAGCTCACCGATCAGCTCGCCGGGGCCGAGGACGGCCAGCATGTTCTCGCGTCCGTCGGGGGAGGTGCGGTGGAGTTTCACCTTGCCCTCGGTGACCACGTACAGGCGGTCGCCCGGGTCACCCTCGTGGAAGAGCGCGTCTCCGCGCGCGAGGGTCACCTCACTCATCGAGGCGCGGAGCTCCGCGGCCTGCTCATCATCGAGCGCCGCGAAAAGCGGGGCGCGCCGCAGAACGTCGTCCACGAGTTCTCTCCTTGTCGGCCTGTTCAGGGAACCGTGGTCCCCATCATGCCGGACGGTAAAACAGTGCGATCAATCACAAACCAGTTTGACGCACGGGCGTGCCGGACCCTACGGCAGGGGGCCGATCGGGCGTGGATGCGCGGTGACCGGGGCGGATGTCAGTGGCGGGCTCTAGGCTGACCGGGTGTCCAGAATGCCGGTGAGAGCGCAGGCCGAGGGGGCTGATGGGGTGTCGGATGGCCGCAATTCCGCTGTGGGCGAACAGCCCGCTCGACGCCCGAAATGTGCCACAAAGGGCCCCGCTGGAGCGTTGGCCCAGAAGCCGGCCGGGAGGCCCGAAGTGAAGACCACCAAGCCGAGCGCCGCGCCCGAGCCACCGAGCACCGCGCCCGAGCCACCGAGCACCGCGCGCAAGCCGTCGCGCGCCGCGTCGAAGCCGAAGACCTCCGGGACTTCCAAAACCTCCGGGACTCCCAAGGCCTCCGGTACCCCCAAGGCCTCCGGTACCCCCAAGGCTTCCAGGACGCCGAAACCGGAATCGCGTCTCGCGATGGTCCGGCGGGCCCGCAGGATCAACCGTGAGCTCGCCGAGGTCTATCCGTACGCCCACCCCGAGCTCGACTTCCGTAATCCTTTCGAGCTGCTTGTCGCCACCGTGCTGTCCGCCCAGACCACCGACCTGAGGGTCAACCAGACCACTCCCGCGCTCTTCGCCGCCTACCCCACTCCCGAGGACATGGCCGCGGCCGTCCCCGAGGAGATGGAGGTGATCATCCGGCCGACCGGCTTCTTCCGGGCCAAGACGACGTCGTTGCTCGGCCTGTCCGCGGCTCTCCGGGACAGGTTCGGCGGCGAGGTCCCCGGCCGTCTGGAGGACCTCGTCACGCTGCCCGGGGTCGGCCGCAAGACCGCCAATGTCGTGCTCGGCAACGCGTTCGGGTTCGCCACTTAGGTACGACGGTCTTCACAGACTCGCTCGCTCCTAGTAGCGGCCCGCAGGGGTCACTACGACCCCAGGAGACAGAGCGTGTCCACCACTCAGCTTGCCGACGTACCGGCTAGCTTCCTCTCGGCCCCCGCCCTTGCGGCCGTCGCCGTCAGCTACATACGGCAGTCGTCAGCCAAGACCAACAAGACCGAGGCATCCCCCCTTACACAGCGCGCTGCGAACGAGACCCGCGCCGCTGAGCTGCACGGCCGGTTCCTCCGTCACTTCGAGGACATCGGCATTTCCGGCTGGAACCCCGACGCCGAGCGGCCCGGCTTTGAGGAAATGCTCAAGTCTGCCCGCGCTGGCTCGTTCAACATGCTCGTCGTTTACGACGTGAGCCGGTTCTCTCGCCGTGAAGTCATGGACGCTATCCCCATCGTGAGCGAACTCCATTCGCTCGGGGTCACCATCGTCAGCGTCTGCGATGGAGTATTCGCCCCGCGCGACACCATGGCGCTGATTTACCTAATCATGCGTCTTGACGCAGCGAACAAGGAATCCGATGTCAAGTCCAAGAAGGTGCGCGACGTAAAGGCGGCGCAGCGCGCTAAGGGTTCGTGGCTCGGGGGACAAACTCCGTACGGTCTCGACGGCGAAAAGTACGCAGAGGGAAAGCTCGACCTTATGCGTCTCGTCCACAACAAGGATGAGGCTGCGAACCTCCGCCGAATCGGCGCGCTGATCATCAAGCACATGCACACCCCCGTCACTCGCAAGCCTGGCCAGCGGAACCCCGGCACCATTTCCGCGCTGTGCGACGACATGAACGCAAGGGGAATCCCGACGCGCGGTCAGCGAAAGGGAAAGGAGCGGAAGAACTCGACTTGGCAGGTTCGCACGCTGAAATGGATTCTCCTCAATCCGGCCATTGCCGGTATACGAGCCGAGCCGATCTACAAGGTTCGAGAGAACGGCACCCGGACCAACACCCTGATCGGCTATCGGATCATCCGGGATGAGGACGGCCGACCGGAAATGCTCTGCGAACCGATCATCGCCCCGGCGCAATGGTTCGTGATCCGGGATTGGCTGTTGGGTCGGGGTCAGGGTGAAGGAGTGGCGCACGGGACCTCTCTCCTTAGCGGTCTGCGGAGCGCTCCCCGTACTCCGGTCCTCGTGTGCGAATGCGGACGGCCCGGTAAGGCACAGAACAGCGGTAACAAGCCGGTGTATCTGTGCACCCGAGGAACGACCGTTGCGACCAACGGCGAACACGCGGGACTGAATCGCGTGATGCAAAGCCACCTTGACGACTACGTGGCGCGGCGCATCTTCGCTGTGATCCAGAGCGTCACCGATGGCACAGCGGACGACGACACAGCGGACATCGTGGCCGAGGCAACGCGGGTTTTCTCGCGGTCCATTGAGCGCCCCGAGACGGCCGCAGAGCGAACCGAGGTAGTCACGGAGCGGGCCGACGCGCTGAACGCCCGTGACGACCTGTACGACGACAAGGACGCGGACCTTTACCCCGGCGAGTATGGAAAGAAGCGATTCCGGGAAAAGCTCCACCGGATCGAGGCCCGTCTACGCGCGGCCGAGACACGGCTAGAGGAACTGGCCGACCCGGAAACCGTGGAACTCCCGTTCGCCGAATGGCTGGAGGGTTCCGAGGATGGTGACCCCCTCGGTAAGGGTTCGTGGTGGGCCACTGTGGACATGGCCGAGCGGCGCAAGTTGATTGAGTTGTTCGTGCGGCGCATCACGGTTACGGCGGTGACGAACTCACATCGTGGCCGGGTACGGGGTGGCTATGACGTGTCGTCGCGCATCACGCTGGAATTCGTCCGGCCCGAGGAAGATGACCAGACCGAAGACTGACCATCCGTAAGAGGCGCTGAGAGCCTTTGAGAGCCCCGGTGAGGGATTCCCCCGCCGGGGCTCTTTCATGTCCGCAGACGGCCGCACAGCGGCTCTCACCCCAGTGCCACGGGAAAGGGGCCAGCGCGCCCGGCAAGGGCCCTGGACGTCCGCCTAAACGCCGCCCTCCCTCTCGCTGCCCTCCGGTGTTGGCGGTCCCTGGCGAGCCGGTAGAGGACCACGGGAGAGCTGTAACCAAAGGATCACTCTCCGTTACATGGGGGCTCCAGCCGGCCGAAATCGGCAGGCTTTCAACTCGCCCTCTACACACTGGAGTTCGGGTGTGCGCTTCGCATCGCTCCCCAGCTCGACTGACTCGCTCGCGATAGCTGAGGGCGACGACGGCAAGCACTTAACCCACTCCCCTCGTAGACCGTGACGCCGCTTCACCGGCGCACTCAGGCACTCCCGCCGAGGGGGTGCTTTTTCTTGGCCCGGATTTCGATTAATCGGAAAGGGAGATCCACCATGCGCACCAAATGCGACTGCGGTAGTCAGCTGCCGCCCTATCACGGGACCGGCCGCCGCCCCATGTACTGCGGTCGCTCATGCCGTGAACGCGCCTACTACCAGCGCAAGACCTACGGCACCGCCACCCGCTGACACCACCCCTAAACGTCAAGGGGTGCTCAGCACGCCACCCCGAGGAGACACGCCCCATGAACCTTGATACCTACACCCCCAAAACGCAGTCATTCCTAATCGACGTCCATTACAGCAACGGCAGGCTAGCCGGGCAGAGTCGCGTAATCGCCTGCCCTTTCTGCGGCTGTGAGCACATTCACGGAACATCTCTCGGGCACCGCACCCCGCATTGCCTACCACAGACCATCCAGCGCGGACGGCTCAAAGGCAGCGACGCGTACGGGAACCCTGGCTACGAACTGTGCGCCCCAACCGACGATGTGAACTGGGATCTTGAGCGGGTCTATGCGCAACTCTGGGTTGCCCGTAAGCGGTACCTGCGACTGCTCGCTGAACACGACCACATGGACCCGTGGACGGCGCGCGAGAAGAACGTAAAGAAGAAGCTCAAAGAAGAGATCGATGGAATAGCGGCCGTTATGGGCGCTGCTGGGGTGGAGCTGTAATGGACCTTTCGAACCTGAACACCGAGGCCCTACTAGCCGCGCTACAGCAGGCAGCAAACGGCAGCGACAGCGCCGAGGAAATCGGCACCATGGCTGACGATGACCTAGCTATCCATGCGCTGAGCAGTCGCTTTAACGGCTCGCTGTCATTCAACCGGGCGCGCGGCTGGCACTCCTTCCCCGAGGATGCCCACCACTGGCACACGGACGCCGAGGGCGACGACGTAACGTCCACCGTTCAAACCATGCTGCGCGATCTACGCAAGAGCGAAAAGGACCAGCGCCGATCTCAGTACCTCGGGAGCAAGCAGCGCCGGGACAACGTCGTGGACATGCTTAAGGGTCTTACCGATGTTCGGTACAGCGGAGATTGGGACGCCGACCCGTGGCTATTGGCGGCCCCAAACGGGGTCATCGACCTACGCACCGGAGAGCTATCCGAGGGCACGCCGGGACAGCGGATCACCAAGGCTGTCAGCGTGCCTTACGACCCGGATGCTAAGGCCCCTCGGTGGGAACAGTTCCTCGCTGAAGTCTTCGCCCACGACCCGGAGTTGCCCGACTATGTGCAGCGGCTGTTGGGGTACGGCATCACGGGCAGCACAAAGGAACAGTGTTTCGCGGTCCTCTATGGTTCCGGCTCAAACGGAAAGTCCACACTGCTAACCACGCTGCGGGAACTGCTCGGCGCGCACGCAACAACGGTGCCTTTCGACATGTTCACCACTAGCGGGAAGACGCGGGGCGGGCCCGATGCGGAAATGCTTGTTGGCACTCGCCTAGCGCTGGCCAGCGAGACCAACCGTTCTGCCGTTCTCGACAGCGCCGCTATCAAGAATGCGACCGGCGGGGAAGAGATCACGGTTAACCCCAAGTATCGCAAGCCTTACGCGTTCAAGCCGCAAGCGCTGATCCTGCTCGCGAGCAATTACAAGCCGGTCGTCAAGGAGCAGGACAACGGCACATGGCGGCGCGTCAAGCTGATCCCTTTTCTCCAGAGTTTCCAGGGTGAAAACAAGGACCTGAATCTAGAGGACACGCTACGCGCCGAAATGCCGGGCATCCTCGCATGGCTGGTCCGTGGCAGCGTCGATTGGTACGCCGATGGGTTGCACGACCCGGACAGCGTGAAGGCCGCTGTGGAGGCGTACAAGGAGGAGTCCGACACCCTGGCCGGATTCTTCCCCGGCATCCTTGTGGCCGACCCCAAGGGACGCGTTACCGGCGCTGATCTGTGGAATGCGTACACAGCGTGGGCCGAGGAAGAGGGCATGGACGCGTTCCGCACCAAGCGTTCACTGACCAACGCACTCAAGGAACGGTGCCGCACCATGGGCACGTACAACAGCGCGGGCAAGCGCGGGTTTACTGGCATTCGCCTTGCAGCGCAGACGGATTGGTCGGATTCCCCAGAGATGTTCCGGGCCGAGTAGGACAGCGCGGAGGGGGTGTGTTGCGTGTGCACGCTATGTGTTGCACGTCCGCACCCCCTCTGACCTGGGTAAAGCAACAGAACAACAGATGGTGCACAAGATTTGAAGACATGTAACTCAGACAGACCTAATGGTATTTGGAAAGTATCCAAGGCAACTGTTTGATGTGTTGTTGCGTTGCGCCCCCGCATTTCCCGCTGACCCCGAGCCGGCTGGCAACGGTTGGATAACGACTTCCCGCCCCCGTGCGATATTCCGTCCCTTTCAGCCTTTCCGCTTAACCCACACACCTCGTAGAGAGGGAACGGCTAATGCCGTTCGTGAATCAGCAATCAGAGATTCCGCCGAATCCCCACACTCGTCCGGACGTGGACGCTTGAGCTTGCTGGCTTCAACCGGGGTAGTTCCCTGGTGTGTTTCCTTTCAAATGGTGCTAGGCCGGTCAGGTTCTCACCCAGCCTGACCGGCTGCCCCACCACCCCTGAACGTCAAGGGGTGACCCCCTGCGGATGCCGCCGCAACCCCCTTCAATCTTCGGTGAGTTGTAGTCACGCGCGCTAGTCGGCGTACTCCTCACCGGTGGCCCCCTTGTCCCGCTGTGGTCTCGGCATAGACCCCGGCAGGCAAGGGGGCATTTTTGTACCCGAAAGGACTGCCAATGACCACCGTATGGGATACGCCCGATTCGGGCCAGGGATCAAACTCTCGGCTCAACACAGCGCGAATGCACCAGGGTTCCACAGAGAACGCCGACCGGCTCATTGCTGAGCGTCGGCGGCGCGATATGGAAGCCAGCTGGGAAGTGTCCGACCGCAACAACGCATTGCTAGACCAGTACGAGGCACGCGCTCTAGCACGTGAGGCGGAAAGGCGCGAGCTAGATGAATGGCGAGCCGAGCAAAAGGCGGAAGCCGATCGGAGCAAGCGCGCTGAATTGGGTGAGCGCTGGCAGGCAGAGGCCGACATAACCGCTTCCCGGCATTCCGACATGACCGACGAACTGGGCGCAGCGCGTCAGAGTTACGACCAATTCACGCAGCGCGCCGAGGGCGATGAACTAGCCGCCCGCATCTTCAACCGCATTCACACCCCCTGGCTTTAAGCACCCCAACGAGGAGACACACAATGTCCGAGAACACCACCCCAGAAGACCTAGTCACCAGCAACCACGAATTCATGATGCGCAACAAGCGTCATGGTGCTCTCGCGCCGAAGGTGGCCGATGATCGTTGGCAGGCCCTACAGGCCGTTGTCAGCGAGATGGACCGGCTGACTGAACTCTATTACGAGCGAGCCGAGGCGGCCGAGGATGCCCACCTAGATGCCGTTGCAGCGAATGCCCGTGCTGCCGATTCCGGCAAGCCTGTTCCGGCCGGTACCGCTGTCAAGGTCATGGATGCCCGGCTAGCCGTTGACGGCACTCTCTCCGCCTTCCGGGGCAACTTCCCTCGACTGGCGACGGCGCGCAAGGCGTACGACGCACTGTTTGAGGACCGCGCATTCATCACAGAATATCGAGGGTCTGTCGCGTCCGAATTCCTCAAGCGGCGCGAGGCTGCGGTGAAGGCATTCAAGGAGTTGGACGCACAGATTCCCGCGCTGGCCGAGCTATACGGCCTCCTCGGTGACTTCACGCTAACCCACCTGCTGAGTGATGAGCTGCGCGAAATCGAGTTCAACGATTCCCCGCTGGAGCACGGGGGAGTCTTTACCGGGCAGGGGGCCGAGAGTTGGGATGCCCCCAAGCTCAGCAAGGCAATGAGCGATGTTCGCCGGTACGTGCTGAATGACGACCCCATCCAGGGCGGCACTCTACTAACCGAGGACCTACCCACCATTGCCGCTGCCCTCCCCGAGCTTGCCGAGCAGCGTTACGAGGAATGGCAGGAGAGGCTAGCCAGCGAGCGTATGACGATGCGCAACGCAAGCCCTTACGGCGGCTTCACCCACTAGGCATTCATCGAGTGGGGTCGGGCACTAATCGGCTCGGCTCCGCTCGCTGTTCCTGGTTCATGCATTCCGCGCGCTGTGAGTCGTGTGATTCTCTCGCTGTATTCACGCTAGGTGACAGTGGAAATCTCACGGAAAGTCACCGGAGGGGTGGGGGGTGACCCCAAAACCGAGCCTTTGGGGACCGCATGCGTATAGCAGCTTCGCCAGTCCGTCCGGAGAGCCCAGATCAGTTAACGCCGTGTGACCAGCGCGAATACCGAATACCCCTGGAGTTTCACTATGAGTAAGCCAAAGCTGAGCACCACCTTTCGCCGGTCGGTTGTCGATGAGTTCGACCTAGAGGCACACGAGCTAGTCACCCTGGAACGGGCGTGCGCTGTGCTGGATCAGATCGAGGGACTAGAGCTAGACGTGAAGGATCGCGGCATTATCGTGCGCGGTGTTCGAGGCGGTCTATATCCGAACCCCTCGCTTAAGGAACTGCGCGCCGCTGAAACGTCGTTCCTCGCTATCGTGCGCGCCCTCGGTCTACAGGATGCGGACATGGGCGCTGGCAAGGGTTCCCCGGCTGCTGCTGCCCGTACATTGAACCGAGCACGTTGGGGGGTGCGAGGTGGTCGCGCGGCGTAAGCGTCAGCCGGTTGATTCTGGCCCGACTGCCGAGGACGTAGCAATGGGCCGCCTCGCTGTCGTATACGCGCTGGCCGGTCAGCGGGAATGCCCCGACCCTAAGCGCGAAGCATCCGAGCCTTTCAGTGATCCGGCCCTAGAGAGTCGCGCCCAAGGGTTCGCCGAGCGACACCGCCATATTTGGGCCACCTGGTAAGGAGGATTCCTAGTGTCAGATCTACGCACATGCACTCGCCTCGGTTGCGCGAGACCCGCATTTAAGCGCACGGATACAGGAGGCTTCCGGCCTTTCTGCTCGGTGTTTTGCCGTCGCTGGCATCGGGCATGGGTTGCGTTCAGCGAGGGTGGCGCAGCACGCGACAGAGACGCCGGTCACGACCGTGCGCTATTCGCTGAGCTGTTGCACCTGCGGGAGAGCGCCCCGCCGTCCGCGTCGTATTACAGCGCGTGGGAACTATGGAAGGCGTACGGCAGGATATGAACCCAACCCGCGTAGTCCTCGGCCCGAACGGTTGGAAGCCGTCCAGCGGCCCAGCCCCGCCCGGCATGGTCGCGTGGCGCTTCCCCCGCTCGCTGCCGATCGTCCGACCCGCTGAGCAAACCGCCCCTCGGTTCCCCCGTCGCGTACGGCTCGACGGCCACCCGAGGAACTGCGGCACCAGGTGACCACCCCTGAACGTCAAGGGGTGCTCATGACCCCCGATGGACCGGCCCCGCTGTGGGTTCGGCTGTCGGGGGTTTTCTGCGTTCCTTGGAATGCAAGGCGGGAAGTCGCGAAAAGTCGAGCCGGCGAGCGGGTAGAGGTCAGACGCCCCAAGGGATTTTGCCACTTTGGAAACGCAGGTCGCCCCGTTGCGTTGCGCGCCGGGAACGTAGGTGATGCTTCGGTAAGTTACCGATGAGTAACTATTCTTGACGTGGTCAAGTCCCGGAGAGATGAGCGGTCTTGACGGGGCGCACCCGGCGGGGTGACGCTCATGCAACTAGCCGCAACTGAGTAGGTAGGGGTCAAGGTCATGGCTCTAAAGTTCTTCGGTAAGGACCCGAACACCAACGGCGACAACTGCCCCACCGTGTGGGTGGACGACAGCACGGCGGACATGGTGTTGCAGGGGTGGAAGGCCGACGAGGAGACGGAAGCGGAATGCCTCACGGTTGGGCACCTCCCCGACTCTGAGGCGGTGATCCGTATTCCGGCACGCATGGTGCCGCTGATCAGGAAGGCGTGTGATGAGGCCGAGCAGCGTTCCGCCGTTCAGTGAGCTGATCAAGGACTGTCATCGGTCCGCCGTGCACCTCGAACTGCGGGACACGTACGAGGGGTACGACGACGGGGGCCGCTTCGCTGAGTGGAAGCGGGCAGGCGGGATCACTCCGGCCTTTGTCGAGGACTTCCGCCCATGGATGGAAACGGTGCGGGAAGCGGTCGGGCGGGGGGTGGAGATGCGGCGGGCCCGCGTCGTGTCCGAGCCGGTTACCGATTACATCCGGTTCGAGCACGAGGCATCACACCTCAACCAGGAAGCCGGGGAACAGGTGCGTTGGCTGCCACGCAAGGACGCCGCAACCCTGCTCCTGCCTGGCGCTGATCTGTGGATCTTCGATGACCGGCTGATCAGGTTCGGGCACTTCACCGGCAACGGCGCGTTGGACTGCAACGAGATGTGTGATGACCCGGCAGTGATCAAGAAATTCAGCGAGGCGTTCGAGTCCGTGTGGCAGCGCGCCACTCCGCACGAAAGGTTCACGGCCTAGCCGCTACAGCGGCAAGTTAGCTCATGCCCCAGTACCAATCATCGAGTGTCGAGAGCGCCCGAAAAGCTGTCGCGGCACGGCTCCGTGAAGCGCGTCTAGACGCTGGCTTGAAGGGGCATGAGCTGGCCTCTCGCTGCGGCTGGCACAAGTCCAAGACTTCCCGCATTGAGAGTGCCCGGACGCCTCCGTCTGACGCTGATATCCGCGCATGGTGTACCGCCTGCGGGGCGGGTGATCTGGCGGCCGACATAGTGGCCGCATCGCGTACGGCGGACTCCATGTATTTGGAGTGGAAGCGACTACAGCGCACCGGCTTGCGTCGGCTGCAAGAGGCCCGCATCCCGCTGTACCAGCGCACGAAGCTGCACCGGGGCTACGCCTCGCACGTGGTGCCGGGACTCTTCCAGACGCCCGCATACGCCGCCGCGCTGCTCTCGTCCATTAGCCGGTTCCACGGCACCCCTAACGACACAGCGGAAGCCGTGGACGCCCGCATGGACCGTGCCCGCGTGCTGCACGAGGGAACGCACCGTTTCGCGCTGTTGGTCGAGGAAGCCGTATTGCGCTACCAGGTGGGCGACTCCGAGGCGATGGCCGGTCAGTTGGGGCACCTGCTATCGGTCATGTCCCTTCCCGCTGTCTCTCTGGGGATCATCCCGTTTGCAGCGCGTGAGCGGCACATGTGGACGCTAGAGACTTTCGACATCTTCGACGATCAGCGCGTGCATGTGGAATTGCTGACGGCTCAGGTGACACTCACTGCGCCGGGTGAAGTGGGCATGTACGTCAAGGCGTGGGGCGATCTTCAGGAGCTGACCGTTTACGGCGCGGAGGCCCGCGCGTTGGTGGCGGCTGCTCTGGATGCGCTGCGGTGAGAAGTCGCGTGCAACAACGTAGAACTCACTAGGAAGTGGGGTCGCTGCCTCCCTAGCGTCGTCGTCATACGGACGACTGCGAAGGGGTGGGCCGGGCATGACCGAGCCGACGAGGTACAGCACCGCACCGCTTGAACTCCCCCCGAGACTCAGCGAGTTGGAGCCGACTCCCGTAGACGGTTGCGCCGGTTGCCGGGAGCTGGCCAACGTCCGGGACCGTGCGCGGACGGGTGGCGACCTGACCACGGTGTCCGACTGCAACGTCTACATGCGGCGGCACCCCGAGGGGCACTAGGTGACGACGGCCCCTGAGAGGCCCCGTACCAAGCCACAGCGGAAGCGGACCGCCATCCCGGCTCCGGCTCCGGCTCCGCCCCCGGACGACCGGCCTACGTCGTACTGCGGGACGTGCGCCGGACACCGCGCTATCTGGTGCGACGGCTGCTGTGGGTTCGCCGGGTGCGCGCTGTGCTCCTGGACGTTCAAGCGGCCTTGTCCTACGTGTGTCGGCGGGGATGCCGAGCGCATCCGATGGTGAGCCCCTGGACCCCGGCACGTCGTGTTCCGCCGATGGTGCGGCGCGCCGGTTGCTCGGCCCCGTTCGCGTGCTTCCCCCGTAGCGTGCGGACGGGGCCCGTACGCTGGCCAGCATGGCGGAAGAGACCCGGCTAGCGATGGTCCGGCGGGCGCGAAAGATCAACCGCGTACTTGCCGAGACGTACCCGTATGCCCATTGCGAACTCGACTTTGTGAATGCCTGGCAACTGTTGGTTGCAACGGTGCTCAGCGCGCAGACCACAGACCTACGGGTGAACCAGGTAACCCCGGCGCTGTTCGCGAAGTACCCCCGCCCGGCCGATCTGGCAGGGGCCGAGGTGGACGACGTAGAGGCGCTGATCCGGCCTACGGGGTTCTTCCGTGCGAAGACTCGGAGCATCACGCGCATGGCTGCTGCCCTCGTGGCCGACCATGACGGCATGGTGCCGCGCACCCTCGCTGACCTGGTGAAACTCCCAGGTGTCGGGCGTAAGACAGCGTTCGTCGTGACCGGCAACGCGTGCGCCTGCGAGGCAAGCCGGGCGGGTGATCCTGATCATGGTGCTAATGTGCACACCCCCTTCGGTGTTCCCGGCATCACGGTCGACACCCACTTCGGACGGCTGGTGCGCCGCTGGAAGTGGACCACCGAGGAGGACCCGGTGAAGGTCGAGGCGGATGTGGCCGCGATCTTCCCCAAGAGCGAGTGGACGATGCTCTCGCACCGCGTGGTGTTTCACGGCCGCCGGATCTGTCATGCCCGGAAACCCGCCTGCGGCGCCTGCCCGATCGCCCCGCTCTGCCCCTCGTACGGTGAGGGCGAGACGGATCCGGAGAAGGCCAGGAAGCTCCTGAAGTACGAGATGGGCGGCTATCCGGGCCAGCGGCTCAGCCCGCCCCCGGACTATCCGGGCAAGCCCGCACCGGCACTGGGAGCCGAATGAGGGAACGGCCACGGGAAAGCCCCCACCGCACGGAATGGCTCGGAACGAAATGGCCGACGACAGGCGTTGTAAAGCGACGGGGGTGCCCATGACGCACGCACAGAGCTCGACGCATGCACCACAGACTGGGGTGCCGCACGCCCAGCCCGGGGCGCCGCACCCACCGGGTGCGCCATCCGCCGCCGCCATGATCCCGGACAGCGCGATGGCCGTCACCGGCGACGGTCTGCCCGACTGGCTGGCCCCCGTCGCGAGGGCCGCGCGCACCGTGCGCCCGCAACAGCTCAGCCGCTTCCTGCCGCCCGAGAACGGCGCGGGCCGGCAGTCCGCCGTCCTGGTCCTCTTCGGCGACGGGGCGCGCGGTCCCGAGCTGCTCCTGATGGAGCGCTCCGGCTCGCTGCGCTCCCACGCCGGGCAGCCGTCCTTCCCCGGAGGCGCCCTGGACCCGGAGGACGGCGACCAGGCGACGACCGGGCCGCTCAGAGCCGCGCTGCGGGAGGCCGAGGAGGAGACGGGGCTCGATCCGCGGGGTGTGCAGCTCTTCGGCGTGCTGCCCCGGCTGTACATTCCGGTCAGCAGCTTCGTCGTGACGCCCGTCCTCGGCTGGTGGCGGGAGCCGAGCCCGGTGGCGGTGGTCGACCCGGCCGAGACCGCCCGCGTGTTCACCGTTCCCGTGGCGGATCTCACGGACCCGGCCAACCGGGCGACGGCCGTGCATCCGAGCGGTCACCGGGGGCCCGCGTTTCTGGTCGAATCCGCCCTGGTCTGGGGTTTCACGGCCGGAGTGATCGACCGCATCCTGCACTACGCCGGGTGGGAGCGCCCGTGGGACCGGACCAGGCAGGTGCCGCTCGACTGGCGCGCATGACAGGCTGACTTCCCTGCTGCGCTGTTCCGGGCCCGGCCCGGACCCCGTCGTACGGACGGGCCAGGTGACGAATCTGCGAGGCAATAGACGGTGAACGTGCTGGACATCCTGCTGCTGGTCGGTGCCGTGTGGTTCGCGGTCATCGGCTACCGCCAGGGTTTCGTCGTCGGCATTCTTTCGGTGATCGGCTTTCTGGGCGGCGGACTTGTCGCCGTCTATCTGCTGCCGCTCATCTGGGACCGGGCGACCGACGGGTCCGAGGTCTCCTCGACGGCTGCCATCGTCGCGGTCGTCGTCGTGATCGTGTGCGCCTCGATCGGCCAGGCCTTCACCACCCACCTGGGCAACAAACTCCGACGGTTCATCACATGGTCGCCCGCGCGCGCCCTGGATGCCACCGGAGGCGCCCTGGTCAATGTGGTGGCGATGCTGCTGGTCGCGTGGCTGATCGGGTCGGCGCTCGCAGGTACGTCGCTGCCGACCCTGGGCAAGGAGGTCCGCAGCTCCTCGGTCCTGCTCGGCGTCTCCCGGGTGATGCCCAAGCAGGCCTCCACCTGGTTCACGGACTTCTCCTCGGTCCTCGCGCAGAACGGCTTCCCGCAGGTCTTCAGCCCCTTCGCCAACGAACCGATCACCGAGGTCAAGGCCCCGGACCCGGCCCTGGCCGGCAGCCCCGTCGCGGCACGCGCCAAGAAGTCGATCGTCAAGGTCATGGGCATGGCGCCCAGCTGCGGCAAGGCCCTCGAAGGCACCGGCTTCGTCTTCTCCCCCCGCCGAGTGATGACCAACGCCCATGTCGTGGGCGGCGTCGACGAGCCGACCGTCCAGATCGGCGGCGAGGGGCGGCTGTACGACGCGAAGGTCGTCCTCTACGACTGGGAGCGCGACATCGCCGTACTGGACGTCCCGGATCTCACGGCCAAGCCGCTCAGGTTCACCGGCACCGACGACGCGGAGACGGGTGACAGCGCCATCGTGGCCGGCTTCCCGGAGAACGGGGGGTACGACGTGCGCTCGGCGCGCGTACGCGGCCGCATCGACGCCGACGGCCCGGACATCTACCACCGGGGCACCGTGCGCCGCGATGTGTACTCGCTGTACGCGACCGTGCGCCAGGGCAACTCCGGCGGACCGCTGCTCACTCCGGAAGGCGAGGTGTACGGAGTGGTGTTCGCCAAGTCCCTCGATGACCCGGACACCGGCTACGCGCTGACGGCGGACGAGATCCGCGAGGACATCGACCACGGCCGTACCGCCAACCAGCAGGTCGACAGCCAGGGCTGCGCGCTCTGAGTCCTGGCCGCCGCTGCCGGCCGGCCGGCAGCCGTCCGATCAGCTCCGGTCCTGCCGGTCAGGCGGCGGGTGAAGGCGTCGCGGAGTCCTCGCGTTCAGTTGCGGGGGTGCCGCAGCCGCGCCGAGACCCAGCGGGCACGGCGGCGGAGAATGCGCGGAATCCCGAGCCTGGCACGGGTGTGGGGATGATGAACGTCATGCGTGTCGTGCAGCCGGCCCTGGGGGCCGCCCCCCTCGTGAGTGCCCACACCGGCTGTCGCGGTGGAGCGGCGGTTGCGTGCTTCGTCAGTGAAGTCGTGCGTCCAGCCCATACCCCGACGTCTGCCCGTGACCCAAGGTCGGTAATCGTGTGGGAGTCAGCCAATTGGCCTATGCGGCAGGCAATTGGCCATGCGTCGCTCACCTGTGCGCCCGGACTACCGGTCAGGTTCAGGATCCTTGAGCCAGTTGATGAGTTCGGTCGAGAAGCCGACCGGATCCTCTTCGTGGGGGAAGTGCCCGAGACCGTCGAAAAGTCGCCACCGGTAGGGCGCTTCGACGTACTCGCCCGACCCTGCGGAACTGCGCGTCCGGACCGCCGGATCGAGTGACCCGTGCAGGTGCAGTGTCGGCACGCGTACCGGCCGCTTCATCCGCCGGTTGAACTGGACACCGTCCGGTCGCGCGAGGGAGCGCACCATCCAGCGGTACGGCTCGATCGAGCAGTGCGCCGTGGACGGAATGCACATGGCACGCCGGTAGACGTCCACGGTCTCGTCGTCGGGGAAGTCCGCGGTCCGCGGTCCCGACCAGTCCCGGATCAGACGGCCCACCAGGGCGGCGTCGTCGGCGACGAGCTGACGCTCCGGCAGCCACGGTCGCTGGAAGCCCCAGATGTACGAGCCCGCCCGGGACTGCGAGAAGTCGGAGAGCATCGCGGAGCGCCAGCGGCGCGGATGCGGCATCGAGGACACCACGAGCCGCCGCACCAGCTTCGGCCGCATCACCGCGGCGGTCCAGGCGAGATAGCCGCCCATGTCGTGGCCGACCAGTGCGGCGTCGGGCTCGCCGAGCGAGCGGATGACGCCGGTGACATCGAGCGCCAGGTTGGCGGGGTCGTAACCCCGGGGCGTACGGTCGCTGCCGCCCACTCCGCGAAGATCCATGGCCACTGCACGGAAACCGGCGTCGGCGAGTGCGGTCAGCTGGTGGCGCCATGTCCACCAGAACTGCGGGAAGCCGTGCAACAGCAGCACCAGCGGCCCGTCACCCATTTCCGCGATGTGGAAGCGCGCGCCGTTGGCCGCCACGTCGCGGTGGGTCCAGGGGCCGTCGAGGCGTACCGGACTGCCGGCACCGGCCGGACTCATCGAGCCTGCCGGACCGAATGGGCTGGAATCGGGGACCGTCATGTGGACGAGCGTGCCACAGCGGCGGCCTTGTCCTTACCCGGACGGTTCTCGATGGCCTTGTCCGACAGGGTGCTGCCGGAGGCCCGGAGGATCTCGTCGGCCCCGACGGCCGGCCGGGGGTGCGGCTTGACGCTCTGGAGCACGGCGGCGGTCTGCTTGGCCGAGGCGATGGACTTCTCCGGCGGCTTGACCTTCTTGAACTTGGCGATGGCGATCAGCGCGAGCAGTGCCGCCAGAAGAATGAACGCGCCGCCGACGATCAGGAACGACCAGGCGAGGCCGAGCCCCAGATTGTGGATCCCGTACGCGGCCGCGAAGCTCAGCACGGGCAGTGCGAACAGGATCAGCACGCCCGCCACGATGAACGCCACACTGCCGACGACGCCGCGCCTGACGTCCTGCCGTACCTCGGCCTTGGCCAGGGCGATCTCATCGTGCACCAGCGCGGACATCTCGGCCGTCGCCGAGGCGACCAGCTGTCCGAGACTGCGGTCCGCGCTGCCCACGTAGTTGCCGGGGTCGCTCATCCCTGACTCCCTCTTCTCTTCGACACATCCGATGTCAGATCATGCCGGACTGTCCGGCTTGTTGCGCGCTGCCCCCGCCAGTTCGGCCAGACGGCGGTGCTCGGCCGCCTTCCGCTCGTGGATCACGGCCATCCGCAGGTGGTACTCCGGGTCGTCCTGTTCGTAGATGTCGGGCACACCCGACTCGTCCTCGTCGAGCTCCTCCGCCTCGTACAGGGCCCGGTATCTGCGTACCCGCAGTTTGAGCAGTACACCGGAGAACACGGCCGCTATCAGGGAGCCGATCAGTACGGCGGCCTTGATCTCGTTGACCGTTTCCGCGTCGCCCTCGAAGGCGAGTTCGCCGATGAGCAGGGAGACGGTGAAGCCGATTCCGGCGAGCGAGGCGACCGCGAAGACATCCGCCCAGGCCAGATCCTTGTTCAGCTCCGCCCTGGTGAAGCGGGTCGCGAGCCAGGTGCCGCCGAAGATGCCGATGGTCTTGCCCAGAACCAGTCCGAGTACGACTCCGAGCGTCTCCGGACGGGTGAAGACCCCGGCGAGCGCGTCACCCTTGAGGGAGACCCCGGCCGAGAAGAGCGCGAACAGGGGCACGGCGAGCCCGGCCGACAGCGGGCGGACCAGATGTTCGATGCGCTCACCGGGCGATTGCTTCTCGCCCTCGCGCTTGGTGCAGCGCAGCATCAGGCCCATGGCGACACCGGCGATGGTGGCGTGGATGCCGCTGTTGTACATCAGACCCCAGATGACCAGGGCCAGCGGTATGTAGATGTACCAGCCCCGGATCCCCTTGCGGATCAGTAGGTAGAAGACGACGAGACCGGCGAAGGCCCCGCCGAGCGCCATGAAGTCGATGCTGTCGGTGAAGAAGACCGCGATGATCAGGATCGCGAAGAGGTCGTCGACGACGGCGAGGGTGAGCAGGAACGCGCGCAGGGCGGATGGCAGCGAGGTGCCGATGACGGCGAGGACGGCGAGCGCGAAGGCGATGTCGGTGGCCGTGGGGACGGCCCAGCCGTCCGTGGACCCACCGCCGAGAGTCGTGGTGAGGAAGTAGACCAGCGCGGGCACGATCATGCCGCACAGCGCCGCGACGACCGGGAGGGCGGCGGCCTTGGGGTCACGGAGTTCGCCCGCGACCAGTTCACGCTTGAGTTCGACGCCCGCGACGAAGAAGAAGACGGCGAGCAGCCCGTCGGCCGCCCAGTGCGCCACGGAGAGGTTCAGGCCCAGCGACCCGGGGCCGAGATGGAAGTCGCTGATCGTCCGGTAGCTGGACTGGAAGGTGTTCGCCCAGACCAGTGCCGCGACCGCGGCGACCAGCAGGATGACTCCGCCGACCGTCTCGGCACGCAGCGCCTCCGCCACAAAGTTCCGCTCGGGCAGGGACAGGCGTCCGAACAGGGTGCGGCGGGGCGAGGGCGGTGCGGGGGCGGGCGCGGCCACGAGTGGGGACCTCCGGGTCGGTACGGCAGCGATGGCATGGCTGATGCACTTGCCGACCAGACTTCCCGGCACACCCTTGGGAGATTTCTTATTACGTTATTGACGCAGCGACCACTGTACCTGGGCGGCCGGGAGCCGTATCCAGCGCTTCCGACCCTAAATGCCCGATGGGCACCCGGCGCGTCGCCGGGTGCCCATCGGGGTCGTACGTACCGCCGCGGCGGCCGGGCCGTCAGTCCTCGGAGGACGCGGACGGCAGCTGGGTCTGGATCAGGTCCATCACCGAGGAGTCGCTGAGCGTGGTGACGTCCCCCACCTCACGGTTCTCGGCGACGTCGCGCAGCAGGCGGCGCATGATCTTGCCCGAGCGGGTCTTGGGGAGTTCGGCGACCGGCAGGACCCGCTTGGGCTTGGCGATCGGGCCGAGCGTCGCGCCGACGTGGTTGCGCAGGTCCACGACCAGCTCGTCGGAGGCGGTCGCCGTACCGCGCAGGATCACGAACGCGACGATCGCCTGGCCCGTCGTCTCGTCGGCCGCGCCGACCACGGCGGCCTCGGCGACCGACGGGTGCGACACGAGCGCCGATTCGACCTCGGTGGTCGAGATGTTGTGCCCCGAAACGAGCATGACGTCGTCGACCCGGCCCAGCAGCCAGATGTCGCCGTCCTCGTCCTTCTTCGCACCGTCGCCCGCGAAGTACTTGCCCTCGAAGCGCGACCAGTAGGTGTCGATGAAGCGCTGGTCGTCGCCCCAGATGGTGCGGAGCATCGACGGCCACGGCTCGGTGAGGACGAGATAGCCGCCCCCGCCGTCGGGCACCTCGCGGGCCTCGTCGTCGACGACCGTGGCGGAGATGCCCGGCAGCGCGCGCTGGGCGCTTCCCGGCTTGGTCTCCGTCACGCCGGGCAGCGGCGAGATCATCATCGCGCCGGTCTCGGTCTGCCACCAGGTGTCCACGATCGGGCACTTGTCGGCGCCGATGTGCTTGCGGTACCACATCCACGCCTCGGGGTTGATCGGCTCACCGACCGAACCGAGGACGCGCAGCGACGACAGGTCGAACTTGGCGGGGATGTCGTCGCCCCACTTCATGAACGTACGGATCGCGGTCGGCGCGGTGTAGAGGATCGTGACGCCGTACTTCTGCACGATCTCCCAGAAACGCCCCTGGTGGGGGGAGTCGGGCGTGCCCTCGTACATGACCTGGGTGGCGCCGTTGGCCAGCGGCCCGTAGACGATGTACGAGTGTCCGGTCACCCAGCCGATGTCGGCGGTGCACCAGTAGACATCGGTCTCCGGCTTGAGGTCGAAGACCGCGTTGTGGGTGTACGCCGCCTGGGTGAGGTAGCCGCCGGAGGTGTGCAGGATGCCCTTCGGCTTACCCGTGGTGCCGGAGGTGTAGAGGATGAAGAGCGGCTGCTCCGCCTCGAAGGCCTCGGGGGTGTGCTCGGCGGACTGCCGGCCGGTGATCTCGTGCCACCAGACGTCGCGTCCCTCGGTCCACGCGGTGTCCTGGCCGGTGCGGCGGACCACGAGGACGTGCTCGACGCTCTCGATACGGGAGACGGCGTCGTCGACCGCGGGCTTGAGCGCGGAGGGCTTGCCACGGCGGAAACCGCCGTCCGCGGTGATGACGACCTTGGCGTCCGCGTCCTGGATGCGCGCGGCGATGGCGTCGGCCGAGAAGCCGCCGAAGACCACGGAGTGGGCGGCGCCGATGCGGGCACAGGCCAGCATCGCGATCGCGGCCTCGGGGATCATCGGCAGATACACGGCGACCCGGTCGCCCGTGCCGACACCGAGTTCGATGAGGGCGTTGGCGGCGCGGGACACCTCGTCCTTGAGCTCCGCGTAGGTGATGGCGCGGCTGTCGCCGGGCTCACCCTCGAAGTGGATGGCGACCCGGTCGCCGTTGCCCGCCTCGACATGGCGGTCCACGCAGTTGTACGCGACGTTGAGCTTGCCGTCCGCGAACCACTTCGCGAAGGGCGGGTTGCTCCAGTCGAGCGTCTCGGCCGGCTCCGTGGCCCAGGTCAGGCGACGGGCCTGCTCGGCCCAGAAGCCCAGCCGGTCCGCTTCGGCCTGCTCGTACGCCTGCGCTGTGACGTTGGCGTTGGCGGCCAGTTCGGCAGGCGGCGCGAATTTCCGCTCTTCCCGAAGCAGGTTGGCCAGGCTTTCGTTGCTCACGACTTCTCCCAGTCCCAGGGTGTCCGTTGTGTCCCGGGGCATAGCTCATCAGGCCGGGGGCCAGGTGACAAGTGTCTGCCGGGAATTGGTTTAGACCTGTGTCTTCGTGTA
Source organism: Streptomyces sp. NPDC079020 (assembly GCF_044542225.1). NCBI lineage: Bacteria > Bacillati > Actinomycetota > Actinomycetes > Kitasatosporales > Streptomycetaceae > Streptomyces > Streptomyces sp. NPDC079020. Next base: position 44,350 of record NZ_JBITUB010000013.1, read on the forward strand.
TGGAGGCACGATCCCGCTCCGCACGCATGTCGTCGCACAGTGCCACGGGGCACCGCACGCAGGCATGGCGCCTGCGGAACGGGATCACAAGATCTCACGGAACTGGGGTGTGTCCGGTTCAGAGGGTGTGGCCGGTTCAGACGCGGGTACGTTCCAACTCGCCCGGACCGGAAGGGCCGGTGAACAGCGCGTGGTCTGTGCCGTCGTCCCGCGCGTCAGGATCCGCGCCGGACCCGACCCGGTCGAAGACCTCATGGGGCTCCGTACCGGAACTGGACTCCTCGGTCAGCAGATACGCCTGCGCCTCGCCCACGTGGAAGTACATCCCGTGCAGCTGGAGCGTGCCTTCCGCGAGCCGCCGTGCCACCGCCTCGTGCGCCCGCAGATGCTCCAACTGCTGGACCACATTGGTGAGACAGAGCTGCTCCACCGCGTCGGTGGGCAGCCGGCCGGAGATCCGCGCCCAGGAGTGGTGGCGGGACGCCATCCGCTCCAGGCTCGGCAGCCCGTGTCGCAGCCAGCGCCACAGGGGCGTCGTCCTGGGTGTGCCGGGATCGGCGCCGAGCAGCGCCTGCATGGCTCCGCAGCCGGAGTGCCCGCAGACGGTGATGGACTCGACCCTGAGCACGTCCACCGCGTACTCGATCGCCGCGGCCACGGAATCGTCCCCGCCCGCCGGGGACTCGGTGTCCGGCGTGGGCACCAGATTGCCGACGTTGCGCACGGTGAAGAGGTCACCCGGGCCGCTGGACGTGATCATGCTGGTGACGAGGCGGGAGTCGGCGCAGGTGATGAAGAGCTGGGAGGGCCGCTGCCCCTCGGTGGCGAGTCTGGCCAGCTCCTCCCGCACCAGCGGTGCCGTATTGCGCTGGAACGAACTGAGGCCGCTGAGCAGGCGATGGGCCCCGGTCGGGCGTGACATGCCCGCGGAGCCGCCGAGGCCGCTGTTGGTGCCGGTGCCTTCTGTCCCGGCCGTGCCGCCGTGCGGGCCCGGTCCCGAGCCGGAGTCGGAACCGGCGTGGGAAGGGGAGGCGGTGCCGACGGCGCTGCCGGTGTCGTGGAGCGTGTTGGCGGCGGTGGTGGGGCCTGTGGGGTTTCCGTGGCAGTGGTGGTTGCGCCACGGGGTCCAGGGGCGGCAGCAGGAGTGCGCCGCCGAGGCGGGCTCGGCGATGCGGCCGCCCGACCTGCCGGTGAAGGAGATCCGGGCGCCCTGGGCGAGCTGCGTGGTGCGCCAGTCCTGGATGCTCTCGTAGGCCGCGTGGTCCATGAAGAACCCGTCGAGTTCGACGATCGCGTCCACCCCGGGCGGAAGCTGGCCGAGGGTCCGGCTGAGCCGTGGAACGGCCAGGAAGGTCAGCTGGCCGCGGATGGTCACCAGATACCGCTCGCCCTGCTCGCTCACGGTGACCCGGGTGCGGGCCAGCCGGTGCAGCGCCACGGCCACGGCCACGGTGATGCCGATCGTCACGCCCTTCAGCACGCCGAAGGCGATCACTCCGGTGATCGTCGCGCCGTACACCAGGAACTCCCGGTGTCTGTGGACATTACGGATATGGGCGAAGCTCACCATCTGGATGCCGACCACCATCACCAGCGCGGCGAGCGCGGCCAGCGGGATCCATTCGAGCACCGTCACCAGCAGCACCGCCGCGAGCAGGACCCAGACGCCGTGCAGGACGGTGGAGGCCCGGCCGGTCGCCCCCGCCCGTACGTTGGCCGAACTGCGCACCGCACCCCCGGACACCGGAAGTCCACCCAGCAGCCCGGCCAGGGCGTTGGCGATGCCCTGAGCGCGCAACTCGCGGTCGAGGTCCGAGCGTTGGAGGAGAGCCGGAAGCTGTCCGGCGTCCTGGGCGGGTGGCCGGCCGGTGCTCCGCGCGGACGGAGGGGAGGCGGAAGGACCGGCCGGCCGGTCGGGTGCCTGTCCGTTCGCGGGGGCGGAGGGCGGGGACGGCGGTACCGCAGGAGCCGGGGGCGTCGAGGATGCCGGGGGCGTCCGGTCGGCCGCGTGGTCGGTCCGGATCGCCGCGCGGTCCGCGGTCAGCTTGTCCACGGCCACCGCGGCGAGCAGCGATTCCAGGCTGGCCACCAGCATCACCGTGAACGCCGCGGTGGCCAGGGCCAGTACGGGACCCTGCGGCAGCTCGGGCAGGGCGTGCGAGCGCCACGACGGCAGGTCGACCCGGGCGATCCCGGGCGTCGCGAGGGCGGCTACCGCGGTCGCGAGGGCCACCGAGGCGAGCGCGGCCGGAATTCTCCGTACCGCTCTCCCGGCGCGGCCCGGCAGCCGTGGCCACAGCACCAGGACGGTGATGGTGAGCGCGCCGATCAGCGGGGCGGCCGGGCTGAAGCGGGCCAACTGGTCCGGCAGGGCCCGGGCGTTGTCCATGGCGGAGCTCTGCGGTGAACCGCCGAGCACGATGTGCAGCTGGGCGAGGGCGATGGCCACGCCGATACCGGCGAGAGTGCCGTGCACGATGGCGGGGCTGACGGCGAGCGCACTGCGGGCCGCGCGCAGCGAGCCCAGAAGGATCTGCAGAAGTCCGGCACCGATGGTGATGGCGCAGGTGGTGCGCCAGCCGTAGATCTGGATCAACTCGGCCGTGACCACGGTCAGTCCGGCGGACGGGCCGCTGACCTGGAGGGGTGTTCCGCCGAGGAGCCCGGCCACGATGCCGCCGATGGCCGCGGAGACCAGGCCGGCCGCCAGCGGGGCGTCCATGGCGACGGCGAGGCCGAGGGACATCGGGACGGCGATGAGGAACACCGTGATCGATGCGGACACATCGGCGCCCGCGATACGGAAGCGGCGCCCGCCGGGTGGCGGGCTGTGTGGGCGCTTGACTCCCGAGGCGCGGGGAGGGCGCGAACTGCGAGGGGTGCGTTCATGACGTGTGGGGACGCAGGCAGACATGTTCCCGTCTCCTCCGGGGCAGCGCGGTCGCGGGGTGTGGGGGACGCGGCCGTGGGTCACGGCGTGCAGCGGCGGGATTTCTCAACTCTCAGTAAACGAATCGTAATGGAGAGTAAAGTTACGCGTCTCACATTTCGGGCAAATGGGCCATCGAACCACCCATTCAAGTGAATAAGCGTCTTTTCATACGGCCTGTCGCGAGGCGATTGCAGGGCTGCGTGCGAATTTGGCGGCGCCGTCGGCACTTCAGCGCAAACAACCTGCAAGGAAGAGGGTGGGCGGATGATGGCCGCCACGAAGAGGATGGCCTTTGGCGCCATGGCCATGGCACTGATCACGGGTCTGGCGGGCTGCTCCGGCGCGGAATCCGGTGACAGCGGCTCCCGGGCGTCCGGAGCGGGCGCCGAGAAGAAGGCGAAGGAGGCCGAGCAGAACGGCCCGGCCGCCCCCAGGAACGCGGTGAAGCTCATCGGGGACGGCTCGACCGCCTTCACCGGCGTCCAGCCGAAGCTGCCGGCGGCCAAGCGTCTCGCGCCCGGCCAGAAGCCTCCGCAGTTCGTGGTGTTCTCCTGGGACGGAGCGGGGGAGGACAGTCAGAAGCTCTTCTCGCACTTCCGCGGTGTCGCCAAGAAATACAACGCCAACATGACCTACTTCCTCAGCGGCGTGTACCTGCTGCCCGAGGAGAAGAAGGCCCTCTACGACCCGCCCAAGCATTCGGCGGGCCGCTCGGACATCGGCTTCAACGACACCCAGGGCATCCGCGACACCCTCACCGAACTGCGCGCCGCGTGGCAGGACGGCAATGAGATCGGCACCCACTTCAACGGTCACTTCTGCGGCAAGGACGGCGGGGTCGGGACCTGGTCCGTCGAGGAGTGGAAGAGCGAGATCGCCCAGGCCAAGTCCTTCGTCAAGGGGTGGAAGACCAATACCCCGGAACTCAAGGCCGAGGCACCGCTGCCCTTCGACTACGACAAGGAACTCGTCGGCGGACGCACCCCCTGCCTCGAAGGGCAGAAGAACATGGTCGCCGCGGCCCGGACGATGGGTTTCCGGTACGACTCCAGCGGTGTCGGCAATCAGGTCTGGCCCGAGAAGAAAGGCGGCATCTGGGACCTGCCGCTCCAGCTCGTCCCGGTGCCCGGCCGCGCCTTCGAGACCCTCTCGATGGACTACAACTTCATGTTCAACCAGTCCGGCACGACGCAGGGCGACCCCGACCAGCACGAGTACTGGGGCAACCAGATGCGCGACGGCCTGCTCCAGGCCTTCGACCGCTCGTACAACGGCAACCGTGCGCCGCTGATCATCGGCAACCACTTCGAGTCCTGGAACGGTGGCACGTACATGCGTGCCATCGAGGAGACGGTGAAGACCGTCTGTACCCAGAAGGACGTGCGCTGCGTGTCCTTCCGGCAGCTCGCCGACTGGCTCGACGCGCAGGACCCGGCCACGCTGGCCAAGCTGACCACCCTCGGCGTCGGCCAGGCGCCGAAGGGTGGCTGGACGTCCTACCTCACCGCCCCGGCAGCGGCGGGAAAGCCTGCTGACAAGGGCGCCGAGAAGAGCGCCGAGAAGGGCACCGAGGAGGGCGCCGAGAAGGGCGCCGAGAAGGGCACCGACAGGGGCGTCGAGAAGGGCTCCGGTAGGAGCGAGGGCGATGAGTCCGCGGAGAAGGGCGGCGAAGTGAAGGCCGCCCCCGCGGAAGCGGAGGACCACGCCGCCGAATAGTCCGGGATGCCGGACCGGTCGGGTCGCCCCGGCCGGCCGGCCGGGCGGCTACGCGGGTGCGGTGACCCCCGCCTCCGCGCACCGTTCGTCGAGCACGAAGGCGGGGTCGACCTGGGCGGCCAGGTCGGCGCCCGTCTTCTCGTTGCCCCAGCTCTCCGCGTTCTTCAGATGGAAGTGCACCATCTGGCGCGTGTAACGCTCCCAGTCCCGCAGTTCGTACGAGTCCTCCGCGGCGTCCTGGAGGGCCTGCAGAGCCATCCGGTTGTCCGCCTCCAGCAGGTCGAACCGCGACGGGCGGCCCTTCTCCATCGCCCGGACCCAGTCGGACTGGCCCACCCCGACGAGCAGGTCGTCGCCGACCTCCGCGCGCAGGAAGTTGAGGTCGTCCTGCCCCTGCACCTTGTTGCCAATGACCTTCAGAGCGATGCCGAAGTCCCTTGCGTACTCCTTGTACTGGCGGTACACCGACACCCCCTTCCGGGTCGGCTCCGCGATCAGGAACGTCATGTCGAAGCGGGTGAACATCCCGGAGGCGAACGAGTCCGACCCCGCGGTCATGTCGACCACGACGTATTCGTCGGGGCCGTCGACCAGGTGGTTGAGGCAGAGCTCGACCGCCCCGACCTTGGAGTGGTAGCAGGCCACACCGAGGTCGGACTCGGTGAACGGGCCGGTGGCCATGAGCCGGATCTCCCCGTCGTCGAGCCGGACCGTGCGCGCGCACGCGTCGTAGACGGGGTTGTCCTCGCACACGCGCAGCAGCCGCGATCCCTCGCCGGGCGGCGTTGTCTTGATCATCGTCTCGGCGGAGGCGATACGGGGGTTGCTGCCCCGCAGATAGTCCTTGATCAGAGGCAGTTGCGCACCCATCGCGGGCAGCGCGGAGGCCTCTTCCTCGTTCAGGCCCAGCGCGGCCCCGAGGTGCTGGTTGATGTCGGCGTCCACTGCGAGGACGTGGGCTTCATTGGCGGCGAGGTGGCGGATGAAGAGCGAGGACAGCGTGGTCTTGCCGCTGCCGCCCTTCCCTACGAAAGCGATCTTCATGTTCACCTAGGGTAGCCGCATGAACGCGTACCGCTGCCAGGATTCGTGAAGAAGACCACTCCAAGGCGGTAAGGGCGCAGGGGGCGCGTAGCCTCGCTACTTATGAGTACGACTGCCTCAGACCCGCTCGCCGCCCTCGGTGCCCTGCCCGGGGTCGCCGACGCCGTGGACTCCGTACGCAAGGCCGTGGACCGGGTCTACGGCCATCGTGTGATGCGCCGTCGCAGCAACGAGGTCACCGCCGAAGCGGCGCTGCGCGGCTCGCGCGGTTCCGCCGCGCTGGCCGGTGCCGACTGGAATCTGGAGGAGGTGCGCCGGCGCACCGACTTCCGCGGTGAGGACCAGGCGCGCACGGTCGGAGCGGCGCTGCGGCTGACGGCGGAAGCAGGTCAACTGCTCTCCATCTGGCGGCAGTCACCGCTGCGCGTCCTTGCGCGACTGCATCTGGTGGCGGCCGGTGGCGCTTCTCCCGACGACGCGGTCGGACGCCCGCGGCTGGCCGGTGAACCCGTTGACGAGCCGCTGATCGAGGCACCGCTGCCGAGTGCCGAGGAGGTGGCCGGGCGGCTCGAAGGCCTCTCGCAGCTGATCATCGCGGGCAGTGCCGCCCCGGCGCTGGTGACCGCGGCGGTCGTGCACGGAGAACTTCTCGCGCTGCGTCCCTTCGGCTCCCGCAACGGCCTGGTCGCGCGGACGGCGGAACGGATCGTCCTGATCGGCAGCGGGCTGGACCCGAAGTCCATCTGCCCGGCGGAAGTGGGCCACGCGGAGCAGGGGCGGGCGGCCTATGTCGCGGCGTTCGAGGGCTATACGGGCGGGACTCCCGAGGGCATGGCTGCCTGGATCGCCCACTGCGGACGCGCGGTGGAGCTGGGAGTGCGGGAGTCGACCGCGGTGTGCGAGGCGCTTCAGCGGGGTGCCGCGTAGGGCGTGCGCGCCGGACGCCAAGGGCGGTGAACGGGTTGCGGCGGTACCGGCTCCGGTACCGCCGCTGGCACGTCCACCCAGTTACCAAGCGTCCTCGGAATATGCCCATCAGGTCGGGAACCTTGCCCGTCACCTGGTGCGGCTGGCCCGTAATCGACGGGTCGACGTCGCGTGGGTGCTCGGTTTTCGTGCTCGGTCCGTGGGGCCTTGCTGCGTGAAGGTGATCCTCTCGGATGTCCCTGGTCTCGCGGGCCGTTGAGTCCTTTGTACTCCTGTACCAGGGGAAGGGAAAGCCCTGGCTCCACTTCTTTACTTTTAGGTTCAATTAAGGGTGAATCGGGCGGGCCCGTCAGGCTGTTCTCCGGACCCGCGCATCACGCGGAGAGTGCGCCGGCGGTGCGCCGGCGATTGGCGTACCAGACCAGCCCGGCGGTGACGGCTGCCGCTCCGACCGCTGCCGCGGCCACGAGCGCAGGGCGCGGCGGCATCGAGAAGGCGGGCAGGCGCTGCTTGAGGCGAACCGGCCGGTCGAAGACGAGAATCGGCCAGTCCCGCAGGGTCGCTTCGCGCCGCAGTGCCCGGTCCGGGTTGACCGCGTGGGGGTGCCCGACCGACTCCAGCATCGGTACGTCGGTGGCGGAGTCGCTGTAGGCGTAGCAGCGCGAGAGGTCGTACCCCTCCGACACCGCGAGCGCCTTGACCGCCTCTGCCTTGGTGGGTCCGTACGCGTAGTACTCGACCTCGCCCGTGAAGCAGCCGTCGTCGCCGACGACCATCCGGGTGGCGACGACCCGGTCGGCGCCGAGCAGCTCGCCGATCGGTTCGACGACCTCGGCGCCCGAGGTCGAGACGATGACCACGTCGCGTCCGGCGGTGTGATGTTCCTCGATGAGGGTGGCCGCCTCGTCGTAGATGATCGGGTCGATCAGGTCGTGCAGGGTCTCGGCGACGATCTCCTTGACCTGCTGGACGTTCCATCCCTTGCAGAGCGCGGAGAGATATTCGCGCATCCGCTCCATCTGATCGTGATCTGCGCCCCCGGCAAGGAACACGAACTGTGTGTACGCGGTGCGCAGTACGGCACGGCGGTTGATCAGTCCACCTTGGTAGAAGGACTTGCTGAAGGTCAGAGTCGAAGACTTCGCAATGACCGTCTTGTCCAGGTCAAAGAAGGCTGCTGTGCGCGGCGAGAAGCAGTTTTCCACAAGGCTGAGCATAGGGGCCCACCATTCGGCGTAAACTCCGGCGCGTGGGTTTGCCTGAGAAGGCCCTCGGGTACACCATGGAAGTCACGGATCGTTCGCGACCGTGCTAACCCGGTCCGACTCCTCCCCCCCCGAGTCGGCCGTGGGGACGACCCCCGCTCTCCCCCCCCGGCGGGGGTCGTCGCATGTCCGGACGCGTTTTTGACGCTCGGATTCATGATTCCCCCTCTCTCCCGGGCTGTGATGCCCTCGCGCTTGCCGTGCTCTGCACACTCTCCCTCGTCACCGTGCGTAACGGAAGGGCTGCGCTCCGGAAGTCACCGGTATGAGCTACGGAGTTATTCACAGCGTCGAAGTTGTCCACAGTTTTTCAGCAAGATCCACATGTTTTTCCGAGGTGTTGCACGTTGATTCCACCCGTGAAGTCCGCGGGTTCCGGAATCGCGCATCTCGGAACGCTCCGAGATCGCCGCGAACCGCACTGAAGGGCAGTGAGAAGGGGCGGAGATCGTGGCTGGATCCCTCGCACGAGAAGGTCTGCCGATCGCCGAAGGGCGGCGGGGCGGACCGTTGATCGTGACCGAAGATGTGGAGTTGCTCGACGATCTGCTGCGGCTGTGCGCGGCAGCAGGGGCGGAACCCGAAGTTCATCACGAGCCGCCCGGACGAAGGGGCGGCTGGGAGCAGGCCCCGATGGTCCTGGTGGGCGACGACGCGGCCGCCCGGTGCCGCGGCACAGCCCGCAGGCGAGGTGTGCTGCTGGTCGGACGGGAGCAGGACGACCCGGACGTCTGGCGGAAGGCGGTGGAGATCGGGGCCGAATACGTGTTGCGGCTGCCCGATTCCGAGAACTGGCTCGTCGACCAGATCGCCAACGCGTCCGAGGGGGTGGGCAGCCCCGCCCTCACCGTCGGGGTGATCGGCGGGCGGGGCGGCTCCGGCGCATCCACGCTGGCCTGTGCCCTCGCGGTCACCGCGGCGCGGTCCGGCCGTCGGACCCTGCTGATCGACGGTGACCCGCTCGGCGGTGGCATCGATGTGCTGCTCGGAGGTGAGCGGGCGGAGGGTATGCGATGGCCGGATTTCGTCCATTCCAAGGGGCGTCTCGGCGGTGGGGCCCTGGAGGACTCGTTACCCGCACTGCACGGGCTGCGGGTGCTCAGCTGGGGCCGGGACGATGAGGTGATCATCCCGGCGCAGGCGATGCAGGCCGTGCTCTCCGCCGCGCGCCGTCTCGGCGGGGCGGTCGTCGTGGATCTGCCCAGAAGGGTCGATGGGGGCGTCGCGGAGGCGCTGGCGCAACTGGACCTCGGCCTGCTCGTGGTCCCCGGCGAGCTGAGGGCGGTCGCGGCGGCGAAGCGGGTGGCGGCGATGGCCGGAATGGTGCTGGACGACATCCGGGTGGTGACGCGGGGGCCGTATGCGGCGGGACTGGACGGACAGTGGGTCGCGCAGGCGCTCGGCCTGCCCCTCGTGGGTGAACTTCCGCTGGAATCGGGGCTGCTGGCCGCCCAGGACGGTGGTGTGCCACCGGGCGGCAGTGCCCGCGGGCCGCTGGCGCGGTTCTGCGAGGCGTTCTGGGACCGGGCGGACGTCCGGCGCGGCAGCGGTCCGACCGTCGTCGGCACGACGACCGGCCCGGCCGGGGGAGGCCGGTCATGACGGAGGCCTTGCTCGACGCCGTACGGCAGCGGCTGGCGCGCAGCGGCGCGCCGCCCACACCTGCCGGAGTGGCGGCCGCACTGCGGGCTCAGGGACGGTTGCTGGGCGATGCGGAAGTGCTGGGCACGGCAGAGCGGTTGCGCGGCGAGCTGGTCGGAGCCGGAGTGCTGGAGCCGCTGCTGGCTGATCCGGCGGTGACCGATGTGCTGGTGTCCGCGCCGGACCGGGTGTGGGTCGACCGGGGCCGTGGGCTCGAACTGACGGAGATCGCCTTCCCGGACGCGGCGGCGGTACGGAGACTCGCGCAGAGGCTCGCTGCGATGGCCGGGCGACGGCTGGACGATGCCCGGCCGTGGGTGGACGCGCGACTGCCCGACGGGACCCGGATGCATGCGGTGCTGCCACCGGTCTCCGTCGGTTCGACCTGCCTCTCACTGCGCGTCGTGCGGCCCCGGGCCTTCTCCCTGGCGGAGCTGGTCGCGGCGGGGACGGTGCCGCCGGGCGGCGACAGAATTCTCCGGGCGCTGGTGGAGGCCAGGATCTCCTACCTGATCAGTGGGGGGACGGGAGCCGGGAAGACAACACTGTTGGCGAGTCTGCTCGGAGTGGTCGGCGCGCACGAACGGATCGTGCTCGCGGAGGACTCCGCGGAGCTTCGGCCGGACCATCCGCATGTGGTGCGCCTGGAGTCCCGGCCCGCCAACCAGGAGGGTGCGGGGCAGGTGAGCCTGCGGGACCTGGTGCGGCAGGCGCTGCGGATGCGCCCCGACCGGCTGGTGGTCGGGGAGGTGCGCGGAGCCGAAGTGACCGACCTGCTGGCCGCGTTGAACACGGGGCACGAAGGCGGGTGCGGCACTGTACACGCGAATGCCGCCGGGCATGTGCCGGCCCGGCTGGAGGCGTTGGGCACGGCCGCGGGCCTCGACCGGGTGGCGCTGCACAGCCAACTGGCCGCCGCACTCTCGGTGGTGGTCCATCTCGTACGGGACCGGTCGGGCCGGCGGCGGATCGCCGAGGTGCATGTCCTTGAGCGGGACGCGGCGGGGCTGGTGGTGACCGTGCCCGCCCTGCGCTGGGGTGCCGACGGCTTCGTGCGGGACCGGGGCTGGGAGCGGCTGGCGTCTCTGACCGGCGGTGCCTCATGACGGGAGCGGCTTCGGCGTACGCGGCGCAGGCGATGGCGGTCTGTGCGGGTTCGGCGGTCTGGCTGGCAGCGGTGCGGGACCCGGGTGCCCGGCGGGCGAGGGCGCTGTTCATGGGTGAGGCGGCGACGCCCCGTTGGTCGCGTGAGGGCCTCGGCGCCGTGCGGGCGTTTGTCCTGGGACGGCGGGAGTGGTGGTCCGTGCCGGTGGCGGTCGTGCTCGCCGTGCTGGGGGAATCGGTGGTGCCGCTGTTGGCGGGTGCGGTGGCGGTGCCGCTGGTACGGAGGTGGCTGAGGGGGCGCTCCGGGCGGCGGGAGCGGGAGCGGTCGGCGGAGGCGGTGGCCGTGCTGTGCGGTGCGGTGGTGGGGGAGCTGCGCGCCGGACAGGAGCCGGGCCAGGCGTTGCTGGCCGCCGTGCGGGACACGGCGGGGTCGGGCGGGGCGATGGGCGGGGCGGAGGCCGCGGTCCTGGCGGCTGCGCGGTTCGGCGGAGACGTGGCGGGTGCGTTGCGGCAGGCGGCGGACGGGCCGGGTCTGGGCGGGCTCGCCGGAATGGCGGCGTGCTGGCGGGTGGCGGTGGACGGCGGGGCCGGTCTCGCCGCCGGTCTGGACCGCCTTGAGGGGGCGCTGCGGGCCGAGCGGCGCAGACGGGAGGAGTTGCGGGCCCAGTTGGCGGGCGCCTGGTCGACGGTCGTGGTGCTGGCGCTGCTGCCGGTCGCCGGCCTCGGGCTGGGCGCGGCGCTCGGGGCGGATCCCCTGGGGGTTCTGCTGCACAGCGCGGGTGGGCTGGTCTGTCTGGCGGTGGGCGGAGCCCTGGAGGCGGCCGGGCTGTTCTGGGCGAACCGGATCGTACGGGGAGGGGAGGCGGCATGAACGTGGCGGCCGGAGAGATGCCGCGCAACCTGGGGCTGTGGGGAGCACTGGCGGCCGCGGTCGCGCATCTGGTCCTGGCCTGGGCCGGGTGGCGACGGGAACGGACGGTGCGGGGACGGGGAACGGTGCTGCTGGCGGCCGGGTCCGCCGGGCGGGCGCGCCGGCGGAGCGGACGGAAGGGGGTCAGGGGCGACGGCAGCCGGCTGAAGCGGTGGGCGGCGCCGGTCGGGGCCTTCGCGGCCGGGTGGATTCTGGCCGGCGGGCTCATCGGGTGCGCGGTCGGCTCGGTCGCGGCATACGGCATGTGGCGTCGGCAGAAGGCCCGTTGGGCACGCCGGCCGGATGTGACGGATGAAGAGAAGGAGCGGACGGCTCTGCAACTTCCGCTCGCGGCAGATCTGTTGGCGGCCTGTATCGCGGCGGGCGCGGGTCCGCGGGAGGCGGCGGAGGCGGTGGGGGAGTCCCTGGGCGGCCCGGTCGGCGACCGTCTGATCCGCACGGCGGTGGAGATCCGGCTGGGTGGTGAACCGTCACTGGCCTGGGGTCGGTTCGGGGAGATACCGGGTGCCGGGCCGCTTGCCCGCTGTCTGTACCGGGCCGGGGCGACCGGGGCTCCGGCGGCGGAACCGGTCGCCAGGCTGGCCGAGGCGATGCGTGCCGAGAGAGCCGGTGCGGCCGTGGCGAGGGCCCAACGGGCGGGTGTGCTGATCACCGCCCCGGTCGGACTCTGCTTCCTTCCCGCCTTTCTGGCGGTCGGGGTGGCGCCGGTGGTGATCGGACTGGCGACCGGGCTGATGGGCGCCGGCTGAGCCGTCCCAGGTGCTCCTTCCCGTGATCAGGAAGGAGCGGAAAGCGTGAACTTTTCCTCTCTTCGCGGGTGTTGCGTTCGGGCGCCCGCTCCACAGCGATATCGACCGGGGGTCGAAATGGGCAATAAAGTCAAGGAATGGGCCTGGACCGCACTGTGCCGCACGCGTTCGGCGAAGTGGCCACCGGAGTGGCCCGCGGGGTGGTCGGCAAGGTGGTCGGACAGGCTCGGCCGGTCCGACCGGGGGATGACGACGTCCGAGTACGCGGTGGGGACCATCGCGGCCTGTGCCTTCGCGGCGGTGCTTTACAAGGTGGTCAACAGTGGGCCGGTGCTGTCGGCGATGCAGTCGTTGATCAAGGACGCGCTCGATGCGAAGTTCTGAGGCCGGGCCGGCCGGACAGTGCGGCGGGCGGGGACGTCCGCCGCACCGGGACCGGGGTGCGGTGACAGCGGAGGCGGCCGTGGCCATTCCGGTGCTGGTGGCGTTCGCCATGGCGCTGGTCTGGGCGTTGGCGGCGTCGTCCGCGCAGATCCGGTGCGTGGACGCGGCGCGGGCGGGGGCGCGGGCCGCGGCCCGTTCGGAGCCGGAGGCGGCGGTGCTGGCGGCCGCCCGTGACACGGCGCCCGACGGGGCCCGGGTCGGGGTGGAGAGGGCCGGGGAGTTGTGGCGGGTACGGGTGGAGGCGCCGACTCCCGGGCCGGGTGCGCTGGCCCTGACCCTGACCGCCGAGGCGGCGGCGCTGGCCGAGGACACGGTGGGGGGCGCGCCGTGACGGGGCCGGGGGAGTGGCGCGCCGGTCGGAGGGAGGGGCGAAGGCGGAGATGCCGAAAGGGGGAGGGATACGGGGACCGGGGGGTTGCGACGGTGTGGGTGGCGGTCTGCATGGTCACCCTGTGCTCGGTGTTCGCGGTGGTGCTCGCCCTGGGGCAGGCCGTCGCCGCTCGGCACAGGGCGGGGGGAGCGGCGGACCTGGCGGCTCTCGCGGCGGCCGATCACGCACTCCGGGGGACCGCTGCGGCGTGCGGAACCGCGCGCCGGGTGGCCGGGGCGCAAGACACGGAGGTGGTCCGGTGCGCGGTGCGGGGGGAGATCGCGGATGTGACGGTGCGGGCGGGGTTCGGCCCGTACCGACCCGCGGTCAGGTCCCGCGCGGGCCCTGCTGGGCCGATGGGAGAGTCTGCGGGGACCGGGGGCGCTCCTGTGGGGCCTGTGGGGCTCACTCCGGGGCCGGTGGGAGCCCTTGTGGGGTTTATGGGGCTGGGAGGGCTCCACGCGCGCCGGGGCGGCGGTCAGGGAGCCGCCTGTCGCCCCTCAGGCGCCTCCGTAGCTGCCGGTCCGACCCAGTGGCCCCCTATGGGTCGGAAACGGCTGAGAGGGCGTCCTGTGGCTTCCAGCGGACTCCGTGGCTTCTGTGCAGGCTGTGCCGACCGGCCGGGCCGGCTGGTTGCGTCAGCGGGCTGGGCCACTCGGCGGTGGCGGCGGGCTCGTCCGGGGACGCGTGGACATGGTCCTGAAGCGCGCCCGCATCTCCGCCCCCATCTCCGCCCCCCATCTCCGCCCCCACCTCCGCCCTCCATCTCCGAGCCCACCTCCGCCCTCCATCTCCGAGCCCGATCTCCGTGCCCGCCCCGCTGCTCAGCCCGCCCGCGCCTGCCTGCTCCTACGCCTGGTCCCGGTCCGTCGGTTCGCCGGTGTCCTTCGACGTTTCCGGGGCGGGTGGTGCGCATCTGAGGAGCTCGGTGAGGAGACGTACGGCGCCACGCTTGTGGAGCGGTTCGTTGCCGTTGCCGCACTTGGGGGACTGGATGCAGGAAGGGCAGCCGGCCTCGCACTCGCAGGACGCGATGGCCTGGCGGGTCGCGGTCAGCCACGTACGGGCAGTGTGAAAGGCCCGCTCGGCGAATCCGGCGCCGCCGGGGTGCCCGTCGTACACGAAGACCGTCGGCAGCAGGGTGTCCGGGTGGAGCGGGACGGAGACACCGCCGATGTCCCAGCGGTCGCAGGTGGCGAAGAGCGGCAGCATGCCGATGGACGCGTGTTCGGCGGCATGCAGGGCACCCCCGAGGATCTCCGGATTGATCCGGGCGGCGTCGAGCTGGTCCTCGGTGACCGTCCACCAGACGGCGCGGGTGCGCAGGGTGCGCGGTGGCAGGTCGAGCTTGGTCTCGCCCAGGACCTCCCCGGTGATCAGTTTGCGGCGCAGGAAGGAGACGACCTGGTTGGTGACCTCCACGGAGCCGAAGCAGAGCCGCCCGTCCCCCCAGGGAATCTCGGTGTCGGTCTCCAGAACGGCGATGGCGGTGGTGTCGCGGGCGGTGGTGGAGTACGGCGGACCGGCTTCTTCGACGAGTGCGACGGAGTCCTCCAGGTCCAGTTTCCGGACCAGGTAGGTGCGGCCCTGGTGGAGGTGGACGGCGCCTTCGTGGACGGCGGTGTGCGCGGCCGACGCGTCGACGGTGCCCAGGAGACGGCCGGTGCCCTCCTCGACGATCTGGACGGGCCGGCCGCCCTCGCCCCGGATGTCGGTGAGGTCGGCGGCCCGCTCGCGGCGGGTCCAGTGCCAGCCCGATGTCCGTCTGCGGAGCAGCTTCGCGGCCTCCAGCTGCGGCAGCAGATCGGGAACGGCGGGCCCGAAGAGCGCGATGTCGGGTTCGGTGAGGGGGAGCTCGGCCGCCGCGGCACACAGGTGGGGGGCGAGGACGTACGGGTTGTCGGGGTCCAGGACGGTCGACTCCACGGGCTGCTGGAACAGGGCTTCGGGGTGGTGGACCAGGAAGGTGTCCAGCGGGTCGTCCCGGGCGACCAGGACGGCCAGGGCGCCCTGGCCGGAGCGTCCGGCGCGGCCCGCCTGCTGCCAGAGGGAGGCCCGGGTGCCCGGGTATCCGGCGATGACGACGGCGTCGAGGCCGGAGACGTCGATACCGAGTTCGAGGGCGGTGGTGGCGGCCAGGCCGAGCAGTTCGCCGGAGTGCAGGGCGCGCTCCAGGGCACGGCGTTCCTCGGGGAGGTAGCCGCCCCGGTAGGCGGCGACCCGTTTCGGCAGGGAGCTGTCCACCTCGGCCAGGCGTTCCTTGGCGATCACCGAGATGAGCTCGGCGCCGCGCCGGGAGCGTACGAAGGCGACCGAGCGGACGCCCTGAAGGGTCAGGTCGGTGAGGAGGTCGGCCGTCTCGGCGGTGGCGGTGCGGCGCACGGGAGCGCCCTTCTCGCCGTGCAGATCGGTCAGTGGAGGTTCCCAGAGGGCGAAGACCAGTTCGCCGCGCGGCGAGGCGTCGTCGGAGACCTCCTTGACCGGCAGGCCGGTGAGCCGTCCGGCGGCGACCGAGGGCTCCGCCGCGGTGGCGGAGGCGAGGAGGAAGACCGGGTCCGCGCCGTAGCGGGCGCACAGGCGCCGCAGGCGGCGCAGGACCTGGGCGACATGGGAGCCGAAGACTCCGCGGTAGGTGTGGCACTCGTCGATGACGACGAAGCGCAGGGCGCGCAGGAAGGAGGACCAGCGCGGGTGGGACGGGAGGATTCCGCGGTGCAGCATGTCCGGGTTGGTCAGGACGTAGTTGGCGTACTGGCGTACCCACTCGCGTTCCTCGACGGGGGTGTCCCCGTCGTAGACAGCGGGCCTGATCGCGTTGCCGAGCGGCGCCGCGAGTGCCTTCACCGAGCGGCGCTGGTCGGCGGCGAGGGCCTTGGTGGGGGCGAGGTAGAGGCCGGTCGCGCCCCGGCCGTTCGGCGCCTCGGAGCCGTCGAGCAGGGTGCTCAGGACCGGAGCCAGGTAGGCGAGCGACTTGCCGGAGGCCGTGCCGGTGGCGATCACGACGGATTCGCCGTCCAGGGCGTGCTCGGCGGCGGCGGCCTGATGTGCCCACGGATGGTCGATTCCGGCTTTCTGAATCGCCGCGATCACTTCTGGCCGGATGCGATCCGGCCAGATGGCATGGGTTCCCGTACGCGGGGGCAAGTGCTCCGTATGAGTGATGCGCGCGGCCCGGCCCGCCCCTGCGGCGAGCCGGTCGAGGATCATGGCGGGAGGGGGGCGGTGGTCCCCGCTCTCGGGTGGTTGACTGGGGCGGTGATTCCTGGCCATCGGCACCGAGTGTGTCACTGGCGTGACGGACAATGGTCCCAAGGCGTCGTGCATGGCTGCTGGTAAGTGATTGAATGCCATCGCGGCTGGCGATCCGTCCCCTGGCTCCGTCGGGGAGACCGAGGGGCGACCGCTCGATAGCAAGGTGCTGGAGGATCCGTGGACCTGTCCCTGTCGACTCGCAATGTGTCCGGGCCTGGTGGCGACCGTACGGTCGTCGAGGTCGGTGGCGAGATTGATGTGTATACCGCGCCCAAGCTGCGCGAGCAGTTGGTCGAGTTGGTGAATGACGGCAGCTACCACCTGGTTGTCGACATGGAAGGTGTCGACTTCCTCGACTCCACCGGCCTCGGCGTGCTCGTGGGTGGCTTGAAGCGTGTCCGGGCCCATGAGGGCTCGCTGCGCCTGGTCTGCAACCAGGAGCGCATTCTCAAGATCTTCCGGATCACAGGTCTGACCAAGGTGTTCCCGATTCACACCACGGTCGACGAGGCTGTCGCGGCCACCGACTGACGTCGGCGCAGGCCGGCCCTTGGCCGGCAGGCAGGCAGTGGACAGACCGGCAGCGGCAGCAGGCAGGCCGTGGCGGGGCAGGCGGTCGGCCTTTGGCCGGCTGTCGGCTTTGTCGGCTTCCGGAGGAGGAGAGCAGGGGTACCGGGCGGCACGCCCGGACCCCTGAGACGCACGCCCGAACGTTCGAGGGGGATCACATGGCCACCGTTGAACTCCGCTTCAGCGCTCAGCCTGAACATGTCAGGACGGCTCGCCTTGTGGCAGCTGCCGTGGCGCGCCGGGCCGGAGTGGACGAGGCGGTGCTCGACGAGGTCAGACTCGCCGTCGGCGAGGCGTGCAGCCGCGCCGTCGGGCTGCATCGCAGCCATGGCATCACCGCTCCGGTCAGCGTCGTGCTGACGGACGAGGACAAGACGTTCTCGATCGAGGTCGGTGACGAGGTTCCCGGTCCGGGGAGCGCCGCCGCCGGGGCGGGAGGACGTGGTGCCGCCCGCGAGGTGGGCCTCGACGACCCCGAAACCGAGGGTGAGGGCGAGGACGAAATGGGACTCGCGGTCATCAGCGGGCTGGTCGACGACGTGGAAGTCCGGTCGGGTGCGGACGGCGGAGTGATCCGGATGAGCTGGCCGACCGCCCACGCGACGGCGCTTTCCTGAGCTTCCGACTTCCCGAGCTTCCGACTTCCCGAGCTTCCGAATTTTCTGAGCTTCCGGGCTTCCTGGACTTCCCGAGCTTCCGGGACGCGGCCTGGGGCCAACCTGGGCGTGGCCTGGCGCGTACATGTCCTAGGGTCGTAGGCGTACCGTGCCGTGGGCGCTGACCGATGCCGCGTACCGATGCCCCGTACCGGTGTCCGGCTGGTCCGGATGTCCGGATGCCCGGATGTCCGGCTCCCCCGGTGTCCGGCCGGTTCAGCGCCCGGTCTTTTCCGGCACCCTGCTGTTCGCCCGGGGTGCCTCTCCGTGGTCGTACGCGTTCTCGATGTTTCGATTTTCGGGGCCCTGCTGAGCAGGGCCCTTTTCCTTTGTGTGCGAACACTGATCTCCGGGCAATGCGCCTGCCCCATTACTGCATTCGGGAAGATGTGATGGCCTGATCTTTTGGCGTTGGGGGGGAGAGAAGTCAATTCCGTTCCCCGCCCACTGTTTTGATCAGGTTTCGCTCCCTACAATCCGTCCACGTCTTGAGCGCTGAGCGTCAAGGAGGACGTATGGCGGAGTTCTTCACCACACCAATGGCAGCACCGACGCAAGAATCCGCACTTTCCGACCGTCCGGCCGCACTCGCGGCGGCGGTACTCACCGACGAGAACCGGCTGATCGTCATCGTCACCGCGGTCGTCGCCGTCGCCGCACTGGTCGTCGCCCGGCTGCTGGTACGCCAGGTGCTGGCGGCCGGTGAGGGCACCGAGCGGATGAAGGAGATCGCGGCGGCCGTACAGGAAGGCGCCAACGCCTATCTGGCCAGGCAACTGCGTACGGTCGGCATCTTTGCCGTCGTTGTGTTCTTCCTGCTTCTGTTGCTGCCCGCCGACAACTGGTCGCAACGCGCCGGGCGCTCGCTGTTCTTCCTCGTGGGTGCGCTTTTCTCGGCGGCCACCGGATACATCGGGATGCGACTCGCGGTGCGCAGTAATGTGCGCGTGGCCGCTGCTGCGCGTGAGGCGACTCCGGCAGAAGGCGAACCGGAGAAAGATCTCACCACGGTTTCGCACAAAGCGATGAAGATCGCTTTTCGTACCGGTGGTGTGGTCGGAATGATCACGGTGGGTCTCGGGCTGCTCGGTGCCTCCTGCGTGGTCCTCGTCTATGCCGCCGACGCGCCCAAGGTGCTGGAGGGATTCGGCCTCGGGGCCGCGCTCATCGCCATGTTCATGAGGGTCGGCGGCGGCATCTTCACGAAAGCCGCCGATGTGGGCGCCGACCTCGTCGGCAAGGTGGAGCAGGGCATCCCGGAGGACGACCCGCGCAACGCCGCCACCATCGCCGACAACGTGGGCGACAACGTCGGTGACTGCGCCGGCATGGCCGCCGACCTCTTCGAGTCGTACGCCGTGACGCTGGTGGCCGCGCTCATCCTCGGCAAGGCCGCCTTCGGGGACTCCGGGCTGGCCTTTCCGCTGATCGTTCCGGCGATCGGCGTGGTCACCGCGATGATCGGGATCTTCGCGGTCGCTCCGCGGCGCACCGACCGCAGCGGGATGACCGCGATCAACCGGGGCTTCTTCATCTCCGCGCTGATCTCCCTCGTCCTGGTGGCGGTCGCGGTGTTCGTGTACCTCCCGTCCTCGTACGCCGGACTGGACGGCGTCACCGATGCCGCCATCACCTCGCACGGCGGCGATCCGCGGATCTTCGCCCTGGTCGCCGTCGCCATCGGTATCGTCCTGGCCGCGCTGATCCAGCAGCTCACCGGCTACTTCACCGAAACCAACCGCCGCCCCGTCCAGGACATCGGGAAGTCCTCGCTGACGGGCCCGGCGACGGTGGTGCTCGCGGGCATCTCCATCGGCCTGGAGTCGGCCGTGTACACCGCGCTGCTGATCGGCCTCGGCGTCTACGGGGCGTTCCTGCTCGGCGGGACGTCGATCATGCTGGCGCTCTTCGCGGTGGCCCTCGCGGGGACCGGGCTGCTGACCACCGTGGGGGTGATCGTGGCCATGGACACCTTCGGCCCGGTCTCCGACAACGCGCAGGGCATCGCGGAGATGTCCGGCGATGTCACCGGCGCCGGTGCCCAGGTCCTGACCGATCTGGACGCCGTCGGCAACACCACCAAGGCCATCACCAAGGGCATCGCCATCGCCACCGCCGTACTGGCGGCGGCGGCGCTCTTCGGCTCGTACCGCGACGCCATCGCCACGGCGGTCGACGACGTGGGGGCCGGGGCCGGGGAGCTGGGGCTGAGCCTCGACATCTCGCAGCCCAACAACCTCGTCGGCCTCATCCTCGGTGCGGCCGTCGTGTTCCTCTTCTCCGGGCTCGCCATCAACGCGGTCTCCCGGTCCGCCGGGGCCGTGGTCTACGAGGTGCGGCGGCAGTTCCGCGAGCATCCCGGGATCATGGACTACACGGAGAAGCCGGAGTACGGGCGCGTCGTCGACATCTGCACCAAGGACGCCCTGCGTGAGCTGGCCACTCCCGGGCTGCTCGCCGTCCTGGCACCGATCGCGGTCGGCTTCACCCTCGGAGTCGGCGCGCTCGGCTCCTATCTCGCCGGTGCCATCGCCACGGGCACCCTGATGGCGGTCTTCCTGGCCAACTCCGGTGGAGCGTGGGACAACGCCAAGAAGCTCGTCGAGGACGGGCATCACGGCGGCAAGGGCAGTGACGCCCACGCGGCCACGGTCATCGGCGACACGGTCGGCGATCCGTTCAAGGACACGGCAGGCCCGGCGATCAACCCGCTGCTCAAGGTGATGAACCTCGTGGCGCTGCTCATCGCCCCCGCGGTGGTGCAGTTCAGCTATGGGCAGGACGCGAGTGCCGGGGTACGGGCCGTGGTCGCGGCCTTCGCCGTCCTGGTCATCGTCGGCGCCGTCTACGTCTCCAAACGGCGCGGGATCGCCGTGGGTGACGACGACGGATCCGGGGGAGAGGGCGACCGGCCGGACAAGTCGCCGGAACCCACGGTGGCTTCGTGAACGGGCGGGACGGGCCCCGGGAGGAGCCTGACCCGGTCCTTGCCTGATCGAGAGGCGGGCGGACGGCACATCGCGATGTGCGGTCCGCCCTGCTGCGGTGCCGGGCGGTCCGCCTGCCGCGCCGCGGTGTTCGGGTCCCGCTGCGGCGCCTGACGCTCCGTCCCCGCCCTGGCGTCTGACGCTCCGTCCGGCCGCGTTGCCCGATGCTCAGGCCGCGTTACCCGACGCTCCGGCCACGTTGCCCGACGCCCCAACCGCCTTGCCCGGCGCCCCTGCCGCGTCACCGGCATCCGTCCGCACACCGGGTCTGATGTTCCGTCCGGAGGGTGATCGACCGGGACGGACAGGGTCGCCCGATCGGATGGGGATGCGCACGAGTGCCCGAGCACGTAGGTGAGTTGTATCTCCCTCATTTCCCTTGGTGCAAATGGCTTCAAATGCACGTACATCGGATGCCCGGCACCCGGATGTCGCCCACTTGGCGTGTAAGTTCCGGGGCCGAGAGCCTTGGAAGGGACCAATCCGGTGAACAAGAAGCTTGCTGCCGCACTGTCCGGCGGTGCGGTACTCGTACTGACGCTGTCGGGCTGCAGCGACGACAGCGATGACAAGGTGAACGACTGGGCCAAGACGGTCTGCGACCAGGTGCAGCCCCAGTTGCAGAAGATCGCGAACGCCAACGCGGCCATCCAGCAGCAGACCGCGGACAACAGCAAGCCCGCGGACGTCCAGAAGACCGACTCGGCCGCCTTCCAGCAGATCTCGCAGGCGTACAAGGCGCTGGGCGCGGCAGTGGAATCGGCGGGCCCGCCGCCGGTCGACGGGGGCGAGACCACGCAGAAGGAGGCCGTGAAGGAGCTCAACGCCTCCTCCGTGGCCTACGCCGGTCTGAAGACGCAGGTCGACGCCCTGGACACGAAGGACCAGGCGAAGTTCGCCGACGGCCTCAAGGGCATCGCCGACGAGCTCAACAAGATCAGCACCAGTGGCGACCAGGCGCTGAAGAAGCTCCAGTCCGGCGAGGTCGGCACCGCGATGTCGAAGCAGAAGGGCTGCCAGAAGCCGACGGCGTCGGCCCCGCCGGCCGCCGCGCCCTCGGCGTCCGCACCCGCGTCGCCCTCCGCCTCGGCGGACGACAAGTCGTAGCCGCGGCACGCGCGGCGAGGCCCGGACACCCCGTGCGGGTGGCCGGGCCGCTGCCGTTGTCAGCGGGAGCGGACACAATGGGCGGGTGAGTACGACCAGCCTTCCCTCGTCCGACCGTATCCCCAGCCTCCGCGAGGCCCTGCTCGCGGCCGCCTTCACCGCCGACGGGCTCCTCGAACTGCTCGGTGCGCCCGCCTACGCCGCGCTGGCCCGCAGCGAGACGGTTCCCGCTCTGCGGGCCACCCGGGGCGAAACGCCGCTCGACACGCTGGTGCGGCTCTTCCTTCTTCAGCACCCCGTTCCGTACGAGCGGGCCCGCGCCGCGCTCCCTGTGGAGCAGTGCGTCGAGGACGGCTGGGTGAGTCACCGGGACGGACTGGTGACGGCGCATGTCGACATCCGGCCGTACAGCGGTCCCGAGGGCCAGGACTGGTTCATCGTCTCCGATCTCGGCTGCGCGGTCGGCGGTGCGGGCGGCATCGGCTCGCGCGAGGAGGGGGTCGTCCTCGGTGTCGGAGGAGCGTCCACCACGCTCGCCGGGATCACCGTCCGCAAGCCCGTCACCTCCGCCCTCGACCTCGGCACGGGCTCCGGCATCCAGGCGCTGCACGCCGCCCAGCACGCCACGCGGGTCACCGCCACCGACCTCAATCCGCGGGCCCTGGACTTCACCCGGCTCACCCTCGCGCTGTCCGGCAGCGCCCCCGCGGATCTGCGCGAGGGCTCGCTGTTCGAGCCGGTCGGCGCCGAGACGTTCGACCTGATCGTCTCCAACCCCCCGTTCGTCATCTCGCCCGGAGCCCGTCTCACCTACCGCGACGGGGGCATGGGCGGCGACGACCTGTGCCGGACCCTGGTGCAGCAGTCCGGTGACCGGCTCAACGAGGGGGGGTACGCCCAGTTCCTGGCCAACTGGCAGCACGTGGAGGGCCAGGAGTGGCAGGACCGGCTGCGTTCCTGGGTGCCGCGCGGCTGTGACGCCTGGATCGTGCAGCGCGAGGTGCAGGACATCACGCAGTACGCGGAGCTGTGGCTGCGCGACAGCGGCGACCACCGCACGGACCCCGCCGAGTACGCCGCCCGTTACGAGGCCTGGCTGGACGAGTTCGAGGCCCTCGGGACGAAGGCCGTCGGCTTCGGCTGGATCACCCTGCGCAAGTCCGCCGAGGCGGCGTCCGGGAATCCGTCGGTCGTGGTCGAGGAATGGCCGCACGCGGTCGAGCAGCCGCTCGGACCGGTGATCGCGGACCACTTCGCCCGCCAGGACTACCTCCGGGAGCAGGACGACGCGGCCCTCCTGGCCGGGCACTTCACGCTGTCCGCCGAGGTCGTGCAGGAGCAGGTCGGGCTGCCCGGCGCGGAGGACCCCGAGCACGTGGTGCTGCGCCAGCACCGGGGGATGATGCGGGCCACGAAGGTCGACGCGGTCGCTGCGGGGTTCGCGGGCGTGTGCGACGGTTCGCTGCCTGCCGGCCGGATCCTGGACGCCATCGCCCAGCTGATGTCCGAGGACCCGGTGCTGCTGCGCGACCGCACCCCACAGGCGATCCGGCTGCTGGTCGAGGAGGGCTTCCTGGAGCCGGTGACCGCAGCCGGACGGGAGAACGGATAGCCCGGACGCCGGACGCCGGACGCCGGACGCCGGACGCCGGACGGCGTCCGGTCGGCCCGGTCCGGCGGGATCGGGCGGCCCCGGACGGCGGCCCGGGATGGCAGGCCCGGACGGGAGGCCCGGACGGGAGCGTCGGACGCGAGGGCCGGACGGGAGCGTCGGACGCGAGGGCCGGACGGCAGCGTCGGACGGGAGGCCCGGACAGCCGGCACAGGAGTGCCCCTCCCCCTCCCGCACCACCCTGCCGCCCTGTCGGCCCCGCGCCGCCCCCCCCCGCGCTCCGTTCCGGATCGGCCGGGCCCTGAACCGCGTACTCAACGACCCTTCTCATCAGCGCCTTCGTCCGCGCCGTTGACCCGCTCCGACTCGTTCCGGGGATTCCGGTCCCGCGGGCTGCGGCCTTCCGCGGCGCCGCCGGGGGAGTGCTGTTCACCCGGGGTTCGTGTCGGGGATATCCGGGCGTGGCAGCCTCCCCCTGCCGGGCGGCGACGAGCCGCGCGTGCGCGGGTCGAGGGTTCACGACGGGTCGAGGGGTACGACATGGAGAGCGTCTCAGCAGTCTTCGCCGGTGCGGCCTTCGCGCTCTTCGGCACCGCCCTCCTGGTCTGGACGGGGGCGCGTGCCATGCACCGCGCGCCGGTGGCCCATGGTGTGAGTCCGGTCGCTTCCACCACGCTTGCCACACTCTTCGGCGTGGTTTTCCTGGCCCTCGGTGTCTGGTGCTTCACCCTCGTCTGATCCTCGCTCCCGGCCGGGCCGCGCACCGGGCGGCCCCGCTCTCCACCGGCGTCGCCACCGCTCCCCGGATCCGCGGGCGACGGGCCGGGACAGCACGGGCCGGGCAGTCCGGGCGGCAGGAATGGCGGAAGTCGGGTTACCGTTCGAGTGGCCGTTGCGGGCTTTTGCCGTTTGACACGGGGGCGGGTTGTACCGTCACACTCCGCAGCGACAGCACCGCGGGCAGCGTCACGGCGCTGCCCGGATGCCCACCGAGTGTCGACCGGAGAGAAGAGCGAAGTTGTCCCCGACCAGCGAGACCGCACAGGGCGGCCGCCGACTCGTCATCGTCGAGTCGCCTGCCAAGGCGAAGACGATCAAGGGCTATCTCGGCCCCGGATACGTCGTCGAGGCGAGCGTCGGGCACATCCGCGACCTGCCGAACGGCGCCGCCGAGGTGCCGGACGAGTACACCGGTGAGGTGCGTCGTCTCGGCGTGGACGTCGAGAACGACTTCCAGCCCGTCTATGTCGTCAACGCGGACAAGAAGGCCCAGGTCAGGAAGCTCAAGCAGCTTCTGGCCGAGTCCGACGAACTCTTCCTCGCCACCGATGAGGACCGCGAGGGCGAAGCCATCGCGTGGCACCTGCAGGAAGTTCTCAAGCCCAAGGTCCCCGTCCACCGGATGGTCTTCCACGAGATCACCAAGGACGCGATCCGGGCCGCCGTCGCCAACCCGCGCGAGCTGAACCAGCGCATGGTCGACGCCCAGGAGACCCGCCGTATCCTCGACCGCCTCTACGGCTACGAGGTCTCGCCGGTCCTGTGGAAGAAGGTCATGCCGAGGCTCTCGGCGGGCCGCGTCCAGTCCGTCGCCACCCGCCTCGTCGTCGAGCGGGAGCGCGAGCGCATCGCCTTCCGCTCCGCCGAGTACTGGGACCTCACGGGCACCTTCGCCACCGGCCGGGCCGGTGACGCCTCCGATCCGTCGACCCTCACCGCCCGCCTCAGCGCGGTGGACGGCCGCCGGATCGCCCAGGGCCGCGACTTCGGTCCGGACGGGCAGCTCAAGGCCTCCTCCGGCCAGACACTGCACCTGGACGAGACGAACGCCCGCGCCCTGGCCGCCGCGCTCGCCGACTCCTCGTTCTCGGTCCGGTCCGTCGAGTCGAAGCCGTACCGCCGCTCCCCGTACGCCCCGTTCCGTACGACGACCCTCCAGCAGGAGGCGAGCCGCAAGCTGGGCTTCGGGGCCAAGGCCACCATGCAGGTCGCGCAGAAGCTGTACGAGAACGGCTTCATCACCTACATGCGTACCGACTCCACGACCCTCTCGGACACGGCGGTCTCCGCCGCCCGCGCGCAGGTCACGCAGCTGTACGGGGCGAGCTATCTGCCCGACAAGCCGCGTACGTACGCCGGCAAGGTCAAGAACGCCCAGGAGGCGCACGAGGCGATCCGCCCCTCCGGCGACCGCTTCCGTACGCCTGCCGAGACCGGGCTCAGCGGCGACCAGTTCCGGCTCTACGAGCTGATCTGGAAGCGGACCGTCGCCTCCCAGATGAAGGACGCGGTCGGCAACTCCGTCACCGTCAAGATCGGCGGCCGGGCGAGCGACGGCCGGGACGCCGAGTTCTCCGCGTCCGGCAAGACGATCACCTTCCACGGCTTCATGAAGGCGTACGTGGAAGGCGCCGACGACCCGAACGCCGAGCTCGACGACCGCGAGCGGCGCCTGCCGCAGGTCGCGGAGGGCGACGCGCTGTCCGCCGGGGAGATCTCGGTCGACGGCCACGCCACCAAGCCCCCGGCCCGCTACACCGAGGCCTCCCTGGTCAAGGAGCTCGAAGAGCGCGAGATCGGCCGCCCGTCGACGTACGCCTCGATCATCGGGACGATCCTCGACCGCGGCTACGTCTTCAAGAAGGGCACGGCACTCGTCCCGTCCTTCCTCTCCTTCGCCGTGGTCAACCTGCTGGAGAAGCACTTCGGCCGGCTCGTCGACTACGACTTCACCGCCCGTATGGAGGACGACCTCGACCGCATCGCGCGGGGCGAGGCGCAGTCCGTGCCGTGGCTCAAGCGCTTCTACTTCGGCGCGGGCTCCGGTGACGACACGGCCGGTGCCGGCGCGGCCTCCGACGCGGGCAACGGCGACGGCGACCACCTCGGCGGCCTGAAGGAACTGGTCACCGACCTCGGCGCCATCGACGCCCGGGAGATCTCCTCGTTCCCCGTCGGCAACGACATCAAGCTCCGTGTCGGCCGGTACGGCCCGTACATCGAGCGCGGCGAGAAGGACTCCGAGGGCCACCAGCGCGCCGACGTGCCCGAGGACCTGGCGCCCGACGAGCTGACCGTGGACCTCGCGGAGGAACTGCTGGCCAAGCCCAGCGGTGACTTCGAGCTCGGCGCGGATCCGGTCAGCGGGAACCAGATCATCGCCAAGGACGGGCGCTACGGCCCGTACGTCACCGAGGTGCTGCCCGAGGGCACGCCGAAGACCGGGAAGAACGCGGTGAAGCCGCGGACCGCCTCGCTCTTCAAGTCCATGTCCCTGGACACGGTGACGCTGGCCGACGCGCTCAAGCTGATGTCGCTGCCGCGCGTCGTCGGTGAGGACGCCGACGGCGTCGAGATCACCGCGCAGAACGGCCGCTACGGCCCGTATCTGAAGAAGGGCACGGACTCGCGGTCGCTGACCTCGGAGGACCAGCTCTTCGACATCACGCTCGACGAGGCCCTCGCGATCTACGCCCAGCCCAAGCAGCGCGGCCGGGCCGCGGCCAAGCCGCCGCTCAAGGAGCTGGGCACGGACCCGGTGAGCGGGGCTCCGGTCGTCGTGAAGGACGGCCGTTTCGGCGCGTATGTCACCGACGGCGAGACCAACGCGACGCTGCGGACCGACGACAGCGTCGAGGCCATCACGCCGGAGCGCGGCTACGAGCTGCTCGCCGAGAAGCGTGCCAAGGGACCCGCCAAGAAGAAGACGGCGAAGAAGGCCCCGGCGAAGAAGGCGACGGCCAAGAAGACGGCCGCCAAGACCACGGCGGCCAAGACCGCCGTGAAGAAGACCGCCGCCAAGAAGACGACGACGGCGAAGAAGGCCACCACGGCGAAGAAGACGACGGCCAAGAAGACGGCCGCCAAGAAGACCGCCTCCGCCTCCTCGTCCGCATCCTCCTCGTCCGCCTCGGCCTCGGAGGACTGAGACCCGGCGCTCCTCGCGCCGCGTACAGCGTTCCGGCACCGCCCGGCGCCTCTGAAGGTGCCGGGCGGTGCCGTGTCCGCCGAAGGCCGTCCTCCGCCGGTGTCGCGGGTCCGGGGCGGGCCGGGCCCGGGGGACGGTCCCGGCTCCGGGGGCCGGTCGCCGCCCGGTGCCGGCGGCCATATGTTCGGACGGGCCGACAGCGACCGCGCCGCTGCCGATAGGCTGGGCGGATGACGCGAGCCGAGCAGCCAACGGTCGTGAGCCCCACCTCCGACACACTTGCCGCAGACTCACGCGAGCGCGCCGTACGAGCCCTGTTGCGTATTCCCCCGCTGAAGCGGTTGTGGAGCGCCCAGCTCGTCGGCAGTATCGGCGATGCACTCGCCCTACTCGTGCTTGTGATGTTGTCGCTGCAAGCGGCGGTACTGGAGGGCTCATTCGGAGCCGGATACCGAGGGGCGGCGTTTGCCGTCGCGGCGGTGTTCGGTGCCCGGATTATTTCCACCCTGCTCTTCGGAGCCGTACTCCTGGGGCCGTTGACGACGCTCACGGCACCCGGCGGGCCGGTGGACCGGCGCTGGCTGATGATCGGGGCGGACGGGCTGCGGCTCGCGCTGCTGGTCGTCGCCCCGCTGTGGATCGACTGGACGCCCGACAAGGCGCTCATGATGATCCTGATCACCGTCTTCGTGACCGGAGTCGCCGAGCGCCTGTGGACGGTGGCCAAGGAGAGCGCCGCCCCCGCGCTGCTGCCCGCCCCGCCCCTCGAAGGCGCCGCCGTGCGTCCGCTGCCCGACCGCCTCGACGCCCTGCGCAGGCTCTCCCTGCGGACCGACTTCCTGGCCGTGCCCGCCGCCGCGGTGGTCCTGCTGGTCGCCACGCTCATCGGCAACCTGCTCGGCTCGGGCCTCGACTGGTTCTCCTTCCACCAGGCGGCCCTCGCCTCGTACGTCGCGGCCGGGCTCTTCTCGGCCTCCATCTCCACCCTGTACTTCCTCACCCTGCCCGCCACTCCCACGCCCCGCCCGCGCTCCCCGCTGGAGGGCTTGCGCCGGCCCACCACCGGCAGCGGCCCCGACAAGGGCCGCACCGGGACCGCCCCGCTGATCGTCGGTGCCTGCGCCGCCGTCGCCGGGGCGATCGCCGCCGCAGCCGCCGTCTCCGTGCTGCACGCCGCCGACCTGGGCGGTGGCCCCGCCACGTTCGCGCTGCTGATCCTCGCGCTGACCGGAGGCACCGGCCTCGGCATCCGCACCGCGCAGAAGGTGCTGCCCGCCCTGTCGCGGCGCAGGCTGCTCGCGCTGGCCACCGCCGCCACCGGCATCGCGCTCCTCGCGCTCGGCCTGGTGCCCGACACGGCGACCGGGCTGATGATCGCGCTGCTCGCCGGTTACACGGCCGGAGTCGCCGCGCGCACCGGGCACGCGCTCCTGGACCAGGAGACCGAGGAGTTCCGGCAGGCCAGGACCACCGAGCACCTCCAGGCCGTCGTCCGGGTGCTCGTCGCCCTCGGCGCCGCCGGGGGACCGCTGCTCGCCGCCGCCATCGGCCGGCACCGCCTGGTCTCCGGCGACTTCGTCTTCGCCCACGGCGGAGCGGCCTTCGTCCTGATGCTGACCGGCGCGCTGCTGCTGCCCGTCGCCGCGATCGTCCTCGCCAGGACGGACGACCGGTCCGGTGTGCCGCTGCGCCGTGATCTGCGGGAGGCGCTGCGCGGCGGTGACCCGGCGGTCGCCCCCTCGGCCACCGGTTTCTTCCTCGCCCTGGAGGGCGGCGACGGGGCCGGCAAGTCCAC
Organism: Streptomyces sp. NPDC079020; assembly: GCF_044542225.1. Lineage (NCBI taxonomy): Bacteria > Bacillati > Actinomycetota > Actinomycetes > Kitasatosporales > Streptomycetaceae > Streptomyces > Streptomyces sp. NPDC079020. The sequence goes on from NZ_JBITUB010000013.1 coordinate 73,380, forward strand.
CCAGGTCGAGGCGCTCGCCGAGTGGATCCGGGCCAAGGGCCACGAGGTCGTCGTGACGCGTGAGCCGGGGGCCACCCCGGTCGGCAAGCGGCTGCGGTCGATCCTGCTCGACGTGTCCTCCGCCGGGCTCTCCAACCGGGCCGAGGCCCTGTTGTACGCGGCCGACCGCGCCGAGCACGTCGACTCCGTCGTCCGTCCGGCTCTGGAGCGCGGCGCGATCGTCCTGTCCGACCGCTACATCGACTCGTCCGTCGCCTATCAGGGAGCGGGCCGCGACCTGGCTCCGACCGAGATCGCCCGGATCTCGCGGTGGGCGACGGGTGGCCTCGTACCGCATCTGACGGTGCTGCTGGACGTCGACCCGGAGACCGCGCGGGAGCGTTTCACCGAGGCCCCGGACCGGCTGGAGTCCGAGCCGCCGGAGTTCCACGCCCGGGTGCGTTCCGGCTTCCTCACCCTCGCGGCGGCCGACCCGACCCGCTATCTGGTGGTGGATGCCGGCCAGGAGCCGGAAGCGATCACCACCGTCGTACGCCACCGGCTCGACCAGCTCCTTCCGCTCTCCGAGGCCGAGATCGAGGCGCAGGCCAAGGCGCGCCGCGAGGCCGAGGAAGAGGCCCGGCGCAAGGCCGAGGAGGAAGCGGCCCGCAAGGCGGAGGAGGAGCGGCTGGAGCGCGAGCGCCAGGAACAGCTCGCCAAGCTCCGTGCCGAGGAGGAGGAGCGCAAGCGCCGCGAACTGGAGGAGGCCAGGCAGCGCGAGGCCGAGCGCCAGGCGGAGGAGGCCAGGCAGCGTGCCGAGGAGGCCCGCCGCCGCGCCGAGGAGGAGCGCCTCCGGCTCGAAGCCGAGGAGAAGGCCCGCGAGGCCGAGCAGGAACGCCTGCGCAAGCAGGCCGAGGAAGAGGCCCGGCTGCGCAAGGAGGCGGAGGAGCGGCGCCTGGAGAAGCAGCGCAAGGCGGAGGAGGCGCTGCTGCGTGCCGAGGAGGCGCGACGCCTGGCGGAGGCCGCCGCGGCGGCCCGTACGGAGGCCGCGCGTGCGGAGGCCGAGCGGCTGGAGACGGAGCGCGCGGAGGCCGCGCGTGCCGAGGCCGCTTCCCGCGCGGAGGCGGCGCGTGCCGAGGCCGCTTCGCGCGGGGAGTCCGCTTCGCGGGGTGACTCGGCTGCCGCTCGGTCCGTGCCGGACAACGAGCTCACGGTGCCGACGCCGATCGTGAACCCGAACGAGGTGACGCAGCCGGTTCCGAAGGCGGAGCCGACGGACCGCACGCCTTCCGACCGCGCCTCGTCCGACCGCTCGTCCTCGGACAGCGACGAGACGGCGATGCTGCCCCGGTTCACCGACCCGGGCGCGGGCCGCTCCGGTCACCGGCCGGTGTACGACGCGGAGGAGACCGCAGTCCTTCCGCCCGTACGCGGGGAGGGCCCCGCCGACCGGGTGCCGCCGGGCATCTTCCGGGACGAGCGTCCGGCACCGTCCGCGGCGGAGAGCGAGAACGAGCGCACCCGCGAACTGCCGCAGTTCAGCGAGGACCAGCAGGACCCCCGGGCCGCCCACGACCAGCCGGGACAGGCGCGGCGCAGCCGTCCCCGCCCGGACTGGGCCGAGGAGACCCCGCTGGACGATCTGCCCACGCTCGCCGACGAACTGCTCGGCGGGCACGACGAGGACCCGGGCGATCCGCGCCGGGGCCGCAGGCCGCGCGGCTGACGCGGGCGGGCCGGACTGTCGGACCGTTCCCCCACAATGGGAACGGACGGGACACCCGGCCCGCCGCACGATGCCGCCGCACGGCACCACCGCACGACACCACCGCACGACACCACCGGAAGGGCGGTGACCCATGACCGTATGGGACGACCTGGTCGGACAGGACCGAGTGCAGGAACAGCTCGGTGCCGCCGCCAGGGACGCCGATGCGCTGGTCACCGCCCACTCCGCCGGTGAGCCCGTGCCCACGGGCTCGAAGATGACGCACGCCTGGCTGTTCACCGGACCGCCGGGCTCCGGGCGGTCCACCGCCGCCCGCGCCTTCGCCGCCGCCCTCCAGTGCACCAGCCCGGACCGGTCCATGGGCGCGGCACCGGGCTGCGGCTTCTGCGACGGCTGCCACACCAGCCTGATCGGTACGCACGCCGACGTCGAGATCATCCGTACGGACCTGCTCTCCATCGGTGTGAAGGAGACCCGGGACCTGGTCCGCCGCGCCCAGCTCTCCCCGGCCGTGGGCCGTTGGCAGGTGATCGTCCTGGAGGACGCCGACCGCCTCACCGAGGGGGCCGGCAACGTCCTGCTGAAGGCGGTCGAGGAGCCCGCGCCCCGCACGGTCTGGATGCTCTGCGCACCCTCCCTGGAGGACGTACTGCCCACGATCCGGTCCCGCTGCCGCCACCTCACGCTGCGGACGCCGCCGGTCGAGGCCGTCGCCGACGTACTGATCCGGCGGGACGGCATCGACCCGGAGCGGGCCCATGCCGCGGCCCGCGCCACCCAGGGCCACATCGGCCGGGCGCGCCGCCTGGCCACGGACGAGCGGGCCCGCGCGCGGCGCGCCGCCGTGCTCAAGGTGCCGCTGCGGGTGGCCGATGTCGGCGGCTGTCTCAAGGCGGCCCAGGAGCTGATCGACACGGCCACCGACGACGCCAAGCAGATGGCGGAGGAGGTCGACGGCAAGGAGACCGAGGACATGAAGCAGGCGCTCGGCGCGGTCGCCGGGGGCCGGATGCCGCGCGGCACCGCGGGGGCGATGAAGGAGCTGGAGGACAAGCAGAAGCGCCGCAGGACGCGTACGCAGCGCGACAGCCTCGACCTGGCGCTCACCGAGCTCACCGGCTTCTACCGCGATGTGCTGGCGCTCCAGCTCGGCTCGCAGATCGCCATCGCCAATGTCGACGTACGGGACAGCCTCGACCGGATCGCGGAGTCGTCGGCCCCGGCGCAGACGCTGCGCCGGATCGAGGCGGTGATCGCCTGCCGCAGGGCGTTGGACCGCAATGTGGCGCCGCTGCTGGCGGTGGAGGCCATGACGATGTCGCTGCGGGCGGGCTGAGGTCCGCTCCGGCACCCGGCGCTGTGCCGCTCCGGCAGGGGGCGCTGTACGGGCGCGGAGGACGGGGGCACGCCGGGCGGACAGCGGCGGGGACTTCGCCGCCGTTCACCCGTTTGCGCAGGGAATCGGACGAGTCGTCACCCGGCGACTACGCTCCCAGGATGAACACCAGGCGCCTGCTCCGCACCCTCGCCACCGGTCTCGGCACTGCCGGCCTGCTCGTCTCGGGCTGCAGCAGCGGCAGTTCGACCTCCAGCGCGTCGGCCACCGGCACCGAGGTCCCCAAGGGCCTTGCGTCGTACTACGCACAACAGCTGAGCTGGCGCGACTGCGGTGTCGAGGGCTTCGAGTGCACGACGATGAAGGCGCCGCTGGACTACGACAGTCCGGACGACGGGGACATCAAGCTGGCGGTCTCGCGCAAGAAGGCCACCGGTCCGGGCAAGCGGATCGGTTCCCTCCTGGTGAACCCCGGCGGCCCCGGAGGTTCGGCGATCGGCTATCTCCAGGGGTACGCGGGGATCGGCTATCCCGCCCCGGTGCGCGCCCGGTACGACATGGTGGCCATCGACCCGCGCGGAGTGGCCCGCAGCGAGCCCGTCGAATGCCTCACCGGCAAGGAGATGGACGCCTTCACCCAGGTCGACCAGACGCCCGACGACGACGGTGAGATCACCGAGCTCAGCGGCGCCTTCAAGAAGTTCGCGGACGGCTGCGAGAAGCGCTCGGGCACGATCCTTCCGCATGTCTCCACGGTCGGGACGGCGCGGGACATGGACGTGCTGCGCGCCCTGCTCGGCGACGAGAAGCTGCACTATGTCGGAGCCTCGTACGGCACCTTCCTGGGCGCGACCTACGCGGACCTCTTCCCCGGCCGCACGGGGCGTCTGGTCCTGGACGGGGCGATGGACCCGTCCCTCAGGGCCATCGACATGAACCGGGACCAGACGGCCGGTTTCGAGGGGGCCTTCCAGTCCTTCGCGGCCGACTGCGTCAAGACGACGGACTGCCCGCTGGGCACCACGTCCACCGCGGACGCCGCCACCGCACTGAAGAAGCTCTTCACGGACCTGGACGCCGAGCCGGTCCCCACCGGGGAGACCCGCGAACTGGGCGAGTCCCTGGCCACCACCGGAGTGATCGCCGCGATGTACGACGAGGCGGCCTGGCCCCAGCTCCGCGAGGCCCTCGCGGGTGCCCAGCGCGGTGAGGGCGCCGGGCTTCTCGCCCTCGCCGACAGCTATTACGAGCGCGAGCCGAACGGCACGTACGCCAACCTGATGTACGCCAACGCCGCCGTGAACTGCCTCGACCTGCCGCCCGCCTTCGACGGCCCCGACGCGGTGGAGAAGGCGCTCCCCGACTTCGAGAAGGCCTCCCCGGTCTTCGGCCGCGGCTTCGCCTGGGCCTCCCTGAACTGCGCCTACTGGCCTGCCGAGGCCACGGGAACCCCTCACCGCACCGAGGCGAAGGGCGCGGCCCCGATCGTGGTGGTCGGCACCACCCGCGACCCGGCCACCCCCTACGCATGGGCGGAGTCACTCGCGGACCAGCTCTCCTCCGGCACCCTCCTCACCTACCGGGGCGACGGGCACACGGCGTACGGCCGGGGCAGCGACTGCATCGACACGGCGATCAACACGTACCTCCTGGAGGGCACCCCGCCCACCGACGGCAAGAAGTGCGCCTGACCCACCCACTCACGGCCTGACCTGCACTGATGCCCCCGGGGGTGCCCGGTACGGAGCACCCCCGGAAACTGTGTAGACTTGGCGTCGCTGCTGATCGCACCATAGTGCGACAGGGCGTGCCGCCTTAGCTCAGTTGGCCAGAGCAACGCACTCGTAATGCGTAGGTCTCGGGTTCGAATCCCGAAGGCGGCTCGGATGAACCCCAGGTCACATTGTCCGTGACCTGGGGTTTTCTGTTGCTCGGGGCATGGCGCGTCACACGGCCGGGTTGCCGTGACGTTGCCTGCGTGAGCGATGCGTGAGCGGAGCCGCTCGGGACCCACTTCTTGGGCTTCCGGCGTTTGGCCTTCACGGCCTCCTTGGCATGGGCTTTCGGCTTGTTACTCGGCTTGCCGTTCTTTGCCTTGCCGGCCGTCTCCTTCTTCACAGCCTTGCGTGCGGCTCGTACGGCGATCCCGTCTCCGCAGGTGCGAACAGTAAACGGTGCCCTGAATGCGGCAGAGACGGCCTGACGATCGTCGCCTATGAACCTCTCGGACTGCGCGCCGAGCCGCCCGCACCTGCCGGCCCGCCGCCGCCCGTGCCGCCGAAGGAGCCGACAAGGGCAGAACTTGAGCGACGTGTCAGGGCGCTGGAGGAGGAGAACGCGCGCCTTCGATCACGGACGTCTTCGCCCAAGTCAAGACCCAGGTAGACACAGGGACTTGCTGTCCTTCGGTGACGCCAAGCCGGGAGCCAGAGTGGCCTACGCGGGCAAGACCCCGTCGAGGTAGTCCTGCACCGGCTCGAACAGTCCGTACGGCACGTACTCCGGGATGTCGCGGTGGGCGACCCAGGCAAGCTCGTCCAGCTCCTCGGTATCGGCGACGTGAGCGGTGCCGCCCAGAATCTGGCAGGCAGTGTAGGACATGAGGCGGCCCGTCTTGGGGTGTACGCGCTCGCCGAGCAGCTTGATCGCCGCCACGGTCAGCCCTGTCTCCTCCTGGGTCTCCCGTACGGAGGCGGCCTCACGCTCCTCGCCGGGCTCGACCTCACCGGCAGGAAACTGCCAGGACAGCTGCCCTTCGCTCACTCGGCGGCGGACCATGAGCACACGGCCTTCGTGAACGACGATGGCGGCGGCGATGCCCGGCCGTTCGTCCGTGGTCTGCTGCGTCACGTCTGCTCCTCCAGGGCAGCCAGGATGGGTGGGAAGATCGTATCGACGGGGATGAAGCGGGGCACCGCGTTTCTGGGCACCCACATCACGTCGATGTTCTCCGCGGTATCGCTGTTGGTGGCTTCGCCAGCCAGGTACTCGCAGAGGAAGTACTCACACAGGACGCCGGTCGCGGGGTGAAGGCGGTTCCCGAGATGCTTGCGTACAGCGCAGTGGACTCCTGTCTCGTCCAACGTCTCGCGCACCGTGGTGGTCTCTGACTTACCGCCGGGCTTGATGACACCAGCCGGGAACTGCCAGGTGATCCCCGCGGCGTCGCTGTCCCGTCGGCAGACCAGGAGGACGTCGCTGTCGCGGACGACCACAGCGATGGCCACACGCAGTGCCTGCGCGCCGGGTGGAACCGAGTCTGACGGGGCCTGCTCCTTCGCCAGCAGAAGCGCGAAGCGCTGACGCGCGGCGGGCGGGGCCTGCTCGTGGGCCGTGTCGAGCAGCTGCTGCATCTCCCGGCGAGGCGTGACAGGCGCGTCGGCATGCCAGGTCGCTACCGTCCTGACGGCAATGCCCAGGTGAGCGGCGAACTGTTCGTTCCCGAGCCGCAGAGCGGACTGCAGCAGGCACGCATACCGGCCACTCCAGCGCTCGACCACGTCCACAAGGACTGCTCCTTCATTGCTGTCTCAGTGCAGGAACCTCGTCCGCCCGGACTGCACTCCCACTGCACCGGCACTGCATGGCCTCGCGCGAGGAGCCCCGGAAGAATCGAAGTCACCGGGAGCCGAGGAGCCACTGCCCGTAGCTCGGCTCCTGGGAGGCGTACAAGAGGCGCGAGAGCGCCGGACGACCACAAGGAGATTCTAGGTGCGCATGCTCAGCGGATAACAGATAAGGGCAAGTTGGCCAGATCGGGATGCTGGCGAACCGGTCGCCGCTTCCTCACGGATGTTCGCCCTTCCGGGGCCGTGCCCGGACGTCTGAACCACCTGTTCGGCGCCGGTAACCTCAACGGACGACGGCTGATAGCACGTCATGTTCGTTATCTGGCAAGGCGAAAGGGAAAGTCAATGGCCGAGGTTCAGGCACACACTGTCGAGCGCACGCTCGTCCTGCTCAAGCCCGATGCGCTGGCGCGTGGCCTGGCAGGAAGGGTCATCTCGCGGTTCGAGGACGCGGCACTGAAGATCGTCGGTACGAAGATGAAGTGGATGGACGAGGAGTTCACCCGCAAGCACTACTTCGACCTGGAGGAGCGGCTGGGGGCCGAGGTCTACAACGTCACCTCGACGTTCATGCAGCAGGGGCCGGTCATCGCCCTGGTACTGGAAGGCTTCGACGCGATCGCGACGGTCCGCAAGATCGTCGGTAGCACGTACCCGAACCAGGCTCCGGCTGGCACGGTGCGGGGGGATCTCTCCCACTACAGCTCGGCGGCCAGCATCGCCTCCGGCAAGGCGGTCGCGAACCTCGTGCACGCCTCCGGAAACGCGGAGGAGGCCAAGCAGGAAGTGGAGCTGTGGTTCGAGAAGGACGAACTGCAGGACTACAAGACGCTGGCCGAGATCTACACCTACTAGCAGCGGGTCACGGCGTCACCGCAGGGACGCCTGGGCGTTGATCACCACTGGGGCACGACCGTTTGAACCGAGAGGGCACCATGACCAACCAGACCCGCCTTGCCTCCACCGACGAGCTGGAGTCGATCTTCCAGCGCGAGCTGGCGACCGACCGCTGGGCGGCCACCGAGACCGCGTACGCCTTGGCCGTACGCCATCGCGACCTGGGTGACTGGCCCGCGTCGCGTGAGTGGGTGCAGCAGTGCCTGCGTCTGCTGGAGGGTTTCCCCAGTGAGATGGAGGAGCAGGTCGCCACCAGCCGCACGTCGGTAGGAGGAGTCTCGCTGCCGACCTACCTGCACTCGGGAATCGTCGAGGCACGCTTCGGCGACCTCGGCTGAGACCTACTGATTGACCTGGGTGATGCGGCTGGCACCCGCATCGGCCGCATCACCCAGCTTGACCACCAACCTCATAGCGGCGCCCGACAGAACCGCCCCCGCACGACGAGGTCCGGCTGGCCTCGCCATGCCCGAAACAAGGAGACAGGCCCGTGGCCGTCGAGATCGAGATGCGTGCCCGCTTCACCAAGGAGACTCACGACCAGCTCGTCACCCGTTTGAAGACGGACGGTGAGGACCTGGGCACCGACGACAAGCACATCTACTTCTACGTGCTGCCCGACCAACTCCTGAAGGTCACGGACAACACGGCCGCAGGCACCGCCAAGATCACCCTCAAGGGGAGCAAGATCGGGCAGGGAGCGGCCTTCGCGGAGACCGAGTTCGCCATTGCCCCCGCCGATGTTCCCGCCGCGGTGCAGGTATTCAACGCCCTCGGGTTCGAGACGTCCATGCACGAGGCGTTCAACTTCCGTCACAACTTCCGCTTCGGCGACGTCGAAATCGCGGTCAAGTGGAGTGAGGCGTGGGGCTACCACGCCGAGTTCGAGGTCCTGCTGGAAGACGGGGCCTCTGACGCCGTCCGCGCCGAGGCCGAGGCCATGATCACGGACGTCGCTACGGCGCTCGGCGTGACCCTGATGACGGAGCAGGAGCTGGCCGACTTCACCGCCGCCTTCGAGGCGGCCGAGAAGGAACGCAAGGAGCGCGAACAGCAGGCCGCGCCGATCCGGTAGGGAACATCACCGCGGAGACCACCAAGGGGGTGGGCACGAGTGAGCACGACCCCGCTGACCGCAAGTCTGATCGACCTGGCTGCCCGAGGGCAGCTCCCGCTCCACCAGCACATGGACCACGCCACCGTCGCATGGATCAGCGACCACAGGCCTAACCTCCCGCCGACGCCGGCACCGGTCCTGCGCCCACAGTCGAAGAAGCTGCTCGTGCACGGCGGAATGCCGACACGGTGGTGGGCAGACCCCCGGCTGTACACGTCGCTCCACGGCGTGCGGCACGCCATGAGGACGGCGGCGCTCGCCGCCGTCCTCGCCGAGGCGAACGGCCTCGACGACGCCGACGCCACTACGGCGATCCTTGCCGCCGCCGTACATGACTGCCAGCGGCGCAACGACCAGGAGGACCGCAGGCATGGCGCCCGCGCGGCCGTCTGGCTCGCGGCGAACGCCGACACCGTCTGGGGACACTTCGGCCTCGCCGCCGCACCACGGCGGATCGTGCAGGCGGCCACGGCCGTACGGCTCCACGACCTCCCGTACGAGGAGTTCGCGGCCGACGACAAGGCCGACCACGCCCTCGCCGAGCGCATCACCGACGTGGTCAAGGCCGCCGACGCCCTGGACCGCTACCGCTTGCCCAAGCTCAAGTGGTGGCCCGACTCCGAGTACGTCCGCGAACCCGCCTTCGACCAACTGCGGGGGCTCGCCTTCGATCTGGTCCTGGTCTCGGAGCGGGCATACCTCGCCGGGGCCAGCGGTCCCGCAGCCGTCCGTCACGCGCTCGCCGAGAAGGGCCTGGTCTGACCATGGACTTCCTCGACGCCTACCACCTGTGGGCCGATGCCCACGCCTTCTTCGACTCTGCTCTCACACCGAGCCTCACCGACCATGCCGCGCCACTCGACGCCAAGACCGCGGCGTGGGACAGACGCCTTGCCGAGGGCACCCCGAACGGGCACCTGCTGCGGCAGAACGCTCTCTTCGAGGCCCTCAGCGGGAACGGCAAGCTGCACCTGCTGCACGTCACCCACGCCCTGGAGGAGATCAGCCGGCAGGGCGTCCTCTACCCGTCGGGCGGCTGCCTTGTCGGAAGCATCTACTGCGCGCCGCTCACCGCGACCGAGCAGGGCTTCCGCATGCACAACCTTGGCGCCTACGTCCTGACCAAGGAGGCGCCGACCTTCCTGACCAAGCTCGGCGTCACCGATCGGGTCCCCACCCCGCTGATCTTCGAGATCGACACCCCGCCGCAGGCGTATCGCGGTCTCGCCGGCGTGGACTACCTGCGCCTCGGCCTCATCCACTTGCAGATCTACAGCCACCTCGAATACCTGCTGAGCAAGAACGAACGGCACCAGCTACGGGAGACTGTCGTCAGCCGAGTCAAGAACTCGGCCGCGTTCCTTGCCACCGCTTCCGGCGTCGCCTACCAGGGCACTCGGGTCGACGCCGAGCCGTTCCTCAAGCAGCTCGACGAGACCATCCCCCGCCTGCCGATCCTGGGCTACCTGTACTTCGAAGCGGTCGCCGAGTACCTGATGCTCCACTCGACCTCCCGCCACACCCGGCGCCTGGCCGAGCTCGGCGAGCTGAACAACTGGCTGTACAAGGAGATGCTGTTCGCCTCCTTCCCCGCCATGGCCGGCAAGTTCGACCTTGCGAGGTTCCGTCCCCGCCCGAAGCAGCTGGCCGCGCTCATTCACCGAGTCGACCCGACCATCGACACCAGCCACGCGAGCGCGTACCTGGTCGAACGGATCAGCTACCTCGTCGCCGCCCGCCTCTTCGCAGCCGGCGAGATCCCCGAAGCCTGGCACCACACGCGTTGGGAGTTCGACTCGCTGGCCACCCAGCTCGGACCGCTCCTCGGCCACCTCATCCACCGGGAACTGCGCACCTTCGGCCGCTACCCCGACTTCTACTTCTACTTCGACCAGCACAAGGCGCTGCAAGCCTGGAACTACTGGAACCACATGGACATCGTCGCCCCGTTCAACGGCACGATGCCCAAGGGCGAGATCGGCATCAACCCGGCCTACCCCAACCTCGACTACCGCGTCTGGCGCGCCGAGCAGGACGACGCCGGCCACCTTCACCCGGCCGAAGAGCTCGCGCTGACTATCGCCCCGCGGCTGGTCGACATCAAGTACACCCTCATGCGCAACAACCAGTGGGCCGCCCCCGCGCCCAGCGCTGCCTGATCAACGCCGCCCGATCGCGGCACACCCCACCCCGAGCAACCTCACACGCAGGAGATCCGTGATGAGTCTTTCCAGCATGCCCTCCGTCGACCTCCTCGGCGAGCAGATCGCTTCCGTCCTCGCCGACCCCGCCACCACCCACGGCCTCGCCCGCACCCTCCGGACCGCCGCCAAGGAGATCGAACTTCACCGCTACCACCACTCCAGCCGCCGCGCCTGGCCCAACGGCCGCATCGACGACAAGCCCGACAGGGTCCAGATCGGCGGGGGAGGCCACCGCATCGACGGCTTCTTCAACATCGACCTCGTCCCGCCGGCGGATCTCCTGTGGGACATCCGCGAAGGAATCCCCCTCCAGGACGACAGCACCGCCGAGATCTTCTCCGAGCACTTCCTGGAGCACATCGACTACCCGCGCTCGGCCAAGCACTATGTCTGCGAGGCCCGCCGCGTCCTCATGCCGGGCGGCCGGATCATCACCGGCGTCCCCGACGCCGCCTTCGCCCTCAACCAGTACCCCGCCCCCCTGGACGCCACCGACGAGACGATCGAGCGCTGGTACGCCAAGCGCGACTGCCGCCGTGACATCAACACGCGGCTTGACCTCGTGAATCTCGTCTTCCGCGACCAGGACGACGACCCCACGTACACCCCGCACCTGTGGGCCTATGACCACGAAAAGCTCGTCCAGCTCTTCACCGAGGTCGGCCTCACCACCGTCGAACCCTGGCCCTTCGACCCCACCATGGCCAACCCGAAGCGCCGCTGGGGCAGCATCTACGTCGTCGCCACGAAGTAAGCCCCTTGAACAGCCCGCGAGGCCGAGACCCCCCGTCCCTAGCCGTCCCGGCCTCGCGGGCACCCACCCATGCCACAGCACCGCACCCGCCCGGCCAGCCGCCGAGGGAGCCACCCGCATGCACCAGGTCCCCCCGTCCATCAGCGAACTGACCCTCGCCGCCACCCCCAACGCCGTCCCCTGGGCCCGCCGCCACACCATCGACATCCTCCAGCGCTGGCGCTTCCCTGATGAGGGCATCGAAGTCGCCCGGCTACTCGTCTCGGAGCTGGTCACCAACGCGATTCAGCACGCACGCCCCACGAAGCCGTCTGAAACGTCCGGCGCCGAATCCGTTGGTGTCGGAACGATCGTTCTCAGGCTTTGGCCCACCGACGGCGCCATCATCCTCGCGGTCAGCGACCCCGACTCGCGACCGCCGGCACCGCGCGCCCATGACGCCAGTGCCACCGGGGGCCGCGGACTCGCCCTCGTCCAGGCCATGGCCAACCGTTGGGGCTACTCCCCAACACAACCCCACCCAGGAAAGATCGTCTGGGCTGAGGTTCCCGCTTGTCCCAACAGCACCCTGGGTGAGTCAGGCTCCGGCGGTCGTCACGCAGCTCCGATGCTCATCGGGCGAGTCCTGACTGGCCTACGCGAGGTGTAGTCGAGCCAACCGCGACACCCCGACACCCCGCAGCAGTGGCTAGGCGTGGGACTCACCCCATCCGCGGTGCGCTTCGGGGCCGTGTGGGCTCCAGCCGTTCAGGTAGGGCGCGAGCTCTTCGGGCTTCGGTTCGCGGGCGGTGGGCTTGGCGGGTAGATGGGTCAGTGGGTCGAGGCTCTGAACGTAACGGCGTGCCCAGGCTAGCCACCCTCGTGCCGAGGCCACCGCCGCCTCGTCTTCTCCGGCCATCTCTTCCAGCCGGCGCTCCAGGGCGTTGCAGTACGCGCTCAGGTTTGCCGCTTCCTGCCACTGGCCCGCTTGCGCGCGGAGTACCCCGGCATATTGCTCCTGAGTGGCCAGCTCCTTTGCCTTCTCCATGGCCGCCCGCCAGCGGACCTCGCGCTCGGCCTTCGCTCGCTCCTCGTCCGCCTTCCGTTGGGAGTCCTCTACGGAGCGGGTCTCGATCTCCCGGAGTACGGCTCCCAGGATGTCCTCAAGCACCCAGCGCTTACGATCGGCCCAGCGGGACTGCCGGCTGGATCGGCTGTAGCCGAGTTCGATCACGAGGCTCTTGGAGCGCTCTGGTTCGGTGGACTGGGGAAACTCCCGCTGGATCGTGACGGTGTAGGTGAAGTCGTTCACGACCAGGTCCAGTTCGCCCTCGCGGAGAGAGTAGCTGGAGGGGTAGTGCCGGCCGTTGTACGTGTAGGCATGGCTGCGCCGGCGGGAGGGGACCTCGTGCTCCTTCACCTTGTGCCCGCGACGTACTGCCTCGGCCGCGAGGCCCTGCAGGAGCAGCAACGACCGGCGGCGCAGCGGGGCGGGCATGACGAGTCGGCCGTCGTCGTCTCTCAGCGCGGCCACGGCCGGATGCGGAGAGCGCAACTGAGTGGGTACCTGGACGGGCGGCGCCTCATTCGGCCTCTGCATCAGTGAGTTGGGGTGTGGCCCCTCGACCAGAGAAATCTGCAGGTCGCGATTCCACATGCGGAGACTCTCGATGCGTTTGCCCTCAGGGACGAGGCTGTGGCGTTTCGCGTAGTCGATCACGCGTCGCCACTCCGTCACTGTGGCGTTGTCGGGCTTGGTGAAGGTGACCCGCTTGTCCGTAACGAGTCGGTCGATGAGCTCCTTCGCCTTGGTCCGCCGGGCGAGTGCCACTGGCCTGTCGGCGTAGGACGCGGAGCGGATACCACCTGCCGCCTTCTCCCTGGCGGCCTTCTCCTCCCCGGCGTGCGCGGGGTCGTCTGGGTGGTGGCCGTGCTGGATGTAGAAGGTGCCTGCCTCGGTGACCTGCGCATCCACCGCGCCCCCGCTACGCTTGATCGTCACCAGCCCTCGGTCGCGCAGCGCGTAGGCCGTGCGGAACTCACCGGGCTCCCAAGCCTCGGACTCCTTGCCGCTTGCGAGCTGGCCGAGCAGGGCGAGCTGTCGTTCGTTCAGGGGAGACCAACGATGCATGGCGACAGCTCCCCCCCGTTACCTTTTTCGTGCCCCGCAATGGGGCGCCTGGCCCCCGGGTCCGGTATGGCTGTGTGCCCCCTGTCGAAGTCGATGACCTGGGGGGTGTTGCCGCCGGGCTTCGGGGCACCGCTTGACCGCTGATGAGGGGCCTGACGACCGCCTGGTCCGGTGCAATGCCGGACCGCTTTGCGGGTGGGATGTCTGCGTAACGTGGTTGCCGGCGTGTGGTGCCGCAGGGACGGCCGGGAGTTGAGGAGACGAGAGGCGAGGGGCACGCGCACATGGTCGACACGACCGCGATAGATCTCTTCCTCGGTCTGGATCCGGGCAAGGAGTTCCACCATGCCCACGGCCGGACCAGGGACGGCAGAACCGTGCACGACAAGCGGCTGCCCAACACCGAACCGAAACTGCTGGAGCTGTTCACCAGGCTGGTGGCGAAGTTCGGCACCGTATTGGTGGTCGTGGACCAGGTCGCCAACATCGGCGCACTGCCTCTGACGGTGGCTCGCGCGGCGGGCTGCCGGGTTGCTTACCTGCCCGGCCTGTCGATGCGGCGGGCCGCCGACCTGCACCCGGGTGAGGCCAAGACCGATGCCCGCGACGCGTTCGTGATCGCCGAGACCGCCCGGTCCATGCCGCACACTCTGCGCGCGGTGGACCGCGACGACGAGGTGCTGGCCGAGCTGACGATGCTCACCGGCTACGACAATGACCTGGCCGGCGAGGTGAACCGCACCACCAACCGGCTGCGCGGCCTGCTCTCCCAGATCCACCCTTCCCTGGAACGGGTCCTGGGGCCACGCCTGGCTTACCCCTACGTCCAGGCCCTCCTGCAACGGCACGGCTCGCCCGCCCGGCTCAAGAGACTGGGCCGGACCCGATGTGAGGCCCTGCTCAAGGCACACGGCTCGCGCAAGGCCCACCACCTGAGCGGGGAGATCTTCGACGCGCTCGCCGAGCAGACCCTCGTCGTTCCCGGCACCGAAGCATCCGCGCTGATCGTGCCTGGCCTGGCCGCCCAGCTCGCCGCCGCCCACGCCCAGCGCCAGGCCACCGAGCAGGAGATCGCCGCCCTGCTGGAGGCCCTCCCTCTTTTCCACCTCCTGACGTCCCTGCCCGGCCTGGGCGTCAGGACCACAGCCGCGGTGATCGTCGCGATCGGTGACGGCACCGGCTTCCCCACTGCCGGACACCTGGCCTCCTACGCCGGACTTGCCCCGGCCACGAAGTCCTCGGGCACCTCGATCCGCGGCGAACACGCGCCCCACCGCGGCAATCGGCTCCTCAAACGCGCACTGTTCCAGGCCGCATTCGCCGCGATCGGCTCCAAAGCCGACCCGTCCTCCCGGATCTACTACGACCGTCAGCGGGCCCGCGGCAAGACCCACACCCAGGCCATCCTCCGTCTCGCCCGGCAACGCGTGAACGTCATCCACGCAATGATCCGCACCGGCACCCTCTACGAGCCCCGCACCCTCGACCTCGCCGCCTGACCACCCCACCCGCCCCATCCTCCTCCGGCACACCACGCTCGTCACCAGCACGGCCGCCCTCGCCGAGCCGGCCACCACCCCGCCCTCACCGCACCCGATCTGCCGGGAACATCCCGCTTCGCGGGACGTTCCCGGAAACCAGCGCGAACCCCTATGAATCAGACCCGTCAGGGTTGACGAAACAGATAGGGGCACCCCCCCCGGGGATTTGGCTAGGTGCAATGACTCGTACGGGTGATCGCTCCTGGAAGGCGAAGCAGGCACGGAGTCGTGGACGATCGGCATCGAAGGCGCAACTATGGCTTGCGTCTTCGGGGCCCGCTGGGATTGATGGCAGCCAGCGGGTTGGTGCCGTACGCGCTGGTAGGGGTAACGGGCGCGACAGGGTGGTGGAACATGGTGTCGATCGCGTCCAGATCGGCCTCAGAGAAGGTCACAGTGACGCCCTTCCTTGAGTGAGGCAGGCGCCTGATGTTGTCGCGGAGCCACCGTTCCCTGACGCGGAGGACCTCGGCAGCCTCGGGATAGGTGTAGCGCCGCTTCGGGCCGCCTTCCGGCACGTCCGTTTCCGTTTCACTTCCCATTGGTCGCCTTCCTGGCGCGCCTGGCCTGTGCGGACAGGAGGGCGAGCCTCGCGTAGTGCGCCTTGCGTAGTGACTGGGCGGCGTCTTCGATGTGCTTTGACGTACCCGTGGGGTGGAGTTTCCGAGCCTCGCTCAGAAAGCGGGACTCGCTCGCTTTGCGCGCCGCTTCGGTACGGGCGGGACGGTCCGTCGTGTTTGCCCAGCTGATGTGGGCAGCGAGGCGACTGCGAAGCGAACGTTCCATGGGGTCCACCGTTGGGCCTCCTTCACCGATGTTCTCTGGTGGATGGTTCTCTGTGAGGTGGCAGCCCGGGCCCGATGGGCAGTCAGGTCACGCTTTAGGGTGAAGGGTCAACCGTTGCGTCCCGGGTTGAGCCTTCGATCCTGTAACTTCCCCGTCGGCCGCGCAGGCGCACTAGCTTTGTAGGCCCCCGTACGCGTCAGGTCCTCCGAGGGGAATCGATGGCCAAGCTCACTGAAGAGCAGAAGGCGAAGCGTGCAGCTGCGCGAGCGCGCCGCGAGGCTCTTGCCGCCGAGGAGGAGGATCGCCGGGACACGGAGCGGCGTGAAGCATGGGCGCGTGAAGGTACACGGCTCACCTGGGACGAGTACAAGGCCGGGGTGCCATGTCGGGGATGTGGCGAACCCATGTATGACGGCTTGGGGAGCTGGCCGGGGCTCATGTACCTCACCGAAGAGGAGAAGCGCGACTACGAGGTCATGGAAGAGCGGTTCCGGGAGCTGCACCCAGACTGCAAGAGCGGCCGCTGGGGCACAGGCGGGTCGCGCGTGACGCACTGCTGTCTGTGCTGTCCGCCACCACCGGTGGGGCCGGCGCAGATCGAGAAGCTCACTCGACTCTTTCAGACCTTCCCCTCTGCCGAGGAACGCAAGAAGGACCTGGACGCCTGGGAGCTGATCCTCACCTGCGATCATGTGAGCACCTTCATCCAGCACCGGGAGAACACCTACGTCCGGCGGGTGGTCGACTGCCCTGAGTGCCAGACGCGGCGCGGGGTTGTCGAGAGCAAGCGGCTAGGACCCGCATATACCGACGATGGTGTGGAGGCGGCCCGGAGCGAAGTGGAGCAGGCAAGTGTCATTGCCGAGCTGACCAAGGCGAAGGAGCAGCTCCGCCGCCAGCAGCAGCGTGCTGCTGCTACGAGCAGCCGGATCGAGGAGCTCCAGAAGCAGCTCAGCCCGACTGACCGGGGCGACGGAATTGCGTGAGCGGACTGGGCGACACGGGGTGGATTGGGCGGCACGTGGGTTGCGGGACACAGGTCTCTGACCTGGAGAAACGGGATTCTGCGACATCGTCCGGCACCGCCCGTCACGATCGTGCAGGCCCTCGTAATGCGTAGGTCTCGGGTTCGAATCCCGAAGGCGGCTCGGATGAACCCCAGGACTCACTCAACCGTGGCCTGGGGTTTTTCGTTTTGATGACCTTGGAATTCAGGCCAAACGGACCCGTGCGGTCTGCGCATCGCAATGCGTAGGTCGAAGGTATGGCCTCTGTAGTGAAAGGCTTTCCAGCCTTCTGGTGCATCGGTGCCCGCCTGCGCTGCGAGGCGCTGGTTGCGTGTCGGCGTATTGATCGTCGGCCAGGCCGCTGAAGTGCTGGGCGCAGTCGGGATGCTCCCGCAGGACGCCACCAGCACAGCAGCTCCGCCGGTCAGGCTGCGCGGCAGGGTCTGATCTTGTCCTGCGGACGCCATTGGTCCCGGACGCACAGGGCACGAGCGGCCGGTGCTTGCTGCGGGCTTCACGCACGGCGACGGCACCGCGATGGAGGGGAAGGACACCGAGCGGCTGCTGTGGAGGTTCTGGCGCGCCGGCCGCGAACTCGGCTACCTGGAGCCGGAACGGTCCATCGACGCCCCGATCTCCCTGTCCGCCACCAGCCGCCCGGCCGCTCTCGCCACCCTCCGCCTCCTGGTCGAGGGCCCACGCGACCACATCTGAGCGCGCCTCAGCGGGTTGTCAGGTCGGCGTCGGTGAAGCGTCGCATCAGCGAGGACTTGGCACGGTGCTGCTCGCGCAGGTCGTGCAGGCGTCGGGCGAACTCCTCGGGGGTGTCCGCCCGGTCGTGGACCTCGCGGAGATCCTTCAGGAGGGTGACGGCGGTGTCGTAGGGGCCGGGCTGTTTCTGCCCGATCAGGTTGGCGATGTCCTGCCAGGCTTGCTCGGCGTTCTCGGCCAGGTGGTCCAGGTGGCGCTCGCGGGTCAGCTGTTCGGCCCGGCGGGCCTGGGCGTGGGCCTGTTCCCGCTGCCGGGTGTGCTCGCTGCGCACCTCGTGGGCGGCGTCGAGGAGTTCTGCGGCTGAGCGGCGCCGGGTGGCGGTGGACGGTTCGGCTTGGCCGTGGGACGCGGCGCGGTGGCGGGCCAGCAGTGCGGGGCCCGGTTGTGGGGCGGCGCCCAGGGCGGCGTCCAGCAGCAGGGCATCCTTCTCATGTTGCGGCAGGGCGCGGATCCAGGCGGCGAGTGCGTCCTTGTCGATTGCCTGGGAAGGGGCGGCACCGCCGGCGTGGGCAGCAGCGGTGAGCAGGTGCGGGTCGATGTGCAGGAAGTCCGCCAAGGCCTGCTGCGGACCGGTGAGTTGGGCAAGGCCTGCGGGTACGGGCGGCTCGATGGTGGAGGTGTACTCGTCCTCGTCGACGTCCTCCTCCAACTCCCAGCGGGTGAGCGCGGAAAGCCAGGCCAGATAGAGGGGGCGCAGGTCGCCCGCGGCGAGTTCGGTACGCAGGGTGGTGAACGAGGCGAGGGTGAAGGGTGTCTCGAAGTCCCATTCGCCGCCGTCCTCGGCCGAGCAGGCGAAGTCGAGCAGCAGGTGCCCGTTCCTGGTCCAGCAGGTCAAGGCGTCTTCCACACAGTACGGTTCGGCGCTGCGGGCGGGCAGCAGCGTGGTGGGCAGGCGCAGCATCAGGCGCCGCGAGCCCCAGTTGGCGAAGTACAGGTGAGCGTCGTACAACTGCTCCACCAGTTTGCGCTCATCGCCGCGGAAGTTGC
This sequence comes from Streptomyces sp. NPDC079020, assembly GCF_044542225.1. Classification (NCBI taxonomy): domain Bacteria; kingdom Bacillati; phylum Actinomycetota; class Actinomycetes; order Kitasatosporales; family Streptomycetaceae; genus Streptomyces; species Streptomyces sp. NPDC079020. The sequence continues at coordinate 92,167 of NZ_JBITUB010000013.1, forward strand.
CGTAGTGGTACTCGTTGACGAAGTGCGTCGCGCTGATCCTGGCCCGGCTCGACAGGGCCCGCACCTGCTCGAGCTCATCCTTGGTCAACGGCCGGTCGATGGCCTGGAACTCGTAGTACTGATACTCGCTCACGGCCGTGCAGCCTACCGCCGTGCGCTGCGGCTCATGTGACGGCGACGTGGGTTTGATCCCCCTGTGCAACGGGGACCTGGCGGAGAACTCGGACACATACGGGTACCTGGTGCGGGAGGTCGACCGGGGAACGCTCCGGCGTCCTTCACCGAGCTGTTCGGCCTCCCCGTACCGGTCGGACTGCCCGCGCAGGCGCTGGTGCCGCGGAGCGAGCGCATACCGCCGCGGGCCGGCCTGTGAACAGACTCTGTCCGACCGGACGTCGACCGCAGTCGACCTCGCTCCGCTCTCGGACCCTGAGCGTGCGGCACTGGGTGCGAGGGTAGTCCAGGAGTACTGCGCCGTCGGAAGGTGCGCGAGCCGGAACCGGCGAGATCAGGCATCCGAGTCCCGCCGGGTTGCTCGGGTTTCGTGCAGATCCGCTTCTCGTGCCGTCACGGATGGTGCGCCACCGGGGAGGGCGGCCGTCCCAGCTCCTCCGCCCCGGCCAAGGACAGGGCGATGTGGAACTGCTGCTCGGCCTCGGCCTGGTGGCCCGCTGCCGAGTAGGTGTGTCCGAGCCGGCGGCGGACCTCCATCTCCAGGGGCCTGCTGGTGTGCTCGGTGAGCGTGGCCAGGGCCTCTTGCTGGAGGGTGATGGCCAACGGCAGTTCTCCGTCGCCGTGTTCCGCGACGCCGAGCAGGGACAGGCTCGTCGCGCGCAGTTGCAGGTCGCCGACCTCCTGGGCCAGGTCCGCTGCGCGTCTCGCCACGTCTTTGACCTTCGTGTGCCGGCCGAGTGCCAGGTGGGCCTCGGCGATGAAGCACAGGGTCTTGCTGATCATTCTGGGGTGGCCGATCTTCTCGGCGAAGGCGAGGGAGGCGGCGTAGTACGTGAGTGCTTCCTTGTGCCGTCCCTGCTGGTCATGGAGGGCGCCGAGGTTGCAGCTCGACATCCCGGCCAGCCAGTCGTCGTCGAGCCGGGCCGCCAGCTCCATGGCCTCGCTCAGGTGGGCGACCGCCTCCGGGATGCGGCCCAGAGCACGCTCCGCAGCGCCCAACCCGGCGGTTGCCCGGGCCTGTTCGCGCAGGTCGCCCTGGTGGCGGGCGAGGCGCAGCGCGTCGGTGCACCAGGCGTGGGCCTGCTGGAAGCGCCCCTGGTAGAGGTCCGCGATGGCCATGCAATTGCGCAGGGCGGAGGGCATCCGCCGGTCGTCGGCCACGTCCGCGCTGGGCAGTGCGAGCTCCAGGGCCGAGCGGCACTCGTGGTAGCGGCCCTGACGGACCAGCGGGTCGACCAGGGATTCGGCGATCCAGCAGACGTGGTCGTGCTGCCCGGTGGCGGCCGCGTAGGCGATCACGTCGAGCAGTTGGCCGCCCGCGGCGTCCAGCCATGCGTCGGCGTCCTGCCAGTTCGAGAAGGGGGAGTGGGAGACGTCCGGTCCGGTCGGGAAGCCCTCGGGGCCCCAGTCGCTGGCGATGCGGCCGGCGGCTGTGTAGAGGTGCAGCACGGCGGCGCGGTCCGCGGCGGACTCCTCGGGAACGGCGGAGGCCAGGCGGCGCGTGTGGTCGCGTACGAGATCGTGCAGCCGGTAGCGGCTGAGCCGCGGCTGCTGCAGCAGGCTCGCGTCGACCAGGCGCTCCAGGAGGTCCTCGGTGTCCTGGAGCGAGCGGCCCAGCATGACGGCGGGGGTGAGCCCGTCGAACTCGGCGGTGGGGGACTGGCCCAACGCCCGGAAGACGCGCTGCAGTTCGGGGGTGAGCTGGTCGTAGGACATCCGGAAGGCGGCTTCCACGCTGCGGTCCTCGGCCCGGAGCTCGCCCAGGCGGCGTTCGTCGTCCGACATCCGGCCGACCAGGTGGGCCAGTGTCCAGGACGGACGGTTCTGCAACCGGGCCCCGGTGATCCGCAGCGCCAGCGGCAGACCGCCGCAGCGGCGTGCGAGTTCCCGCGCGGCCTCCGGTTCCTGTTCGGCGCGCGCCTCGCCCAGCAGATGCGTGAGCAGCGTGACAGCCTCGCCCGTGCCCAGCGGCTCCACGGTGAGCCGCCGGTCGGCGTCGAGGCCGGGCAGCCGCTGGCGGCCGGCCACCAGCACTCGGCTGCCCGGGCCCGCGGGCAGCAGCGGGCGCACCTGTTCCGCGCTGCGGGCGTCGTCCACGACCAGCAGCAGCCTCAGGGAGCTGGTGGCCGCGCGCCAGGCGGTGACCAACTCGTCCAGTTCGTCCGCCCGTTCGCCGTCGGCGCCGTGGACGGCACGGAGTAGCCGGTGCAGTGCGCGCTGCGGGCGCAGGCTCTCGTGGGGGACGCCGTGCGCGTGCAGGTCCACGAACAGGCAGCCGTCCGGGTACTGGGCGTGCAGCGTCCAGGCGGCGCGGACCACCAGCGCGGTCTTGCCGACGCCCGCCGTGCCGTCGACGGCGGCCACGGAGACGGAGTCGGGGGGCACGGGTGCGGTGAGCAGGGCGAGTTCTGTCTCCCGGCCGACGAGCCAGGCAGTGTCGCCGGGGAGTTCGTTGCGGCGAGGTCGTGGCGGGGGCAGGGGACGCTCGGGTACCGATGCCCGTGTGGGTGCGGATGGCGGTGAAGGGGCCGGTGCTTGTGCTGCGTCGGATCCTGCGGTGCGGGGCAGCGGTGCCCGGCCGAGCAGCATCAGGTCGTCCCGGCGCAGTACGCCTTGGTGTACCCGGCGCAGTTCCTCGCCGGGCTCCACCCCCAGCTCGCCGCGGAGCCGGTCCCGGGTCTCCTGGTAGGCGGCGAGTGCCTCGGTCTGCCGGCCGCTGCCGTACAGCGCGCGTATGCGCAGGGCGGCGAGCGGCTCGTCGTGCGGCTGCGTCGTGGGCGCGGCCAGGAGCTTGTCCAGAGCCTCCGTGTACCGGCCCATGAGGACCAGGCACTCCGCCCGCTCCTGATGGAGGGTGCGCCGCTGCAGGGCAAGTCGCTGCCGCTCGGCGTCGGCGAACGGCCCGGGCAGGCCGGCCAACGGCTCCCCGCGGAACAGGTTCAGTGCCCGCGTACAGCCGTCGAGGGCGGTGGTGAGGTCGCCCGCGGCCTTCGCCCTGCGGGCCGCGGCGGCCTGTCCGGCCAACTCGCCGATGTCCGTGCGGGCGTGGCCGGGTGCGAAGCGGTAGCCGCCGCGCTCGCCGCGGATCGCGGATGCGGCGGGGCCGGTGCCGGGCGCGTCCAGTGCCTTGCGTAGGGGGTAGACGTAGCTGGGCAGGACCCGGCGGCCCGTTCCCGGGGGCTCGAGTCCCCATACGTCGTCCAGCAGTTGCTGGTGGGTGACGAGCGTCTCCGCGCGCAGGATCAGCGCGGCCAGCACCGCCTGACGTCGCACGGGCCCCAGGTGGAGGGGCGCCTCGCCGCGGTGGGCTCCGACCGGGCCGAGCAGGTCGAGACGCAGCCGATCCGCCGCATTCTCCGCACCCGTCGTACCTGCTGTGTCTGTCGCGGCCGTCGTGCCGGTCGCATCTGCCGGATCCCACGCGCCCGCGCCTGAGCCGACTGTGTCCGCTGTGTTCGTGCCCACGCCGCAGTCCCCCATGGTCCCCGTAGTTCCCCGTTGCTCTGCTGCAGCCGAGTCTTCTGCCGCCGCCGAGTCCTCTGTTTCATCGGAATTTCATCGGAATTGCAGTGTCTCGCGAGAGGGTTCGGGACGTTGTGCCGGGTCCCGGTCCCGACCGTCGCTCCGGCCTGGCCCCATGGGACGGGTTCCTGCCGGTCCCGATGGCATAAACCGTACGAAAGCGAGCTGTTCCGTGAGTGAGACCCCGCAGGTGGACCCCCGGCAGGGCTTCGGCGAGAGCCGTCCCACCCAGCCGCTCGGGCAGGGCACGCCGGCCTGGGGACCCGCGGCGCAGGGACCCAGCCAGGCGCCGCCCCCGATGCCGGGTCAGGCGCCGCCGCCCGTCCCGCCGCAGGCGCCGGGTGGGCCCTCGGCCTGGTCGCAGCCGGTTCCGGCGGGCGGTCCGGGCAACCCAGGCCCGCGCGGCGGCCGTTCGCGCATCTGGCTGATCGGTGGCGTTGCGGCGCTCGCCGTGGCCGTGATCGTCGGCGTGGTCATCGCCACGTCAGGGGGCGGCGACAAGGGCACCGCGTCGGGCAAGCCCTCCGGCTCCCCGGGAAACGCCGCCAAGCCGGAGGCGCCGTCGAGCAAGGCGTTCACCAAGGTGCCCAAGGGGTGCGAGCTGATCAAGGCGTCCACCATCGAGAAGATCGCGCCCGGAGGCGAGTGCACGCCCGGCTTGATGGACGACAAGGATCTGGCCTCGATGATCACCAGGATGCCGAGGTGGGAGCACCCCGGCTACGGCGGCGCCTATCAGAGCCTGGATGTGAACCTCATGGTCGGCACGACGGCCAAGAGCACGTACGACATGAACAAGAAGACCGCTCTCAAGGACCTCGGGGGCATGCGCAAGGTGCAGGAATCCCGGTCGGTCAGCGGGCTCGGCGAGGAGGCCTTCGTCGTCGACACCGTCGACACCATGGACGGGTCGCTGGCACAGGCTGAGGTGATCGTCCGTGAGGGCAACGCCTCGCTGACCATAAACTTCACCTACAGCCGGGATACCTCCGACATCACCCAGAAGCGGGCCGAGGACGCCGCCGTCACCGCCGCCCGTGATGTGCTGGGCTCGCTGAGCTGACCGCCCGCGGCAACGACGTGCACACACCCCCGTACGGAGGCAGCGACCCCACGGCCGTGCAGCCTGCGCACACCACAGTGCCGCAGCCGCCGGCCGCGGCGACCCGGCCGGTCACCGCCGTCCCGCGGCCGCCCGGCCAGGTCTCTCAGCAGCAGAGCCCTGCCCGGATCGGCCCCTACGAGGTCTTCCAACTCCTCGGCGAGGGCGGCATGGGCAGGGTGTTCCTGGCCAGGTCACCGGGATCGCGCCTGGTCGCCCTGAAGGTCATCCGGCCCGAGTACGCCGAGGCGCCGAGCTTCCGCGGGCGTTTCCGGCGCGAGGCCGAATCCGCCCGCCGGGTGAGCGGGTTCTTCACCCCGCCGGTGCTCGACGCGGACGCCGATGCCCCACAGCCCTGGCTGGCCACGGCCTACGTCCCCGCGCCGTCGCTGCACGATGTCGTACGCACCTTCGGTGTGCTGCCCGAGCCTGCCCTGCGGGCCCTGGGCGCCGGCCTCGCGGAGGCGCTGCTGGCCATCCATGACACCGGCATCGTCCACCGCGACCTCAAGCCCGGCAACGTACTCGTCGCCGAAGACGGGCCCCGCGTCATCGACTTCGGCATCAGCAGGGCGGTGGACGGCACTCAGTTGACCCGGACGGGCGCCGTGATGGGGACGCCCGGGTTCATGGCGCCCGAGCAGATCGTGTCGAGCCGCGAGGCCGGACCGGCGGCCGACGTCTTCTCCCTGGGCTGCGTCCTGGTCTTCGCGGCCACCGGGCGGGGCCCCTTCGGCGCCGGAGGGACGGCCGAGATCCTTTACCGGGCCGTCCACCAGCAGCCCCAACTGGCCGGCGTTCCAAAGGCGTTGAACCCACTGATCGCTTCCTGTCTGGAAAAGGATCCCGCCCGCAGGCCGCCCGCCGCGTCGGTGCTGGCCGCGCTGGGGGCAGCCGACCCTGCCGCGCTGCTCACCGAGGGTCTGCGGGAGGATCTGGCGCGGCGGAAGGCGCACGCCGCCGTTCTGGTGGCCGCACCGCCCATGCCCATGACGTCCCTCGCGCCGCCCGTCGACCCGCTCGCCACCGCCGTCCCGAGTCGCCGCAGGTTCCTGTGGATCGCCGCGGCCGGTACCACCGTCGCAGCGGGCGCAGGCGCCGCGACGCTGGCCGGGTGGCGGTCGAAGCCTGGCAGGACCCCGGACCGGGCCGGCGGCAGTGCGGGCACCACCGGCCTGCCCGAGCCCAAGGTTCCGGCCGGCCCGAAGCCGCAGTGGTCGGCTCCGCTGAAGAAGCTGGAGAGCGGACAACTGCGGCTCCTCGGCGACACGTTGGTGCACTGGGACCAGGGCAGCGCGTACGCCTATGACGCCGCGACCGGGGAGGAACGCTGGACGGGTTCGCTGCGCGCACCCTCCGACGTCTCGGGGGATCCGAAGTGGCTGGGCGTGCACGGATCGATGCTGTACGCCGAGGCCTGGGGCGGCGAGCGCGGCTATCTCTTCGGCATCGACGCCACAGGCAAGCAGAAGTTCACCCACGCGGTCACCCAGCAGGGCGCCGGCACCCGGTCCGCCGACTCCGTCGAGAGCGTTCTGTCCGTCGCCGGTTCGGTCGCCGTCGTCGGCACCAGTGGCGACGACGGTTATGGCGTGCTCGCGGTCGATATCGACTCGGGCGAGGTGCTGTGGTCGCGCACGGTCAAAGGCAGCGACTTCCAGGCCTACGCCGACGGAAGCCTCTGCTTCCTGCAGGACAACGGCACGCTCCGCGGACTCGGCATGCGCTCGGGCACCGAGCGGTGGCAGGTCCGGGACGTCATCGAGCCCGGCGCCTATCCGCACCTGTCCACCGACGGCAAGACCCTGCTCGTCACCAGTACCAAGGTGCAGGCCTTCCGCGCCGCCGATGGCGAGAGACTGTGGACCGCCGTCAACGAGACGACCACCATCAGCCCGGCCAGGGTCCGCGGTGAGCGGGCCTATGTCTACGACGGTCCGGGCACCGTGTTCGCCCTGGACATGCAGAGCGGTGAGCAGGTGTGGCACACCGCGAGCCCGGTGGACCTGACGACCACCGGCGGTGCATACGACCAGGGGCCCACCGTCTCCGCGTCCGTGGTGGCCATCGCCACGTTCGCCACCGGCGACGTCCCGGGGTTCGTCGTTCTGCGCGCCATTGACGGCAAGCCGCTCTGGGCGCACCAGCCCTCCGGGAGCAGAGCCGGGGGCAAGAGCGACTGGCTGCTGCAGGCCTCCGGCAGCACCCTCTTCGCCGCATCCGAGACCACCCTCTACGCCTTCCGGAGCGACACCCCGTGACCATGCCGCCGTCCCCGCCGATGCCGTCCGCGCGCCCCCCGCAAGCCGCCTCACCCGCCTCGTACATCGGCCCCTACCGGGTGATCCGGGAACTCGGCGCGGGCGGCATGGGCCTCGTCCACCTCGCCGCATCGCGCAGTGGCCGTGCGGTGGCCGTCAAGGTCGTACGTCCCGAACTGGCCGCCGACCCCGATTTCCGCCGCCGCTTCAAGGCCGAGGTGGACGCCGCCCGCGCGGTCTCCGGCGCCTTCACCGCGCCGGTCGTCGACGCCGACCCCGAGGGGCCCCAGCCCTGGCTGGCCACCGCGTACATCCCCGGCCCCTCCCTCGCCGACGCCCTGGACGCCCACGGGCCCATGCCCGAGTCCACCCTGCGCGTGCTCGGCGGCGGCCTGGCCGAGGCGCTGGCCGCGATCCATCGCGCCGGGCTCATCCACCGCGACCTCAAGCCGTCCAACATCCTGCTCACCCTCGACGGCCCCAGAGTCATCGACTTCGGCATCAGCCGGGCCGTAGACGGAACCGTGCTCACCGCCGAGGGCCAGGTCGCCGGCTCGCCCGGCTTCATGTCGCCCGAGCAGTCGAGAGGGGGTGAACTCACGTCCGCCAGCGATGTGTTCGCCTTCGGCGCCGTGCTCGCCTTCGCCGCCACCGGCATCCCGCCCTTCGGCACCGGTGCGGCCCACGCCCTGCTCTACCGGGCCGCCTACGAGGAGCCGCAGCTGAACGGCGTCCCGCACGGCCTGCTCGGCATCGTCGCCGCCTGCCTCGACAAGGACCCCGCCCGGCGCCCCACCGTCGAGCACCTGCAGGCCCGGCTGCGCCCGGAGACCACCGTCGGCTGGCTCGGCGCGGTCGAACTGCAGGTGACCGAGGACGAGCGCACCCTGCGGGACGTGGTACGCGCCCCGCTGCTCAGCCGCCGCCGGTTGTTGACCGGCGGCGCGGTGCTCGCCGTTACCGCGGCGGCCGGGGGCACCGCCTGGTTCCTGCACTCACGGGGCGAGGACAGCAAGGACACGGTCGCCACCCCCGAACTGGACTGGACCAATGAGCTTCCGCAGCGCACCATGTCCCTGCGCGCGGTTACCCGGTCCACGCTGCTGTGCACCCGACTGGCCTCCGGCGCCTGCTTCGACCGGGACACCGGCAAGCTCCTGTGGAAGGACCTCGGCGGCCAGAACACCGACGCCCTCACCGACGACAAGCGCGTCTACACGGTACGTACCGACGGCAAGGTGCACGCGTTCGACGGCCGGTCCGGCGAGGAGGTGTGGGACGCGTCCCCGGCCGGGGACAGCGCGCCCGAGCTGGACTTCTCGGACGGCGAGTTGGTGGTGACCATGAGCGACGGGCGCATCCAGGCCCTGGAGGCGTCGAGCGGCGAGGTGCGGTGGACCTCGACCGACGTGGAAGACGTAAGCATGGTCCTCGGCGCCACCCCGGCGGGCGCGCTGCTCGCCTGGGGCAGCGCATCGAAGACGAACCCGGCCGCGACGCTCAACGGATACATGGCCCTCGCCCCGGACACGGGTCAACGCGTATGGGCGAAGGATCTCGTCACCCTGTACCCACCGGACAAGAGCAAGGTGCTCTACGGCATCGACGCCGACATGAAGCTGCTCGCCCTCGACCCCGACGACGGCGAGACGCTCTGGAGCAAACCCACCGAACTCCCGCCGACGAACAGCGAGATCCTCGGCTTCACAGGGTCCATGAGCCTGATCGAGGGAACCCTGTTCTGCTACCCGGGCACCAACTTCAACGGCTCGACCCGCGGCTTGCTCGTCGCCTTCGACCCGGCGTCGGGCAAGACCCTGTGGACAGTGCAGACCGCCGCCGACGGCAACCGCGGCTACGCACGCGCCGGCGCGACCGTCTGCTACCTGGACAAGAAGATCCTGCACGGGATCGACGCCAAGACCGGCGCGAGACGCTGGACGGCAGGGTCAGGCCTGGCTGACCTCGAGTTCCTGGGCGCCCTGCGCGGACTCTTCCTCGCCGCGGGCAAGAAGGGCCTGTACGCCTTCGACGCCGACACCGGCAAGCAGGTCTGGCACTATCAGGCCACCGGCGGCTCCGGCTCCTGGTCGGCGCACGCCGTCGGTGACCACCTGTACGCCACATGGTCCGGCAAGCTCTTCCGCTTCTCGGTGCCCAAGGCATAGGCGAACCCGCCTCAGGGAATGCTTGAATCGCCCTCCCTTGAGCGATTCCATCAGCGCACAGGTTCCCTCACTCCTGTGGAGCGCGACGAGCCAACCCGGGAGGTTCGGTACCGACTGCGCTCCGAATCCGTGGCCGGCGAGGCCGCGCTGCGATCACGCGGGGACGCCAGCGACTCTATCGCTGCCCGTCTCCCTGGTACTGGCGTCCACCTGGGCATGTCCTGACGGCTCTTCGCCGCGTGCGCCGCTCTGCACAAGGCGCAGTCCGAGATGCCCGTGAATGAGTCCCTGTTCCTGCCCGACCTTGTCAGGCTGCGTCACAGCGTCGACGACGAGGAGCGCGAGGAGTACACGAGCCACCCGCCGTGCCTACTACGAGCAGGGAGAAGAGCGAGGCCCACGCCTGCGCGCAGATATCCGCCACGGATTCGCGCAGGCTGATGCACGGTTCTGGAGCGATCTTCTGTCGGGGCGCCAGGTTGAGGTGTCCCTGGAGGACTCGGAGGAGAGCGGGCTCCTGGAGGGAACGACTGCCGAAACCTACCTCGCGATCGAACACACCGAGCCTGTGCTGGCCAATGCCCGCGAACGTCGGTAGGCGCAAACGCCTACTGCGTCGCGGGCGCGCGATCGCGGAGAAGGCCCGTTCCGATAGCTTCTCGCGCGGGCGGTGGCTGCTCTTTAGGGCAGTGACAATGCTGCTCAGGTCGCCTGATACACCTATAGGTGCGGCCAGAGTGCGGCCGGACGCCTTTGGACGAGATAGCACAGGGTGTAGTGGCGGGATCGCCCGCACGTCTTCTGATCAGGCAAAACAGCACCCGGTGACACGAGCCGGAACCAGCTGTCACGAACCCCCGTGGTCTCGTAATGCGTAGGTCTCGGGTTCGAATCCCGAAGGCGGCTCCGTGGTGAACCCCAGGTCAGGCTTCTGACCTGGGGTTTCTTGTTTTCGTTGACCTTGGGATCTCGGTAGATCGGGCACTGTCCGTCTGTGCATCGCAATGCGTAGGTCCGAGGTACCGTTTCCGTGACGGGATCCAGGCGCTGAGCCCCCTGAACCGGGGTTTTGCGTGTTCTGACTCCTGGTGCCAGCTCACCTGAAGGGTCTCCGGCGGACAAGCGGTGGACAGCCGTGCAGCGGCGGTGCAGGAAGCAGTCAACTACCTCGCGATGGGAGCTGTCTCTCTGGTCTGGCGACAACTGGGCCTGCTGTCCGCCAGCGTAGGTGGCTTCGGACAAATCAAGGTGCCGGGCTTCGGCTACATCAGCTTTCAGAGTTGTCCACCGCACCCGGAGCGGTTCATGGCCGGGTAGGCCTACGCAGTCCTGCTCGCGCTGATGGCGCGGCCGTCGGGACAGTCGGCGTTGCGAATGGAACCTGCCCGTCACTACTCCCGACTGCCCGTTCAGGCAAGCTGTTCAGCCGTTTGAGTGACGTCACGTCAAAGTTCTTGTTCATCCGGTCGCTCCAATGGCTCACTGAAGTATCCGAACCGGCGGGCCGCCCATCCCTCTTCGGGGAGTGCGGCCCTTGGCTGTTCGCTGACTTCGATTCAGGTGGGGCAGCGTTCGGGCCTTTTGTGTCGCGACGGGTATCCCCGTAGAGGATTTGCAGCCGCCAGCTGTTGCCGTGGTCTGGCCCCAGCTGGTGCGACAGCTCCGCTGCCTCGACGTGTAGGGGGGCGTCATGAAATTCATCAGCACACACCACAGATGCCTTTGGCGCCCCGTCTCCGAGGGGATCTCACCCTGCCCCTCTCCGGACCTGGTCGACCACCGGATCCGGACTCTGTCCGACCGATCCGGATGGTCAGTATGCCGCCGTCCGGACGGACAGGGCTTCCTTATCCACCGGGGCCGACGCATGACCGGTCAGCCGCGGGCCACCCACATCTACCAAGAGGAGACTGGCCTTGGTTCCACTGGTCAGCTCCGTGGCACTTAACTCGGGTCCGATGACCGGCGGTTTCACGGTGACCCTGGCAGACATCGGGTTCATCGGTGCCACGGTGATGCTGTTCGGCGGTATGGCCGCGAGTTCGTTCACGGTGGTGTCGGCCGTCCGGATCGCCGCGGTGCCGACGCGGGAGCCGGCACCCTCCAGGTCACCCCTACCTCGCCGGACGGCATTGGTTCGCCGTCCGTGACGTTCACTTACGTCACGGTGTCCGTGCCCACCCTCACGTTTGTCACTCCTGGCCGGGGCCCGATTCGGTTGGCAGTACTGCGACGCTGACCGGCATCGCTTTCAGTGCGATGGTCCCGTCAGGGGCCGTCGGGACCGTCATGACCCAGGGGCAGGCAACGGTCTGGCTTACGTCCGTGGACCTCCGCTGAACGTGTAGTGGCTTCATCGGCGGGCCTCCCGCGGCACCTCACGCTCCGCGGCCAGTGGCCCGCGGACCGGGCTCCGCACCCGAGCTGGTGCCGATCAGTCAGCCACCCCTGCTGGGGCCTGATCCGATCCGACGTCATCAGCCACCCAGCAGGCCAACTGATCGTCATCATTGGAGGAGCGACATGCACACTGCCCGTGGCCTGTACCTCTACCGTGCCGGGAGGCATGCGGCGGCACCGGTGACCGCGTGCGCCGACGTGCCGTACCCCCGGTCCGAGGGGCGGCGCATCACCGGACCGGTGCCTCGGGGCTGCTGCGGTCCCACTGCCCGGTGGGCGTGGTACGGCAAGGCCGGGACTCTTTCCCCGGGCGGGCAGCCGTCCTCGCTTCACGGGGCGGGTGAGTGGGCGTCATGAGCGGTGTCTTCCCCGAACAGGGGTCCTCCGCCGGCGGGACCCAGGTGACCATCTTCGGCCGCCACCTCGGCGGCGCGACCGCCGTGCACTTCGGTGCCCGCCCCGCCCTGAGCTTCAGCGTCGTCGACGACCAGACTGTGCGTGCGGTCTCTCCGTCGGGCAGTGGCGCCGTACCGGTGAGCGTCACTACCCCCGGCGGCACCACCACGATCGGTTACTTCTTTTACCTCCTCGTGCCCCGCTTGTCCAGGGTCGCCCCCGGTAGCGGTCCGCTGGTCGGGGGCAACCCCGTCACCCTGACCGGCGCGAATCTGTACACCGCGGAGAGCGTGCACTTCGGGGACGCGACGGTGTTGCCAGCGGCGCTCACCGACCAACGGCTGGTCGTCGTCGCTCCTGCCGCTGCCGTGCCCAGTACGGTTCCGGTCTATGCCGACGCGGTCGGGGGCGTCAGCAACCGGCTGCCCTACACCTATGCCGCAGCTCCGGCGATCTTCAGTCTCAGCCCGGCGAGCGGACCCATCGCCGGCGGGACGACCGTCGTTGTCAGGGGCACCGGGCTGGGTGGCGCCACCCGTGTGGCATTCGGCGGATTCTCCGCGCCCTCCTTCCGCTCCAACTCCGACACCCTGATTGTCGCTGTGACACCGCCGGGCCTCACAGGGCCTGCCACAGTCACCGTCACCACCCCCGGAGGCAGTGCCACCCTTCCGGGCGCCTTCACCTTCAGGGCGGATTCGGAGACCGTGGTGACCTCTGGTCCTGACCCTTCCGTCTCCGGCGAACCAGTGGTGGTCACGGCCACCGTGACGGGGATTCCGATGACGGCGAGCACGCCGACCGGCACCGTCACCTTGGAGTTCGGCGACGGGACGCCGGGGGTGACGGCACCGCTCACAGGCGGTACGGCCACCGTCATGCACGCCTACTCCGGCCCGTCGGTGAGCCCTTATACCGTCACTGCCACGTACGACGGTGACAGCGATTTCTACGCCTCCGCCGGTACGGACACCCACACCGTCGTCCGGGCGGCGACGACCATGACGGTCGCGGGTGTGCCTGATCCTGCGGTGTTCGGTGAGGCGGTCACCCTCAGTGCGATGGTGACAGTTGTCCCGCCGGGTGCCGGTGTGCCTTCGGGGACGGTGACGTTCAGCGTCAGTGGTACGGGCGGGGGTACGTTCACCGGCATCCTCGACGGCACCGGTGCGACCACGGTCGTCGTCAGTACGCTCGGGGCGGGTGAGCACAACGTCAGCGCCACGTACGACGGTGATGCGAGCTTCACCGGTTCGACCGGCACGGGCGCGCAGACGGTCAACCGGAGTGCGACGACCACGACGTACACCACGCCGCCGAACCCGTCGGTCACGGGGGAGACGGCCAGTGCGATTGCCGTGGTCGAGGCTGTCTCCCCGGGTGCCGGCATCCCCACGGGGACGGTGACCTTCGCGGTGAGTGGCGGGGAAAGCGGTGACGTGGCGTTGGACGCCACCGGCACGGCCACCGCGAGTGGCATTCTCCCTGCCGGGCTCTACTACACCACTGCCACGTACAACGGTGACGCCGACTTCACCGGGTCGAGCGAAAGCAACATCCATGCCGTTGAGCAGGCGTCGACTACGACGACGGTGGTGTCTTCTCCCGATCCCTCGACGTTCGGTGAGGCTGTGACCGTCACAGCGACCGTCGCGCCTGTGGCGCCGGGTGCGGGCGTTGCGACCGGTACGGTCACGTATCTCATCGACGGCGATGGCCCGGTCGACGTGCCGTTGGACGGTTCGGGACAGGCTTCGCTTGTCACCAGCGCGCTTGCTCCCGGAGGCCACGACATCACCGCTGTCTACGGCGGCGACACCGAGTTCACGGGCTCGACCGGTACTGGTACCCAGACGGTTGCCCAGGCGGGGACGACCACGACGGTCACGTCCGGGCCCGATCCGTCGGTGTTCGGTCAGGCGGTCACGTTCACGGCGGCTGTCGTGCCGCCTGGGGCGGGCACGCCGACCGGTACGGTCCTCTTCACGATCGACGGCCCCGGCGGCGGCACCTTCACCAGCCCCCTGGACGCTGCCGGCAAGGCCGAGGTAACCACCAACGCCCTGGAAGCGGACGCCCATACGGTGACCGCGGTCTACGGCGGTGATGCGAGTTTCACCACCTCCACCGGCACCTCCACGCGCACGGTCGCCCAGGCGGCGACGAGCACCACGGTGTCGTCCTCGCCCGACCCGTCCGCCTTCGGTGAGACGGTGACGCTGACCGCCGTCGTCAGCCCGGTCGCGCCGGGGGCGGGGACGCCGACCGGGACGGTGGCGTTCACCGTCAGCGGCACCGGCGGCGGCACGCTGACCGGCACGGTGGACGCCAGCGGCGTGGCCACCGCGTCCATCGACAGCCTGGACTTCGGCACCCACACCATCTCGGCGGTCTACGGTGGCGACGGTAATTTCGGCGGTTCGACCGGAGCTGGTTCGCACAGTGTGGTGACGCAGCCGTCTACGACCACGGGGGTGACGTCTTCGCCGAGTCCCTCTCTCTATGGTGAGACCGTCACTTTCACGGCCATCGTCGCTCCGGTGGCGCCGGCCACGGGTATTCCGACGGGCACGGTTACCTTCACCGTCACGGGCTCCGGCGGTGGCACGCTTGCCGGTGCGCTGGACGAGAGCGGCGTGGCGACCGTGAGCACCGACCTTTTGGGTGCCCAGGTTCACAGTGTGACCGCTTCCTACAGCGGTGATGCGACTTTTGACGCGTCCAGTAGCAGTACGACTCATACGGTGGCGCAGGCGGCGACGTCCACGGTGGTTCTCGCCTCGCCGGATCCTTCGGTTTTCGGGCAGCAGCTCGTGGTCACGGCGACGGTCGCTCCCGTCGCGCCGGGCGCGGGGGTTCCCACGGGGGCGGTCACTTTCAGCGTGAGCGGCGGGGAGACGGCGACGGTGTCCCTGGACGCCGTCGGCACCGCCGGCTTCACGACCAGCACGCCGGTGGGAACCGGCGATCACACGATCACCGCGGTCTACAGCGGTGACATCGACTTCACCACCTCCACGGGTACCGCCACCCAGACCGTCGGTCAGGCATCGACCACGACGGCGGTGACGTCCTCGCCCGATCCCTCGACGTTCGGTGAGCAGGTCACCCTCACGGCGACGGTGGCCCCGGTCACCCCGGGCGCGGGTGTCCCGACGGGGACGGTGACCTTCTCCTCCAGCAGCGGCGGCTTCCGGACAGTGGCCCTGAACGGCGCCGGGATCGCGACGTTCACCACCAGCGTGCCCTTCCAGGCGGGCACCGATACCATCACCGCCACCTACAACGGCGACACCGGATTCGTCACCTCCTCCGGCAGTACGGCGCAGACCGTCAACCAGGCGGCCACGACGACGGTCATCTCCGCGCTCGGTCCCTCGGTCTTCGGCGAGTCGGTCCCCCTCACCGCGACAGTGGTCCCGGTTCTGCCTGGTGCGGGCGACCTGTCGGGGACGCTGACCTTCACGATCGACGGCCCCGGGGGCGGCACCTTGACGGCGCCGGTCGACTCGGGCGGCAGCGCCTCGGTGGCCATCAGCACATTGGCGGCCGGCAGCCACACGATCACGGCGGCCTACAGTGGCGACGCCAACTTCACCACGTCCACGGGTACCGGCAGCCAGACGGTCGGTCAGGCGGCCACGACGACGAGGGTGGCGGCCTCGCCCAACCCTTCGGTCTTCGGGCAGCAGTTCACGGTCACCGCGACCGTCGCCGCCCTCCTGCCCGGTGCAGGTGTCCCGACGGGGACGGTGACGTTCACGATCGACGGGGTGGGCCCGTTCGACGTGGCGGTGGACGGTTCGGGCCGGGCCACGTTCATCGACAGCGACCTGGCGGCCGGGAGTCATTCCTTCACCGCCGTCTACAACGGTGACGGGAACTTCACAGGGTCGACCGGTACGGACACCCACACCGTCGTCCGGGCGGCGACGACCATGACGGTCGCGGGTGTGCCTGATCCTGCGGTGTTCGGTGAGGCGGTCACCCTCAGTGCGATGGTGACAGTTGTCCCGCCGGGTGCCGGTGTGCCTTCGGGGACGGTGACGTTCAGCGTCAGTGGTACGGGCGGGGGTACGTTCACCGGCATCCTCGACGGCACCGGTGCGACCACGGTCGTCGTCAGTACGCTCGGGGCGGGTGAGCACAACGTCAGCGCCACGTACGACGGTGATGCGAGCTTCACCGGTTCGACCGGCACGGGCGCGCAGACGGTCAACCGGAGTGCGACGACCACGACATACACCACGCCGCCGAACCCGTCGGTCACGGGGGAGACGGCCAGTGCGATTGCCGTGGTCGAGGCTGTCTCCCCGGGCGCCGGCATCCCCACGGGGACGGTGACCTTCGCGCTGAGTGGCGGGGAAAGCGGTGACGTGGCGTTGGACGCCACCGGCACGGCCACCGCGAGCGGCATCTTTCCCGTCGGCGTCTACCTCAGCACCGCCACATACAACGGCGACACCAACTTCACCGGATCAAGCGACAGCAACACCCACACCGTCGAACAGGCCTCGACCACGACGACGGTGGCGTCCTCGCCCGACCCCTCACGCTTCGGGCAGCCGGTCACCGTTACGGTGACCGTCGCGCCTGTGGCCCCCGGTACGGGGACAGCCACCGGTTCGGTCACCGTCACCATCGACGGTGACGGCGGTGGCATCTTCACCGCGCCCGTCGACGCCACGGGACGGGCCACCGTCACGATCAGCACGTTGGCGGCCGGCAGTCACTCCATCGCGGCGGTCTACAGCGGCGACATCGGCTTCGCGGGGTCCAGCGGCAGCCACTCCCACACCGTCGAACAGGCCTCGACCACGACGACGGTGGCGTCCTCGCCCGACCCCTCACGCTTCGGGCAGCCGGTGACCTTCAGTGCGAGGGTGACCGTCGACCCGCCGGGGGCCGGTGTCCCCACGGGCACGGTGACCTTCACGGTCGGCGGTACCGGCGGTGGCATTCTCACCGCGCCCGTCGACACCACGGGACGGGCCACCGTCACGATCAACACCTTGACCGCGGGCAGCCACTCCGTCACGGCGGCCTACGGTGGTGACGACGACTTCACCGGATCGACCGGCACCTCCACGCGCACGGTCGCCCAGGCGGCGACGAGCACCACGGTGTCGTCCTCGCCCGACCCGTCCGCCTTCGGTGAGACGGTGACGCTGACCGCCGTCGTCAGCCCGGTCGCGCCGGGGGCGGGGACGCCGACCGGGACGGTGGCGTTCACCGTCAGCGGCACCGGCGGCGGCACGCTGACCGGCACGGTGGACGCCAGTGGCGTGGCCACCGTCACCACCGGCACCCTGGGCTTCGGTGCCCACACCGTCACGGCGCTCTACAGCGGAGATGCCAACCTCACGTCATCGACGGGCACCACCACACACAGTGTGGTGACCCAGCCCTCGACCGCCACCACCGTCATCGCCTCCCCGGAACCGTCCGGCTACGGCCAGCCAGTCACCCTCACCGCGACCGTGAGCGCACTGCCGCCGTCCACGGGTACGCCGACGGGCACGGTCACGTTCACCCTCAGCGGCACCGGCGGCGGCAGCGTACCCGGCACCCTGGACGGCAGCGGCGTGGCGACCGTCACCACAGCCATCCTGGGCGCCGGCACACACAGCGTCACGGTCACCTACCACGGCGACCCCACCTTCGCCCCGTCGAACGGCAGTACCACCCACACCGTCAACCAGGCGGCAACCGCGACCACCGTCACCGCCACACCCCAACCCTCCGCCTACGGGCAACAGGTCACCGTCAGCGCCACGGTCGCCCCGCTCACACCGGGCGCCGCCACCCCCACCGGAACGGTCAGCTTCAGCTCCAGCACCGGTCTCAACATCACGGTGCCCCTCAACACCTCCGGTACGGCCACCTACACCACCCAAAGCCCGCTCCAAGCCGGTACCGAGACCATCATCGCCACCTACAACGGCGACACCGACTTCACCACTTCCACCAGCACTCACACCCACACCGTCAACCAGGCAACGACGACCACGACAGTGACGTCGTCTCCTGATCCGTCCGCGTTCGGTCAGCCGGTGACCTTGACCGCGACGGTCGCGGCGGTTCCGCCCGGTGCGGGCGCCCCGACGGGGACGGTGACCTTCACCATCGACGGCCCCGGGGGCGGCACCTTGGCGGCGATGGTCGCCCCGGGCGGAACCGCCACCGTGACCACCAGCACGCTGGCGGCCGGCAGTCATTCCGTGACGGCGGTCTACGGCGGTGACGCGAACTTCGCGTCCTCGACCGGGACCGACACGCAGATGGTCAATCCGTCCGCGACCACCACGACGGTCACCTCTGCGCCCGACCCTTCCGTGGTGGGGCAGACGGTGACCCTCAGCGCGGCGGTCGCGGTGGTT
>NZ_JBITUB010000013.1:110664-239173 GCF_044542225.1 Streptomyces sp. NPDC079020
ACCTTCACCATCGACGGAGCCGCCCCCGTCAGCGCGACGCTGAACGGCTCCGGACAGGCCACGGTCACGACCAGCACGCTGGCGGCCGGCAGTCATTCTGTGACGGCGGTCTACGGCGGTGACGCGAACTTCGCGTCCTCGACCGGGACCGACACGCAGACGGTCAATCCGTCCGCGACCACCACGACGGTCACCTCTGCGCCCGACCCTTCCGTGGTGGGGCAGACGGTGACCCTCAGCGCGGCGGTCGCGGTGGTTTCGCCCGGCGTGGGCGTCCCCAGCGGCTCCGTCACCTTCACCATCGACGGAGCCGCCCCCGTCAGCGCGACGCTGAACGGCTCCGGACAGGCCACGGTCACGACCAGCACGCTGGCGGCCGGCAGTCATTCCGTGACGGCGGTCTACGGCGGTGACGCGAACTTCGCGTCCTCGACCGGGACCGACACGCAGACCGTCAACGGGACAGCTCCCACGGTGAGCTCACTCGCCCCCACCTCCGGCACCAGCGCGGGTGGCACCGCTTTCACCCTGACCGGAACCAACCTCACCGGCGCCGCTGTCACCTTCGGCGGCACCCCCGTCATCCCCGTCACCGTCAATGCCGCGGGAACCGTCCTCACCGGCACCACGCCCGCCCATGCCGCTGGCAACTCCATCGTCCGGGTCACCACCCTCGCCGGAACCACAACTGTCCCCGGCGGGTACACCTACACCCTGCAACGCGTCTATGTCACCAACCAGAACTCCAACAGCGTGTCGGTCATCAACGCACTCACCAACCTGGTGATCGCCACCCCCATCACCGTCGGCACCAGTCCGCAGGGGGTGGCGATCACCCCGAACGGCGCCACCGCCTACGTCGCCAACTTCGCCTCGAACAGCGTGTCGGTGATCGACACGGGCAGCAACACCGTCATCAAGACCATCGTTCTGGGCGCCGGCCACGGCCCGCAGGGGATGGCGGTCACCCCGAACGGAACCGCGGTCTACCTCACCAACCAAAGCTCGAACACCGTGTCGGTGATCGACACGGCCACCAACGCCCTCATCGGCTCCGCCATCACTGTGGGCACCACCCCGAGCGGTGTGGCGATCACCGCGGACGGCACCCGCGCCTACGTCACCAACTTCAACTCGGCCAACGTGTC
Organism: Streptomyces sp. NPDC079020; assembly: GCF_044542225.1. Classification (NCBI taxonomy): domain Bacteria; kingdom Bacillati; phylum Actinomycetota; class Actinomycetes; order Kitasatosporales; family Streptomycetaceae; genus Streptomyces; species Streptomyces sp. NPDC079020. The sequence goes on from NZ_JBITUB010000013.1 coordinate 111,813, forward strand.
CGTGATCGACACGGCCACCAACACGGTCATCGGCACCCCCATCACCGTCGGTACGAGCCCGTACGGTGTGGCGGTCGCCCCGGACCGCCCCCGTGCCTACGTCACCAACCAGAACTCGAACAGTGTCTCGGTGATCAACACGTCCGCCAACACGGTGATCGGCGCCCCCATCACCGTCGGCGCCAACCCGCGTGGTGTGGCGATCACCCCGGACGGCACCCGGGCTTATGTCGCCAACTTCAACTCGGGCACGGTGTCCGTGATCGACACGGGCCCCAACACGGTCATCGGCGCCCCTATCGCCGTCGGCGCCAACCCGCGTGGTGTAGCGATCACCCCGGACGGCACCCGCGCCTACGTCACCAACAACGGCTCGAACACCGTGTCGGTGATCAGCACGGCCACCAACCTGGTCATCGGCACCGTTACCACCGGCACCGCCCCGGCCGGCGTGGCGATCACTGCTTTCTGACGACTTGCCGATCGGGGAGGACGACCCGCAGCCGGTACTGAGGCCGAGGCCTTGGTACCGGCAAGCCCTCACCATCGACCGAAGCCCTTGCAACCGCCACGACATGGCCAGCGCCTACGGACAGCTCGGCCTCCTGGCCGGAGCCCGCAAACAGCCGACCCTCGCCCTTGAACGGGTCGTCCGGAGTGCAGCCCCTTTTCACGCAGTACTCCCCGTCCCCCTCACAGCGACAGAGGCAGACCCGCGCCCGGAAGTACATTTCCCCGAGTTCCCTTGGAGCGCTGGTCTCGGCGACGGGATGCTGAGGGAGATATTTGTGGGAGCTCGACAAGTACCTTTGCTTGCTGTTTCGGCGTCTGTCGGCCTCGACCACAGCTGAACCGGTTGCTCGGCTCACGTTCGCGTACTCCTCTTGGAGACGCCGCCGGTGGACAGCCGGTGGACAGACGCCTTTGGACAGTGCATCCCGAGGCAACACGGGATATCGAGGCACACCTGTTCTGATCAGGCAGAACATCACCGGACAACATGACTCGGCACCACGCAACACGATCGCTCATGGTCTCGTAATGCGTAGGTCTCGGGTTCGAATCCCGAAGGCGGCTCTTTGAAAGCCCCAGGTATCACTCACCGTGACCTGGGGCTTCTTCGTGTCCGGGGGCGGGACGGGGCGCGTGGCGGGACGCGGGACGGGGCGCGTGGCGGGGGTGCCGGGCGTCGGGCGTTCAGTGGCTCCGGCCCGACCACGATCCCGGCGCGCGGCCGCCGAGGAGTGGGGGCGTCAGCCGCGGCAGGCCGGGAAGGCGAGGTGTGAAGTACCCGTGAAAACCCTGTGGAAGCGATGTCGGCAGAGCCGCTTATGCTGCACCCGACGATCATGCGGGACCAGGGGAGGGCGCAGTATGTTCGGCAAGTTGTTCGGTGGGCGTGAGGAGAGACCGGAGACGGATCCGTACGCCCTTCCTGTTCCGCGCAGGCAGAGGAACGGGATGTACACGCTGCGCGCGCTCGGGGACCGGCGGGTGCTCGCGCTGGTGGAGGCGGCCGATGCGGGGGACTGGGAGGCGGTCAAGGCCGCGCTGGCTCCCTTCGATCTCGGCCGCGACCATCAGGTCCTGGGCGAGTTCGCCGACCTGGACGGGGTGCAGGACTGGATCGGCCGGGCCGTCGAGGAGGACAAGGAGCACCGGGCGGAGGCGCTGCTGATATCCGGGACGCGCTACATCAGCTGGGGCTGGGAGGCGCGTACCGACGACCGTGCCGTCAACGTCAGCAAGGAGCAGTGGCGGGTCTTCCACGAGCGCCTCCGTATCGCCGAGGAACAGCTCCTCGAAGCGGCCGAGCTGCGGCCGGAGTGGATCACGCCGTGGCGCCGTCTCCTCACCTCCGGCCGGGGCATGTCGCTGGGGCCCGCCGTCAACAGGACCCGGCTCGACGCCGCGCTGCGCCGTGACCCGCTGGACCTGGAGACCCACCTCGAATGGCTGTCGCAGTCGCAGCCCCGCTGGGGCGGCGAGCCGGGCGAGGCCCTGGCGTTCGCCCGCGACGCGCTCGCCCGCGCCCCGCAGGGGCACCGGCTCGGCTGTGTGGTCGCCATGGCGCACATCGAGGAATGGGTCGAGTCGGACGGCGAGGACTGCCTGCGTACTCCCGAGATCCAGGCGGAGCTGCGGGCCGTGGCCGACCACAGCATCCTCCACCCCGCCCATGTGCGGCGTCCGGGATGGCAGCACGACTTCAACACCTTCGCCATGGCCTTGTCGCTGGCCGGTGAGCGCCATACGGTCAGGCGCGTCTTCCAGGCGCTCGACGGCGCCTACACCAGCTGGCCCTGGGTCTATTTCGCGGAGCCCGAGAAGCAGTTCGCGCGCCGCCACCGCCGCGGCTGAGCGCATGCCGGTCCCGGTCCCGCCCCGCCATCCGCCGTTCCTACTGCCCCGGACTGCCCGATGACTCTGCCCGACACCGCCGCGAACCCGCCCGGCGCCGATCGCACCTTCCAGGTGGATCTGCGCGGCCTGGTCGACCTCCTCTCCCACCACCTCTACTCCAGCCCCCGTGTCTATCTGCGCGAACTCCTGCAGAACGCGGTGGACGCGCTGACCGCCCGGCGCGGCCTCGAACCGGACGCCCCCGCCGACGCCTTCGGCATCCGCCTGTACGCCGACGGCTCGGCCGTACGCGTCAAGGACGACGGGGTCGGTCTCACCGAGGCCGACGTGCACACCTTCCTCGCCACGATCGGCCGCAGCAGCAAGCGCGCAGAACGGATCGCCGAGCAACGCGGCGACTTCATCGGCCAGTTCGGGATCGGGCTGCTGTCCTGCTTCCTGGTCGCGGACGAGATCCACGTCCTGAGCCGGTCCGCCCGCACGCCCGGCGCGCCCGCCGTGGAGTGGCGGGGGCGCGGCGACGGCAGCTACACCGTCCGCACGCTGCCCGCGTCCGCCCGCCCCCGGCCCGGTACGACCGTCACGCTGACACCGCGCGCCGACGCGGGCGAGTGGACCCGGCCGGCCCAGGTGCACGCGCTGGCACGGCACTTCGGCTCCCTGCTGCGCCACCCGGTGACCTTCGACGACGGCGCGGGCGGTCCGGGGGCGTCCGTCAACCCCGAGCCCGCACCCTGGGCGCGTACGTACCCCACCCCGGGCACCCGGTCCCGGGCGCTGGCCGCGTACGGCGAGGAGGTCTTCGGGTTCACGCCGCTGGACGTCATCGAGCTGGACCTGCCGGCCGTGGGTCTGAAGGGCATCGCGTGCGTGCTGCCCGAGGCGGTGCCGGCCGGGCGCCGCCACGGCCACCGCGTGCACGTCAAGGGCATGCTGCTGTCCGAGAAGGCCGAGGAGATCCTGCCCGAGTGGGCGTTCTTCGTCCGCTGCGTGGTCGACGCCGAGAGCCTGCGCCCGACGGCCTCCCGCGAGTCCCTGTACGAGGACGACACGCTCGCCGCGGTCCGCGACGCCCTCACCGAGCGGCTGCGCGCGTGGATCGCCCGTGCCGCCGCCAGCGATCCGGACCTGCTCGCCCGCTTCCTCCAGGCCCATCACCTGGCCGTGAAGTCGCTCGCGGTGCACGACGACGAGATCCTGCGGATGCTGCTGCCCTGGCTGCCGTTCGAGACCACCGACGGGCACACCACCCTCGACGAGTTCGCGCGTACCCACCGCACCGTGCTGGTGACGTCGAGCGTGGAGGAGTTCCGGCAGGTCGCGGCCATCGCCTCGGCCGCCGGGCTCGGCGTCGTCAACGGCGGCTACACCTTCGACCGTGAACTGGTCCACCGGCTGCCCGAGATCAGGCCCGAGGCCAGCGTCGCCGACCTCGACCCGGCGACGCTGACCGCCCATCTCGACCCCGTCGACCGCGAGACGGAACTGGCCGCCGCGGCCTACCTCGGCCTGGCCCGCGACGCCCTCGCCGTCTTCGACTGCGATGTCGCGCTGCGCACCTTCCATCCCGCCTCCGCACCCGCCCTGCTCGTCGACAGCCGCGAGGCCCGGCACGAGCGCACCCGCTCGCAGCTCGCCCGTGAGCAGGAGGGCGGGCTGTGGGGCGACATCCTCGGCGCGCTGCGCCAGGAGGCCCCGCGGGCCCAGCTGATCCTCAACCAGCTCAACCCGCTGGTGCGCACCGCCGTCGCCATCGACGAGCCCGAGCTGGCCCGCACCAGCGCCGAAGCCCTCTACGGGCAGGCCGCGCTGCTGTCCCGGCGCCCGCTCCGGCCCGCCGAATCGAGCCTCATCAACCGTTCCTTCCTCGACCTTCTCGCCCACGCCCTGCGCAAGGACAGCTGACGATGCCGACCGCACCCCAGACCACCGACGAGCTGTACGAGGCGCTCCAGGAGAACGACCGTCGCCCCTACGGCCGGACCCGCACCGTCACCGCCGAGGAACTCGTCGACGCCGCCGAGCAGTTCGCGGAGCCCGTACCGCTCGTCCACGCGCTCTTCGAGCTCCAGGAGGCGTACACCTACGGCTCCGAACCCCGGAAGTCGCCCGTCGTCTTCGCCCGCCTGCTCACCCTGTTCGACGAGCAGCCCGACGTCTTCGACGAGCGCCGGCGCCATCTGCTGTTCTGGCGGTTCAAGTGGGTGGCCAACGCCCTGCTCGCCCTGCCCGAGATACCGCTGGCCGCGCTGCGCCAGTGGCTGACGGAGATGCGCGACCGGTACGAGAAGGCCGGCCTGGGCCTCCAGCCCTACTACGGACAGGCGTACCAGCTCGCCGCCCACATCGGTGAGGGCACCACCCTCGCCCATGAGCTGTGGGCGGGCCGCTCCCGTACCCCGCTCAGCGACTGCGAGGCCTGCGAGATCTGCGAGCTGGCCCGGCACCATCTCGCGGCGGGCGACGACGAGCGGGCGCTGGACATCTGGGAGCCCGTCCTGGCCGGGAAGGAGTCCTGCCAGGAGGAACCGGCCCGCTCCGTCTCGTACGCGCTGCTGCCCCTGCTGCGCACCGGCCGCACCGACCGGGCCCGCGAACTGCACCTCGCCGGCTACCGGGGCTGCCGCCGCAATCCCTCGATGTCCGCGGAGATCGGCCGGCACCTGGAGTTCTGCGCGCTGACGGGCAACGAGGCCCGCGGTCTGGAACTGCTCGCCGAGAACCGGAACCTGTTCGACGAGGTGGAGTCGCCGCTGGAGCTGTCCGGCTTCCTCACCGGTGTGGAGGTCCTCCTCCAGCGCGTCGAGCTCCTCGGCCACGGCGACCTGCCCGCCGCCGGATACGCGGGCCGCACCTGGACGGTGGCGGGCCTGCGTGCCGAGGTGCGGGGCCGCGGTGACGACCTCGCCGCCCGCTTCGACGCCCGCAACGGAACCACGGCCCACACCGACCGCCGACGGGCCCGCCTGGAGCGTGCCCCGCTCCTGGACGCGCTGGAACTGACCCTGCGCACCCGCCGTCTCGACGACGTGGCCCCGGCCGTCCCGGTGGCCGCGCCCGCCGCCCGCGCGGACGCCGGCGTCCCCGAGTCCCTGCCCGAACTCATCGTCCGGGCACGGGCGCTGGAGGAGCAGGGGCACCCGGACGCGCGGGCCTGCTGGGCGCGGCTGCGCACCCGCGCCGCCGCCCGCGACTACACCCACCCCGAGGACCCGGCCGTGGGTCCGCTCGTCCGGCTGCGCGCGGACCTGCTGGCCGACGAGGCGGGCCGGGCGGGCGAGAAGGACGAGTTCGCCGAATGCGCCGCTCTCCACGAGGAGGCGGCGGGCCTGTACGAGGACGCCGGGGCGCCGGGTGACGCGGCGCTCGCCCGCGCGTGCGCGCTGCTGGCCACCGCCGAGATCCCCGCGGAGGGCGCCGACGACGCCGCCGGGGCGAAGGCAGCCGCGCTGAGCGCCGCCCACGCGGCCATGGTCCGCCTGCACGAGGGGACGCCCGGCCTCGCCCCGTACCAGGAGGCCCGCCTGCTGCGGCTGCGGGCGACCGCGCTCGGGTTGCGGCTGCAGACCTCGGGGAGCGAGGAGCACGCCGCACCGGTCTTCGCCGAGGCGGACCTGCTGCACGCGTTCGCCATCCGGCACGACGTCGGCAGCCAGATCTCCGGCGCCCTGCTGCTGCGCGCCAGCACCCACGCGCTCACCGGCGACCTGCCCGCGGCGCTCACCGCGACCGATGTCCTCCTTGACCGGCTGAGGGCTTCCGGACCCGCCTGGCACCTGCCCCGTACGCTCGGACTGCGAGGCCGGCTCCAGCTCGGCCTCCGGGACGCGCAGGCCGCGCACGCGGACCTGGCCGAAGGACTGCGGCTGGCCGCCGACTGGCCGGCCGGCTCGGTCGACACCACCGGCATCCACAGTGATCTGGCCGAGGCCTGCATGCACCTGGGCCGCCCCGACGAGGCACTGCGGCACCTGACGCGTTCGGCGGAGCTGGGCCTGCGCGACGGCAGCCGGACGGACGCGTACTGCTCCTACAGCAACGCGGCGCAGCTCTGCCTCGACCTGGGCCGGGTCGAGGACTGCATCGCTCTGCTGGACTCCCTCCTGGCCGGACCGGACGTCACCGGCGGGGAGCTGGACGAACGGCTCGTCGCCCAGCTGCGGCTGACCCGCGCCCGCGCGCTGCACGCGGGGGAGGACCTCAAGGCCGCCACGGCGGAACTCCTCGTCCTCTCCGCCGAGTCGGCCGGCTGGGAGGACGACCCGGGGAGCCACGCCATGATCGCCGCCGAGACCGCCGTACTCCTCGGCGAGTCCGGCGAGTTCGGCCGGGCCCGTGAGGCCGTGGAGCAGGCGCTCGCCGCCCATGCCCGCGCCCCTCGCTACGAGCAGCTCAGCAACTGCCTGCGCGAACTCGCCCGTCTCCAGGCCCAGCAGCAGGGCCCCGACGGCCTGGCCGACGCCCTCGCACAGCTGGCCGACGCGGGCAGGATCGCCGACGAGGCCCGCGCCGCCGGGTACGAGGCCCAGGGACGGTCCCTGGACACCGCCCTGGCCTACGAATGCGGGCGGGTCCAGGCCCATGCCGGTGAGTACGAGGCCGCCGTGTCCGCCCTGGACAAGGCGCTCGCCCTGATCGGCGAGCCGGGGCCGGAAGAGGACAGCGCCGAGGAGTGGGCCGAGTGCGTCCGGCTCGCCGGTGCCGTGGAGGGCATCTACCTGGAGCGTCCCGCTCCCGCCCTCGCCCGCCTCGACGCCGCGGTCTCCCGGCTGACCGCCCTGGGCCACACCGAGGAGGCCGGGGAACTGGGCTCCCTGGCCGCCCGGCTGCGCGACGAGGAGTGAGACCGGCGCGGTGAACGGGCGCGGTGAACCGGCGCGGTGAACGGACGCGGTGAACGGACGCGGGGCGGTGTGCCGGAGCGTGGTGCTCCGGCGCACCGCCCCTCGTTCTGCCGTCTCTACGCGAGGCCGCGGGCGCGGGTGAATCTGGCCAGGGCGGCGGGGAGTTCGACGAGCGGGGCCGGATAGTCGTAGCGGGCCCGCTCCCGGGGCGGGAGCTTCCAGGGTTCATGGACCGCGGCGCCCTCCAGACCGGCCAGTTCGGGCAGCCAGCGGCGTACGTAGTCGCCCCGCGGGTCGTGGCGGCGGGCCTGGACGGTGGGGTTGAGGACCCGGTTGGGCCGGGTGTCGGTGCCGGTACCGGCCGTCCACTGCCAGTTGAGCTGGTTGTTGGCCACGTCCCCGTCGACCAGCAGGTCCAGGAAGTGCCGGGCGCCGACGCGCCAGTCCAGGTAGAGCGTCTTGGTGAGGAAGCTCGCGGTCAGCATGCGCGCCCGGCCCGGCATCCAGCCCTCGTGGCGCAGCTGGCGCATCGCCGCGTCGATCACCGGATAGCCGGTGAGGCCGTCTCGCCAGGCCTGCGCCTCGGCGTCGTCGTGCCGCCAGCGGTCGAGCCGGGGCCGGTAGTCGCTGTGCGCGGCCTGCGGCCGGGCCGCCAGGACCTGCTGGTGGAAGTCGCGCCAGGCCAGTTGGCGTACGAAGGCCTCGGCGCCGGGGTTCGCGCGGCGCCCGGCCCGGTGGACCAGCTCGGTGGCGGACAGGGTGCCGAAGTGCAGGTGCGGGGAGAGCCGTGAGGTGGCGTCGGCCGCGAGGTCGGAGTTCCGGTCGGCGTAGGCGTCCAGCGACGTGCGCAGCCAGGAGGTGACGTGCCGGCGGGCCTCGTGTTCGCCGCCCGTCGCGAGACCCGGTGACACTCCGGCGACACCCGCGCGCCGGGGCAGGTCGGGCGCGCCGATGTCCTCGGGGACCGGGACGGACCGTGGGGCGGCCAGGGGCTTGCGCGCGGCCGTCCCGTGCCAGCGCCAGAAGTACGGGGTGAACACCGCGAAGTGGTCCTTGCCCTGCGGGACGTGGGCCCCCGGCGGAGCCACCGTGACCACCGCGTCGTGGACCCGCAGCGTGCGGCCCCGCCGGGCGAGCGCCGCGCCCAGCCGCTCCTCGCGCCGTTGCGCGTAGGCGCTGGAACCGGCGGCCACGTGGACCTCGCGGGCGCCGTACCGGTCGGCCACCGCGCAGACCTCCGCCACCACCCCGCCGGACCGCAGCACCAGCCGCCCGCCGCGCTCGCGCAGACCGGCGTCGAGGCCGGCCAGGCAGTCGGCGAGGAAGGCCCGCCGGTTGGGCGCGTCGAAGCCGGCCGCGCGCACGCCCTCGTCGAGCACGAACAGCGGGACCACCCGCTCGGCGCCGCGCAGCGCGGCACGCAGGACCGGGTTGTCGTGCAGCCGCAGATCGGCGGTGAACAGACAGACGGCGACGCTCACTTGTGCGCTCCGGTCGTCCGGCAGGTGTCCGTGTCGGTCATGTGACCGGCCTTTCTCGCGGGTCCGGGGTGCGAGAGGGAACGTAGCGGACGGCCGGCGGCGGCGGACGGAGCCGTGCCGGTGGGATCAGGCGTCCGACCCGGACGGGTACGCGGCTTCGAACGCGGCCCGGAACAGGGCGTTGACGTCCTGGCCGCTGAGTCCCTCGGCCCGCGCCTGGCGCATCCATTCCGACAGCGCGCCGTGCAGCGGGGAACCGGGGCCCGTCAGGGGCTGGGCGAGGGAGCGGGTGATGAAGGTGCCCGCGCCCTGGCGCACCTCGGCCAGGCCCGCCCGTTCCAGCTCGCGGTAGGCCTTGAGGGTGGTGTTCGGATTGACCTTGGTGGTCGCCGCGACCTGCGCCGCGGTGGGCAGCCGGTCGCCCTCCTCCAGAGCGCCCATGCGCAGGGCCTGTTCGACCTGCCGGACGATCTGGAGATACGTTGCCACTCCGCTGCGCCGGTCGATGCGGAATACGACCACGGACTTCACCTTCCGCTCGATTGCCGACACTTTACGAATACGGGTGCGGGTGCCCTACAGGGGGCGCCGGGAGACCCGCCACAGGGTGAACGCCGTCAGCAGCGCCGTACCGGCGAGCAGGATGCCCGCGCCGGTCCACTGCATGGCGGCCATCTGGCCGTAGTCGAGGTACTCGATGACGCTGTTGACGATGCCCTTCTCCTTGATGCACGCGTCGGTGGCCTTCTCGGTCGCCTCGGCGCAGGAGCCCCACCCGTAGAGGGTCCCGTCGGCGCTCCCGACCCAGCGGTCCACCTCGTACGACTCGGAGAGCCGGGCGGGGAGTTCGCCGTTCAGCGGGTAGGTGAACACATGGGTCGGAGCCAGGTGCAGCCGGAGCTCGTCCCAGGCGATCTGCGCGACCGCGGAGAAGACGAAGGTGACCACCATCGAGGCCAGGACGCGGCGCAGCAGGACGCCGATGGTGATGCCGGCGGCGGTGAGGAAGAGACAGAGCGCCGGGAGCACGGGGCCGGTGCTGTCGAAGACCGAGCCCTCCACCCAGCTGCTGGGGAAGACCGAGCGGTAGGGCTCCCACCACCAGGTGAAGAGCGCGGAGAGCACCGCGCCGGCCGCCAGGGCCACGGCCAGGCACCAGGCGAACTTCACGGTCAGCCAGCGCAGTCGGGTCACGGACTGGGTGGTGACCAGCTGGGCGGTGCCGTGCTCCTGGTCGGCGGCGATCAGGGGGGCGCCGAAGAACACGGCGAGGATCACCGGCAGCCCGCCCAGCAGGGTGGAGAGGTAGTCGTACTGGTCTCCCAGGGGCTGATCGGGGGCGGGCTTCCCGGGCCAGCCCGCGTCGTCCAGCAGCTGGATCAGCTCGGCGCGCTGGTACACGATCAGGGCCGAGCAGGCGAGCACCAGCGCGAGGACGGAGGCCAGCGCGGCACGGTGCTGGCGTACCACGAGCCAGCTCAGCCCGCGCAGTATCCGCGGCCGGGCGGTCCGTTCGGTACGGGAGTCGGTCGGGGTGGTGCTCATGCGGTCCTGTTCCCTTCGGCCTCGATACGGGCGCCGGGTGTGTACAGCGAGGGCGCGTCCGGTGAGCGGAGATGGGCGAGCAGTACTTCTTCCAGACTGGGTTCGGAGATCTGCCAGCCGCCGGAGAGGGGGCCCTTCGGCCGGACCAGGGCGTGGAACTGCCGTCCCTGGATCTTCGCCTCGACCACGGTGTGCGGGGCGAGCGCGGAGGGCAGCGCCCCGTCCTCGGTGACACCCGTGACCAGACAGTGGGCCGGGACCAGCGCGTCGGCGTCACCCGCCATCCTGATCCTGCCGTCGGCGAGGACCAGCAGGTAGTCGCACATGTCCTCCAGCTCCGTCAGCATGTGGGAGGACATCACCACGGTGGTGCCGCGCTCGACGGCCTCCGCCATCAGCAGGGTGCTCATCTCGTCGCGCGCCAGCGGGTCGAGGTCCGACATCGGCTCGTCCAGCAGCAGCAGATCGGGCCGCTTGCCGAAGGCGAGCGCGAAGGCGACACGGGTGCGCTGACCGCCGGAGAGCGTGCCGACCCGGGCGTCCATCGGGACCTGGCCCGAGCGGACGATCCGTTCGGCCGCCGCCTTGTCCCAGCCGGGGTTGAGCTCGCTGCCCATACGCAGTGTCTCGGCCACGGTGAACCGTTTGAACAGGGGCTTGTCCTGCCCGAGGAAGGCGAATCGGGGCAGCACGGCGGGGTCGTGCACGGGGATGCCGAAGACCCGGAGCTCACCGTCGGTCGGCTGCACCTGCCTGGTGGCCAGACCGAGCAGGGTGCTCTTCCCCGCGCCGTTGGGGCCGACGAGACCGCAGATCCGTCCGGCCGGCAGCCGGAAGGAGCAGTCGCGCAGGGCCCAGCCGCGCCGGTATCGCTTGCTCAGGCCGCGGGCCTCCAGGGCCCACGTACCCGAAGTCCCGTTCGGGGTGCTCGTGTCCGCCACGCGCCTCGCCTCGATTCCACTAGTCAACTAATGGAATCATGGAGTCTTGCGTGAGAGTGTGTCAAACAGTGGGCAGGACACGCGCGAGGCGCCGGCCGAGGACCCTCCGGGTACCTTCTCGCCGACGCCTCGCGCGGTGGTTCTTGCCGGTGGTGCGGTGGTGCTGTGCTGCGTTGCCGGGTCCGGGGCGGGCCCGGGTCCTGCCCGTCCGTGTCCGCACCGGTGGCGGGGACGGGCAGGAGGCATGCTCACCGCCTTGGCGGATGAGCGGGCCCGCCGGTCAGCGGAACCTGGTCAGTTCACCTCCAGGGTGACGTCGTCCACGACGAAGGAGGTCTGGAGGGACTGGTCCTCCACACCCGTGAACTTCAGGACGACCGTCTGGCCCGCGAACTCCCCGAGGTCGTGGGTCTTTTGCGCGTACCCGGTGGCGCTGTCCGTGTTCGACAGGGCGGCCAGCGTCTTCCCGCCCGCCGTCACCGTGAAGGTGTCGTAGGCGGTGGCCTCCGTCTCGGCGGTGTCGATGTGCACGTAGTACGAGAGCCGGGCCGAGGTGCAGCCGGCCGGGATGGTCACGCTCTGGGCGGCGCTGTCGGTGCGCGGGGAGCCCCAGCCGTTCAGCCAGGCCGTGAACGAGCCGCCGTGCGGTGTCTGGCCCTGCTGATCGGTGATCACGCCGGACGTGGTGGTCCACGGCGAAACGCCGTTCTCGAAGCCGCCGTTGACGACCACCTGTGCCGGGGTGCAGCCGCCGCCGCTGCCGACGGTCAGGGTGTACGTGGTGCTGTGGCTGACGTTTCCGGCGGCGGTGACCTTCAGGCTGTACGTGCCCGGCGTCACCGTGGCGCCGACCTGGACGGAGAGGGTCGCCGTGTCGCCGGTGCGCACCGAGGACGGGCTCACCGCGGCGGTCACCCCGGCGGGCGCGCCGCTGACCGAGAGGCTCACGGTCTGGGCGGCGCCGCTGACCGTCGTGGTGTTCACCGTCGCGGTGGCGGTGCCGCCCGGCTCGGCCTTCCCGGCGGCCGGGCTGACGGCGACCGAGAAGTCCTGCGCCGGGGTGTCGCCGCCGACGGCCTGCTTCCAGATCGTGTAGGCCACGCCGTCGGCGCTGCGGTCCAGCACCGTGGCGTTGATGTTGTTCGTCGTGTCACAGGCGCTGTGGTAGCAGGAGTCGTACGCGACGTTCGCCGAGCCGCCCCACTTGGCCGCCTGCGCCGAGGTCTTGCGGGCGCCGGCCCCCGCCGCGTACCCGGAGGTCGCGATGCCGGCCTGCTGGAAGGAGTAGTCGTCGCTGCGGCCCTGGCCCTCGACGTTCTCCTCGGGCGCCAGGCCGAGCGAGGTCCAGTACGCCTTCATCGGGGCGGCGGCGGCCGAGTTGACGTTGTTGATGAAGTAGCCGCCGTTGGTCGAGCCGACCATGTCGAAGTTGTAGTACGCCTTGATGGCCGTGCGCTCGGAGCTGGTCAGCCGGTTGACGTAGAACTTCGAGCCGTTGAGCCCCTGCTCCTCGTCGGTCCACCAGGCGAAGCGCACGTGCTTCGTCATGGTGGGGTTCTTCTGCGCCAGCACGAGCGCGTTCTCCAGCAGGGTCGCCGAGCCGGAGCCGTTGTCGTTGATGCCGGGGCCGGCCGAGACGCCGTCCAGGTGGGAACCGAACATGACCGTCTGGTCCGCGGGGCCGCCCGGCCAGTCGGCGATCAGGTTGTTCGACGGGTAGGTGCAGCTGGTGCAGGTCTGCTCGGTGACCGTGTAGCCGGCCGCCTGGAGCTTGGCCTTCACATAGGCCAGCGACTGGGTGTATCCGGCGCTTCCGGCCCGGCGGTTGCCGCCGTTGGCCGTGGCGATGGAGCCCAGCTCACCGAGGTGCGCACGGACGGCGGCCACGTCGATGTTCGGCGGGTCGGTGCCCGGCTGGGTGCCGCCGACGTTGAGCGTGTAGTCGACGGTGTGCGACAGGCTCGCGCCCTGGCCCTTCACGACGACGGTCGTGGAACCGGGTGCGGCGTTGGCCGAGGCGGTCAGCGTCAGTGTCGAGGACTGGCCGGACTGCACGGTGGCGGGGGAGAACGAGGCGGTGACCCCGGACGGCAGCCCGGTGGCGCTCAGTGTGACCTGCTGGGCCTGCCCGGTGGTGGTGCTCGTGGTCACCGAGGTGCTGACCGAGGCACCCTGCTGGACGCTGCCGGAGGCCGGGTTGAGGGCCATCGAGAAGTCGTTGTTCTGGCCCGAGGGCGTACAGGCCGGGTCGGCGGTCTGGGCGGGCACGCTGATCGCGTCCCAGGCGGCCCTGGTCTTCGTGTGCAGGCCACAGGTGGCGTCGAGCGCCTTGGCCGAACTCAGCGTCGCCGTGCGGTACTTCTTGTACGACATGCTGCTGGTCTTGAGCAGCATGCCCCCGTAGAAGATCTTGCCGGCCGTGGTGACGCCCACACCGGTCAGCGAGGTGCCGTTGCAGGTGCTGCTGTTGGGCTTGCCGCCCCCGGGGCTGGTGCCCTCGGCGAGCAGATAGAACCAGTGGTTGAGCGGACCCGCCGCCGCGTGCGTCTCGGTGCCGGGGATGGAGGCGCTGTAGCAGGCGGGGTCGTTGTTGACGGCCGGCGGGTTGTACATGTTGCGTATCGGGCCGCGGCCCTGGAGGTCGACCATCTCGCCGACGGTGTAGTCCGGGACGTCGTACGGCGCGGGCTGGCCGGCGTACGACTCGGTGAGCGCGCCGAAGATGTCACCGGTGGCCTCGCCGAGACCGGACTCCTGGCCGCTCGTTCCGCCGGGGGTGTTGGTGTCGATGGCGTGCCCGTACTCGTGGGCCACCACGTCCATGCCGGCTATCCACTGGTTCGTGCTGTTGCGGCCGATGGTGACCTGGCTGCCGTCCCAGTAGGCGTTCAGCTCGTTCAGGCCGACCTTGCCGGGGAAGGAGCGGCCGTTGCCGCTGACGCCGTTGCGCCCCAGCCAGTCCTTGAGCATGTCCCACTGCTTCTGCGCGGCGAACATCAGGTCCACGCAGCCGGTTTCCTTGGAGGTGGGGTTGCCGGTGCCCCAGGAGTCGGAGGACTTCGAGAAGACCTGGCCGGTGCTGTAGTCGGCACAGCTCAGCCCGGTGCGGTTCGGGTCACGCAGCGAGTAGGAGCCGCCCGACGCGGTGGTGTCGATGGTGAGCGGGGCGGGGCCGTTCCACTTGCTGTTCCCGGTGCCGGCCACCACCTCGTCATGGGTGTCGAGAACCTTGCCGGTGCGCGCGTCCACATAGACGTGCAGCTTGCTGGGCGCGCTCCTGGTACGGCCGGCCACGACGGTCTCCCAGGCCAGCGCCTGCCGCCCGTCGTTGATCTTCACCACCAGCCGGCTGTCCACGACCTTGTCGACCCGGGCCAGCCTGGCGCGGGCGACCGTCTCGGCGCGCTCGGCGCTGATCCTCGGATCGGTGGCCACGTCCACCTGCCGGGCGCTGGCGGACCGCACCGCGCGGACATCGCCGTCGCCGTCGGCCAGCACCACCGCGTCACCGCCCACGACCGGCAGGCCGCGGTAGCTGCGCTCGTAGGCGACCGAGTAGAGGCCCTTCAGCCAGGGGGTGACCTGCCGCCGTTCGTACTGCTCCTGCGGCGCGTTGACCAGCGAGTCGAGGCCGCTGCCTACGGCCTTGTCGGCGGCCTCGACAGCCCGTGCGGCCGGATCGGCGGCGGCGGTGGATCCGGACCGGGGGGCGGCCGCGGCGGCCGTGTGCGTCATGACGCCGGCGAGGCCGGCCGTCAGTGACAGCGTGGCCGCGACGGCCGTGAGTCTGATGGATCGCACGGGTTCACTCCAAGGGGGAGGAGGACGGGTGGGGGAGCGGTGCGCTGCCGAGTATGAGCGTGAACATGGCAAAGGGGCCCATCTCTCCCGGCCATAAAGCGCGAGTATGGGGCGGGCCGAACCTTCGGCGCCCGTCGGTCTCCGGCGGCGCGCGGGCGCGACGGCGTGGGTGCGGCGGCGTGGGTGCGGCAGTGCGGCGGAGCGCGCGCGACGGTGCCGGCGGCTCGCCGTTCTCCCGGCTGCGCTCGGCCCGTCCCGGGCAGTCAACTCCCGTACTCAGAAGTGGTGTTGAGGGCGTTGCGAACGCCGCCCGCAGGCGTCGTACTCACCTGCTGGGCCTGCGGGTTCAGCCGCGCAGGTAGGCCAGGACCGCGAGTACCCGGCGGTTCGTGGAGCCGGACAGGCTGAGGTCGAGCTTGGTGAGGACCGAGCCGAAGTGCTTGCTGACAGTGCCTTCGCTGACCGTCAGGGCCGCCGCGATGGAGGCGTTGGACTTGCCCTCGGCCATCAGCGCCAGCACCTCCTGCTCACGGGCCGTCAGCCGCGACATGGGGTCGCGGCGGTGCCGGATCAGCTGTCTGACGACCTCCGGGTCGACCACCGTGGCGCCCTCGGCCACCCGGTGCAGGGCGTCGATGAACTCCTCGACGTTGCCGATGCGTTCCTTCAGCAGATAACCGACGCCCGTCCCGTCCGACGAGTCGAGCAGATCCTCGGCGTAGGTGCGCTGCACATACTGGCTGAGCACCAGGACGGGCAGTCCCGGCCGCTGCCGGCGCAGCTCGACCGCGGCCCGCAGCCCCTCGTCGGAGAAGCCGGGCGGCATCCGTACGTCCGTCACCACGACGTCCGGGCGGTGTTCGATCACCGCCGCGGTCAGCTCCTCGGCGGTGCCCGCTCCGGCGACCACCTGATGACCGAACCGCTCCAGCAGGCCGACGAGGCCCTCGCGCAGGAGCACACTGTCCTCGGCCAATACGATGCGCAGCATCAAGTCCTCGATCGGGCGGGTGAGCAGGGGACGTGAAGGCGGAACACGGTAGGGCCCCCGGGCGGACTGGACACTAGCAGGTGACCGCCGAGCACCGAGATGCGATCGGCGACACCCTGGAGGCCCGTGCCGTCGACCGTGCCGGCACCGCCGATCCCGTTGTCCTCGACCTCCACGGTGAGCCGGCCCCTCTCCGCCCGTCCGGTCACCTTCGCCCGGGTCGCGCGGCTGTGTTTCGCCACGTTCGCCAGTGCTTCGCAGATCGCGAAGTAGACGGCGGTCTCGATGGCTTCGAGCATCCGGCCGGGCAGATCGAAGTTCACGTCCACCGGAACCGCGGAACGGTCGGCGATGTCCTCCACCGCGGCCTCCAGGCCCCGGTCGGTCAGGACCTGGGGATGGATTCCCCGGATCAGCTCCCGGATCTCCACCAGCGCGACCCCCGCCTCCTCGTGCGCCTTGGTGAGCAGGCCGCCGAGTGGCTCGGCGGGGTTCTCCAGCCTGGCCAGGCCCAGCGTCATGGACAGGGCGACGAGCCGCTGCTGCGCCCCGTCGTGCAGATCCCGTTCGATACGGCGGCGTTCCGCCTCGAAGGCGTCCACCAGACGCATCCGGGAGCGGCCCAGCTCCTGGATGCGGGAGTCGAGCCCCGGCTCCGGGATGGAGAGCAGTTGCCTGGTCAGTACGGCGCGGCCGGCGGCCAGCACCCCCAGCGGATAGGCGAGCAGCGGGAGGAGCAGCACACCGGCGAGCAGCGCGGCGAAGGCCTCCGGGTAGGAGTCGGCCAGCCAGAGCTTGAGTACGCGGGCCTCCTCGTCGCCCCCCGCGGCCATCATCACGGGTGTGGCGATCAGACTGCCGCAGACGGTGAGGACCGTGCCGACGGCTAGCCCCTCGAGGGGCCACAGCAGACAGGCGAACAGCAGCGCGTAGCCCATCTCCCGCCAGGTGGCCCGCTCCTGGAGCCGCGTACGCAGCCAGGAGGACAGCCCGGTGCTCGGTGGTTCGCGATGCGGGCCGGGGACCGGTTCGCGGTCCAGGAGCCGGAGCCTGCGGCGCTCCAGGGCGGCCAGCGGGATGCCGGTGAGGACGAGCGTGAGGAGCAGGGGCACGCCGATCAGGACCACCGTGAGCACGCTGCCCGCGATGGCCAGCAGAAGCAGCGTGAGCAGCGTGGCGACACCGAGCGGCACGCTGGTCAGCAGATAGAGCGCCGCGCGCCACGGCCAACCGCTGAGGACGTAGCGGCGCTGTTGGAGTGCCTGCCAGAGGCTGGGGGAGTGCATGGGGGCACGCTATGAGGCCCCGTGCCCGCGGACCACCCGGCCGGCTCCACCCCCGGGGTGGGCACGGTCTCCTTCAGAGGCGTCCGCTGATGAACGCCAGCAGTTCCGCTTCCGCCGGCACCAGGTAGAAGTGGTCGCCGGGGAAGACCCGGCTCTCGAAACCGGCCGTGGTGAGCGCCGACCAGGAGGCCAGTTCGGCCACGTCGCAGCCCGGGTCGCTCTCGCCGCCGACCGCGGTGACCGGTGACCGCAGCGGGGGCGTGTCCGTGGGCCGGTAGGACTCGATCAGCCGGTAGTCGCCGCGCAGGGACGGCATCAGCAGCGGCCGGAGTTCGGGGTCGTCGTACACGGCGGAGGCCATGTGGCCCAGACGCCGGGCCGAGGCGATGAGCCGGTCGTCGTCCAGGGTGTGCAGGGTGCCGCCGGGCCCGGTGCGGGGTGCGCCGCGTCCCGACACGATGACGCGGGCGGGGACGATGCCGTGCCGGTCCTCCAGGCGGCGCGCCACCTCGTAGGCGACCGCGGAGCCGAGGCTGTGCCCGAACAGGAAGAGCGGCAGCCGCGGTTCACCGGTGACCACAGGTCCCAGCGCGTCGGTGATCCGGTCCGCCAGCTCGGTCATGTCCTCGACGCAGGGCTCGTCGAACCGTTCCTGGCGGGCCGGGTACTGGGTGGCGAGCAGTTCCACATCGCCGGGGATGCGCCGCGGCCAGCGGTGGAACAGAGTCGCCGTGCCGCCGGCGTGCGGGAAGCAGACCAGCCGGGCCCTGACCGTCCCCGCTCGTCGATACGTCCGGAACCAGGGGTTCCCTTTTTCGGTGTCGATGACCGTCACGCGAATTTCCACCTCTCGGGGCCCGTCCGGCCCGCCCTCGTGCACGTCATGATCCGGCCTTCATGCGGCTGACGGACATCCTCGCGCGTGCGGGGTCCTGTCCGGGCAGATTCCTGCCTTCCGGTTCCCTGCCCTTCGGTACGGGTGCAGCCATCGCGCACAGGAAGGTGGAGCCATCTCCACCACCAGGACTCCCCTCCGCTCCGATGTCCCGGAAGCGCGGGCCCTATTGAGTGGACACCATGAATCAAGCAGCCGTCCGGCTCAGTTCGGTCACCCGGTCCTACGGCAAGGACGCCGGCGCGGTCACCGCGCTGGACCGGGTCACCTTGGACATTCCTCAAGGCACCTTCACCGCCGTCATGGGCCCGTCGGGCTCCGGCAAGTCGACTCTGCTCCAGTGCGCCGCAGGGCTGGACCGGCCCACCGGCGGCCAGGTGTTCCTCGGCGACACGGACCTGACCCGGCTCGGCGAGAGGCAGCTGACGCTGCTGCGGCGCGAGCGCATCGGGTTCGTCTTCCAGGCCTTCAACCTGCTCCCCTCGCTGACCGCCGAACAGAACGTGGCGCTCCCGCTGCGTCTCGCCGGCCGCCGCCCCGAACGGGCCCGGGTGCTGCACGCGCTGGAGCAGATGGGCCTGCGCGAGCGTGCCGGGCACCGGCCCAGCGAGATGTCCGGCGGCCAGCAGCAGCGGGTGGCCCTGGCCCGCGCCCTGGTGACCCGCCCCGAGGTGCTGTTCGGGGACGAGCCGACCGGCGCCCTGGATTCCACCACCGGCCGGGAGGTGCTGTCCATGCTCCGCTCGATGGTGGACCGCGGCCAGACCGTGATCATGGTGACGCATGACCCGGTCGCCGCCTCCTACGCGGACCGGGTGCTGTTCCTGGCCGACGGCCGGGTGCGGGACGAGCTGTACGCGCCGTCCGCCGAGCAGGTCGCCGCGCGCATGACGAAGCCGGCGGTGGTCCCGTGCTGAGCCTCGCACTGCAGGGCATGAAGACCCGCTGGGTCACCTTCGTCGGCTCCTTCATCGCCCTGGCCCTGGGCGTCGGGCTGATCGCGACCACCGGGCTGGCCCTCGCGGCCACCTTCAGCGCCCCGGACCGCGGCCCCGAGCGGTTCGCGAAGGCCCCCGTCGTCGTCCAGGCCGCCGACCGGCTGCGGGTCGACACCCCGATCGGCATCCGGACCCAGCCGCTGGACGACCCCCGCCCGGTACCGGAGGAACTGGCCTCCCGACTGGCCGGTCTCGGCCGCACGGTCGAGGACCGGACCTTCCCGGTCACCGTCCGGGACGCGGACCTCGACGGCGACGGCGACGGCGAGGGAACGGTCGGTCACCCCTGGTCGGTCGCGGGCTCCACCCCGTACCGGATCTCCGGCGGACGCGCCCCCTCGGCGCCCGGCGAGGTCGTCGTCACGGCCGGGCCCGGCGCCGAGGTGCGCACGGGGGACCGGATCGAGGTCGTCACATCGGCCGGCACCCGGACCCGGACCGTCGTCGGCACCGTGGCGCCCGCGGGCTTCGAGACCGCTGTGTTCTTCACCGACGCGGAGGCCGCCAGGATCTCGCCGGCCATCGACGCCGTGGTGGTGCACGCGGACGCGGAGCGGGTGCGGGCACTGGCGGGGGAGAGGACCGGCATGGTCGTCCTCACCGGCGACGACCGGCGCCGCGCCGACCCCGACCCCGACCGCGACGACGAGGCGATGGTCTCCGTCAACGCGCTGCTGGGAACCGCCGCCGCCATCACCGGATTCGTCTCCGTCTTCGTCGTCGCCTCCACGTTCTCCTTCGCGGTGGCCCAGCGCAGGCGCGAGTTCGGCCTGCTGCGCACGGCGGGCGCCACCCCCGGCCAGGTCCGGCGGATGGTGTACGCGGAAGCCGTCGTCATCGGCATCCTGGCCTCGGCCGCCGGCTGCTGGCTGGGCGCCGCCGGAGCACCGCGCCTCGCCGCCTGGATGGTCGACGTGGAGATCGCGCCCCACTGGTTCGCCGTCGGCGACCAGACCTGGCCGCTGCACACCGCCTTCTGGACCGGGCTGTCCGTGGCCATGGCCGGAGTGCTGGTCTCCTCCTGCCGGGCCGGGAAGGTCGGCCCCACCGAGGCCCTGCGCGAATCGGCCGTCGACAGCCGGGCGATGCCGCCGAGCCGCTGGCTGATGGCCGGGATCGTGCTGCTCACCGGACTCGGGCTGCTGGGCATGGCGCTGGTCTCCGACCCCGGGGACGTACTCAAGCGCAAGACCTACATCACCCAGCCGATGCTGCTGATCGTCGGGTTCGCCCTGCTGGCACCGGTCCTGGTCCGGCCGCTGACCCGGCTGCTGACCTGGCTGCCCGCCCGGCTGCCCGGCGCCACCGGCGTACTGGCCAGGGAGAACGCGGCCGCCGGGGTGCGCAGGACCGCCGCAGTGGCCGCCCCCGTCATCATCACCGTCGCCCTCGCCGCCTCCCTCATGGGGACGACGGCCACCATCAACGAGGCCAAGGCCACCGAGGCGCGCAACCACACCGTCGCCGATTTCGTGATCGCCTCGGGCGACGAGGGCCGGGCCCTGTCCCCCCGGTTCGTCGAACGCGCCCGGGCCATCGACGGCGCCACCGTCAGCGCCTCGCGCTCCACCGGGGTGACGGTCCTCGAAGAGGGCACGGCCCTGGTCAAGTCCGAGGCGAAGGCGGTCACTCCGGCCGATCTCGCCGCCGTCTCCGACCTGCCCGTGGTGGCGGGCCGGCTCACCGACCTCGACGACCGGAGCATCGTCGTCAACGAGGAGTGGCTGACCACGACCGTGGGGCAGCGGGTCTCCGTCTGGCTGGGCGACGGCCGCAAGGTCTCGCTCAGGGTCGCCGCCGTACTCGGCACCGGCACCGGCAGCAACGGGGTGTATCTGACCCCGCGCAACGCCGCCGGCGCCGGGATCGACCGGATCGACGTCAAGGTGCGGGACGGCGCCGACCGCGCCGCCGTCGCCGCCGCCCTGCGCGAGGCGGGCGCGGACACCGGCACCGAGGTGCTGACCAGGAGCGAGTGGGTGGAGAAGCACTACCCGCGCTCCAGCGAGAACACCCGGCTCGGCCTGCTGATGATCCTGGGCATCGCCCTCGTCTGCACGGGCATCGCGCTCGCCAACACCCTGGTGATGGCCACCTCCGACCGGGTCCGCGACCTCGCGGTGCTCCGTCTCTCCGGCGCCACCCGGGCGCAGGTCCTGCGCCTGATCGCGGTGGAGGCGCTGGTGGTGGTCGCGGTGGGAGCCGTGATCGGCGGCGCCGTGGCCGCGCTGAACCTGCTCGGGGTGTGGGGTGCGCTGGGACTGCTGGACGTGTGGTCGGCGGTCGTCGTGCCCTGGGGGACCGTCGGCGCGGTCGTCGCGGCCGGCGCCGTCCTGGCCACCGTCTCCGCCGTCCTGCCCGCCTCCTTCGCCCTGCGCACCCGGCCGGTCGAACTGGCCGGAATGCGCGAGTAGTCCGGCCTCATGGAAGGGCCGAGGGCGCGCCGGGGAACTACTGAACCCCGCCGCCCGCACCGGAACCGAGTCCGTCGCCGCACCTCTTTGGTGCGGCGGCGGACGCGGTGGTGCCAGGCTGTGCGTCAGGCGGACGGCCCCGCCATCGCCACCGCGATCCTGCGCCGCGAGCATGTTGTCGACGACCCGGATGTCGTGCCGCTCCCGGTCGAACCGGGCACTGGCCTCCCGGTAGCACTGGCGCAGATGCGCCACCACGTCTTCCGGACGGCGCCCCGTCCCCGTAGGTACGGGTTGGTCGGCAGGTCCTCGGGCGCGAAGATCTCCTCCCGGCCCTCCCTGACGTCCGCGCCTACGGGACAGCCCTTAGCGTGCTGACGTGGAAGAACGTGATGTGGTTGAACCACACCGGCCGGCCCGCCCGTCACCGGGTGGCTGTGCGCTGGTCGACGTCGCCTCCACGCAACAACGCCGATGCCAGGTCTCGGAGAACGCCAACGTTGCAATGTGGCAGGGGAGATGACTGTCCGACGTGTGAGGCAGGGCAGAGCGAGAGAGAGGCGGTCTCCCGCAATACGCGTGCGGGGGACCATCTCTGCCCGGGCGGCCGGATACTCGGCTAATCCACTACACGGAAGGAGCCGGGCGAACCAGATCGCACGGTGGTAATGAAGGCCGAGAAGGCGGACGAGGGGACGACCAGCGAGGGCCCTTGGGCCTGCTTGGAATCCCGGATGCCGACCTGTCCGTACAGATCGGCAACCTCGACGCAGTTCCCCTCTGCCCCGCTGCTGTAGGACGACTTGAACCAGGCACCGGCAGGTGCCACGTTGGTGGACTGCTCGTTGGCGTTGATAGCTATGACTTCCGTTCTTCCTGTTCTTTCCTGGCTTCCGAGAGGATGCGCGGGGTCTCGTGAGGCGCCCGTGCCGACGCCCGCAGCGCGTCGAACCGGCGGCTGAACCGGCCCACCTCGGGCTTCTTGTCGGTCACCCACGCCTGTCCGTTGACGTGGTCGGCCTGCACCATTTTCGGTAGAGGCTCTGGAAGCTCAAGGAGTGCGAAGTTCTGGCTCGCGCGGTAACCGGCTGAGGAGGACGGCAGTATCTGCACGGTGATGTGGTCGAGCTCTGCCAGTTTCTCGATCTCGTCGTACTGCTCGACCATGATCTCCTTCCCGCCGATCGTGCTGCGAATCGCGTCCTCGGACAGGATGACCCACAACGGCCGAGGCTCGTCTTCGATGATGATTTTCTTGCGGCTCATCCGCAGTTCCACGTTCGCGTCGATGAACTCGGTCGTGATCTCATCGACAGTTTTCGCGCTCTCCAGGAGCGCGCGGGCATACTTCGGTGTCTGGAGCAGACCGAAGATGAGATTGGGTTGCCACGAGCTGATGGAGAGTGCGTCAGCTTCCAGGCCGACGTAGTCACGCATGCCCTTTTGGAGATGTGGGTTGTACGGAACCCACCATCCCTGGCTCAAGGACTCTCGGTGGATTTTCAACAACTCTTCGACGTTCTCCTCGTCAGTCTCCCCATAGTGATCGAGGAGCGCCTTGAGGTCGTTGGAGTTCGGCAGACCGGTGCGTCCCTTCTCGAGTCGCCACAGCTTTTCTGCGGAGAAGCCGAGGCCAACGATGTGCCAGAGCACCACTGCACGTATCAGTCCGGACCGGTCGGACCGGCCGAACAAGTCCGTTCGATCGACCTGCGTGGACATACCGGTGGAGCAGCACGTCTACGAGGTCGCGTTCCTGCCCGACCCGATCCGGGTGCCCGAGATGCGGCGGGCGGCCACAGCCTTCCTGCGCAGGTCGGGGATCTCGGGCCCCGTGGTTGACGATGTGGCTTTGGCCGCCACTGAGTTGGTGACCAACGCAATCCGCCACGGCGACGGCGCGGTGCATCTCTGCGTCTCGGCAGTGGGTGGTGAGCTGCGGGTTTCGGTGACCGACCAGAGTCCGGATCGGGCTGAGGTCAGGCATGCCGACGTCGAGGAAGTGTCCGGTCGTGGGCTGTTTCTCGTTGCCGCCTTCGCGCACAGCTGGGGAAGCAGTGGCCAAGAGACGTGGTGTACGTTCCGCTACCCGCTGGGGGATGACGGGGCGGTCGCGGCATGACCAACGTATCCAGCCGTCTCCCAAAGGCGGAGTACACGTCGAATGCGCGGAGAGGGATCGCGTCGCTCAGCGATGCCTTCCACCACGACGAGGACCTGGCGAACGATCTCGACGTCATTCTCGGGGCTTCGGCGGGGCCGGTGGGCCTGGCCGGTGCTCGCCGCAGTCGGCGGAACAGGTTCTGGTGCCACGCTGCTCTGGAGGGGGCGGATTCCGATGCGCGCTGGTCGACGGACATACCGCGGTCACGCCCGAGGATGCCGTCCACTGGGTACACGAATCCGTCCGGAAGATCAGCCCCAGCCTCGACCGCAGTGCGTTCCACGGCGTCTGAGGGTGGCTCGGTGACCACCGTGCCGTACAGGCGGCCGTGACCGCGCGGCACCACGGTGAGCCATAACGAGATCGCCGCCGCGCATGTCCACCCAGTGGGCTACTCCGTATCCCGCCGTACCAGCCGCAGGCGTGGTCGGCCTGCTCCAGGACTCCGCCTCCCGGCCCGCTGCTTCTCAGGGCGTGGGCCGGGAGACGGCTCCAACAACCCGGCGTCGGGGGAAGCGGCACCACCCGCCTCCTCCAGCGGTGTGCAAAAGCACTCCGCGCCGGTACCTCCATCCGATCCGTGAAGCCTCGAAGGCATTGGAGACAGCCAGTATGACCACGGCACCCAGCACCTTCCGTGTCCCTCTCCCCGAGACCCTGATCAACCTCCTCGGCAGGAGGGGCATCGACCTCCCGGCCGCCGAACTTGACGGGGGCGGCCTGCTGCGCAAGGACGTCAGCGCGGCCTACGACCGCCTTCGCGCCGAGTCGCCCGAGGCGCAGATCGTCGTGCGCCGCTGCCGCGATCTCCTGAACGACCCCGACGGCGACGGTTTCGCCGTCCTGGAGGTCGGCCCTCTGCTCGACCGCTACGGCCTGGACGACGGGCAGAAGGCGGCGACCATCCTGCTGTCCTGGTTCGGCGTGCCGCTGCGGGCGTTCGACAAGTGGCCGTTGTGGAAGCCGCTGGGTACGAATCTGACCATCGACCCGATGCGCGCCACCGGGTCCGGGTACAACCCGCTGCACATAGACGTGGTCAACGCGACCGAGCCGCCGGACTACAGCGCCCTGCTGTGCGTGAGGCCCGACCCGCGGGGCGAGGGGCGCAGCATCGTCTCCCAGCTTCGCCGGGCCGTTGACCGGCTCAGCGACGGCGAGCGCGCGTTCCTCGCGGAGCCGGTGTTCCGTGACGGCGCGTTCTATGACCTGACCGGTGTCGGTAAGGAGTACGGCCCTTTCCCCGTGCTCGACGGCCTGCCGGCGTCCGAGGGCTTCGTGCGATTCACCGCGAAGATGCTGCCGGACATGGATCTCCGCGACCCGCACACCAGCGCCGTGCGGGCCCTGGAGCGGGAGCTGATTGCCGGGCAGAAGAAGTTCCTCCTCGGCTTCGGTGACCTGATCGTCGTCAACCAGCACCTGTGCGTGCACGGCCGCGAGGCCCTGGGCCAGGGCCAGGACGAGGTATCCGAGGTGCGGCGCCGCCTGCTGTGGCAGATGTTCCTCCGCTCCGCAGAGGCCGACGCCCGATGACGGTTGTCGACCTGGGGATGCCGCTGGCCGCAGGGGCATCCCCGGCCACCCCCGAGAAGCGGCCGATGATGGACCTCCGGCTCTGGCTGTGCGACCTCACTTACACGCAACAGGCAGTGTCCGCCGAGACGATGCCGCAGGCCGTCGCCGGGCTGGCGACGCACGCTGCGACCGTCATGGACTTCAAGTGTGTCCCGCAGATCTTCAAGTTCCCCGAGGATCTGGCGAAGGCCCTGGAGATCCATGGGGCACCCGACGTGATCGGGTTCTCCCACTACATCTGGAACGCGCACCTGTCGATCGGCTTCGCCCGCGTCATCAAGGAGAAGTTCCCGAAGACGGTCGTGGTCATGGGAGGCCCGCACTACCCATTGCTGCGCGCGGACCAAGCACAGTTCTGGTACCAGCGCCTTGCCGGGGCCGTGGACTTCTACGTCGACGGAGAGGGCGAGATCGCGTTCGCCGGCCTGCTGCTGCTCCTGGGCAGCAAGCCGGCCGGCAAGGTCCTCGACACGATCCCAGGCGTGCACTCCATGTCCTCGGACCGGCGTGACGTGTACACGCCCCGGCCCCGCAACCGCATCCGGGACCTGGCCGACGTGCCCTCGCCCTACACGGCGGGGCTGCTGGACCCGTTCTTCGAGCGCGGTGGCGTACCGACGATCACGACCACCCGCGGCTGCCCCTTCTCCTGCAACTTCTGCACCGAGGGCCAGCACTACTTCTCGAAGGTGGCGAAGCGCCCGCAGGCCGAGGTCGAAGCCGAACTGCACTACATCGGCCGGAGAATGGCGCCTCTCGTCAGGGTGGGCGCGGCGCGCAACGAACTGCTGATCACCGACTCGAACTTCGGGATGTTCCCGGAGGACAAGCACACCTGCCAGGTACTCGCAGAGTGCCAGAAGCTCTACGGCTGGCCGCGGGTCGTCAACGTGACGACCGGGAAGAACCAGCGCGAACGGGTTCTGGACGCGGTCGCCCAGGTCCCGGGCACCATCAGCCTGTCCGGGTCGGTGCAGTCCCTCGATACGGACGTGCTCGCCGCCGTCGAACGGAAGAACATCTCGGCCGAAAAGATGATGGAGATCGCTCTCCAGTCGGCCCGGGCCGGGGCCCAGTCGTACAGCGAGGTGATCCTCGCCCTGCCGGACGACTCGAAGAAGAAGCACTTCGACACCCTGCGCGGCCTGATGGACGACCGGCTCAACATGTTCCAGCTCACTTTGCTCCCCTCTTCCGAGATGTACGCCCCGGCGTACCGGAAGCGGTGGGGGATCGGCACGAAGTGGAGGGTCATGCCGCGCTGCTTCGGCCGGTACACCGTCCTGGGCCAGGAGGTCCGCGCGGCCGAGCTGGACGAGGTGAGCGTCGAGCTGCCGAACCTCTCGTACGAGGAGTACCGCGAGTGCCGGGTGATGGACCTGCTGGTCGCCTCCCTCTACAACGGCGGCGTGTTCGGCACGATCCTCGCCGTGCTCCGCGCCCACAGGATCTCCCCCATGACGTGGCTGGCGGAATGCCGCAGCCAGTGGCACGGCGAAGATCTGACCCGGGTGATCACCGAGTTCCTGGCCGAAACGAACGAGCAGCTGTGGGCCGACCGGCAGGACCTCATGCGTTTCGCCACGGCGAACGTCGACCGGTACATCGACGGCGAGTTGGGCAACAACCTGCTCTACACGTACCGGATGCGGATGATCTCCGAGGCGCTGGAGGACCTGGCCGACGTCGCCGTGCGGGCCGCGCTCGCCGTCCTGCGCCGTACCGGGGCTGCGACCGGCAGTTCCGCACTGGTGGCCCGGATCGTTCGCGAAGGCGCCGCGTACCACCGGCTGAAGCTGTCGCAGGTCTTCACTACCGAGCCGCCCGGTGTGCTGGAGCAGGTCGCCAACTTCGACATCGATCACCTACTGGAGGACGCACGGGCCGGTCAGGAGTCACCCGACGCGCGACGCTACCGGCTGCCGGAGCCGATGACGCGGACCTTCGTGCTCACTGACCGGCAGCGGGCCACTCTGCGTACCTATGTGGGCGAGATGGGCTCGACGGTGGCCGGGTTCGGATGGCTCCTCACCAAGGTCAGATTGCCTGATATCGTCCGGCAGGTTCGCATGACCGCCGCTGGCTCCGGCTCGTCGGATGCGGAGCCCACACGATCGGATGTCGTCACGCCGTGACCGACGCTCTCGCTGCCCGTTTCGCCTCCTTCCGCCGTCCGTTCAAGTTGATGGTGACGGGAGGCGGAACGGGTGGGCACACCTATCCCGCATTGACCGCGGTCCGTGAGATGGAGACCGTCATGCAGGCCCACGGCGCGAGCGTGGACGTGCTGTGGGTCGGCACGGCCCAGGGACTCGAAGCCCGCGTCGCTCCCGCTGAGGGAATCCCCTTCGAGACCGTGCCGACCGGCAAGCTCCGCCGGTCCAGCAACCCGCTCAAGATGATCAACACCGAGAACATGCGGGACATGGGCCGCGTACCGAAGGGCGTGATGGAGGCCCGCACCATCGCCCGCCGCTTCCAGGCCGACGTGATCCTCTCCACCGGCGGGTACGTCGCCGTGCCCGTAGGGTTCGCCGCCCGCGCGACCAGGACCCCGCTGGTCATCCACGAGCAGACTGTACGGCTCGGCCTTGCCAACCGGGTCCTCGCCCGCTCCGCGACCGCCGTTGCCCTGTCGTCGGAGAACTCGCTGAAGCTCCTGCCGGACTCCGTGGCCGCCTCCGCCGTTGTTACCGGCAACCCGGTCCGCCCGGCCGTGTTCACCGGCGATTCGGCCAAGGCGATCCCTGCCCTCGGCATGACCGGTTACAACCCGGCTCTTCCCACCGTCTACATCACCGGCGGCGCGCAGGGAAGCGAGCAGATCAACGGCATGATTCGCGACAACCTACCGTGGCTGCTGGCCGTCGCCAACGTGATCCACCAGTGCGGCCCGACCTGGGTCGAGAAGTCTCGGCTGGCCGCCGCAGAGCTGGCGCCCGAGCTGCACGCCCGGTATTGGGTCGACGGATTTGTCGGTCCCGAACTGCCCGATGTGCTCGCGCTCGCTTCCGTTGTCGTCGCCCGCAGCGGCGCGGGCACCATCTCGGAGCTGACGGCGCTCGGCAAGCCTTCCGTCCTCGTACCCCTCGCTTCCGCCGCCGGTAACGAGCAGGAGCACAATGCCCTGCACCTCCAGCAGGCCGGGGCCGCTGTGGCTCTCACTGGGGACGGCGCGAACGCCCTCGCGCTGCGGGCCGTTCTGGAACCGGTTCTGTCCAACCCGCAGCAGCGGGACGTGATGGCGCAGGCGGCCCGCGCGATGGGAAAGCCGGACGCCGCTGCCCGGCTGGTCGAGGTGCTGTTGAGCGTCGCGCTCGGTGCGGAACGCCGAAAGTAGCAAAGGGCACTGGCCGCGCCCCAGGAACAGCGGCTGGATCTGGGTGAACGATCGGGCGTCGCGTCCGGGGTGGAGGGCGTTGTGGCGACGCGCGAGGTATCTTCCTGGCCCCGGGGCCGGTCGTTCGGATCAAGCCCGGACCGGTACGCCTACGGGGCAGCCCTGAGGAGTGACTGTCGCCGAGGACGAAGCAGAGTACGCCCGCCCGGACGGCCCCGCCGTATCCCGGCCGCCGGGGTCACGGGCCGGTGGGCCGCCTGACGCGTCGCCCGGTCCGCTGGTCGCCGCCGACTGGCTCGCGTCCCGCCTGGGAAGGCCCGGCCTGGGGGTGCTCGACGCGTCGGTGGGCGCGCACCGGGGGGCGGCCCTGCGGATCCCGGGCGCCCGGTCCTTCGACATCGACGGGGCGCTGTCCGACCCCACCTCGCCGTTGCCCCACACGATGCCCGGCGCCGCACGGTTCGAGCGGGAGATGCGCGCCCTCGGGGTCAGTGACGGGGACACCGTGGTCGTCTATGACGCGGTGGGCATCTACTCCGGTGCCCGCGCCTGGTGGATGCTCCGGGCGGTGGGCTTCGACCGGGCTGCGGTGCTCGACGGCGGGCTGCCCGCCTGGACTGGCGCCGGACTGCCGGTCCAGGAGGGCGGCCCTGGGCCCGCGCCGGCCCCCGGCGACTTCACGGCCCGGCCGCGCGCCGGTCTGGTCGTCGGCAGCGGGGACGTGGTGGCGGCCCTGGCCGACCCGGGCACGCTGGTCCTGGACGCCCGGTCCCGGGAACGGTTCTCCGGCGTGGCCGCCGAGCCCCGCCCCGGGCTGCGCGGCGGCCATATGCCGGGTGCGGTGAACCTGCCCTTCGGGGAGGTCCAGCGCGCGGGACGGATGCTCCCGGCCGGTGAACTGCGGTCCGTGTTCGGCGCGCTGGCCGGGAAGCGGGAGCGGCTGGTCCTCAGCTGCGGGTCGGGGGTGACCGCCTGTGTGCTGGCGCTGGAGGCCGAACTGGCGGGCTACCGCGAACTGGCCGTGTACGACGGTTCCTGGAGCGAATGGGGCCTGCCCTCCCCGCTGCCGGTCGTCCGGGGCAGGGGCGGGGAGGCGCAGACGTACGGGGCGTGAGCCCGCGCCCCTTCACGTACCGGCGTTTCCGGCGCAGGTCCCGTCAGTCGGGATCGCCTTACCGGCCGAGGGTCGCCACGGGGGTCGCGCCGGGGCGGGTCCACTGCGGCACGGGCCGGCCGGTCGGGCCCCAGGTGGCGACGCCGTCGGCGTCCGAGCGCCAGTACCAGCAGACCGGCGAGCCGTGCCCGCCGACCGGCGAGCCGGCCCGAGGGGGCTCGGGCCAGCCCTCCGGGGTGTCCTGCCACTCCTCGCGGCGGCCGTAGGGCGTCATGTCGAGCAGGCCGAGCGACCCGTTGACCGTCTCGTTGCCGCGGCCGGTCGTGGAGTAGGTGAGGAACACGCGGTCGCCGTCGCGCAGGAAGCAGGCGATGTACCCCATGTCCCCGCCGATCGGCTCCTCCAGGCCCCGTACCGAGTACCAGGGCTGGGTGTAGCCCATGAACTCGACAAAGGGGGCCACCTCGTCCCACGGGCCCGTCGTCAGGATGGCGAACGAGACCCCGCGGGCGTCGAGGTAGACGGCGTCCTTCATGTGCCAGGCGGTGGTGGTGCAGCCCTCGCACTGCCCCTGGTGCGGCGCGCCGTCGTACCACATGTGCTTGTAGACCATGAGTTCGTCGTGGCCCCGGAACAGGTCCAGGAACGGGACCGGGCCGTCGGGTCCGACGACCTCGGCCGTTCCGTCGAACTCCACCATCGGCAGCCTGCGGCGGGCCGCGGCGATGGCGTCGCCCTCGCGGGTGTGGGCCTTCTCGCGGACCAGGAGCTCGTCGCGGGCGGCCTGCCAGGTGGCCAGGTCGACCACGGGCGGGCGCCCGTGCGGGGTGCCGGCCGGCTCTTCGGGTGTGGGCGTCACGGTGTCCTCCGTCGTGCGGTCAGGTGCGGGGCGGCGCTGTACGACGTCCTACGACACCAGAGACGTCCCGCGATGCCCGGAGCCGACGCGCGACCCGGCCGAAACTCCTCGCGGATGGCCCCGGCCGAGCCGTTACGGACCACGGTCGGCCGACACCCGCACGGATGGGCGCCGCGGCCGGGCTCCCCATCACCGGCTCCCCATCACCGGCTCTCCGTCACTGGCTCTCCGTCACTGGCTCTCCGTCACCGGCTCCCCGCCCCGGCTCACGGCACATGCCGCGTACCGCGCGCCGCGCCCCGCTCACGGCACATGGCTGCGGACCAGCGCCACCGCCTCGTCCAGCACGGCCGTCTCGGTCTCCGTCAGCCGTGGGTCGGCCGCCCGGCGGGTCCGGGCGAGGGTCAGGTCGGCGACGCCCACGCCCCCGTCCGCGGCCATCTCCCCGAGCAGCGCCGTGAGCAGCGCGCGGACGGCCGCCGCCGGTGTCCCCGTTGCTGCCGGGGAAGCGGGGGACGCCGGGGGCGCGGCGGATGCGGCGGACGCGGGGGACGGCGGGGACGTGGGGGACGGCGGGGACGCGGGGGACGGCGGGGCCAGCGAGGCCTGGGCCAGGATCAGGGCCGACATCGCGCGGTCGAGCCCCGGCGGGCCCTCCGCGGTGTTGCTCCAGTCGATCACCACCGGTCCCCCCTCCGTCAGGATCACGTTCTCCGGATGCAGGTCGAGATGGAGGATGTGCTCCTCCGGGTCCGGGGAGAGGCGGGCCGGGACGGCGTGCAGTTCGCGCAGCAGCCCGGCGAGCAGCGCGCCGCCCTCCGCCGCCCGCAGGGTCCCCGCCGACAGGGCCTCGGCCATCGTCGGGCCGGTCAGCCGTTGCAGCACCAGATCGGTGGCGCGGGCCCCTCGGGCGGGCGGGCCGATGCGGGGGACCGGGAACCCGAAGGCGCTGAGGTAGGACATCACGGCCAGTTCGGGGGTGGCATCGGTGCTGTCGCGGTAGCGGCGAAGGACCCAGGAGCCGTCGAGTGCGTACACGTCGGCGGTGCGTCCCGAGCCCAGAAGTTGGCCTGTGTGCATGAGGCCGAACCTACCCGGGCGTACCCGCGAAAGGGAGCGGCGGGACGTCCCGGCGACGGCCGGGGGCCGGGCCACCGGCCGTGGCGGGGCTCCCATGCGTTCGGCGACCCGCCTCGGGGCCGCCCCATAACGCGAAGTGAGGGGGTGAACGGGATCTCCTCGGCCCTCCCGTGCCCGACTACGGTTTCGGCAATTCCCGAGTCCCGCACACTCCGGGTTCCCCACCCGGGATCCCGGAACTCCCCTTGGGGCTGCCACCCCCCGGCCCCAAGCCCCCCGAGATCGAGGAGAGTTACGTGGACAACGCCACGCTCCGCAGACGCGCACTCGCCGCCTGTACCGCCGCTGTCGCCGTGGGCGCGCTGGGTCTGGCGGGTCTGACCGGTATCGCGTCCGCCGACCCCACCGGTGCGACGCCCGCCGCCGACAGCCTCTCGCCCGGTCTGCTCCGGGCCATGGAGCGCGATCTGGGCCTCGACGCCGATGCCGCGAGGAGCCGGATAGGCAACGAGTACCGCGCCGCCGCCGTCGCCGCCGGGCTGGAGAAGTCCCTCGGCGCCAGCTTCGCCGGGGCCAGGGTCGGCGGCGCCGACGCGGCCCTCACCGTGGCCACCACCGATGCCTCCGAGACGGCCGCGATCACCGCGGCGGGCGCGCGTGCCGAGGTCGTCGGCCACAGCCTGGACCGCCTCGAAGCCGCCAAGTCCGCGCTGGACAAGGTCGCCCTGAGCAAGGCTCCCGAGGGCGTGCCGGTCTGGTACGTCGACGTGCGTGCCAACCGGGTCGTCGTCAACGCCGTGAGCACCCGGGCCGCCGACGCCTTCCTCGGCGCCGCGAAGGTCCGCCGCGACCTGGTGACCGTCGCCGAGTCCACCGAACAGCCCCGTACCTACGCGGATCTGCGCGGCGGCGACGCGTACTACATGAACGGCTCCGGCCGCTGCTCCATCGGCTTCCCCGTGAAGAAGGGGACGCAGAACGGCTTCGTCAGCGCCGGTCACTGCGGCACCCCCGGGGTGAGCACGAGCGGCTACAACCAGCAGGCGCAGGGCTCCTTCCAGGGCTCCACCTTCCCCGGCCGTGACTACGCCTGGGTCGCCACCAACGCCAACTGGACGCCCCGCGCCCTGGTGAACGGCTACGGCAACGGCGATGTGACCGTCACCGGCTCCACCCAGTCGGTCGTCGGCTCCTCCGTCTGCCGCTCCGGTTCCACGACCGGCTGGCACTGCGGCACGATCCAGCAGCTCAACACCAGTGTCACCTACCCGGAGGGCACCATCTCCGGCGTGACCCGGACCAACGTCTGCGCCGAACCCGGCGACTCCGGCGGCTCGTTCATCACCGGCAGCCAGGCGCAGGGTGTCACCTCCGGTGGCTCGGGCAACTGCTCCCAAGGCGGTACGACGTACTTCCAGCCCCTCAACCCCGCGCTCCAGGCGTACGGGCTGACCCTGGTCACCAGCGGGACGCCGACCGACCCGCCCACCGACCCGACCGACCCGCCGACCGAGCCGGGCGGGACCTGGGCGGCCGGTACGACCTACGCCGCGGGCGCCACGGTGACGTACGGCGGATCGACGTACCGCTGCCTCCAGGGCCACCAGGCGCAGCCCGGCTGGACCCCGCCGAACGTTCCGGCGCTCTGGCAGCAGGTCTGACCTCCCGCGCCGCCCACGCCCCCGCTCCTCCTGATCTCTCCGCTCCTCCCGCTCCTGTCCCCCCGTCCCTCCCGTTCCGAGGACCCCGAGGATCCGACATGAATCCAGAAGCAAGCGACGACCTCCCCAACAGTCGCCGGATCAGCCGCAAGAGCATCCTGAAGGCCGCGCTGGTCGCGACCGCCGCCCCCCTGCTCGCCGGGGGAGGGGTCGCCCTCGCCCGTGACGCCGGCTCCAACGGCGCCCCGCTCACGCCGACCCCGGCGTGCGACGACGGCGACGACCCGACGCCGCCGCAGATGGAGGGCCCGTACTTCAAGCCCAACTCCCCGCTGCGCACCGGCCTGGTGACGCCGAGCACCCCCGGCGTCCCGCTCACCGTCAGCGGCTATGTCTTCGGCCGTGCCTGCAAGCCCATCCCGGGAGTGCTCCTCGACTTCTGGCAGGCCGACACCAACGGCGGCTACGACATGAGCGGATTCGGCTTCCGCGGGCACCAGTTCACCGACAGCAAGGGGGCGTTCAGCCTCACCACGATCGTGGCGGGCCTCTACCCCGGCCGTACCCGGCACATCCATGTGAAGGTCCAGGCCCCGGGGCGGCCGGTGCTCACCACGCAGCTGTACTTCCCCAACGAGCCGCGCAACAACACGGACGCGCTGTTCGACCCCGAGCTGCTCATGAACGTGCGCAACGTCGGGAACGGCCGGGAGGGCACGTTCGACTTCGTCCTCGACATCGCCCAGACCCCCGGCCCGACCGATCCGCCCACCGATCCGCCCACGGGTGGCACGTGGGCGGCGGGCACCTCCTACCGCGCGGGAGACCGCGTCACCCATGGCGGGGTCGCCTACCGCTGCCTCCAGGCCCATGTGGCCACGGCGGGCTGGGAACCGCCGAATGTCCCCGCGCTGTGGGAACGCGGGTAGACACCGGCAGCGGGGCGCACCACCGCCCCAAGGCCCCGCCCACGCGGAGATCCGCGTGGGCGGGGCCCTTCCGCCGTTCGTCGGCGCCGTTCATCGACGACCGGGCGGCCGACCGGGCGGCCGACCGGACCGGCTGCCGGCCCCGAGTGGCTGGAGCTGTGGCGGAAGCGGCGCGTCCACCGGCCCACGGCCCCCTGCTCACTTGGCGTCGGAATACCGCTCCACGACCGCCGTGGTGAAGGGGAACCGCACCGGCGTCGGTCCGAAGGCGGTCCGCCCGGCCAGCTCCCCGGCGGCGCGGATCGCCTCGACGACGGTGCCGGTCTCCTCGGCCGGGCAGTGCACGATCACCTCGTCGTGCTGGAAGAACACCAGCTCGGCGCGGAGCCCGGCCGTGAACAGCGTCCGCCGCAGGGCCG
The DNA here is from genome assembly GCF_044542225.1 of Streptomyces sp. NPDC079020. Classification (NCBI taxonomy): domain Bacteria; kingdom Bacillati; phylum Actinomycetota; class Actinomycetes; order Kitasatosporales; family Streptomycetaceae; genus Streptomyces; species Streptomyces sp. NPDC079020. The sequence continues at coordinate 146,517 of NZ_JBITUB010000013.1, forward strand.
CCAGCAGCAGCAGTGCCCAGTCGGCGGCGCTGCCCTGCACCACGAAGTTGCGGGTGAAGCGCCCGCGGGCCCGGGAGTTGGAGGAGGCGTACCCCGGGATGAACTCGCCGCCCCGCTCGCCCGCGCCCTCCCCGTCGCCCGCCGTTCCCCCGCCGTCCTCCTGCGGAAGCCCGGCCTCGCCGCCCGCGTCGTCGTCCGCCCCGGTGGCGGGCGGGCTGGTGCGGCCCAGCCAGGTCCGGACGAGCCGCCCCTCCTCACCGGCCTTCGCCGCGTCGTCGACATAGGCGACGGCGCGCGGGAAGCGCCGTCGCAGGGCGGCGAGATTCTTCAGGCCGTCCCCGGACGTCTGGCCGTAGACGGCACCGAGCAGGGCGATCTTGGCGTCGTCGCGGTCGCCGTGGAACGCCCGGTCGGACAGGCTCTTGTAGAGGTCGCCGTCATGCCCGGCCACCTCCATCAGCCCGGGGTCGCGGGAGATGGCGGCCAGGACCCTGGGCTCCATCTGATCGGCGTCCGCGACGACCAGCCGCCATCCCTCGTCGGCCACCACGGCCCGCCGTATCACCTTGGGGATCTGGAGCGCCCCGCCGCCGTTGGTCGTCCAGCGCCCGCTGACCGTGCCGCCGGGCTGGTACTCCGGGCGGAACCGGCCCTCGCGCACCCAGTCCTGGAGCCAGCTCCAGCCGTGCGCGGTCCAGATCCGGTAGAGCTTCTTGTAGGCGATCAGCGGCTCCACGGCCGGGTGGTCCAGCTCCGCGAGCTCCCAGCGCCGGGTCGACTTCACCTTGATCCCGGCCTGTGCGAACGCCCTGATCACATCGGCGGGCAGATCGGGGCGCACCCGTCTGCCGAAGGCCGCCGACACCTCGTCCACCAGCTCGGCCAGCCTGCGCGGCTCGCCGCCGCCCGCGTACCGCTCGCCCAGGAGTTCGTCGAGCACGTCCCGGTGCACATCGGCCCGCCAGGGCAGCCCGTCCCGGTACATCTCGGCGGCCACGAGCATGCCGGCCGACTCGGAGGCGGTGAGCAGACGCATCCGCCCCGGGTGGGCGCACGCGTCATGGCGCCGCACCTGATCGGCGTAGACGGCGAGAAGTCCCTCGAACGGCACATCGGTCCCCGACGCCGGCTCGAAGAGCGAGGACTGCGAGCCCGGCTCGGCGGAACGGGGCGGGGGGTCGGGGGGTACGGGGGCATGGTTCAGCCGGGCCCAGGCGGCGGCCGCGGACCGGGGCTCACCGAGCCGTCCCTCGTGCCCGAGCAGCAGCAGTTCGGCGCACTCGATGTCGTAGCACCGCTCGACCCGGACCCCGGCGGCGAGCAGCCGGGGATAGATCTCGGCGGTCGACCGCCACACCCAGCGCGTCACGTCGGGCCGGGACCTGACCGCCTCGGCGAGGTCGGGCTCGGCGAGGACCGGACCGGCGGGCGTGCCGTCCCGTTCCAGCGGCACGAGCAGCGCACCGCCGCCCTCTGCCGTGGCCAGAGCCCAACGTTCGGTCATGGCTCCGAGTCTGACACCCACCACTGACACCGCCCGGGACCCCGCGCCCCGGCCCCTCGGCCGGCCCCGGCCGGCTCCCGGCCCCTCCACCGCCCCCGAGCAGCCCCGCACCCCCCGGCCGGCCCCGCCGCCCCGGTCCCCGGGTCGCCCGAGCGGAGCCGGGCCGCGAGGATCGACGCATGGAAGCGATCGTGTACGAGGAATTCGGCGGCCCCGACGTCCTGCGCCTGGCCCGGGTGGACGAGGTGCGCCCCGGTCCCGGCCAGGTCCGGGTGAAGGTCCGCGCGGCCGGGGTCAACCCGATCGACTACAAGATCCGGCACGGCTGGATGGAGCAGGCCTTCCCCACCCCGCTGCCCGCGACACCGGGCACCGAGTTCGCCGGGGTCGTCGAGGAGCTGGGCGAGGGCGTCACCGCCTTCGCGCCCGGCGACGAGGTGCTCGGCTGGAGCGCCACGGGTTCCTACGCCACCCACGCCCTGGCCGAAGCGGCTTCCCTCGCCCGCAAGCCGGAGGGGCTGGCGTGGGACGAGGCCGCCGCGCTGCCCGTCGCCACCGAGACCGCCTCCCGGGTGCTGGACGAACTGGAGGTGGCCGAGGGCGACACCCTGCTGCTGCACGGCGCGGCCGGAGCGGTCGGTTCCGCCGCGGTCCAGCTGGCCGCGGCCCGGGGCGCCACGGTCATCGGCACCGCCTCCCCGGCCAACCACGACTACCTGCGGGTGCTGGGCGCGGTCCCAGTGGCGTACGGGGACGGTCTGGTCGCCCGGGTCCGCGAGCTGGCACCCCAGGGCGTGGACGCGGTGTTCGACGCCTCGGGCCGCGGCGCGCTGCCGGACTCCATCGAACTGCGCGGCGGTACGACGGACCGGATCGTCACCATCGCGGACCCGGACGCGGGGAAGCTGGGCGTCGCGTTCTCGGGGGGCGGCGGCGGGCCGTCGGCCGAACGCCTGGCCCGCAACGCCCGCCGCGCGGCCCTGGGAGAACTGCGCGTACCGGTCGCCCGGACCCTGCCCCTGGCCGAGGCGAGGACCGCCCATGAGCTGAGCGAGGCGGGCCACGTCCGGGGGAAGCTCGTCCTGCTGCCGCCGGAGGACTGACCGCCGCCCGCCGCCCGCTGCCGGCCGGAGGTGCCCCGGTCACCCCGGGGCGCCCCCGCCTACGCTGGCCGGATGGAACCGGTGATCGACCAGGCATGCGCGGCAGCCCTCTACTCCGACGACGACCGCGCACTCGACACCGGCGCCTCGCTCCTCGCCGCCGACCCGTCCTCGGACGACGCCCTGCACGCCCGCGGGGAGGAGTTCGTCCGCCGCGCCTGGGACCGCGGCTGGCACCCCGCCGACCTCGTCCGCTGCGTACGGCGGGAGCTGCCCGACAACGGCGAGCGCGGTGCGGCCCTGGTGGCGGGATTGATCGTGGCGGAGACCGCCCGGTACGCCGCACTCCCGCCCCGCTGGGCGGACCAGATCGCCGCACTGCCCGCCCCCGCCCCGCGCAACCGCCCCGACCGCTTCACCTACGCGGCCGGTCTGCTGGAGCTGTACCGGGTGCTGCTGCGGCTGCCGTCGATCGAGCCGGCCGGCCCGCCGCCCGGCACGGTCACCGGCCTGCCGCACCTGCCGCCCGCGCACGACGAGCCCCGGATGCTCACCCGGATCCGGGCGCTGCTGGCGAAGGCGGAGGCGACCGGTTTCCCGGAGGAGGCCGAGGCGCTGACCACCAAGGCGCAGGAGCTGATGGCCCGGCACAGCATCGACGAGGCCCTGCTCGCCGCCCGGACCCACGGCGGCCGGGCGCCCGGCGCCCGCCGGATCGGGGTCGACGCCCCGTACGAGACGGCGAAGGCGATCCTGCTCGACGCCGTCGCCTCCGCGAACCGCTGCCGCGCCGTGTGGAACAGCGACCTCGGCTTCACCACGGTCGTCGGCTTCGAGTCCGACCTGGAGGCGGTGGAACTGCTCTTCACCTCGCTGCTGGTGCAGGGCACGGCCGCGATGACCGGGGCGGAGGCGGGGCAGCGGGCCCGCGGCCGCAAGCGGACCAAGACGTTCCGGCAGTCCTTCCTGATGGCGTACGCCCAGCGCCTCGGCAGCCGGCTCGCCGCGGACACCGAACGCGTCACGGCGGCGGCGGACGCCGGCACCGCGCCCGGCGGCAGTGGGAGCGGCACTCCCGGCGGCCTGCTCCCCGTGCTCGCCGCCCGGGACGTCGCGGTCACAGAGACGGCCGAGCGGATGTTCCCGCGCACCACCACGACCCGCGTCCGGGGCGCCGTGGACGAGGCCGGATGGACCCATGGCGCGGCCGCCGCCGACCGTGCCCGGATGGGCGGACGCGAAGGTGAAATCGCCCGGTAAGGGCTGGTTGTCCGCTATCCCGGCTAGGCTCGGACCATGAGCTGGCTCCGGGCGCTGAAGGAGACCGCCCGCGAGGGGCTGACGATCGAGCGGAGCAGTCCCGAACCGCTCATCGCGCTGCGCGGCGCGGTCGGTCTCGCCCTCGTCATCGGCGTGAGCCTCGCGCTGTTCGGGCCCGTGATCGCCGCCAGCTCCGCGTTCGGCGCGTTCCAGGCGGCCATCGCCACCTTCGAGCGGAGCTGGCGCCCGCGCCCCGTGCTCGCCCTGGTCTCCGGTGCCAGCCTCGGCGTGTCGACGTTCCTCGGCTATCTCGTCGGCTCGCAGACCATCCCCTTCATGGGCCTGCTCGCCCTCTGGACGTTCGCCGCCGGGATGGCCTGGGCGGCGGGCACCACGGGCGGCATCATCGCGGCGTCGAACGTCGCGATCATGCTGGTGACGGTCACCCTGCCGACCTCCGTCGCGGACGCCGCAGCGCACGCCGGGATGATCGCGGTCGGCGGGCTGATCCAGGCATCGCTGGTCGTGCTGTTCCCGGTACGCAGATGGGGCGCCCAGCGCGACGCGCTCGCCGACGCCCTGGCGGCCGAGGCCGACTATGCCCGCAGGCTGCGGCAGGACCCGGTGGCACCCTTCGACCCGCTGCCCCTGATGACCGCCCGCAACGCCGCCGCCGTCACCCCCCGCGAGGCCCGCCGCCGCCCCGCCGAACTGCACGGTGCGCGGGGCGTCGCGGAGCGGCTGCGCCCGGTGCTGGCCTCCCTGGCGGACCCGGCGCTGGGGGTGCCCGCGGAGGGGCTGGAGCGGGTCTGGGTGCGCGAACTGCTGGGCGCCGCCGGTTCCGTACTGGACGCGGCGGCCCGCGCGGTCCGGCAGGGCGACCCCGTCCACCTCGCCCCCACCGACCTCGGTGTCCTGCGCACGCCCGACAACGAGGTGATCCTCGTCGGACCGGCCCGCCGCGCGGCCGACCGGCTCGACGCGCTGCTCTCCGACGTCATCGAGATCGCCGAGGGCGCCGGCACCCGGGCCGCGGCCGAACGCCTCGGCTCCCGCCCGTCCCAGCCGCCCGACCCCTACACCGCCGCTCATCCGGCCCATCCGTCCGACCTCGCCCACACCGGGGTGGAGACCCGGCGCCGGCCCACCCTCCTGCGGCTGGTCCCGGTGATCCTGAAGGCGATGCGCCGGGAGCTGCACCACGGCTCCCCGATCCTGCGCCACGCGATCCGGGTCTCCGTGGTGGCCGCCGTCGGATTCCTCTTCGGTGCCGCGCTGCCGTACGGCCACGGATACTGGGCGCCGATGGCCGCCGTCATGGTGATGCGGCCGGACTTCTCCCAGACCTACTCGCGCTCCGTGGCCCGCTTCGGCGGCACCCTGATCGGGGTGGGGCTCGCGAGCGGGATCGTGCAGGCCGTGCACCCCGGCGTGACGCTCTCCGCGGTCCTCGCGGTGTTCTGTGCCTGGCTGATGTACCTGCTGATGGGCACCGGCTACGTCGTCGGCCAGGTCTGCATCTCCGCGTATGTCGTCTTCCTGCTCGGCATGGCGGGCGACGACTGGTCCCAGACCGTCCTCGAACGTGTGGTGCTGACCCTGGTCGGCGGAGTGCTCGCGATGGTCTCGTACGCCCTCTACCCGGCCTGGGAGACCCCGCGGCTGCGCAACCGGCTGGCGGACTGGCTGGCCTCGGACGGGCGGTACGCGGCCACGGTCGTCGCGCAGTACGCCGATCCGACGGCCGACAGCCACGAGGACGTACGGACCGCGCTGCTGGCGACCCGTGAGGCCCGGGTCGCCTGGCAGGAGGCGCTGGCGACCGCCCAGCACGAACCCGTGCGCCACCGCGGCATCTCCCGCTCGGCGGCCGCCGACGCCCAGCACGCGCTGGCCGAGCTCGGCAGGTCCGCGATGCTGCTGGAGGCCCACCTCCCGGCCGCCTCGGCCGCCCCCGTGCCCGGCGCGGCCAACCTGGCCGAGGCCCTGCACCGGGCGACGGAGCAGGGCGCGAGGGCGGTACGGGAGCGACGTGTCCCGGACTGGCGGCAGGTCACCGAGGCGGTGGCGCACTGGGACGTGCCGCCGGACGGCACCGCGCCCGCCGCCGACCCGGTCGTACGCAAGGGCGCGGCGCTGCTCCTCGAAGCGCTGGAGGAGTTCTCGCAGGCGCTGGACGAACGGGGCGGCAGCAGACGTAGTGATGTGACCAGGTCCGGGCCGCCCCGGGGCTGAGCCGGTCCGTCAGGGAGTGGGCATGCCCGGCAGGCCCGTCGGCATCTTGCCCGGCTCGGTCTTGGCGAGGGTGTCCTTGGCGCCGCCCTCCCAGGAGACGACGAGGGTCTTGCCGTCATTGGACTCGATGGAGCCCATCGTGCGCTCGGTGCCGCCGTCGCCGCACTTCAGGGACAGCATCGGCTCGCCCATGTCCTTCACCTCGCCCTGGCAGACGGCCTGGTCGGCGACGAGCGCGGCCTTGCCGGAGGCGACGGAGAGGGCGACCGCCTTGCCGTCGGTGAGCCCCGCCCAGGTGCCCTCCAGCGAAGCGGCGTCCTTGCCGGCGGAATCCCCGGAGCCGTTCTCCGCACCGCTGCCGGGAGTCTCGCTCTGTCCGGCGCCCGAACCGGCGGCCTTGTCCTTGTCGCCGCTGTCCTTGTCGCTGCCGCAGGCGGTCAGTGCGAGCGCGGCGGCCAGACCGGCGGCGACGACGGCGCCGGTGCGTACAAACCTGATCACGTGGAGTTCCCCCTTGTGGATTTCACGGTCGAAAGTCTGCGCCAAGCTACCAGGGGTGATGGGATCAACTCCGTTAACCGGGAGCGGAATAGACGTGCTGTACGTCTCTCTCTTCGGGTCTCTCTTCGGGGGAGCGCGATCAGGCGTAAAGCTGTAGTCAAAGGAACACCCCGTGTGCACGTGCATCTGCTCATGCATTGGCATATGAACACAGCTATGATCCGAGCTAGTTGACACTTGCACCTTGCAACTCGGGGAGCGTCCTGTGCACGACGTGTACAACGGCATGGCGGCCACAGAGCTTCGCGGAGTCGTCTGGCAGAAGAGCAGACACAGCAACTCCCAGGGGTCCTGCGTGGAGTTCGCGAAACTGCCCGGAGGGAATGTGGCGATGCGGAACTCGCGCCACCCCGACGGGCCCGCACTCGTCTATACGCCCGCCGAGATAGAGGCGTTGCTGCTGGGCGTCAAGGACGGGGAGTTCGACCATCTGGCGACGGGCGGCTGAGGCCGCGCGTTCCCGGCCGGGCGATACCGCTCCGGCCGTCGCTCGCCGTACCCGCCGCCCGCCGTACCGCCGCAGCCGGCCACCGCTTGCTACTCCGCATGAATTCCGGCGGTTTCCTGCGGTTTCGTGCTGTCCGTCAGTTTGTTGTCCGTGAGCCGGAACAGCGCCCAGACCACCTTGCCGCGCAGCGCCGCGCAGGGCGGCTCACCCATCGGTACGGGTGAGGGGTGCCAGCCCCAGCTGTCGCTGAAGGACTCCACCAGGAACAGGCCGCGGCCCGACTCCGCGGAGTCCGGTGCCTCGCCGGCCACCGGGCTCTCCTGGCTGGGGTCGCGCACGGCGCACACCAGGCGTGAGGTCCAGCGCATCAAGTGCAGCCGTACCGGCGGTTCCTGGGGGTCCCGGAGCGCGTCGTCGGGCAGCGCGTGGCGCAGGGCGTTGGTGACGAGTTCGGACACCACGAGTGCGACATCGTCGAAACGGTCGGTCAGCTCCCACTGACTGAGCGTCGTTCGGGTGAACTTCCGCGCCCCGCTGACCGCTTCGTAGCGGGCGGGAAGCGTGCACGATGCCGATCCGGCGACCGCTGAGGGGTCGATGGGGGGAAGCCCCTGCCTTAACGGCTCGAGCATCGTCGATCCATTCGTCCCCATACGAGGCACTCCCGGGATTCGCGGCTGTAGCGGCACTGCCTGTAGCGGTACTGCGGGGGGTACAGCGGCACAACACGAGCACGCAGGTGCGCAAGGACCATGGTTCCGAATGCGCAGGGCAGATGCAAGGGCAGATGCACGTGCACGCGCCGGACCTGCCCGAAAGCGTGCCGATTCTTACTCATTTCTTCCGTCGGTCAGTTTCGGAGCTTTCAGGACGGCTTCTCATTTCCGTAATCGAATGAGTACGGGCTGAAGCGTTTTGGTGGCAGAATCCGGCACCGGGGTTCAGGGGGGACCCCGGTGCCCGGTAAGCGATGGGGAGGGTCGGACCAGTGTCGGCAGGCGAGTCGAGTGGATCTGTGGTGCGGCGCATCCTGCTGGGCTCTCAGCTCAGAAGGCTGCGGGAGTCGCGCGGCATCACCCGTGAGGCGGCCGGCTACTCCATCCGCGCCTCCGAATCGAAGATCAGCCGCATGGAGTTGGGACGGGTGAGCTTCAAGGCCAGGGACATCGAGGACCTGCTCACGCTCTACGGTGTCGCGGACGAGGCGGAGCGCGACTCCCTCCTCGGGCTGGCCCGGGAGGCCAACGTGGCGGGGTGGTGGCACAGTTACGGAGATGTGCTGCCCGGCTGGTTCCAGACATATGTGGGTCTGGAGGGGGCGGCCTCGCTCATCCGTATCTATGAGGTCCAGTTCGTCCACGGTCTGCTGCAGACCGAGGCCTATGCCCATGCGGTCGTCTCCCGGGGCATGCGCGGTGCGCCCGCCGCGGAGATCGACCGCCGCGTGGCACTGCGCCTCGAACGCCAGAAGGCCCTCGTCTCCGAACGCGCTCCCCGCTTCCACGCCGTGCTCGACGAGGCGGCGCTGCGCCGTCCGTACGGCGAACGCGAGGTGATGCGCGCACAATTGCGGCATCTGATCGAAATGTCGGAGCAGCCGAACATCACGCTTCAAGTGATGCCCTTCAGTTTCGGCGGGCATGCGGGCGAGAGCGGTTCATTTACGATGCTGCGTTTCCCGGAATCCGATCTGTCGGACATTGTCTATTTGGAGCAGCTGACCAGCGCCCTCTATGTGGACAAGCCCGAGGAGGTCGCCCAGTACGAAAAGGCCATGGCGCGGCTGCACGAGGACAGCCCCGGCCCGGAAGAGAGCCGGGATCTCCTTCGCGGACTCCTCCAACTGACATGATTTGTCAGTACGATGACGTCGCATCAGGAGTCTGCGAACGCCTGCAGTAAGGGATTGCATGTCCTACTTCCACGCCTTGGCCCACCAGTACATCGACGGCGAGTGGCTGACCGGAAGCGGCTCGTGGGACATCATCGATTTCAATCCCTACAACGGTGAGAAACTCGGTTCCATCACCGTCGCCACGGCGGTGGAGGTCGACCGGGCCTACCGCGCGGCCGAACGTGCCCAGCAGGAGTGGGCCGCCACCAATCCGTACGAACGCCGTGCCGTTCTGGAACGCGCCCTGCGCATCACCGAGGAGCGCACCGGCGAAATCGTCGACGCGGTCATCGAGGAGCTGGGCGGCACCCGGATCAGGGCGGAGTACGAGGTCCGCAGCGGCCGGGAATTCCTGAGCGAGGCGATCCGGCAGGCGCTGCGTCCCACGGGGCGGCTGCTGCCCTCCGTGACGGACGGCAAGGAGAACCGCCTCTACCGGCTGCCCGTCGGCGTCATCGGAGTGATCAGCGCCTTCAACTTCCCCTTCCTGGTGACGATGAAGTCGGTCGCGCCCGCCCTGGCGCTGGGCAACGCGGTCGTCGTGAAGCCCCATCAGAACGCACCGGTCGTCGGCGGATCGCTGATCGCCCGGATCTTCGAGGACGCCGGGCTGCCGGCCGGGCTGCTCAATGTGGTGGTCACCGACAGCGCCGAGATAGGTGACGCCTTCATCGCCCACCCCGTGCCCAAGGTGATCTCCTTCACCGGCTCGGACCGGACGGGCCGCCATGTGGCCGCCACCGCCGCCGGGCTCTTCAAGCGGACCATCCTGGAACTCAGCGGCAACAGCGCCCTGGTGGTGCTGGAGGACGCGGATGTGGAGTACGCGGTCCAGGCGGCCGTCTTCAGCCGCTTCCTGTACCAGGGGCAGGTCAGCATGGCGGCCAACCGCATCCTGGTGGACCGGCGGGTGGCGGAGCGGTTCACCGAGCGGTTCACCGCCGAGGTGGCCGCGCTCAGGGCGGGCGACCCGCGTGACCCGGAGACCCGGATCGGCCCGGTCATCAACACCTTCCAGGCCGACGCCCTGGCCGCCCTGGTCGAGCAGGCGGTCGCGGACGGGGCGACGGCCCTCGTGCGGGGCGGTGTCCGGGGCAATGTCGTCGGGCCGACCGTCCTGACCGGAATCCCGGAGGAATCGCCGCTGCTGGCCCAGGAGATCTTCGGCCCGGTGGCGCTGCTGATGACGTTCGACGGCGAGGACGAGGCCGTGCGGATGGTCAACGCCAGCCCGTACGGACTGAGCGGCGCCGTGCACACCGCGGACGCCGAACGCGGGGTGCGGTTCGCGCGGCGCATCGTCAGCGGGATGTTCCACGTCAACGACTCCACCGTGCAGGACGATCCGCTGGTCGCCTTCGGCGGCGAGAAGATGTCCGGGACGGGGCGGCTGAACGGTGAGGCGGTCGTGGAGGCCTTCACCACACAGAAGTGGATGTCGATCCAGCACGGCCGGACGGTCTTCCCCCTCTGACGTCCGCCCCCGGCGTCCCCCGCTGACGTCCGCCCCGGCTCTCGCTCCGGCCTCCTGCCCCGGCTCTCGCTCCGGCCTCTCGCTCTGCCTCCCGCTCCGGCGTCCCCTCCGGACGGCCCGTCCGGGCGCGGGATACTCTAGTCAAAGTTGATGAGGAAGGAAGGGCGGTATGTCCGCGATCCGGCTGCTCGTCCTCGGCGCCGTACGGCAGCACGGCCGCGCGCACGGCTATCAGGTCCGCAACGACCTGGAGTACTGGGGCGCGCACGAGTGGTCCAACGCCAAGCCGGGATCGATCTACCACGCCCTGAAGCAGATGGCGAAGCAGGGACTGCTGCTCGCGCACGAGAGCGCCCCGTCCACGGCCGGCGGCCCGCCCCGCACCGAGTACGAGATCACCGACCGGGGCGTCGAGGAGTACCGCACCCTGCTGCGCTCCGCCATCACCTCGTACGACCAGAAGATGGATGTGCTCTCGGCCGCCGTCGGCTTCATCGTCGATCTGGAGCGGGCCGAGGCGGTGGCGCTGCTCCGGAAGCGGATCGCGGTCATCGAGGCGTGGCGGTCCTCGGTCACGGAGTACTACACCCCCGAGGAAGGCCCCGAATCGCTCGGGCACATCGGCGAGATCATGAACCTGTGGGTGCACTCGGCGGACGCGGGTGCCGAGTGGACGCGCGGGCTGATCGGGCGGATCGAGGGCGGGGCGTACACCTTCGCGGGCGAGGGCGAGCCGTTCGTCGGGGTCCTCGCGGAGGGCGAGGAGAACCCGTACGCGACGGGGGTCCCCGATCCGGGGGACGACCACTAATCAAGTTTGACGAATACCTTCGGGCCGATTATCTTTGCCCATCTAGTCAAGTTTGACTACAAAGGGGGAGTCTTGACCGACGCGATCGTCATGGAGGGCGTGCGCAAGCGGTACGGGGACAAGCGCGCCCTGGACGGGCTGGACCTCACTGTCGCCAGGGGCACCGTGCACGGTGTGCTCGGCCCGAACGGGGCCGGCAAGACCACGGCCGTACGCGTCATGTCGACGCTCCTGGGGTACGACGCGGGCCGGGTGGAGGTGGCGGGCCTGGACGTCCGCGACCGGGCGGGCGAGGTGCGGCACAGGATCGGTCTGCTCGGGCAGCACGCGGCGGTGGACGAGGAGCTGAGCGGCCGGCAGAACCTGGAGATGTTCGGGCGGCTGTACCACCTGGGCGCCCGCCGGGCGGGTGCGCGGGCGGACGAACTCCTGGAGCGGTTCGGGCTCGCGGACACCGGGCGCAAGGCCGTGGGGCAGTACAGCGGGGGCATGCGCAGACGGCTCGACCTGGCGGCGTCGCTGATCACCGGTCCGCAGGTGCTGTTCCTGGACGAGCCGACGACCGGCCTCGACCCGCGCGGCAGGGCCGAGGTGTGGAACGCGGTCCGTTCCCTGGTCGGCGGCGGCACCACGGTCCTGCTCACCACGCAGTATCTGGAGGAGGCGGACCAGCTGGCGGACCGGATCTCGGTGATCGACAGCGGCAGGGTGGCCGCGGCGGGCACCGCCGACGAGCTGAAGGCACTGGTCGGCGGCGACCGGATCGATGTGATCGTGCGCGACGCGGCACGGCTGGGGGAGGCGGCGGCGCTCCTGTCCGGGGCGGGCGCCGTCGTCGACGAGGACCGGCGGCTCCTCAGCGCCCCGGCCCCGGACCGGATGGCCGCCCTGACCCGGACGGTACGGGCGCTGGAGGAGGCGGGCATCGAGGCGGAGGACATCGCGGTGCGCCGCCCGACCCTGGACGAGGTGTTCCTGTCCCTCACGGACCGGAAGGCGGACCACACGGAGGTGGCGGCATGAGCGCGGCGACGATCGGCGCGTCGGACCGCGGCGCGGCGGACTCCGGTACGCCGGACCCCGGGGCGGGCGCGTCCCGTACCGGAGGGATCGGCTGGGCCCTGGCCGACTCCTGGACGATGACCCGGCGCGAACTGGCCCACTGGGCGCGGCAGCCGGTCCAGGTGGTCGTCGGCCTGGTCTTCCCGGTGATGCTGCTCCTGATGTTCAACTACCTGGTCGGCGGCGGCCGGGGCGTCGACGGCGACAACACCGAGTTCCTGGTGCCCGGCATGCTCGCGCTCACCATGGCCTTCGGCCTGGAGGCGACGATGCTCGCGGTCACCCAGGATCTGGGCAAGGGGGTCATCGACCGGTTCCGCTCGATGCCGATGGTCCCGGGCGCGGTGCTGGTGGGCCGGAGCGTCGCGGACATGCTCCAGTCGGTGGCGGCCCTGGCCGTGATGCTCGGCGTCGGCTACGCGGTCGGCTGGCGCTGGCACAGCGGACCCGCCGCGGCCCTGGGGGCGGTGGGCCTGCTGCTCCTGCTGAGGTTCGCGATGCTGTGGGCCGGCATCTACCTGGCGATGGTGGCGGGCAGGCCGGAGATGGTGCAGGCGGTCCAGATCCTGGTCTGGCCGGTGGGCTTCCTCTCCAACGTCTTCGCCTCCCCCGAGTCGATGCCCGGCTGGCTGGGCGCGGTGGTCGAGTGGAATCCGATGTCGGCGACGGCCACGGCGGTGCGCGGCCTGTTCGGCAACCCGGGCGGCGCGACCGGATCCTGGGCGGCCTCGCACGCCGAACTGCTGGCGGTGCTCTGGCCGGTGGCCCTGGTCGCGGTGTTCCTCCCGCTCGCGGTACGGAGGTTCGCCCGGCTCGGCCGCTGAGCCGCCGCCCGCCGGGCCGCCGCCCGCCGGGCCGCCGAACGGCTCACCGGGCGCCGTCGCCTCAGTGGTGGAACGAGGTGGCCGGACTCCGGTCGTGGCTCAACGGATGGCGCTGCGCCCGGAGTTCCGGCAGCAGCAGCCGCAGATCCTCGATCAGGAGTTCCGCCAGATCCGCCGAGAACCCGTTGCGGCACACCACGCGCAGGACCGACAGATCCTGCCGGTTGGCGGGGAAGGTGTACGCGGGCACCAGCCACCCGTGCTCCCGCAGCCTGCGGGACACGTCGAACACGTCGTACGCCCCGGTGTCCGTCGTCGTCACGGCGAACACCGGCAGCTCGTCGCCCCGGGTCAGGAGCCGGAAGTCGCCCAGCTCCTCGATGGCTCGGGCCAGGCCGCCCGCCACGTCCCGGGACGCCTGATGGACGGCCCGGTAGCCCTCCCGCCCCAGCCGCAGGAAGGTGTAGTACTGCGCCACCACCTGGGCCCCGGGCCGGGAGAAGTTCAGGGCGAACGTCGGCATGTCGCCGCCCAGGTAGTTGACCCGGAAGACCAGCTCCTCCGGCAGCTCGGCCGCCGAACGCCACAGGGCCCAGCCGACCCCGGGGTAGACGAGCCCGTACTTGTGCCCGGAGGTGTTGATGGACGACACCCGGGGGAGCCGGAAGTCCCACACCAGGTCCTCGTCCAGGAAGGGCGCCACCATCGCGCCGGACGCCCCGTCCACATGGACCGGGATGTCGAGACCCGTACGCTCCTGGAGCTCGTCCAGGGCCGCACACAGCTCCGCGACCGGCTCGTACGAACCGTCGAACGTGGAGCCAAGGATGCCGACGACGCCGATGGTGTTCTCGTCGCACAGGTCCGCCGCGGCCTGCGGGTCGAGATGGAAGCGGCCGCCCTCCATCGGGACCTGCCGCGCCTCGACCTCCCAGAACGTGCAGAACTTCTCCCAGCAGACCTGCACATTGATGCCCATCACCAGATTGGGCCGGGCGGTGGCCGGGTAGCGGCCGGTGTTCCGGGCCGCCCAGCGCCGCTTCAGCGCCAGTCCGGCGAGCATGCACGCCTCGCTCGACCCCGTGGTCGAACACCCCACGGCTGTCGCCGGGTCGGGTGCGTTCCACAGGTCGGCGAGCATCGCCACACAGCGCCGTTCCAGCTCGGCGGTGCGCGGGTACTCGTCCTTGTCGATCATGTTCTTGTCCCGGCACTCGCCCATCAGCACCCCGGCCTGGGGTTCCATCCAGGTGGTGACGAACGTGGCCAGGTTGAGGCGGGAGTTGCCGTCGAGCATCAGCTCGTCATGGACGAGCCGGTACGCCGTCGAGGGCGGCAGCGGCCCGTCCGGCAGCCGGTGCGTGGGCGGTGCGAACTCCATCCCCGCCGCCGGGTCCGCCTCTCCGAAGAAGGGGTTGAGGGCGAGCCGGCGCCGCTCCTCGGTGGGTTCGGTCCGGTGCGGATGGGCACCTCGGTGGAGCGCCATGGTCGGGCCCTTCCTCTCAGCTCTCGGCGGCCAGGCCGGCCTTGATGGCCCGGGTGAACTTCACGACCCGCTCCGCCTGGACGCGGGCGGCGGTCAGAGTCTGTTCGCCGACCGGGATGTCGCCCTGTCCCGCGACGTGCGAGGTGCCGTACGGGTTTCCGTCGACGAACTTCGTCGGGTCCGTGTAACCGGGCGCGACAAGGATTCCGCCGAAGTGGTGGATGGTGTTGTAGAGCGCGAGCAGCGTGGACTCCTGGCCGCCGTGGGCGGTGGCGCTGGAGGTGAAGCCGCTGTACACCTTGTCCGCGAGCCTGCCCGCCAGCCACAGGCCGCCGAGCGTGTCGATGAACTGCTTGAGCTGCGCCGTGATGTTCCCGTACCGGGTCGGCGAGCCGAAGATCACGGCGTCCGCCCAGAGCATGTCGTCGGGCGTGACCTCGGGGATGCCCTCCGTCGCCTTCACGTTGGCGGCCCACGCGGGGTTGGAGTCGATGGCCGCCTGCGGGGCGAGTTCGCCGGCCCTGCGCAGCCGTACCTCCGCGCCGGCCTTCTCGGCGTCCCGCGCGATGGCCCTGGCGATCGTGGCGACGGTGCCGGTGGAGGAGTAGTAGATGACGGCGACATTGACGGGCGTGGGCATACAAGGGACCTCCGTCGAACCGATCCGGCGCTGAAACCGGGCATGACTGGAGCGAGGCGTAGCTCTACGAAGGGGACGATACGGATATTCGTGACGTACGGCTCGCCGGGGGGCGCACTCGGGGGCGTCCGGCCCGCCGGGCGGCGCGTGGCGCGTGGCGCGCGGCGCCCTGCGCGTGGCTCTGGGGGCCGTGCGCCCTTTTCACCTCAGCGGCGTGCCGTCCTCGTGCAGCTGCATCTGGGGCCGCCCGGTCACCAGCAGCCAGGCGGGCAGCGTGGCCACGCACAGCAGGGGGAGCACGGCCATGTCGCTGACCAGTACCGCGGCCGTGAACAGGCTCAGCCAGCCCTGCCGGGTGATGGCGAGCAGGACGCCCAGTACCGCGCAGGACACCGCGACGGCGGGCGGCACCGCGTCGACCAGCGCATGGGCGCAGAGCCCGAGGGCCACCCCGGCGAAGACGGCCGGGAAGATCCGGCCGCCCCGGAAGCCGCAGGTCGCGGCGACGGTCAGGGCGGCCGTCTTCACCACGGCCATCACCGCGAACTCCCCGGCCGACCACCCGTCCGGGTCGGCGGAGAGCTCCTTCACCTCCTCAAGCCCCTTGAAGAGGGTGAGATGCCCGCCCAGTGCGCCCAGCAGCCCCAGCACCAGCCCGCCCGCCGCCAGGGCGAGCACGGGATGCCGCAGGGTCCGGAACAGCCGGTGCACCACGGGGAAGGCGTACACCGCCAGCAGTCCGAGCAGCGCTCCCGCCGAGGCGATCACGAGCGAGGCGAGCAGATCGCCCCACTTCGGATGTGTGTAGCCGGGCAGCGACAGATCGAAGCTCGGGTGGGCGATCAGCGTCATGGTCAGCGCCCCGGCCGCACCCGCCGCGAGCGGGGCGAAGAGCCGGTCCCAGAGCGCGCCCGGGGCGGCCTGCGAGGCGAGGGTCTCCGAGAGGATCAGGGCCGCGGCGACGGGGGTGCCGAACAGCGCGCCGATGGTGCCGGCCGCGGCGAGGGCGACCCAGAGTTCGGCCGGTGAGCCCGGCGCGGCCCGGCGGCCGAGCCAGAAGGCGAGCGCGATGTTGGCGGCGGTGATCGGGTTCTCCGGGCCGAGGCTCACCCCGCCGGCCAGCGCCAGCATGGTGACCAGGAGCAGTCCCGGGACGACACCGGGCTTCATGGGGGCGTCGACGAGGCCTGTGGTGGCGGGATCGGGGCCGCCGTGGCCGTGCACGGTGTGGACGACCAGGCCCACGGCGAGGCCGGTCGCCGTGAGCATCACGATCATCCACAGCGAGGAGTACCGGCCGATGCCGAGCGCGTCGGGAAGGGTCTCCCACAGCACGTCCTGGAGCTGTTCCGCGACCAGGCTCACGCCGAGCAGGACGAGGGCCGAGGCCACGCCCACGGCCAGCGCGGGCAGCACGGCCGGCAGCAGCCGCCGGGCGGGCGTGGGCGCGGGGGGTACGGGTGCGGGGGGCGCGGAAGCGGGGGAGTCAGGGGCCACCGGCTCACCATAACGGCGTAAAAGCCCCATAACCCTCATAACGCGGCGCGTGTGCCCGCCCCGTATCGCGCTACGTCTTGCTGATCACCGCCGCCGTCCCGTACGCGCAGACCTCCGTGCCCACATCGGCCGCCTCGGTGACGTCGAACCGCATCATCAGCACCGCGTTGGCGCCGCGCGCCTTCGCCTGCTCGACGAGCCGTTCCATCGCCTGGTTGCGGGTCTCGACCAGGGTCTTGGTCAGCCCCTTCAGCTCGCCGCCGATCATCGACTTCAGCCCGGCGCCGATCTGGCTGCCGAGGTGGCGGGAGCGCACCGTCAGCCCGAACACCTCACCGATCACCTGTGTCACCTGGTGGCCGGGTACGTCGTTCGTCGTGACGACGAGCACGTCCGCCTGGGCCGCCTGGCCGCCGCCGAAATCCTCAATGCCCATGGGTGGCACCTCCTGAGGACAGCTTTGCCCCGGTTCGTGCGGTGCGCATTTCCGCGTACGCCACTGGAACGCGGAGCCGTGCTCCGGCGTTGATAGCTTGGGGCGGCCACGCAGCCGCCATCGAACGATCCTGGAGCCCGGACCCTTGAATACGCTTGCGCTCGGCCCGAGCTGGCTGGACCCGGACTATCTGCTCAACACCTTCGGACTTCCCGGCCTTCTTCTCATCGTCTTCGCCGAGTCCGGACTGCTGATCGGTTTCTTCCTGCCCGGCGACTCCCTGCTGTTCACCACGGGCCTGCTGGTGACCACGGGCGATCTGAAGTACCCGCTCTGGCTGGTCTGCACCCTGGTGGCGCTGGCGGCGATCATCGGCGACCAGGTGGGCTATCTCTTCGGCCGGAAGGTGGGCCCGTCCCTCTTCAAGCGCCCCGACTCCCGCCTCTTCAAGCAGGAGAACGTGGAGAAGGCCCACGACTTCTTCGAGAAGTACGGACCGAAGTCGCTGGTCCTGGCCCGCTTCGTGCCCATCGTGCGGACCTTCACGCCGATCATCGCCGGTGTCAGCCGGATGAACTACCGCTCGTTCATCACGTACAACATCATCGGCGGCATCCTCTGGGGCGTCGGTGTCACGCTGCTCGGCGCCATGCTCGGCAAGATCGACTTCGTGCACGCGCACATCGAGCTGATCCTCATCCTGATCGTGCTGATCTCGGTGGTGCCGATCGTGATCGAGTTCCTGCGCGCCCGCAGCAAGTCGAAGAAGGAGGCGGCCCGCGAGCAGCGTGACGGCGACGGCCGTCCGCCGGCCGGCGGGAACCCGTCCTCCGGCCAGCGCGGCCGGCACGCCAAGCGCTGAGCGCTGAGCCGGGCCCCCGCACCGCCGTGACACCCATGCGAACGGCGCCCCCTCCGGCATCCGGAGGGGGCGCCGTTTCGCGTACGGGGCCCGTTTCGCGCCCGGGGGCGCCGCACCGCGTACGCGGGGCTCAGAAGCCGCGTGTCCGCTTGGCCGCGCGGCGGGTCGCACCCTCGACCGTGCCCGGCACCCGCATGAACAGCCGGGAGATCTCGCTCCCCAGGTTCACTCCGATCGCGATGGACAGCGCGGTCGCCACCGCCGTCGACAGCGAGGCCAGCCCCGTGTCCAGCTCGCCCTGTGCCACACCCAGCAGTCCGAAGTACGTCGCCGAACCGGGCAGCAGGGGCCCGATCGCCGCCGTGATGAACGGCAGCGAGGACGTGTACCGGTAGCGCGAGAACAACTGTCCGAACAGGCCCACCAGTCCGGCGGCCACCGCCGTGGCGGCCACGGGGGAGACGTCACTGGTACGGGCCATCGCCCCGTAGATGATCCAGGCCACGCCCCCGTTGAGCGTCACCATGAGCACGGTGGAACGTTCCTGCTGGAGCAGGACGGCGAACGCCAGGCTCAGGGCCATCGACGCCAGGATCTGCAGCACCGGCCGGTCGTTGGGCACGAACCGTGCGTCCGGATTCAGCCCGACCCCCAGCTGCACCCCCAGATAGAGGATGAGCAGCACACCGGTGACGATGCCGATGAAGAAGTACATGACTTCGAGCAGCCGGGCCGCGGCGGTGATGTAGTAGCCGGTCAGGCCGTCCTGCACACCCGCGACCAGCGCCCGCCCGGGGAGCAGCGCGAACAGCCCACCGGTGATCACCGCGGACGGACGGATGTCGGTGGAATGGGTCAGGGTCAGCGCGACGCCCATCGCGGCGGGCGGCATGGCCGCGACCATGAACTGGTAGAACTCCGGCAGCCCGCGCCCGGCGCAGAGCCAGGCCAGCCGGTCCCCGAGCATCGCGCCGGCCGCCGCCACGAGGAAGACCAGCATGCCACCGCCGACCAGGACCGAGGCCGCACCGGCGAGCAGCCCGGCGGCGGCGGTCAGCACCCAGCCCGGGTACGGGTGCCGGTTGCGGCGGATCTCCGCGAGGCGCCGGTAGGCCTCCTCCAGCGAGACATCGGCCTCTTCCGTGGTGATGTCGTCGATCAGCCGGAACACGGCGGCCAGCCGGGTGTAGTCCGTTCCCCGGCGGCGTACGGTACGGCTCGCCGTCACCGGGTCGTCGACCAGCGACGGCTGGTGCGAGATGGACAGCAGGGTGAACGTGACGGTGGGCTCCGACCGGTCCAGACCATACGAACGTGTCACCGCGAACATCGCCGCCTCGACGTCCTCGGCGCCCTCGCCGCCCGCCAGCAGCAGCTCCCCGATGCGGAGTGTCAGGTCGAGCACGCGCGGCACGGCGGGGCCCACGTCGTCCGTCCGCTGCACGCTCTCGGGGGCCGGGCGCTCGGTCACCGGCATCCGCAGCATCGTGCGCATCCGGTCCTGCCAGGGGGCTTCCTTGGTCAGCCGGATCATCGGACTGCCCTGCGCCGGAGTGAACGCGGGCGGCGAATGCTGGGCGCTGTAGGTCCTGGGCGGCGCGAAAGCGGAACTCAGTGTGTCGGAGTTCGACCCGCCGCCCGAGCCGCTTCCCGTACCGCCCCCGGAAGGGGGAGCGGACCCCGCACCGGAGCCGCCGGGCGCATCGGTCTGCACACCGGGCGGCAGGGCGAACTCGGACGTCGGATGGTCGTCCTCGGGCGGAGAGGCGGGCCGGCCCGTCCCGGCAGGCGCGGAGAAGGCGCTGCGCGCCTCGTCGGACTGGGGCTTCTGGTCCTCGGGACCGCCCTGTTCCGCCACCACTCGACCCCGCTCCTCGTCGTTGCACACCCTTGGCGGCACTTGTGCCCAGTATGGCCACGGACATGGGACCCGCACGCGAACGGGCCCCCGCGCGAACCGGGCACTCCACGCGGCGGAACAGGAAACGGGCGGCACACCCACGAGGGTGTGCCGCCCGTTCCCGTACGGCCGACCGGCTCACAAACGGAACCGGAAGAGCTGCGTCAGTGCGCGCCGCCCTGGGCCTCAAGACGCTTGTACGAGGCCTCGATCTCGGCCTCCGCCTCGGCACGGCCGACCCAGTCGGCGCCCTCGACGGACTTGCCGGGCTCCAGGTCCTTGTAGACCTCGAAGAAGTGCTGGATCTCCAGGCGGTCGAACTCCGACACGTGGTGGATGTCGCGCAGGTGCTCCACCCGGGGGTCGGACGCCGGGACGCACAGCAGCTTGTCGTCGCCGCCGGCCTCGTCCGTCATACGGAACATGCCGATGGCGCGGCACTTGATGAGGCAGCCGGGGAAGGTCGGCTCGTCCAGGATGACCAGCGCGTCCAGCGGGTCGCCGTCCTCGCCCAGGGTGTTCTCGACGAATCCGTAGTCGGCGGGGTAACTGGTCGAGGTGAAGAGGCGACGGTCCAGACGGATCCGGCCGGTCTCGTGGTCCACCTCGTACTTGTTCCGCGAACCCTTCGGAATCTCGATGGTGACGTCGAACTCCACGGGTGGCTCCTCCATGATCAACACATACGACTGGTGATTAAGTGTCCCCCACGCAGAAGAGTGCTCGCGAAAGGGGCTGGTCAACGGTGGCCGATCCGGTGGAAAGACCCTCGATCAAGCCGTTGGACAAGTGGGGCGGGCTGAAAGACACGCTCAGGGACAAGCTGAGGGACCCGAAGAAGACGTTCGGGTCGGACAACTGGCCGCTCGTCACCGGCTCCGCGCTGCTCGGCCTGGTCGTCGCGGCCGGCGCCGTCATCGCCGCCGGTCCCTGGGACTCCGGTCAGCGTAAGGCCGAGCAGGAGTGGGCCGCCGCCCGGGATCGTACAGGTGGCGCACATCACGGCCGGACCGTGCCCGGCGGACCGGCCCCCGCCCCCAGCGCGCCCGCCGTGCTGAGCGCGCTCGGCACCACCGCCGGCGGGGCGGCCCCCAAGGCCCCCGAGGACGCGGCCGGTCTCCCGGACGCCCTCGGCCGGCTGCTCGACGCGCCCGCCCTCGGCGCCCGCGCCACCGCCGCGGTGATCGACACGGCCACCGGCGAGCAGCTGTACGGGCACGGGGCCGCCACCCCGATGACCCCGGCCTCCACCGTGAAGATCGCCACCGCGGCCGCCGCGCTCTCCGCCCTCGGCCCCGGGCACCGCATCACCACGACGGTCCGGGCCTCGCCCGACCTGCGCACCGTGACCCTCGTCGGCGGCGGCGACCCCACCCTGGACAAGGCCGCCCTGCGCTCGCTGGCGGCCGGTACCGCGCGGGCCCTGCGCGCGAAGGGCGTCACCACGGCGTATCTGCGCTACGACACCTCCCGCTACTCCGGGCCCGCCCGGCACCGCATCGGCCCCAACGAGAACATCGCCCCCGTCAGCGCCCTGATGGTCGACGAGGGCCGCCTCGACCGCAGCGACCGCGGCCCGGCCCCGCGCACCGAGGACCCGGCCGGGGACGCCGCCCGCGCCTTCGCGGGGTATCTCGGCGACCACGGCGTCGACGCGGGGTCCGGGCCCCGCGCCGGCCGCGCCCCCGCCGCGTCCGAGCCGGTCGCCGCCCACCGCTCCGCCCCGCTGTCCGCCCTCGTGGAACGGGCCCTGACCAACAGCGACAACGACATCGCCGAGGCGCTCGCCCGGCAGACCGCCGTCGCGGCGGGCGAACCGGCCGACTTCGAGGGCTCCCGGCGTGCCGTCACCGCGCAGCTCAAGAAGCTGAAGGTGCCGATCGCCGGCGCCCGCCTCGCCGACGGCAGCGGCCTCGACCGCGACGACCGGGTCTCCGCGGCGACGCTCGCCGCGCTGCTGGCCCGCGCCGCCGACCCGGACCACCCCGAACTCCGCCCGGTCCTCACCGGCCTCCCGGTGGCGGGCTTCAGCGGCACCCTCGGCAACCGCTACACCGGGACCTCCGACGGCACCGGCCTGGTCCGCGCCAAGACCGGCACCCTCACGGGCGTCAACGCCCTCGCCGGAACGGTCGTCGACCATCGGGGCCGGCTGCTCGCCTTCGCCTTCCTCGCGTCCGGCACCCCGTCGGCGGCCGAGGCCGAATCCGCCCTCGACGCCCTGGCCACCGCCCTCACGGGGAACACCCGATGAGCGGCGCAACACCCCACCACCGGGCGACACCCTCACGTACGGTTGACGCATGACGAGCATCGGTGGTGCCGAGATGGTCGACTGGAAGCTCGCGGTTGCGACCGCGACCCGACTGGTCCGGCCGGGCCCCGACATCAGCCGCGAGGAGGCCCGCGCCGTCGTCGCGGAGCTCCGCAGGCATGCCAAGGCCTCGGAGGAGCACGTCCGTCACTTCACCCGGATGATCCCGGAGGGGACCGAACCGGAGGACACCCCGGTCCTGGTCGTCGACCGGGCGGGCTGGATCCGCGCCAACGTCGCGGGCTTCCGGGAACTGCTCCGTCCGCTCCTGGAGAAGATGCAGGACCGTCGCGCGGGCGGCACGGGCGGCGCCGTCCTGGGCGCGGTCGGCGGCAAGGTCACCGGCGTCGAACTGGGCATGCTGCTGTCGTTCCTGGCCTCCCGGATCCTCGGCCAGTACGAGACGTTCGCCCCCGCCACCCGTGAGCTGCCCGGCTCCGCCGACGGCGGCGGCCGGCTGCTGCTCGTGGCCCCCAACATCGTCCACGTCGAGCGCGAACTCGACGTCGACCCGCACGACTTCAGGCTCTGGGTGGCCCTCCACGAGGAGACCCACCGCACCCAGTTCACCGGGGTGCCCTGGCTCCGCGACCACCTCCAGGGCGAGATCCAGTCCTTCCTCGACGAGACCGACGTCGACCCGGTCACCGTCCTGGAGCGGCTGCGCGAGGCCGCGCAGTCCCTCTCCGGCGGCAGCCGCCCCGAGGGCGAGCGGGGCGAGGACGGCGGGCGCAGCCTGGTCGAGGTCGTCCAGACGCCCGGTCAGCGCGAGATCCTCGGCCGTCTGACCGCCGTGATGTCGCTGCTCGAAGGGCACGCGGACTTCGTGATGGACGGGGTGGGCCCCGACGTGGTCGCCTCCGTCGGCGAGATCCGGGAGAAGTTCCAGCAGCGCAGGGCGCGCGGGGCGAGCCGTCTCGACCTGGCGCTGCGCAAGCTCCTGGGCCTGGACGCCAAGCTGCGGCAGTACCGCGACGGCGAGAAGTTCGTCCGGACCGTGGTCGGCGAGGTCGGCATGGACGGCTTCAACCGGGTCTGGACCTCGCCGAACACCCTGCCGACCAAGGCGGAGATCGCCAGCCCGGCGGACTGGGTCGCGAGGGTGCACCGTAAGGCAGAGTCATGACCCGGCCCGGCCCGACGGCCGGAGAATGCCCCTCCAATCACCCATCCGAGGGACCATAAGGGCATGGGTAGGCGTGCAATGCTCGATGAGCAGCTTGGCTCTGTCACCATCGACGCACTCTGAGTGACGGGACGCACCTGTTCCGGCACCCGACGCACCCCGAACTTCATGAAGGGCACCGGACATGGGTCCCCATCCTGCGGTCGCGGCGATACGCCTGGCGGTCCGCCGCGTACTCCACGACGTACTCACCGACTACAGCCGGCACTTCGACCACGACCGGCATCCGGAACAGGCGCAGCACTCTCCGCGCGCCGAACACGTCCGGTTCGCCCGCGCCGGTGCGGCCGCCGGCCGCACCGCGCTCCCCGAACGGCCCGCCACCCCCCTCGTGCTCGTCGCGTGCTCCGGCGGCGCCGATTCCATGGCGCTCGCCTCAGCCCTCGCCTTCGAGTCCCGCAAACTCGCCGTCCGGGCCGGTGGCATCACCGTCGACCACAACCTCCAGGCGGGATCCGGCCTGCGCGCCGCCGAGGTCGTCGCCCGGCTCACCGCCATGGATCTCGACCCCGTCGAGTCCGTCGCCGTGGATGTCGGGCGGGACGGCGGCCCCGAGGCGGCCGCCCGCGATGCCCGCTACGCCGCGCTGGACGCCGCCGCCGAGCGCCACGGCGCCGCCGCCGTCCTCCTCGGCCACACCCGCGACGACCAGGCGGAGACGGTTCTGCTCGGCCTCGCCCGCGGCTCCGGCATCCGCTCGCTCTCCGGCATGGCCGCCGCGTCCGGACCGGCCGGCCGCTACCGCCGCCCCTTCCTCCAGCTCGACCGGCAGACCGCCCGCAAGGCCTGTCTGGTCCAGTCGCTCCCCGTCTGGGACGACCCGCACAACATCGACCCCGCCTACACCCGCTCCCGGCTCCGCCACGAGGGCCTGCCGGCCCTGGAGAAGGCGCTCGGCAAAGGAGTCGTCGAGGCCCTCGCCCGTACGGCCCAGCTCTCCCGCGACGATGCCGACGCCCTCGACACCTGGGCCGCCGAGGCCGAGGCCTCCGTACGCGACGACGACGGCCGGCTGGAGTGCGCCAAGCTCTACGTCCTGCCGCCCGCGGTACGCCGCCGGGTGCTGCGCCGGGCCGTGATCGACGCCGGTGCGCCGGCCGGATCGCTCTTCGCCCGGCACATCGAGGAAGTCGACCGTCTGATCACCGGCTGGCGCGGCCAGCGGGCCCTCAACCTGCCGGGCCGCGTCGAAGCCCGGCGGCAGGGTGGCAGACTGGTGATTCGGCAGAGCTGAAGCGCAAGCGGCTGAAATGCAGGCGAAACAGCCGGCCGGGCCCGGGGTCAGCCCCGGGTCCGACGGGCGAAGAAAGAGACGCGGGTGAACGAGAAGGACATGGGCACCGACCTTCAGTCGGTGCTCCTCACCAAGGAAGAGATCGACGCGAAGCTCGTCGAGCTGGCCGCGAAGATCGACGCGGAGTACGCGGGCAGGGACCTGCTCATCGTCGGAGTCCTCAAGGGCGCGGTGATGGTCATGGCGGACCTGGCGCGCGCGCTGTCCACCCCCGTCACGATGGACTGGATGGCCGTCTCCTCGTACGGCGCGGGCACCCAGTCCTCCGGCGTCGTCCGGATCCTCAAGGACCTGGACACCGACATCAAGGGCAAGCACGTCCTGATCGTCGAGGACATCATCGACTCCGGTCTGACCCTGTCCTGGCTGCTGTCCAACCTGGGCTCCCGGGAGCCGGCCACGCTCGAGGTCTGCACCCTGCTGCGCAAGCCGGACGCCGCGAAGGTCGCGATCGACGTGAAGTGGATCGGCTTCGACATCCCCAACGAGTTCGTCGTGGGCTACGGGCTGGACTACGCGGAGAAGTACCGCAACCTTCCCTTCGTCGGCACACTCGCCCCGCACGTCTACGGCGGCTGACGCCCCGAAGGGTCCGAACCACCCCGAACCGGCCCCGAAGCCGGGCGAACTCTGGGGAACCCTCACTGTTTTCCCGCCGTTGAAGGCTTCGAAAGCGGGATTCCCGGACGTTCCCGGCCGTCGCAGGCGACAATGCTGGGGTACCGTCCGAAGAACAGTCTTTATCTCACAGCAGCATTTACCTACGGGCAGGAGGGACGGGGCGACTTCGCTCCGTATGGATGGACGTGAAGCGATACTTCCGTGGGCCGGTCATGTGGATCGTGCTGGCCGTCCTCGCCGTGGTCGTGTTGATGCAGGTCGTCGGCTCGTCTGGCGGCTATAAGACGGTGGACACCGGCAAGGTGATCCAGGCGATCAGCAAGGACCAGGTGGAGCAGGCCAAGCTGACCACCGGTGACGAACAGAATCTCAAGATTGAGCTGAAGGACGGCCAGAAGCTCGACGGCGAGTCCGGCAGCAAGTTCCAGGCGAGCTACATCGGCAACCAGGGTGTCGAGCTCGCCGACACACTGCAGAAGAAGTTCGAGAGCGGTGACATCGAGAAGGGTTACACCGTCTCGCCGTCGAAGCAGTCCCCGTTCGTCTCGATCCTCCTCTCGCTGCTGCCCTTCGTCCTGATCGTGGTCGTCTTCCTGTTTCTGATGAATCAGATGCAGGGCGGCGGATCCAAGGTCATGCAGTTCGGCAAGTCCAAGGCCAAGCTGATCACCAAGGACACCCCCAAGACGACGTTCGCCGATGTGGCGGGGTCCGACGAGGCTGTCGAGGAGCTCCACGAGATCAAGGAGTTCCTCCAGGAGCCGGCGAAGTTCCAGGCC
Organism: Streptomyces sp. NPDC079020; assembly: GCF_044542225.1. Lineage (NCBI taxonomy): Bacteria > Bacillati > Actinomycetota > Actinomycetes > Kitasatosporales > Streptomycetaceae > Streptomyces > Streptomyces sp. NPDC079020. The sequence continues at coordinate 172,708 of NZ_JBITUB010000013.1, forward strand.
GTCGGTGCCAAGATCCCCAAGGGCGTCCTGCTGTACGGGCCGCCCGGTACGGGCAAGACGCTGCTCGCCCGCGCTGTCGCGGGTGAGGCGGGCGTGCCGTTCTACTCGATCTCCGGTTCCGACTTCGTCGAGATGTTCGTCGGTGTCGGTGCCTCCCGGGTCCGTGACCTCTTCGAGCAGGCCAAGGCGAACGCCCCGGCGATCGTCTTCGTCGACGAGATCGACGCTGTCGGCCGGCACCGCGGTGCCGGTATGGGCGGCGGTCACGACGAGCGCGAGCAGACCCTCAACCAGCTGCTCGTCGAGATGGACGGCTTCGACGTGAAGGGCGGCGTCATCCTGATCGCCGCCACGAACCGGCCGGACATCCTCGACCCGGCACTGCTGCGCCCGGGACGTTTCGACCGGCAGATCGCGGTCGACCGCCCGGACATGCTGGGCCGGCTCGAAATCCTCAAGGTGCACCAGAAGGGCAAGCCGGTCGCGAAGGACGTCGATCTCGGCGCCGTCGCCCGCCGTACGCCCGGCTTCACCGGTGCCGACCTGTCGAACGTGCTCAACGAGGCCGCGCTCCTCACGGCGCGCAGCAACAAGACGCTGATCGACAACAGCATGCTCGACGAGGCCATCGACCGCGTCGTGGCGGGCCCGCAGAAGCGGACCCGGATCATGTCCGAGAAGGAAAAGAAGATCACCGCGTACCACGAGGGCGGCCACGCCCTGGTCGCGGCGGCTTCTCCCCAGTCGGACCCGGTCCACAAGATCACGATTCTCTCCCGCGGCCGCGCCCTCGGTTACACGATGGTGCTCCCGGAGGAGGACAAGTACTCCACGACGCGCAACGAGATGCTCGACCAGCTGGCTTACATGCTGGGCGGGCGCGCGGCCGAGGAGCTGGTCTTCCACGACCCGACCACCGGCGCCGCGAACGACATCGAGAAGGCCAGTGCCACGGCCCGCGCGATGGTCACGCAGTACGGCATGACGGAGCGGCTCGGCGCGATCAAGTTCGGCGGCGACAACACCGAGCCCTTCCTGGGCCGGGAGCTGGGTCACCAGCGCGACTACTCGGAAGAGGTCGCGGCGCTCGTCGACGAAGAGGTCAAGAAGCTCATCGAGACCGCGCACAACGAGGCCTGGGAGATCCTCGTCGAGAACCGCGACATCCTCGACGCCCTCGTCCTCGAACTCCTTGAGAAGGAGACGCTCGGCAAGGAGCAGATCGCCGAGATCTTCGCCCCGATCGTGAAGCGTCCGGCCCGCCCGGCGTGGACCGGCTCCGCCCGGCGCACCCCGTCGACGCGGCCGCCGGTGCTCTCGCCCAAGGAGCTGGCCCTCACCAATGGCGCCTCCACCGCCAATGGTTCGGCGGCTCCGGCGGAGATCGCCCCGAAGGACCTGACGAAGGACATCGCCCCGTCCACCGAGGCGATTCCGGAGGACCGTCCGGAGAGTTAGCCCCGTACCGACTCCGGTGTGACCCCTGTCATGGGGGTCCCGCCGGGCCCGGAATGGATGCCGCGCCCCCCAGGTTTTAGCCTGTGGGGGCGCGGCTTTTCCGTATGCCTGCGGGGTTTGCGCGGCCCGCGCTTGTGACAGCACAGAGGAACGAGGCACAGATGACCGACCCGGTGACGCTGGACGGCGAGGGTTCGATCGGCGAGTTCGACGAGAAGCGGGCCGAGGCGGCGGTGCGCGAGCTGCTCATCGCGGTCGGAGAGGACCCGGACCGTGAGGGCCTGCGGGAGACGCCGGGGCGGGTGGCACGGGCGTACAAGGAGATATTCGCGGGCCTGTACCAGGAGCCCGAGGACGTGCTGACGACCACGTTCGACCTGGGCCACGACGAGATGGTGCTGGTGAAGGACATCGAGGTGTTCAGCACATGTGAACACCACCTGGTGCCGTTCCGGGGCGTCGCGCACGTCGGCTACATCCCGGCGACCACCGGGAAGATCACCGGCCTGTCGAAGCTGGCCCGGCTGGTCGACGTCTACGCCCGCCGCCCGCAGGTCCAGGAGCGCCTCACCACGCAGATCGCCGAGTCGCTGATGCAGATACTGGAGCCGCGCGGTGTGATCGTCGTCGTCGAGTGCGAGCACATGTGCATGTCGATGCGGGGCATCCGCAAGCCCGGCGCGAAGACGATCACCTCGGCCGTACGGGGTCAGCTCCGCGATGCCGCGACGCGCGCCGAGGCCATGAGCCTCATCATGGCGCACTGACGCGGTACGGCTCCGGGCCGCGGCCGGGGCGGTTCAGCCGGGAAGGGGACAGGGGCACGGCGCGCCGCTCACGCGGCGGCCGTGCTCTTGTCGTCGTCGTGGTCCTCCGGGAGCCGGCAGACCCGCTCCAGGAACATCGCGGCCGCGATCACGGCGATGCCCGCCACCACCGCGAGGCCCGCGTAGATGGCCTGGTCGCGACGGGGAGGGATGTCGAGGGAGCCGAGCAGATGGACGCCCACGCCGCCGTACAACCCGGCGACCAGGGCGGCGACCAGGGCGCTCGCCTGGCCGAAGACGACCGCGCGGGCGGCCATCAGCGGCTCGACGCCCTTCGCTCCCGGCCGGCGCTCGCGCTGGGCGCGCAGCCGGGCGCGGAGGGAGATGGCCGTGGCGAGCAGGACCACCGCGATCACCGCGAGCACGACCGGGGCGGCCAGCGGCACGCTCGGCAGGCTGTCCAGCGAGTCCCAGAGCCTGGCCACGCCCCAGGACAGCACCCCGGCGCCGGCGAAAAGGCCCGCCAGCACCCTGAGCCGTAGCTGCTTCACCGCGTGAGCCACCCTTCGCCGCCGTTTGCCGGTCCGGCCGCCTCGGGGCGGCCCGTGTCCTCGAAGCCTAACGACTACTCGGGCAGCCGGAGTTCCAGATCGGCACGGGGCAGTACGCCCTCGCGCCCCACCCCGGCCAGCAGGTCGGCGACCGCTCCGGTGCCGGGCAGCCGGGCCTCGGGGTCCACGTCGTGCCACGGGGCGAGCACGAAGGCCCGCTCGTGGGCGCGGGGGTGGGGAAGCGTGAGCGTCGGATCGTCGGAGACCACATCGGCGTACGACACGATGTCGACGTCGATCGTGCGCGGTGCCCAGCGCTCGTCGCGGACCCGGTCGAAGGCCTCCTCGATGGCCTGACCGCGCTCCAGCAGGGAGGACGGGGGCAGGGTCGTCTTCACGACGACCACCGCGTTGAAGTACGAGGGCTGGGAGCCGGGCTCGACGCCCCAGGGCTCCGTCTCGTAGACCGGGGAGACCGCTTTGACCCGCAGGCCGGGGGTGTCCTCCAGCGCGTCGATGGCACCCTGGAGAGTTTCCATGCGGTTGCCCAGATTCGAGCCGAGCGAGAGCACCGCCCGCTTGGGGTTGGAGAGGGTGATGTCCGCGGCGTCCACCTGCTCGACCACGGCGGCGGGGACCGGCTGTACGGTCGGGTCGCTCTGCCCCTCGGTGGAAAACGCGGTCATGCTCGGCTCCGGGTGATGGTGATGGTCACGTCGTCGAAGGGGACGGTGATCGGGGCGTCCGGCTTGTGCACGATCACCTCCACTTCCTGGACTCCTTCGTGCGTGAGGCACTGCTGGGCGATGCGCTCGGCGAGCGTCTCGATCAGATCGACCGGTTCGCCCTGGACGACGCCGACGACCTCCTCCGCGACCACGCCGTAGTGCACGGTGCGCGACAGGTCGTCGGCCGCCGCGGCGGGGCGGGTGTCGAGGCCGAGCACCAGATCCACGATGAAGGTCTGGCCCTCTTCCCGTTCCCGGGGAAAGACGCCATGGTGCCCACGGGCCTTGAGGCCGCGCAGCGCGACACGATCCACGCGAATCACTCCTGCTGTCGTTGGTCGTCGAGGCACATGGCCGCGTGCGGGCGGCGGTGTGCCTTCCTTCGAATCTACCTGCGAGCACCGACAGTGCTCGCCCGTGGGGGCTGTGGTCAGGACCTCACGGGACTGGTAGCCGCCCCTACCCCGTGGCTCCGGAGCCCAACCCCCACCGGGCGGGTACCCGCTCAGGAGGGGTTCTCCCCGTCCTCGTCCTCACCGTTTTCGGTCAGTACGGGAGAGCCGTGGTGCGACCAGAGCTTCCAGCCGTCGGATGTGCGGCGGAACACATTGGTGGCGACGACGAGCTGTCCGACGAGGGGGCCCAGGGAGTTGCCCTCCTCGGCCGGGCCGCCGCTCAGGATGTTCTCCGTGCAGGTGACCAGCGCGGTGTCGCCGGTCATGGCGACGGAGACATCGGTGAGGAAGAACTGGATGTACTCGGTGTTCGCCATGATCAGCGCGTAACTGCGCAGTACCTCCCCGCGGCCCGCGAGTACCGGCCAGCCGGGGTGCACACAGGAGACGGTGAGGTCCTCGCCCGGCAGCCAGAGGCCGGAGAGCTCCTCGAAGTCCCCGCGCTCCATCGCCTCGTAGAAGGCCCTGTTGGCCTGCTCGACCTCCGCGATGTCCTCGGCGGCCTGTGCCCGGTCGTCGTTCACGCGGCTCCTTCCACGGCACGGGCGACCCGCACGGCGTCGGCGGTGGCCCGGACCTCGTGGACCCGGACGGCCCAGGCGCCCGCCCGGGCGGAGAGGGCGGAGACCGCGGCCGTCGCGGCGTCGCGCTCCCGGGCCGGCGGCGGGGCGGAGCCCGGCCCGGCCAGGACATGGCCGAGGAACCGCTTGCGGGAGGCGGCGACGAGCAGCGGGCGGCCCAGGGTGCGCAGCTCGCCCAGGTGCGCGACGAGCGAGAGGTCGTGGGTGGCGTCCTTGGCGAAGCCGAGGCCCGGGTCGATCACCAGGCGTTCGGGGGCCACCCCGCCGGCGATCACGGCGTCCATCCGCTCCCGCAGCTCCGCGACGACCTCGGCGACGACGTCCTCGTACACCGCCCGGCTGTTCATGGACTCGCTGAAGCCGCGCCAGTGCATGACGACGAACGGCACACCGGCGGCGGCGACGACCGGGACCATGTCCGGGTCGGCGAGGCCGCCGCTGACGTCGTTGACCAGGGCCGCACCTGCGGCGACGGCCTGTTCGGCGACGCGGGCCCGCATGGTGTCCACGGAGACGGTGACGCCCTCGGCGGCCAGCTCCCGCACGACGGGGACCACCCGCCGCAGCTCCTCCGACTCGTCGACCCGGCTGGCGCCCGGCCGGGTCGACTCACCGCCGACGTCGACCAGGTCCGCGCCCTCGGCCACCAGGTCGAGGCCGTGCTTGACCGCGGCCCTGGTGTCGAACCAGCGGCCCCCGTCGGAGAAGGAATCGGGGGTCACGTTGACGACCCCCATGACCGCACAGCGGTCCCACTCCGGCAGGCCTCGCACCGTGCCCCGTCCGCGCAACGTACTCATACGACCAGCGTAGGCCCGTACGGCGGCCGGTCACGCAGCGCGTACCCCGGGCTCCTGGCCGCGCTGGGCCTGATGGGGGCACGGGCGGGGGCGGCGGGCCCGGAACGGGCGGGGCAGCGAGAGGTTCACGAAGCCCTCGGCCTGCATCGCCGCGAAGCCGATGCGGGGCAGGTCACGGCCGGTGCGGAAGACGACGAAGCGGGGTTCCCAGCGCGGCCGGAACTTGGCGTTGAACTTGTACAGCGACTCGATCTGGAACCAGCGCGAGAGGAAGATCAGCAGCCCGCGCCAGCAGCGCAGCACCGGTCCCGCTCCCAGCCGCTCGCCCCGGGCCAGTGCCGAGCGGAACATCGCGAAGTTCAGCGACACCCGGGTGACGCCCAGCTTGGGGGCGGCCTGGAGGGAGGCGACGATCAGCAGCTCGTTCATGCCGGGGTCGGCGGAGCGGTCGCGGCGCATCAGTTCGAGGGACATTCCGTCGCGCCCCCAGGGCACGAAGTGGAGCACGGCCTTCAGGTCCCCGTACGGGGACTCCTCCCCGGGGCCGGAGCCGGCGAGGTGGGCGGTGGCGATGACGCAGTCGCCGTCGCCGGGGTCGCCGATCCGGCCGAGCGCCATGGAGAAGCCGCGCTCGGTGTCGGTGCCGCGCCAGTCGGCGGCGGCCGCCCGGATGCGTTCCAGTTCGGTGTCACCGATGTCCCGTACGCGCCGGACCCGGGTCTCGTAACCGTTACGTTCGATGCGCTTGACCATCTGGCGCACGTTCCGCATAGCCCGCCCGGCGAGGGAGAAATCCGCGACGTCCACCACCGCCTCGTCGCCCAGTTCCAGGGCGGAGAGCCCGGTCTCGCGGGTCCAGACCTCGCCGCCGGTCTCACTGCACCCCATCACGGCGGGGGTCCAGGAGTGGGCCTTCGCCTCGTCCATGAAGCGCTCGATGGCGCCGGGCCAGGCCTCCACGTCGCCGATCGGGTCGCCGCTGGCGAGCATCACCCCGGACACCACCCGGTAGCAGACGGCGGCCTTGCCGCTGGGGGAGAAGACGACGCCCTTGTCGCGGCGGAGCGCGAAGTGGCCGAGCGAGTCGCGGCCGCCGTGCCGCTCCAGCAGCGCCCGCAGCCGGGCCTCGTCGTCCTCGGTGAGGCGGGCGGCCGGGTGCTCGGGGCGGAAGGCGAGGTACACGGTGGTGACGGCGGTCAGCAGGCCGAGGGCGCCGAGCGAGTACGCCACGGTCCAGGAGGTCCGCCCGGCGTAGTAGACGGGGCCCTCGAAGCCGAACAGTCCGTACATCACGTGCTGGAGGCGGTCGGCGATGGACGGGGTCCCGACGACCCGGCCGGGGTGGACGCTGACGATGACCAGACCGAGCACGAGCGAACCCGCACCGAGCAGTACGAAGTTGGCCAGTGCCCTCCAACGGCTCCGTGGGTCGGGAAGCGCGCGGAATTCACTCCGGTGGCGCACCAGCAGGTAACACAGCGTCAGGGAGACGAGGACGCCGACGACCGAGTGACGGTACGCGAACTGCGCGGCGGCCCCGGCCGGGAGCAGCACGACGGCGGCCCGCCAGGCCCTCCGCTTGTGCCGCTTCAGCCCGTGCGCCAGCAGGAGCAGCAGCAGCCCCGCGCTCAGCGAGAGCGCTGCGGCGAACGGGCCGAGGGCGCCGGGGAGCACCTCGGCGACGGTGTGCATCCGGCTGTGCCGGAATCGGGGGAAGATACCTGCGGCGACATCGATCAGACCGACGACGGCGCAGGCGCTGCCGACCAGGGCAGGTATGGATTCGGGTCGCGGCCCGCGTACGAACTTGCGTACGCGTTGCGGAACCGACCCTGATTTATCCCCATCTAGCGTGACAGACATCGCTTCCCGTGGCTCCGCGAGAGATTGTTAGGTCCGTCGGCCGAAGCCCCTACGGACGATGTGCGCCCTCTAGGACGAGGCTTCCGGGGAGTGGGTTCCTCCGCATTCCGGAAAATTCCTGCACAGAAAGCTCGACTTCACTCATGGGTCTCACCAGCAACGCTGTTCTGGCGCTGGCGGCATCACTGGCCGTCCTGCTGTTCGCCGCCACGATCTGGCTCTGGCCGCGGCTGGCACGCCACGGTGTCCGCGCGGTCGCGGGCCGGATCGGGCTGCTGCTGGCGACCCAGGTGGCGGTGTTCGTCTCGGTCGGCCTGCTGGCGAACAACTCGTTCCTCTTCTACGGCTCCTGGGCCGACCTCTTCGGGCAGCAGCAGGACCTGGGCGTGGTCACCGATCACGCGGGCGGTTCGCCCGCCTCCGGGAACATGGTCCGGGTGGGCACCCAGACGCCGGACGTGCCGGGCGGCAGCCGGCCCACGAAGGGCGGGCGGATCGACAAGGTCGTCGTCTCCGGGCGGGCCTCGGACATCGAGAGCCCGGCGTACGTCTATCTGCCGCCGGAGTACTTCCAGCCGGCCTACGCCGGGCGGAAGTTCCCGGCCGTCGTCGTGCTCACGGGCTACCCGGGCACGGCCGAGAACCTGCTCAAGGGGCTCCGCTACCCGCAGACGGCACTGGAGCGGGTGAAGGCGGGCAAGGCGCAGCCGATGATCCTGGTGATGCTGCGGCCCACGGTGGCGCCCCCCAGGGACACCGAGTGCGTGGACATCGCCGACGGGCCGCAGACGGAGACGTTCTTCGCGAAGGATCTGCCCCGGGCGATCTCGGAGTCGTACCGGGTCGGGAAGAAGGCCCGTAACTGGGGCATCATCGGCAACTCGACCGGCGGCTACTGCGCGCTCAAGATCGGGCTGCACCACCCGGACCGGTTCTCGGTGAGCGTCGGGCTGTCCGCGTACTACAAGGCGGCCGAGGACCCGACGACGGGCGATCTGTTCCACGGCGACGAGGCGGCGCGCAACCGGGCCGACCTGCTGTGGACCCTGGAGAACCGGCCCCCGGCCGGCGGGTCCTTCCTGGTCACGACGTCACGTCAGGGCGAGGGGAACCTCAGGGGGACCAAGGACTTCATCAAGCGGGTGAAGGCTCCCGCGCGGGTGTCCTCGATCGTGCTCGACAGCGGCGGGCACAACTTCAACACCTGGCGGCGGGAGATCCCTTCGGCCCTGGACTGGATGAGCGGCAGGCTGAGCGAGAACTGAGCGCGGCGGCGGGAGGGCGGCCGCCCCGTCAGGAGGCGCTGACCCTCGCCACGGTCTCCACGGCGACCTCGGCGCGCGGCAGGTGCTGGGCGTCCGCGTCGATCGAGCGGCGCAGGGCCTCGTGCAGCCGGGCCGGGGTGAGGACACCGAGGAAGCGGCCGGTGCTCTCCTCGTCGATGACCGCGATCCAGCCCGCGTCGTGCTGGAGCATGGTGGCGAAGGCCTGTTTGAGCGGGGCGCCGAGCGGGAGCCACGCCTCCATGCGGCGGGCGTGTTCGCGGACCGTGCCCCCGTCGCCGGAGGCGGTGCCGGTGGCGGTGGCGGTGCCGGTGCCGGTGGCGGAGATCCAGCCGTGCAGATTGTCCTGTCCGTCCAGGACGACCGCCCAGCGCGCGCCCTCGGCCCGGAGCCGTTCGGTGGCCGTGGTGAGCGGGTCGTCGAGGTGGACGACGGGCGGCTGGTCGAGGTCGCTCTCCTCGATCGGTGTCACCGACAGCCGCTTCAGGCCGCGGTCGGCGCCGACGAAGTCCGCGACGTACGGCGTGGCGGGCGCGCCGAGCACGGTGGCGGGGGAGTCGAACTGCTCGATGCGGCCCTGTCCGTAGACGGCGATGCGGTCCCCGAGCCGGACGGCCTCCTCGATGTCGTGGGTGACGAACAGCACGGTTTTCCTGACCTGCGCCTGGAGTTTCAGGAATTCGTTCTGGAGCCGTTCACGGACGACGGGGTCGACCGCCCCGAAAGGTTCATCCATCAGCAGTACGGGCGGGTCGGCGGCCAATGCGCGGGCCACACCGACACGTTGGCGCTGTCCGCCGGAGAGCTGTTCCGGATAACGGCCGCCATAAACGGAAGGATCGAGTCCGACCAGGTCGAGGAGTTCGGCGGCGCGCGCGCGGCCCTTTCCGCGGTTCCAGCCGAGGAGATGGGGCACGGTCGCGGTGTTCTCCAGGACCGTTTTGTGCGGGAAGAGGCCGACCTGCTGGATCACATAGCCGATCCGGCGCCGGAGCCGGACGGGGTCGATGGCGGATATGTCGTCCCCGTCGAGGAATATCCGTCCCTCGGTCGGTTCGATCAGCCGGTTCACCATCTTCATGGTGGTCGTCTTGCCGCAGCCGGAAGGCCCGACGAGCGTGACCAGTTCCCCCTCGGCGACCTCGAAGGAAAGGTCGTCGACGGCGGTGGTGCCGTCCGTGTACCGCTTGGTGACGTGCTCGAAACGGATCATGATTCCCCATGGTGACGGGCGTTCTGTGAAGGACATGCTGCCGGAATGCGACAGCCTCGGCGATTGTCAGTGGTCGAGGATAGGCTCGCCAGACATGTGTTCGGGGCGGCATCGTGAAGGAAAGCAGGGGGTGGGGGACGGATGGCCGGAGAGAACTGCCTGGTGGCGAACGACTGGATCTGCGGGGAGTATCTGCGCTCCCGCAGCCAGGAGTTGACCGACGCGACCGTGCAGCACATCTGGATCACGGTGGTTTCGGTGCTGATCGGCCTCGCGGTCGCCTTTCCGCTGGCGCTGCTCGCGCGCCGCGGACGGCACTTCGCCGGGCCGGTGCTGGGGCTGACCACCGTGCTCTACACCGTGCCGTCGCTGGCGATGTTCTCGCTGCTGCTGCCGCTGTTCGGACTCTCCGCGGCGCTTGTCGTCACGGGACTGGTGCTTTATTCGCTGACCATTCTCGTGCGGAACATCCTGGCCGGACTCGAAGCCGTTCCGCAGGAGGCGAAGGACGCCGCCCGGGGCATGGGGTACGGCCCCGCCCGGCTGCTCTGGGAGGTGGAGCTGCCCCTCGCGCTGCCCGCGCTGATGGCGGGACTGCGCATCGCCACCGTGTCGACGGTCGCGCTGACGACCGTCGGTTCGCTCGTCGGCAAGGGCGGGCTCGGCAATCTCATCGAGGACGCGCTGCCGAGCTTCTTCAAGGCCCAGGTGCTGACCGCGTCGGTGCTCTGTGTGCTGCTCGCGGTGGTGGCCGATCTGCTGCTGCTCGGGCTCCAGCGGCTGCTGACGCCCTGGACCCGCATACGGACGACGGCGGGCCCGGCGGACGGGGCGGGCGGCCCGGAGGATCCGGTGGGCGGCCGGGCGGGTGCGGTGGGACCGAGGAGTGCGGCGGCGACGTCCGCCGTCGCGAAGGTGGAGGCGGGCTGACCCGTGGGAGTCGTCGCAGACGCCTGGACCTGGCTCGTCACCGGGTCCAACTGGTCGGGGGAGAACGGGGCCGCGCACCGGCTCGGTGAGCATCTGTACGTCAGTGGGGTGGCGCTCGCGGTGGCCTGCGCCATCGCCCTGCCCCTCGCCCTGTATCTGGGCCACATCGGCAAGGGGGGCGCGCTCGCGGTCAACATCTCCAACGTGGGCCGGGCGATACCCGTCTTCGCGGTCCTGGCCCTCTTCATGGTCACGCCCCTGCGTAACTCCGGCTATCTCCCCACGGTCATCGCCCTGGTGCTGTTCGCCGTGCCGCCGCTGCTGACCAACGCCTACGTCGGGATGACGGAGGTGGACCGGTCGGTGGTGGAGGCCGCCCGCGGCATGGGGATGTCCGGCGGACAGCTCTTCGTACGGGTCGAACTGCCGCTGGCCTACCCGATGATCATGACCGGGCTGCGGTCCGCCGCCGTCCAGGTGGTGGCCACCGCCTCGATCGCGGCGATGGTCGGCCTCGGTGGCCTGGGCCGGATCATCACCGCCGGATTCAACACGTACGACACCGCGCAGGTCTTCGCCGGTGCGGTGCTGGTGGCCCTGCTGGCCCTGGTGGTGGAAGGGGTGCTGGTCGCCCTGGACCGGCTGCTGTCCCCGCTGCGCCGCCGCCGGAGCGCCTGACCGCCGTGCGGCGCCGTGCCCGCACCGGCGCGGCCGGGTGCCCGGCACGACCGCCTTCTGACGGCCGGTCACTCACACTTCACCCTCTTCCCCTCTTCTGTCTGGACGGAGAACAACATGAGCAGGACCTCGCGCATAGCGGGTGCGGTCATCGGCATGGTGGCACTGGCCGGGTCGCTCGCGGCCTGCGGCGGCGACAGCCTGGAAGAGGAGAAGGGCGGCTCCGGCAACGCGGCCGGCTCGGGTGACAAGAAGGGCTCGCTCGTCGTGGGCTCCGCCTCGTTCACCGAGTCCAAGGTGCTCGCCGAGCTGTACGCGCAGATCCTGGCCGACGCCGGTTACAGCACCTCGATCACTACAGTGAAGAACCGTGAGCTGTACGAACCCTCGCTGGAGAAGGGCGAGATCGATGTCGTGCCGGAATATGCCGCCACGATCGCCGAATTCCTCAACGCCAAGGTGAACGGGTCCAAGGAGGCCGAGAAGAAGCCGGTGGCCTCCGGCGATGCCACGGCCACGGTCGCCGCGCTGGAGAAGCTCGCCACCCCGCTCGGGCTGAAGGTGCTTCCGGCCGGTGTGGCCGTCGACCAGAACGCCTTCGCGGTCTCCGAGGAATTCGCCGCGAAGAACAAGCTCAAGACGCTTTCCGATCTCGGTGCGTCGAAGATCAAGGTGAAGATCGCGGCGGGCGACGAGTGCGAGGTGCGGCCCTTCTGCGCACCCGGTCTGAAGAAGACCTACGGCATTGATGTCACCGGTATCGACCCCAAGGGCGTCGGGACTCCGCAGTCCAAGCAGGCCGTCAAGGACGGCAAGGACCAGTTGGTCCTGACGACCACCACGGACGCGGTGCTCGACGGGCTGGTGTTCCTGGAGGACGACAAGAAGCTCCAGAACGCCGACAACATCCTTCCAGTGCTCAATGCCAAGGACGCGGGCGCCCAGGACATCGCCGACGCTCTCGGGAAGCTCACCGGCACACTCACCACACAGGATCTGGCGGAACTGAACCGCAAGGTCGACGCCGAGCGTGCCAAGCCCGAGGACGCGGCCAAGGAGTATCTGCGGGCGAAGGGCCTGATCAAGAAGTGACGAGGTGACGGACGGGCGCCCGGATGAACCGGAATCGGGCGCCCGTCCGAACGCGATACGGGGCGCCCGTCCGAACGCGATACGGGATGCCCGGACGAACTCCACACCGGGCGCCCGGACAAACTCCACACGGGACGCCCGTTCCGTGCTTTTAGGGCCTCTCGGGGCGTCGCGGAAGTGCTTTGGCGGGGCGTGAGGTAACCGGCGGGGAACAGATTCCCGGGTGGCCCCCCAAGGCGCCCGTACACACGGTAAATTTCAGGCCATGCCACGTGGACGCCACCGCCATTCGCCACCCCTTCACAGAATCCTGCCGCCCTCGGCGGTGGCCGGAGTGTCGGTCGTCGGTGCCGCCGGCGCCTGGCTGCTGACCGAACCCCTGGTCCTGCGTGGACTGGTGGCGGCCGTGGCCGCCACCGCCGTCACCGGCGCGTATCTGATGCGCAGCTGGGACCGGGCCGCCGGACTGCGTGTCGCCGAGCTGACGCGGGCGCGCGCCGGCGACGAGTGGCGCGCCGAGGAGCGGGCGGCCGAGCTGGAGCAGGACCTGGAGGAGGCGCGCGAGCTGCGCGCCCGGCTGGAGACGAAGCTGCGCCGCAAGCGCGTGGAGCTCGCCGGACTGCGCGGGGAGCACGCCGCGCTGCTGCGCCGGTACGCGAACGCCGAGACGGAGCGCGCCAGCGCACTGGAGGGGCGCAGGCAGCTCGCGATCGAGGCGGCAGCCACCCCGCGCGCGCTTCCCGCCGCCCGGTCCACGCCGACCCCCGGCGCGTATCTGCGCGCCGCCCAGGCCCTCGCGGACCTCCCGCGCAACGCCGCGCTCCAGGAGGCCCGTCGCACCGCCGAGCAGGCCAGGAAGCGGGAGCTCCCGGCAGGCGCGGGGACGGCGCCCGGCGCGCCCGGCCCGGCCACGGCGCCCGGAAACGGTACGGGCGCCGGTCCGGCAGTCGCTGCGGCCGCCGGTACGGGCGGCCCTCAGCACCGCCGTCCGCCGGCCGCCCTGCCCGCGCCGCAGCTCCCCCCGGCGTCCACGGCGCCCGTCCATGTGCCGCGCAGCGCCCCGGGGGCCTCGGCCGTCGTTCCGTACGCCGCAGCGCGCCGGCACCTGGTCCCGCAGGGCAGTTTCGACTTCTTCGGTACGCAGAAGGCCGGCACCGCGATCGAGGCCGTGCAGGACGAGGACCTCGCGGACGTGGTCGGCGAGGAGGCACTGGCCGTCCACCGCACGGGCACCGGCGAGAACCGCGCCGTGGGCAAGGTCATCGACCTCACCGTGCACGACGAGACCGAGCAGCTGGACGTGGTGGAGCTGCGCACCGCCATCTCGTAGGGGCCGCTCACCGCCTCGTAGGGCCGCTCACCGCGATCTCGTAGGGGAGCCGCGCGCCGCCGTCCGCGCGCCGCCGTCCCGTGGCGCGTCAGCGGGACACGTCTGTGGGGCGCGTCAGCGGGGGCTTGTCCGTGGGGGTGTTTCGTCCGCCGTACTACTTGTCGATGTCCCCGACGACGAAGAACAGCGAGCCCAGGATCGCGACCATGTCCGCGACCAGCGTGCCCGGCAGCAGTTCGGTGAGCGCCTGGATGTTGTTGAACGACGCGGACCGGAGCTTCAGCCGGTACGGGGTCTTCTCGCCCTTGGACACCAGGTAGTAGCCGTTGATGCCGAGCGGGTTCTCGGTCCAGGCGTAGGTGTGGCCCTCCGGGGCCTTGAGCACCTTGGGCAGCCGCTGGTTGACGGGTCCGGGCGACAGGTCCGCCATCCGGTCCAGGCACGCGTCCGCCAGGTCCAGGGCGTTGACCGTCTGCTCCAGCAGGCACTCGAAGCGGGCCAGGCAGTCGCCCTCGGCGCGGGTGACGACCTTCAGGGTGTCCTGGAGTTCGCCGTACGCGAGATACGGCTCGTCGCGCCGCAGATCGAAGTCGACCCCCGAGGCGCGGGCGATCGGCCCGGAGACCCCGTAGGCGTGCACCGCCCCGGCGGAGAGCACCCCCACACCACGGGTGCGGCCCCGGAAGATCTCGTTGCCGAGCACCAGGTCCTCGTAGACGTCCATCCGGGACCGGACCGAGGCCACGGCCTCCCGGGCCCGGCCCGTCCAGCCCGCCGGAAGGTCCTCCTTGAGCCCGCCGACCCGGTTGAACATGTAGTGCATCCGGCCCCCGGAGACCTCCTCCATCACGGCCTGGAGCTCCTCGCGCTCCCGGAACGCGTAGAACACCGGGGTGATCCCGCCGAGTTCGAGGGGGTAGGAGCCGAGGAACATCAGGTGGTTCAGGACCCGGTTCAGTTCGGCGAGGAGCGTGCGCGTCCAGACGGCGCGCTCCGGGACCTCCATGCCGAGCATGCGCTCGACGGCCATGACGACGCCCAGCTCGTTCGAGAACGCGGAGAGCCAGTCGTGGCGGTTGGCGAGCATCACGATCTGCCGGTAGTCCCGGGCCTCGAAGAGTTTCTCCGCGCCGCGGTGCATATAGCCGATGACGGGCTCGGCGTGCTGGATCCGCTCGCCGTCGAGGACGAGCCGCAGACGGAGGACGCCGTGCGTGGAGGGGTGCTGCGGCCCGATGTTGAGCACCATGTCGGTGCTCTCCGCCGCGCCGCCGATGCCGACTGTCGTCTCCGTCATGCGGGACAGTATTCCCTGACCGCCGGGGCGCGGGGCCTTGTGGGCGCGATCCGGGGACCGGCGGAGCGGGTCCGGTGCGGGCCACGCGACGGTCCGGCGCGGGTCCGACGACTGTTCCGCGACGGCCCGGTGCCGGTCCGGGGGCCGGTCCGGGGCCCGCAGCCGTCCCGGCCGTCCCCGCCGCACCGGTCACCCCGGCGGGCGCGGCCGTGAGCGGGCGGCATCCGGGGCCCGGTCCACCCGGTGCGTGAGCCACCCGAAGTCACCCAGACCGCCCCGGGCGGTCAGCTCCGCCGCTTCGCCCGCCGCGGAGAGCGCCCGGACGTAACCGGCCGGATCTGCCGAGGCCATCGCCAGCGGCGGACGGTCCCCGCTGATGCCCAGCTCGCGCAGGGCCGAGCGCTGGTCGGTGAGCTCCGGCGGTACGACGCCCCTGTCTGCCTCCGCCTCCACCGCGGCCGCGCACGCGTCCAGCGCCACGTGCGAGGTGAGGTCGCAGGAGCCGTCCGGCACCGGCCGGACCTCCCGCCCCGCCCGGAAGCCGGTCAGCGTCCCGTACGGCGGTCTCGCCCCCCGTACATGCGCGTAGTCCACCGCCACCGCGCGTCCGGCCGACAGCGACCGGACCGCCCGCGCCCAGGCCTCGTCGCGCGGCAGGCCGATCTCCGCCCGCTCGCCCGGCCGGGACAGCGGCCACCAGCTCCGCAGCCACCGCGCGTCGGCCCCGTCCACCGGATCGCCCAGCCGCTCCGCACCGTCCGAGGGGCGGACGAGGACATAGCGGGCGATGCCGTCGGCATCCGCCTCCGCGATCCGGGTGGGCACGTTGTCCAGCCACTCATTGGCGAACAGCACCCCGCTGACCCCCCGCGGCAGCTCGGCGCACCACTCGATCCGGGGATCCAGACCGGGCGGGCGCCCGGCGAGCTCCACGGCGTACGCCCGTACCGTCAGCCACTTCGGGACGGCGCCCAGCACCCCGGTCAGCAGCTCGCCCCGGCCCGACCCCACGTCCACCAGATCGACCGTTTCCGTCCCCAGCTCACGCGCGGTTCCGGTCAGCAGCCGGGCGACGGCGACGGCGAACAGCGGTGAGACATGGACCGACGTGCGGAAATGGCCCGCCGGTCCCTCCGGGCTCCGGTAGAAGCCCCCTTCTCCGTACAAAGCGGTCTCGGCCGCCTCCTGCCACCCACGCCACTCATCCGTCACGTGGGAAAGTCTCCACCTTGGGGAGTACGTGCCGGGACCCGGATCGGCCCTCCGGTTGACCCGGGCACCGATCCTCTGTCCCTACGCTGGGTTACGTGCAGCGCCTCTACGATTTCATCCGCAGACACCCGACGGGCGTCGACTGCTTCTGGGCCGTCTTCCTCCTCGGGGTCTCCGGCGTGTCGATCGTGGTGGACGACTTCGGTCCGGTCCGGGAGCGCGTGCTGCTGGTACCGGTCGCGATCGGCCTCTGCCTCGTCGTGGCCCTGCGCCGCCGCATGCCCGAGAAGATGCTGCTCCTCGCCATCCTGGTGGGGGTTCTGCAGCTGATCTTCGACATTCCGCCCAACTTCGCCAACTTCGCCATGCTCGTGATCACCTTCACCGTGGCGACGGTCGGCGAACGCTGGGCGTCCCGGCTCGCCCTGGTCTGCAGCCTGATCGCGGCCGGACTGGCGCAGCTGCGCTGGCCGGAGGGTGCCTCGGACACCTGGGTCCAGTCGGCCTTCGTGGCGATCATCATGACGGTGCCGTTCGTGCTCGCCTGGGTGCTCGGCGACTCGATGCGGACCCGGCGGGCCTACTTCAGCCAGCTGGAGGAGCGCGCCGCCCGCCTGGAGCGGGAGCGCGAGGCGCAGTCCAAGGTCGCCGTCGCCGCCGAACGGGCCCGGATCGCCCGTGAGCTGCACGATGTCGTCGCGCACAACGTGTCCGTGATGGTGGTGCAGGCCGACGGTGCCGCCTACGTCATGGACGCCGCGCCCGACCAGGCCAGGCAGGCACTGGAGACCATCTCCAGCACCGGCCGTCAGGCGCTCGCCGAGATGCGCCGGCTGCTCGGGGTGCTGCGGACGGGGGACACGCGGGAGAGCGGCGAGTACGTTCCGCAGCCCGATGTCGAGCAGATCGAGGACCTGATCGAGCAGGTCAGGCAGACCGGTCTGGTGGTGGACTTCAAGATCGAGGGCACCCCGCGCCCGCTGCCCAGCGGCGTGGAGCTGACCGCGTACCGCATCGTGCAGGAAGCCCTCACCAACACCCGCAAGCACGGCGGTCCGGACGCCGGGGCCAGCGTGCGGCTGGTCTACTTCGACGACGGCCTCGGGCTGCTGGTCGAGGACGACGGCCGGGGCGCGGCGCACGAGCTGTACGAGGACGGCGGCGCCGACGGTGCCGGGCACGGGATGATCGGTATGCGGGAGCGGGTCGGCATGGTCGGAGGCACGCTGGACGCGGGGCCCCGGCCGGGCGGCGGCTTCCGGATCAGCGCCCTGCTGCCGCTCAAGCCCGCCGGCTGAGCCGCCGGGACACGCGCCCGGCCGGGGACCGCCGGACCACCGGACCACCGCCCCGTCCTTCCCGAACCGGACCGCGCACTTCCCGGCCCCCGCCCCTTCCCGAACTCCGCTCCCGGACCCACCCCCTCCCGGACCCGCCCCCTCCCGGACCCGCCCCCTCCCGAACCCGCTCCTCCCGAACCCGCCGAACCTCGATCAGAAGACAGGGACCCTCATGGCCATCCGCGTGATGCTCGTCGACGACCAGGTGCTGCTGCGCACCGGCTTCCGGATGGTGCTCGCCGCCCAGCCGGACATGGAGGTCGTGGCCGAGGCCGGTGACGGTGCCGAGGCGATCGAGGTCCTGCGCTCCACGAACGTCGACGTGGTGCTGATGGACGTCCGGATGCCGAGGCTGGACGGGGTCGAGGCGACCCGGCGCATCTGCGCCCAGCAGGACCCGCCCAAGGTGCTCATCCTGACCACGTTCGACCTGGACGAGTACGCCTTCTCGGGGCTGAAGGCCGGGGCCAGCGGCTTCATGCTCAAGGACGTTCCGCCGGGTGAGCTGCTGGCGGCGATCCGTTCCGTGCACAGCGGCGACGCCGTCGTCGCCCCGTCCACCACCCGCCGGCTGCTCGACCGGTTCTCGCCGATGCTGCCGAGCAGTTCCAAGGAGCCGCGGAACAAGCACATCGAGAAGCTCACCGAGCGCGAGCGCGAGGTGATGCTGCTGGTCGCCCAGGGCCTGTCGAACGGGGAGATCGCGGCGCGGCTCGTGCTCTCGGAGGCGACCGTGAAGACCCATGTCGGCCGCATCCTGACCAAGCTGAGCCTGCGCGACCGGGTCCAGGTCGTCGTCCTCGCGTACGAGACCGGGCTGGTCCGGGCGGGCGGCGGCGCGGGCTGACCGGAGGCCTGCGGGGCTTACGGCGGCCGTGGGGCGTACGGCGGCCGCGGGACGCGCGGACACGGCCCGCCCGGCGCGGACACCGTCCGCGCGGACGCTCAGCGCAGGATGCCCTCCAGGAAGTCGCTGCCGAGCCGGGCGACGACGGTCAGGTCCAGCTGGTGCAGCACATAGCGGCCGCGCCGCCGCGTCGTCACGAGACCGGCCTTCTTGAGCAGCGACAGATGCCGGGAGACCTCGGGCGGTGTGATGCCGTGCGAGTCGGCGAGTTCGCCCGTGGTGTACGGGGAGCGGGCGAGGTTGCGGCACAGCCGCATGCGCATCGGGTGGGCCAGCGCCTCCATCCGGAGCCGGAGCAGCTCGACGGAGGCGGGGGAGGGCAGATCGGGCAGGTGCACCGGGTAGTGGATCACCGGCCGCCAGCCCGGGGCGTGCAGCACCATCAGATGCGGCCAGCCGAAGCTGCTCGGGATCAGGGTGAGCCCGGGGCCGACCGCCGGGTCGGCGGCGTTGGTCCGGCCCTCGGTCAGCTTGTCGATGCTGATGCGGCCGGCGTCCGTGTCCACCGACAGGGCGGCGGAGACGGCGCCCAGCGCCTCGCCGAGCCCCTTGCGCCTCAGCAGTTCCGTCTTGTACCGGGCGTCGGCGACCAGCTGGACCCGCACCCGCATCCAGGTGTCCGAGAAGAACGCCTGGTCGCAGTCCTCGAAGAGGCGCCTGATCCAGGTCCGTACGGTGACGGGGTCGGCCAGCAGCCGCTGGGTGAACTCCACCTGCTGCGGGCCGCGGGCCGCCGCCAGGTCCAGCGCCCGGATCCGCATGGCGTCGCTCACCAGCGGGGACGGCGCCCCGGACCCGTACAGACCGGCACAGGTGAACTCCAGCGCGGCGGCCACGAACCGCTCGTCGTCCAGCCGGTCGAGGATGTCCAGGTCCTCGGCGAGGGTCGCCCCGGCCCTGCCGTCGCCGCCGCGGACCCCGGCGAACGGCATGAAGATGTCGGAGAACGTGTTGCGCCAGAGGAACTCCGCCTCCAGCAGCCGGTCCGCGAGGTCGGGTTCCAGCGCGGCGGCGGTCGCGGTCGCCCAGCCGTGCAGGCCCGGGTGGTGGCCCGGCTCGGAGAGCGCGTGCAGGGCCAGCCCCAGCTCCGCGAGGGGCGAGGTTTCGAAAACGATGCGGTCCGGGCGCAGGCCCGCGATGTCGATGGTCACGCTCACCCCTCCATAGTGCGGGTACGCGAACGGGGCGAAGCGTCACTTGGCGGTCATCGTCAATCGGCGGGCGCGCGGCCCCTGACCTGCGCAGGCTGAGGTCATGGACGCCATTCAGCAGCAGATGCTCGACAGCTACCGCGCGGCCCGGCTGGGCGAGGACCCGCCCCCGCCGCCCGGCCGCCACGACTGGGACACGCTGCGCACGATCCGCGACCACTGGCGGGCCCGCCGGGCCGCGCGGCCATCGGGCCCGTCCGCCGTGAAGTAACGCACGGAAGTAACGCACCGGCCGGGTGCCCCCGGGCCTCCTGCCCCCCGGACCCCGGACCTCCTGGCCTCCGGACCTCCTGGCCTCCGGACCTCCTGGCCTCCGGACCTCCCGGTCCCGGCCCACCAGCCCCCGGACCTCGGGACCTCCTGCCACCCCAGACCTCGGGACCGCCCGCCCCCGCTCCGCCCCCGGTCAGGCCCCGGTCAGGCCCCCGCCCCCTCCAGCCGTGCCACGAACTCCCCCACCGCTTCGCGGACGTCCTGTGCCGTCCACTCCAGGCCGGCCGAGGACACCGTCACCTCGGTGAACGACACCCCGGGCGGCAGGCCCGTCCCCTGCGCACCGTCGGACCACCGGTGGAACAGGGTCACCCCGGTCTCCTCCGCCTGCCGCACCGCCGCCTCGGTCAGCGCCTCGCTCCCGTACGGCAGCCACACCACGAACTGGTGCGTGTGCGGCGGCTCCGGATGCACCCGGAACCACGGCACGCCGGACGCCGCGAGGCCTTCCGCCAGGGCCCCGGCCACCACCTTCGCCTGCGCCACGTACTCCGGCAGCCGCGGCAGCTCCCGCTCCAGCCCCAGCAGCGCGGACAGCGCCGCCGGATACTGCTGGAAGACGTTTCCGCCGTAGCGGTGGCGCCAGGTCCGCGCCTCCTCGACCAGCACCTCGGAACCGGCCAGTACCGCCCCGGACAGCCCGTCGAGCGACTTGTAGAACGAGACGTACACGCTGTCCGCGAGCCCCGCGATCTCCCGCAGTTCCTTCCCGAAGTGCGGCGCGCACTCCCACAGCCGCGCCCCGTCCAGGTGCACCACCGCGTCCCGCTCGCGGGCGGCGGCCACGACGGCCTCCAGCTCGTCCCAGGTGGGCAGCACGAACCCGGCGTCCCGCAGCGGCAGCTCCAGCATCAGCGTGCCGAACGGCTCGGGGAAGCCGCGGATCTCGTCCGCCGTGGGCAGCCGGGGCGCGGACGTCGGGTGTACGGTGCGCAGCCCGCTCACCGCCCCGAGCGCGCCCCGCTCGTGCAGCTCGGGGTGGGCGAGCGGATGCAGCGCCACGGTCGCGTCGCCCGTGCGCCCGGCCCAGCACCGCACCGCGACCTGCTGGGCCATCGTCCCCGTCGGGAAGAACGCCGCGGCCTCCGTGCCGAGCAGCTCCGCGACCCGTCGTTCGACCTCGGCGACGACCCCGTCCCCGTAGAGGTCCGTCCACTCGTCGAGGTCGTGCACGGACCCCGCGCCGGCCGCCAGCGCGGCCAGCCGTTCGCCGAGCGTGCCCTCCGCCGACACCCGGGCCAGCGTTCGGCGGGACCCCCGCCAAGCCGTCAGTCTGCGGTGTCGCTGCTTCTGCTCTTCGGTGAGTGACATGGGACGATCATCACCCGGACGGCTCACCCGGCCCAGCCTTTTCCCCGTGGGCGTAGCCGTTTTCCACCGGTCCGTTTCGCCCCGGATCCCTCTCGGGCGAGGCCTCGGATCCCCCTCGGGCGGCAGAGTTACCCACAGGCTGTGGACGGACGGAAGGTCTCCCGAAACGCTGGCGTAGCATGCAGAGAAGTCGTCCGGTACCCCCCGCGGACTGGAACGGAAGGCCATCGCCGCGTGAATACAACAGCTTCTGAGCACCCCCTCGACGCGAGGGACCGCCCCGCCCGTCTCACCGTCGGTGTCGTCGGCGCCGGCCGGGTCGGCCCCGCGCTCGCCGCCGCGCTCCAGCTCGCCGGGCACCGCCCGGTGGCCGTGTCGGGCGTCTCCGACGCCTCGGTGCGACGGGCGGCGGCCCTGCTCCCCGACGTGCCGCTGGTGCCGCCGGGCGAGGTGCTCGCACGCGCCGAGCTGGTGCTGCTGACCGTCCCCGACGACGCCCTTCCCGGCCTGGTCGAGGGCCTGGCCGAGACCGGTGCCGTACGGCCGGGACAGCTGATCGTCCACACGTCGGGGCGGTACGGGACCAAGGTGCTCGACCCCGCGCTGCGGGCCGGTGCCCTGCCCCTCGCCCTGCACCCGGCGATGACGTTCACCGGCAGCTCCGTCGACGTCCAGCGGCTGGCCGGCTGCTCGTTCGGGGTCACCGCCCCCGGGGAGCTGAGGCTGGCCGCCGAGGCGCTGGTCATCGAGATGGGCGGTGAGCCCGAGTGGATCGCCGAGGAGGCCCGCCCGCTCTATCACGCGGCCCTGGCCCTCGGTGCGAACCACCTGGTCACCCTGGTCGCGGAGGCCATGGAGCTGCTGACGAAGGCCGGGGTCGGCGCCCCCGACCGGATGCTCGGCCCGCTCCTCGGGGCCGCGCTGGACAACGCCCTGCGCTCCGGCGACGCGGCGCTGACCGGACCGGTCGCCCGCGGTGACGCGGGCACGGTCGCCGCCCATGTCGGTGAGCTGCGCAGGCATGCTCCGCAGACGGTGGCCGGCTATCTCGCGATGGCCCGTGCCACGGCGGACCGGGCGCTCGCCCACGGCATGCTCAAGCCGGAGCTGGCCGAGGACCTGCTCGGCGTGCTGGCCGACGGCGAGCGCGCGTCGGGGGAGGAGAACCGATGAGCACCGCCCCGGCCCCGGCCCCCGGGCCCAACCCGAAACCCGGTTCCGCGCCGGCGTCCGGTCCCACGGCCACTTCTGCCTCTGCGCACACCCCCGCGTCCGCACACGCCCCCGCCTCCGCTTCTCCGGGCGGTGCGGCCCTCCTGCGTACGGCCGCCGAGCTGGACGCCCTCCGCCGCCCGGCCGGTGCCCGGCGCGCGGTCGTCATGACGATGGGCGCTCTCCACGAAGGTCATGCCACCCTGATCCGGGCCGCCCGCGCCGCCGCGGGTCCGGCCGGCCAGGTCGTGGTCACCGTCTTCGTGAACCCGCTCCAGTTCGGTGAGGCGGCCGACCTCGACCGCTACCCACGCACCCTCGACGCCGACCTCGCGCTCGCCGGGCTGTCGGGCGCCGACGCGGTCTTCGCCCCCTCCGTCGACGAGGTCTACCCCGGCGGCGAACCCCAGGTCCGGATCACCGCGGGCCCCATGGGCGAGCGCCTCGAAGGGGCCGCCCGCCCCGGGCACTTCGACGGCATGCTCACCGTCGTCGCCAAGCTCCTCCACCTCACCCGCCCCGACGAGGCGTTCTTCGGGCAGAAGGACGCCCAGCAGCTGGCGCTGATCCGCCGCATGGTGCGCGACCTGAATTTCGGCGTCGGGATCACCGGCGTACCCACCGTGCGCGACCCGGACGGCCTGGCGCTCTCCAGCCGCAACCGCTTCCTCTCCCCGGAGGAACGGCACACCGCGCTCGCCCTGCCGCGCGCCCTGTTCGCGGCCCGGGACAGACTGGCCGCCCAGCAGGCCCTGCACGAGCGCGCACAGGCCACGGCGGCCAGTGCGGACCGGGCCGCCGGACTCACCGCGCTCGGCGAGTCCCGGGCGGCGGCCGACGCCCAGGCGGTGGCGCTGGCCCGGCCCGGCGGCGGACCCGCCGCCGTGCGCGCCGCCGCACAGCTGGTGCTCGCGGACGCCGCCCGCGAACGGCAGCCGCTCGTCCTGGACTACCTGGCCCTCGTGGACCCGTCGGACTTCACCGAGATCCCCGACGACCGCGAGAGCGGGGAGGCGATCCTCGCCATCGCGGCACGGGTCGGCGCCACCCGCCTGATCGACAACATCCCCCTGACCTTCGGAGCCCTCACGTGACCGGAATACGGCTGACCGCCCCCGCCCCCGGCTGGGCCATCGACGCGGACGTCGTGGTGGTCGGCTCCGGCGTGGCCGGTCTCACCACCGCCCTGCGCTGCGCCGCCGCGGGCCTCGCCACCGTCGTCGTCACCAAGGCCCGCCTCGACGACGGCTCCACGCGCTGGGCCCAGGGCGGCATAGCGGCCGCGCTCGGCGAGGGCGACACCCCCGAGCAGCACCTCGACGACACCCTCGTCGCCGGCGCCGGACTGTGCGACGAGACGGCCGTGCGGACCCTGGTCACCGAGGGCCCCGACGCCGTGCGCCGGCTCATCGGGACGGGCGCCCACTTCGACACCACGGACAGCGGTGACATCGCGCTGACCCGGGAGGGCGGCCACCACCGCCGCCGCATCGCCCACGCGGGCGGCGACGCGACGGGTGCCGAGATCTCCCGCGCCCTGGTCGAGGCGGTCCGCGAGGCCGCCCTGCACACCGTTGAGAACGCCCTGGTCCTGGACCTGCTCACCGACGCCGAAGGCCGTACGGCGGGCGTCACCCTGCATGTCATGGGCGAGGGCCAGCACGACGGCGTCGGCGCGGTCCGTGCCCCCGCCGTCGTCCTGGCCACCGGCGGCATGGGCCAGGTCTTCTCCGCCACCACCAACCCCTCGGTCTCCACCGGCGACGGGGTGGCGCTCGCGCTGCGGGCCGGAGCGGAGGTCTCCGACCTCGAATTCGTCCAGTTCCACCCGACCGTGCTCTTCCTCGGCGCCGACTCCGAGGGGCAGCAGCCGCTGGTGTCCGAAGCGGTCCGGGGCGAGGGCGCCCATCTCGTCGACGCGTCCGGTACGCGCTTCATGCTCGGGCAGCACGAGCTGGCCGAGCTGGCCCCGCGCGACATCGTCGCCAAGGCCATCACCCGCCAGATGCAGCTGCACGGCACCGAGCACATGTATCTGGACGCCCGGCACTTCGGCGCCGAGATGTGGGAGCGGCGCTTCCCCACGATCCTGGCGGCCTGCCGTGCCCACGGCATCGACCCCGTCACCGAACCGGTCCCGGTCGCGCCCGCCGCGCACTACGCCTCCGGAGGCATCCGTACCGACCTGCGGGGACGGACGACCGTGCCCGGCCTGTACGCCTGCGGAGAGGTCGCCTGCACCGGCGTGCACGGCGCCAACCGGCTGGCGTCCAACTCCCTGCTGGAGGGGCTGGTCTTCGCCGAGCGCATCGCCGAGGACATCGCGGCGACCACGGCCGGGGACACCGCCGGGGACCGCCCGCGGCGGACGGAACCGGTGGCGTCCGGCGACGGTGAGCCCGCGCCGCTCCTCGCCCCCGAATCCCGTACCGCGATCCAGCGGATCATGACCCGGGGCGCCGGAGTCCTGCGCTCCGCCGACAGCCTCGCCGCGGCCGCCGGGGAGCTGGAGGCCCTGCACGACCAGGTGACCGCGGACGCCGGTACGGCCGAGTCCAAGGCCACCGTGCCCGGGGTGGAGGCCTGGGAGGTCACCAACCTGCTTCTCGTCTCCCGGGTCCTGGTCGCCGCCGCCCGCGCCCGCGAGGAGACCCGCGGCTGCCACTGGCGCGAGGACCGGCCCGACCGCGACGACGAGCACTGGCGCCGCCACCTCGTCGTCCGGATCACCCCGGACCGGAGCCTGGAGCTTCACCGGACGCGGACCGCCGCGTTCCCGCCCGTACGTCCCGTGGATTGAGCAGACTGCTCACCACAGCACCGACACCCGCAGCAGCCCCAGCAGAACCGACACCCGCAGCAGCCCCGGCAAGCAGCACCACCCGCACCCCCCGCCGACGCCCCCGAGGAGCCGTAACCGTGAGCACGCCCGAAGAGAATCCGCGCCCCACACCCGTGGACGTCCCGCTGATCCAGATCGGCGCGCCCGCACCGTCCGCGGGCGGCTGCGGCGACGACTGCGGCTGTGGCGACGGCTATGACCCGGACGGCCTGGAGTGCGGGCTCGACCCCGCGCTCGCCCGGCTCCTCGCCGAGGCGGGCCTGGACCCCGTCCAGGTCGAGGACGTCGCCCATGTCGCGATCGAGGAGGACCTCGACGGCGGCGTGGACGTGACCACCGTGGCGACCGTCGGCGAGGAATCCGTCGCCACCGGTGACTTCACCGCCCGCGAGGCGGGCGTCGTCGCCGGGCTGCGGGTCGCCGAGGCGGTGCTGTCCATCGTCTGCACCAGCGAGTTCGAGGTGGAGCGCCATGTCGAGGACGGCGACCGCGTCGCCCCCGGCCAGAAGCTCCTGACCGTCACCACCCGCACCCGCGATCTGCTCACCGGCGAGCGCAGCGCGCTCAACCTGCTGTGCCGTCTCTCCGGCATCGCGACCGCGACCCGCGCCTGGGCCGACGTGCTCGAAGGGACCGGGGCCGAGGTCCGCGACACCCGCAAGACCACCCCGGGGCTCCGTGCCCTGGAGAAGTACGCGGTGCGCTGCGGCGGCGGCGTCAACCACCGTATGTCGCTCTCCGACGCGGCTCTGGTCAAGGACAACCACGTCATCGCGGCGGGCGGTGTGGCCGAGGCGTTCAAGCGGGTGCGGGAGGAGTTCCCCGACGTACCGATCGAGGTCGAGGTCGACACGATGCAGCAGGTCCGCGAGGTGATCGACGCGGGCGCCGACCTGATCCTGCTGGACAACTTCACACCGGGCGAGACCGCCGAGGCCGTCGCCCTGGTCGGCGGCCGCGCCGTGCTGGAGTCCTCCGGCCGGCTCACCCTCGACTCCGCCCGCGCCTACGCCGAGGCGGGCGTCGACTACCTGGCCGTCGGCGCGCTCACCCACTCCTCGCCGATCCTCGACATCGGCCTGGACTTCCGGGACACCGCCCCGGCCACCGGTGAGGCCCAGGCCTGATGCTGCTCACCATCGACGTCGGCAACACGCACACCGTCCTCGGCCTGTTCGACGGCGAGGAGATCGTCGAGCACTGGCGGATCTCCACCGATGCCCGTCGTACCGCCGATGAGCTCGCCGTGCTGCTCCAGGGCCTGATGGGCATGCATCCGCTGCTCGGTGTGGAGCTGGGCGACGGCATCGAGGGCATCGCGATCTGCGCGACCGTTCCGTCCGTCCTGCACGAGCTGCGCGAGGTCACCCGCCGCTACTACGGCGACGTGCCCGCCGTCCTGGTGGAGCCGGGCGTCAAGACCGGTGTGCCGGTCCTGATGGACAACCCCAAGGAGGTCGGCGCGGACCGCATCATCAACGCGGTCGCCGCGGTCGAGCTGTACGGCGGACCGGCGATCGTCGTCGACTTCGGTACGGCCACCACGTTCGACGCGGTCTCCGCCCGGGGCGAGTACGTGGGCGGGGTCATCGCCCCCGGGATCGAGATCTCTGTCGAGGCGCTCGGGGTCAAGGGCGCCCAGCTCCGCAAGATCGAGCTGGCCAGGCCGCGCAGTGTGATCGGCAAGAACACCGTCGAGGCCATGCAGTCCGGCATCGTGTTCGGGTTCGCGGGCCAGGTCGACGGGGTCGTGGCCCGGATGAAGAAGGAACTGGCGGCCGACCCCGAGGACGTCACGGTCATCGCGACGGGCGGCCTTGCTCCGATGGTGTTGGGGGAGTCGTCCGCCATCGACGAGCACGAGCCCTGGCTGACGCTCATCGGGCTGCGCCTGGTCTACGAGCGCAACATCGCACGGATGTAGGCGCGAGGGCGCACGGAGGAGTACGGAGGCGTCCGCGGGGCGGGGCGGAGTCGTACGGGGGGCGGGCGGGCATCCGGCGCCGTGCGGGCCCGCTGCCTGCGACAACGTCCGCCGGGATGGTGGCGGGGGGCCACCGGCGGGGGCGTCGGCAGGACCGTCCGGGAAGGTCCCCCGGGCTCTGCCCGGCCCGCCGCGGGCGCCCGGCGGACGCCGCGCCGCCGACGACCAGTTAAGCGGATTTTGTCTATTTAGCACGTATTGTCGCGTCATGCCCACGCCCTACGGTTCACGAGGCGGCATGGCGTTCAGCGCGGACGAGCTGCGGGTGCTCCGACGTGCCCTCGCCATCGCCCTCCACCCGACGCCCCTGCCCGACGAGGATGTCCAGGACTGCCTGCGCCTCGCGGGCGCGGTGGACGAGGCGGTCAGTGAGGCGGGGCGGCTGCGCGCGTTCCTCCTCGCCGACCTCGCCCGCTACCGCGAAGCGCTCCCCGGCTCCGTCAACGGCTATCTGGAGCTCCTCCAGGACGCCGTCGCCGCCGGGTACGACCCCCGCCCGGACGACCTGGCGGCGCTGCGCGCGCTGCGCGGCAAACCGGTCGCGGCGGCGCTCCTGGCGCGCTGCCAGGTGCTCGCGGAGCGTTCGGTACGGGCCAGGCTGGCCGGCCGCGCCGTCGCGGTGACGGCCCCGGCGCCCCGCGGCCGGCTGCTCGCCCTGCCCGGCGGGCGCGCCGCGGACCGGGAACCCGAACGCCCCAAGGCGCCGGCCTCCCCCGGCCGTCCGCAGAACCCCGGGGAGCGGCCGATGCCCAAGCCCTCCGAGGTCTTCCCGCCCCGCCGCCGCCCCGCCCCGCCGCCCGGCGAGCGCGCCGCCGGCTGAGCCGGGTGTCCGGCGGGACGCGGCACTCTCCCCGGGAGGGCGCCGCGTCCCGCCGCGCGGGGCTCGCTACTCTGGACGGCATGGACTACGTATCCGCGCTCGTGCCCCCCGTGGTGATGGCCATCTTCTTCGTCGGCCTCGTCGTGACGATCGTCAAGAGTCAGGGCGGTCCGAACAAGACCAAGGAAGACGCCGCGGTGGACGCGACACTCGCCCGCGCGGAGCCGGTGAAGCAGACCGCGCATCCGGAGAGTGTCTGACCCGGACCCCCGGACCCCCGGATTCCGGGCCCCGGACCCCCGGTCGCGCGCCCGGAGGACCGTCCGGCGCACCCCGTGCACCGTCAAGGGCGTACGGCTCATTGGAGCCGTACGCCCTTTCGCTGTGTAAATAACGTCCTATTCCAGACATCTGGCACTAAGGTGACGCTGTGCCCCGCCAATTGGGAGAGCTGGAAGACGCCGTGATGACACGTGTCTGGCAATGGAACCGTCCGGTCACGGTGCGGGAAGTTCTTGAGGACCTACAGCAGGAACGGTCCATCGCCTACACGACGGTCATGACCGTAATGGACAATCTCCATCAGAAGGGCTGGGTGCGCAGGGAAGTCGACGGCAGGGCATATCGATATACGGCCGTCTCCACCCGTGCCGCCTACTCGGCCGCACTCATGAACGAAGCGTGGTCGCGCAGTGACAACCCCGCGGCCGCCCTTGTGGCGTTCTTCGGCATGATGTCCGCCGAGCAGCGCGAAGCCCTCCAGGACGCGGTACGCATCGTTTCCCCGGGCCTCACCGATCAGCCCTCCACGAGCCCCTCCGGTGACGTGCCCGCGGACGATGACGGGGCCCCGGCCGATGGCGCGGCACCGGAGAGCGGGCGATAGCGTCGGGGCATGTCCTCAGAGCTGTCGCATGCCGAAGAGCCGCCGTATACCGAAGAGCCTCCGCATACCGGGCCGGATACCGATTTTGATACCGACCCGTCGGTAAAAAGGCCCGCCATCACCGTCCGGCGCGCCCGGACGAGCGATGTGGCGTCGGTCCGCCGTCTCCTCGACGGGTACGTGACGGAAGGGATCCTGCTCGACAAAGCGACGGTGACGCTTTACGAGGACATCCAGGAGTTCTGGGTCGCGGAACGCGACGAGGACGCCAGGGTCATCGGCTGCGGCGCACTCCATGTGATGTGGGAAGACCTCGCTGAAGTGCGCACCCTTGCCGTCGATCACAGCATCAAGGGCGCCGGAGTGGGCCACCAGGTACTGGACAAGCTCTTGCAGACCGCGCGCTGGCTCGGTGTGCGGCGGGTTTTCTGTCTCACCTTCGAAGTCGACTTCTTCGCGAAGCACGGCTTCGTGGAGATCGGAGAGACACCGGTCGACACAGATGTCTACAGCGAGCTGCTGCGTTCCTATGACGAGGGTGTCGCGGAGTTCCTCGGTCTCGAACGAGTGAAGCCGAACACCTTGGGCAACAGCCGGATGCTTCTGCACCTGTGAACCGCAGAAGACACCGGAACCCTATGTCCGAATCGCACATGTTTCCCGCGTCCTTGTGCTCCTCAACCTCTCCCGGGGGTTTGTGTTTTCCGGGGAAAAGCGGTTTCCTTTCCGCGTACTCCATTTTCGATGAAAGGAAATCCGGTGGCACAGAAGGTTCAGGTCCTTCTTGTCGATGACCTCGACGGTGTCGAGGCGGACGAGACCGTGACGTTCGCACTTGATGGCAAGACGTACGAGATCGACCTCACCACGGGCAACGCGGACAAGCTCCGTGGTCTTCTTGAGCCGTACACCAAGGGCGGCCGTCGTACCGGTGGCCGTGCCGCGACCGGCCGTGGCAAGGGCCGCGCCGTCGCCGGTGGCAACAAGGACACCGCGGAGATCCGTAAGTGGGCGCGGGAGAACGGCCACAATGTGAATGACCGCGGCCGTGTTCCCGCCGAGATCCGTGAAGCCTACGAGAAGGCCAACGGCTGAGCTGCCGGCCCATCGGTCAGCAGCCCCGCACGGGCACGCAGCAGCCGGACCCGGTGGCATTCCGTTGCCGCCGTGTCCACCAGCCGTACGAGATCGGGGGCACCCCCACCGCTGCTCCCGAAGCCCGCGAGAGCCGGCAGTGCCGGCTCCACCTCATGGCGCGGCCCGGGGGGCCGCAGCCAGAGCGCGGCCCCCGGCGAGCCGGCCCGGAACGCGGCCGGCGCCGGGGCGGTGATGCGCCCACCGGCACCCAGAGCCGTCAGGCCGAGGGTGATTCCCCCCCACTCCAGCCAGTCGAGCAGCCCCGGCAGCTCCTCCGCGCTCCCCGAGGCCACCAGCAGCTGCATCCGCGCTCCGGACAGCGCCACGGGGCCTGTGCGGCCCACCCGCCGCAGGACCGCGCGGCCGGCCTCGGCGGGCAGCTCCAGCACATCGAAGCGCAGCCCGGTCGGCAGCCGCACCGGGGCCCTTCCGGCGGTGGTCCAGCCGAGCTCGTGCTCGTACCACCGGGCGAGGGCTTCGCCGGGTTCGACCGCCGCGGCGATCACGGCGGCCTCTCGGGCGGCTCGGGCACCTCGCGTACCTTGCGTATCGCGGGTACCGAATTCGGGGGACGAACGGGGCGGCGGGACGGGGAAGGCCATGTCCGATGAACCGCTGAGCGGCCTCCAGGGTTACGCAGAGTTCGCGATCGATCGCTTTGGGTGCTCGTCGCGGGGGCGTGCGGGGGTATTCGGGGGCGCCAGGTTGTTCGCCCGTAGCGGAGGGAACCAGGGCGCGCCGCATGGACTGTCAGTGATTGCGGGTAAGACTTTCCTAGTGGGAAGGGGCGACACGCGGGCCGAGGCGTCTCACGTTCGCCATCGGCGTACTGGCGATAGGGGTATCTGCCTGGCCTGCGGGAACATCGTCTCGCACCATCGGGTTGGAGCAGTTGTCAGCTGTTCGGCAGTAAGTTTCCCCGCCGGTGCGGGGGTGATCCGGACGGATGTCGGCAGTTGGAATGAGCTGTCCCGTCCTGCGGGACTAGCATGCGGAAGGACTGGGAGGGGACCGACCCCTCACTGACCGACCGCTCTGAGGAGCGATTAACGATGTTCGAGAGGTTCACCGACCGCGCGCGGCGGGTTGTCGTCCTGGCTCAGGAAGAAGCCCGGATGCTCAACCACAACTACATCGGCACCGAGCACATTCTCCTGGGCCTTATCCACGAGGGTGAGGGTGTCGCCGCTAAGGCCCTGGAGAGCCTCGGGATTTCGCTCGAGGCGGTCCGCCAGCAGGTGGAGGAGATCATCGGTCAGGGGCAGCAGGCCCCGTCCGGCCACATCCCCTTCACTCCCCGTGCCAAGAAGGTCCTGGAGCTGTCGCTCCGCGAGGCCCTTCAGCTGGGTCACAACTACATCGGCACCGAGCACATCCTGCTCGGCCTGATCCGCGAGGGCGAGGGCGTCGCCGCCCAGGTCCTCGTGAAGCTGGGTGCCGACCTGAACCGGGTCCGGCAGCAGGTCATCCAGCTGCTCTCCGGGTATTCGGGAGGCAAGGAGGCGGCCACCGCCGGCGGCCCCGCGGAGGGCACCCCCTCCACTTCCCTGGTGCTCGACCAGTTCGGCCGGAATCTCACCCAGGCCGCTCGTGAGTCCAAGCTCGACCCGGTCATCGGGCGCGAGAAGGAGATCGAGCGGGTCATGCAGGTGCTGTCCCGCCGTACCAAGAACAACCCGGTCCTCATCGGCGAGCCCGGCGTCGGCAAGACGGCGGTCGTCGAGGGCCTGGCCCAGGCCATCGTCAAGGGCGAGGTGCCCGAGACCCTCAAGGACAAGCACCTCTACACCCTGGACCTCGGCGCGCTGGTCGCGGGCTCCCGCTACCGCGGTGACTTCGAGGAGCGCCTGAAGAAGGTCCTCAAGGAGATCCGCACCCGCGGCGACATCATCCTGTTCATCGACGAGCTCCACACCCTGGTGGGTGCGGGCGCCGCCGAGGGCGCGATCGACGCGGCGAGCATCCTCAAGCCCATGCTGGCGCGAGGCGAGCTCCAGACCATCGGCGCCACCACGCTCGACGAGTACCGCAAGCACCTGGAGAAGGACGCCGCTCTCGAGCGCCGCTTCCAGCCCATCCAGGTCGCGGAGCCGTCGCTGCCGCACACCATCGAGATCCTCAAGGGCCTGCGCGACCGTTACGAGGCCCATCACCGGGTCTCCATCACGGACGAGGCGCTGGTCCAGGCCGCGACCCTGGCGGACCGGTACATCTCGGACCGCTTCCTGCCGGACAAGGCGATCGACCTGATCGACGAGGCCGGTTCCCGGATGCGCATCC
The DNA here is from genome assembly GCF_044542225.1 of Streptomyces sp. NPDC079020. NCBI lineage: Bacteria > Bacillati > Actinomycetota > Actinomycetes > Kitasatosporales > Streptomycetaceae > Streptomyces > Streptomyces sp. NPDC079020. The sequence goes on from NZ_JBITUB010000013.1 coordinate 205,149, forward strand.
GCCGGATGACCGCGCCGCCGGACCTCCGTGAGTTCGACGAGAAGATCGCGGGCGTCCGCCGCGACAAGGAGTCGGCCATCGACTCCCAGGACTTCGAGAAGGCAGCGTCCCTCCGCGACAAGGAGAAGCAGCTGCTGGCGGCGAAGGCCAAGCGGGAGAAGGAGTGGAAGGCCGGCGACATGGACGTCGTCGCCGAGGTCGACGGCGAGCTGATCGCCGAAGTCCTGGCCACCGCCACCGGTATCCCGGTCTTCAAGCTGACGGAGGAGGAATCCTCCCGTCTGCTGCGCATGGAGGACGAGCTCCACAAGCGCGTCATCGGGCAGAAGGACGCCATCAAGGCCCTCTCGCAGGCGATCCGCCGTACGCGAGCCGGTCTGAAGGACCCCAAGCGCCCCGGTGGCTCGTTCATCTTCGCCGGCCCGTCCGGTGTCGGTAAGACGGAGCTGTCCAAGACGCTCGCCGAATTCCTCTTCGGTGACGAGGACGCGCTGATCTCCCTCGACATGTCGGAGTTCAGCGAGAAGCACACGGTTTCCCGCCTCTTCGGTTCGCCCCCCGGTTACGTGGGTTACGAGGAGGGCGGCCAGCTCACCGAGAAGGTGCGCCGCAAGCCGTTCTCCGTCGTCCTCTTCGACGAGGTCGAGAAGGCCCACCCCGATATCTTCAATTCCCTGCTCCAGATTCTGGAGGACGGTCGTCTGACCGACTCCCAGGGCCGGGTCGTGGACTTCAAGAACACGGTCATCATCATGACGACCAACCTCGGGACCCGGGACATCTCCAAGGGCTTCAACCTGGGCTTCGCCGCCCAGGGCGACGTCAAGACGAACTACGAGCGCATGAAGACCAAGGTCAACGAAGAGCTCAAGCAGCACTTCCGGCCCGAGTTCCTCAACCGTGTCGACGACACGGTGGTCTTCCACCAGCTGACCGAGGAAGACATCATCCAGATCGTCGACCTCATGGTCGCCAAGGTGGACGAGCGTCTCAAGGACCGCGACATGGGCATCGAGCTCAGTGCCGAGGCCAAGTCGCTGCTGGCGAAGAAGGGCTACGACCCCGTGATGGGCGCCCGGCCGCTGCGCCGGACGATCCAGCGCGAGATCGAGGACATCCTCTCGGAGAAGATCCTCTTCGGCGAGCTGCGTCCCGGTCACATCGTGGTCGTGGGCACCGAGGGCGAGGGCGAGGAGAAGAAGTTCTCGTTCCGCGGCGAGGAGAAGTCGGCACTGCCCGACGTCCCGCCGATCGAGCAGGCGGCAGGCGGCGCCGGCCCGAACCTGACGAAGGAAGCGTAGGGGCGCGTAGCGCCTGAGCGTGAAGGGACTGCCCCGGACCGGTTTCGACCGGTCCGGGGCAGTCCCTTTTCGGGGTGGTGGGGTGTGGCTCAGTAGGCCCCGACCGTGAGCCGGTCGCCCAGTTCCTCGCTTCCGAGCAGTGACAGCCGCCACGGGACCACCACCTGCAGGCCGGGCCAGGCCAGCAGCGGTGAGAGGTCCAGCTCCGGTGCGCGGTCCGGCTCCGGTGCGTCCACGGGCGCTGTCAGGCGGAGGGTGGTGAGTCCGGGGAAGAGCCCACGCAGAAGCGATACGTCCTCGCCGTTCTCCGGAGCCGGAACCGCCAGGTCCTTGAGTGACGGGACCGGTCCGGCGGAGGCCGACGGAGCGTCCCACGGGAATTCCCTGAGCCACAACCGGGTGATACGGGGGCTCGCCCGCAGCTCGGCCGACCCCTCGTCCAGCGAGTCCAGCGCGAAGATGTCCAGCGAGGTGAGTGACTCCCACGCACCGAGACCGTCCAGGGGCAGTGGGTGGCGGCCGCCCACCCCGAGGTGCCGCACCGTCGGGTGGGCGGGCACTTCGCCCAGCCGGCCCGGACCGGCGTTGTCGAGGACCAGGTGCCGCAGACTGCGGATGGGGGAGGTCGCGGGCAGCAGACCGAGAGGCCGGCCCATCGCGTCCATCGACAGATCGGTCAGCGCGGTCAGCGAGGAGAGCGGGGTGAGGTCCTCGGCCGAGGGGCATCCGTGGAGGTACAGATACGTCAATGTCCCGGCCTGGGAGCTCAGTGAGGTCAGGTCCGGTGCGGTGCCGATGACGAAGAGCCCCTTCAGCCGCATCCGGGCCAGTGCGGTGCGGATCTCCGCGGCCCCGATGTCTCCGAGCAGCTGGAGGTGCTGGACGGAGGGCAGATGCCGCAGGGCATTCACCTGGCCCCGGCCGGCCGAGACGAACGCGTTCGTCAGGTCACAGTGGGCCAGCACGCCGGAGGCGTACTCGTCCGCCGGGAAGCTGTTCCAGCCGCGGGCGAAGAGGTCGCTGTGGACGGGGTGGGCGAGGGCCCAGGCGCGGGCGTGAGGGATGGCCTCCCGGCCGCCGATCCGGCAGAGAAGCTCGATCACATGCGCGGTGGAGCGGGCATCCGAGGGCAGGCTCTCCGCCGCGGGAAGGAACGGCAGGGCGGACGAACCGAGCCGGGCCAGCGAGGCGAGGTGCTCGGAGCCGGCGGGCGGGAACAGTGCCGCCGTGCTGAGCCGGACCCGTTCCCGTACCGCGCCGTCGAGCCAGGTGGCGTGCTGCTCGCACAGCGCGGCCAGCACATGGATGCCGGTGCGTTCCTCGGACCGCTCCTCGTGCTTCTCCCCGGCGTTCAGCAGCCCGTCGATCAGCAGCGGGAGCTGATGGCGGCTGCAATGCCCCGCCGCCAGCAGGATCACGTCCTGCCAGGCCTCCTCGTCCGCGTGACGCAGCAGCTCGTTGAGATGGTCGTCCTCGATGAGCTCCTTCGCGGCGAGGAAGTCCTGGAAGGTGCGGTGGACGAACTGGTAGGTGTCGTCGTGGTGTTCCTGGAGAAGGCCGCTGCGGTTGAGGAGATGGGTGAGGATCTTCTCGGGCCGCCCCTGTGCGCTCACCCGCTCCATTCCGGTCAGGCCGCGGGCCAGCTGGCGCAGGGCCTGCTCGCGGGTGAACTGCGACTGGCCCTCGCGGACCAGCCAGACGGCCAGGCGCTGGAGGAGCTGGGTGTGCTCCTCGACGTCCATCTCGATGCCCTCGGGGTCCTCGATGCGGCGGCGCCGGTCGCGGTGGCCGAGCAGCATCTCCAGGGAGGAGCGGTAGAGCTTCCAGCGGGTCTCGGGCAGGAAGCCCTCCCGGCGGCGGTGCAGGGCGCAGATCACCGCGCAGAGGAGCGGTGTGCGGGCCAGATCGCGCAGACCGGGGTTCTGGGTGAACTGCCGTGACAGATCGCCCTCCAGCTCGTCCAGCCGCTCCCGGTCGTCCTCCTCGGTCAGCCGGGCCGCCCGGTGCCAGGAGGCCACGAAGGCCTGGATGTCCTCGTCCCGCATGGTCAGCAGGCTCAGCTCCTCGAACCCCTCCGAGCGCAGCCAGTCCGGCTCGACCGCGAGCGGCCGCACCGTCGCCACGCAGCGGGTCTCCGGGTAGCGGCGCAGCAGCTGGGACAGCCAGGTGTGCGCCTGCTCACGGTCCTCCGGCGGGACCTCGTCCAGCCCGTCGACCAGCAGCAGTGCCCGGCCCGACTCCAGGACCCGGCCGGTCCACCCGCCGGGAGCCCGGTCGACCACCAGGCCCGACGCGTCGGCGAGCTGCGCGGGCCCCGGGAACGTACCGCCCCGGGCCCGCAGGGTGCGCAGCGGGACGACGAAGGGCACCAGGCCGTTCAGCGGGGCCAGCGCTCCGTCCAGGGTGCGTGCCGAGGCGTGGGCGGCCAGCCACCACAGCAGGGTGGTCTTGCCCGCGCCCGCCTCGCCCCGCAGCAGGACCCGGGGGCGGTCGGTGAGCAGGGCGTCGATCCGCTGGGGCGGGGCCGGCGCGTGCTTCGCCGTCCGGCCCGCCGGTGCCTGCGCCTCCAGGCTGAGGTAGGCGGTGTCCAGGTCCCACTCGGAGTCGTGGCGGCCCAGCTCGTCGAGCCCGAAGACCTTGGTGCGCCGGTAGGCGGCTCCGACGGCTGACGCGTACTCCTCCTCGTACCGCAGGTCCCGGGGGTAGTGGCCGTGCACCTGCTCGCACCGCAGCGGGGTGCCGGACTGCTCGTAGACGAGCGAGAAGGGCCGGGAGGCGATGAGCGGGGCGACGGGGACGCACTCGACCCGGAGGCCGACGCGCCGGCGCGGGATGTGGCGGGCGATCCCCAGCAGGACGTTCCCGGCGAACACCGGGCCGCCGGAGAGTCCCCGCAGTGTGGGGAGCCCGTGTTCGTTGACGGCCGGGGGAGGGCCGTCGAGCTCGCAGACCAGGAGGTTGCGCACCCGCCCGGCGAGCGGCAGCACCGTGGCGGTGTACTGGTCCGCCTCCAGGTGGTTGCCGCCGTGCCGCTGGATGTCGGGGAAGCCGGTGATCTCGCAGTTGAACAGGGCCTGGTCGGTCGCCAGTGTCCCCAGCCTGACCGGGCCGGCCGGCAGGACCGGTTCCTCGGTGCGCAGCAGGGCCGCGTCGGTGACGTGGTCGATCCAGGCGACCGTCGCCGCCGTCCGCCGGGGCACGTCCGGGTGGGAGACGCCGCTGCGGCTGCCGCCCTTGACGACATGGGCGCAGGTCAGCACCAGGCTGTCGGTGAGGAGCACCCCGCTGCCCTGGACGGATCCGGCGCCGTGGACGACGACCGTACGGGCCGTCGGGTTCAGCGGGGACGCGCTCACGGGGCCTGCCGCGCTCACGGGGGGCGCGCTCATGCGCCGTCCCGCCCCCGGCCGAAGTCCGCCGTACTGCCGTCGTCCTCGTGGCCGATCTCCCAGGCCTCGCCGGTGACGGCGTTGCGGGGGGTCAGGGTGAGCGAGACCTTGTGCGTACGTCCGGTGGCGCGGGACGCGTCGGCGCCCGCCTCCACCACCCACGCCTTCACCCTGCCGCCCGCCTTGGCCTCCTTGCGGAGTTCGAGGGTGAACTCCATCTGGATGTCGCCGACCGCGAAGGCGAGGGGCAGCCCGGTGGCCCGGGTCGCGGCCTCGACGAGCTGGTTGCGGATGGATTCGACGGCATCGGCCAGTTCGATGCCGTCGAAGTCGTGCTTGCTGTCGCTGGCCATGCTGCGGTGTCCCCCCGAAGTGCTCGACCGGTGCCCCGTCAGCGTAGTGAAGTTGCCCGCCGAAGGTCCCGAATCGGAAGGACCTTTGTCCCACCGGCGGTGACAAGGCGCACAGCCCGATCGAGGCCTACTAGGGAGGGTAGGAGGAGCGCCCTTGGTCGCGGGAAGGACTTTGGGCCCGCGGCGGACGGGGGCTTTCGAGGTTTGGGGTGATTGCCCCTTATCGCTAGCAGATGTCCGAATCGCGACGTATCGAACTGGGGTTAAACCTGTTCCTCGATATGGATTCCGAAGATCGTCGACGCTCTCCCGCAGGGTCTTCCGCGAGGAATTCCCCGGGGGTCATCTACGGCTTTTGATCGTAGATGGGGTGTTTGAGTACCGGCCGGGGTGCGGGTTACCAAGGTTGAGCAAGCCCGGACAGCACGCCGGGTCCACTCACCTCCGGAGGACTTCCCCGTATGTCGAAGCGCGCAACGATCCAGCACTCCACCCGCCCGTCCGTGTCCCGTGTCCGTGGCGCCGTCCTGGCCGCCGGCCTTGGTGCATCGATGGTGCTCGGTGCGGGCGCCGCGTTCGCGTCCGGCACCACGAGCGCCCCCGGCACCGCCACGCTCGCGGCCGGTGCGACGGCCGACTCGGTCGCCCAGCAGGCCGCGGCCCAGAGCAAGGCGGCCACCACCGCCAAGCAGGCGGCGGCGAAGAAGGCTGCCGACGCGAAGAAGACGGCGGAGGCGAAGAAGGCGGCGGCCAAGAAGGCCGCGGAGGCGAAGAAGGCCTCGGCCAAGAAGAAGGCCGCCGCGTGGAAGGCCCCGGTCGACCACTACGAGCTGAGCGCCAGCTACGGCACCGGCGGCGCCCGCTGGGCCGCCAAGCACTCCGGCCAGGACTTCGCCGTGCCGATCGGCACCAAGGTCAACGCCACCCACGCCGGTACGGTCGTGAAGGCCGGCCCGAACGGCGGCGGCGACGGCCCCGCGTACGGCAACGCCGTCGTGATCAAGCACGCCAACGGCAAGTACTCGCAGTACGCGCACCTCTCGAAGATCAACGTGCACATCGGCCAGCACGTGAACACCGGCCAGAAGATCGCGCTGTCCGGCAACACCGGAAACTCCAGCGGCCCGCACCTGCACTTCGAGATCCGCACCACGCCGAACTACGGCTCCGCGCTGAACCCGGTCTCGTTCCTGCGCTCCGTGCACGTGTCGGTCTGATCCGGCCTCCCGGCCCGACGTGACCTGACCTGACCTGATCCGGCCTCCAGGGGCCGATCCGGCAGGGGCGCGGGCCGGCGCCGCGCTCCGGCGCGTTGCCCGGTCCGCACTCCGGTGCCACCGGTCGGCTCACGCCCCGGCGCTGCGCCCCGCCCGCGCCCCTCGCGCCGTACCCCCCCCAGGTCAGGCCCCGGTTCCGGCGCCCGGGTCGTGGGCCCGCGTCACCAGCTCGACGGCGACTTCGAGGACAGCCTTGCGCTTGTCCTCGGGGTCGCCGTCGACGTCGTTCATGGCGAACATCCCGGCGTGCAGCGTGAACAGCGCGCTGAAGCAGCGCACCTGGTCGGTGAGCGGTGCGTCGTCGTCCCGGATCAGATTCACCAGGGTCACGACCCGGTTCTTGATCGTGTGGCCGATGCTCAGGTCGCGCACGGTCGCCTGGTTCTCCTGCATGAAGCGGAAGAGCGGGGCGGCGCCGGCCAGCGCCTCGCTGTAGCGGGTCAGGATCTCCTTCTTCGTCTCCAGGGTGCGCGGCTGCGACTCGCCCCAGACGATGAGTTCCTCGACCGGACGGTTGAGATCGTCGAAGATGCTCTTGAGGATGTCTTCCTTGGTCTTGAAGTGGTAGTACAGCGCGGCCTTGGTGACATCCAGCTGCTCGGCGATCTCGCGCAGCGAGGTCTTCTCGTACCCCTGCTCGGCGAAGAGCCTCAGCGCGACGTCCTGAATGCGCTGGCGCGTGTTGCCCCGGCGCGTGTGCGGCGCGCTGCCCATGTCCATCGTGCTCTCCCAAGAACTTACTTGACGCCCGGCTAGTTACGGGTCTACGTTCCCCAGTGTAGTCAACTAGCCGGGCGGCAAGTAAGTGCTCGGGTACCGGGGAAACAGGGGGAGTGGGGACGATGGCGGAGCTGAAGAAGGCGTCTGCGGGGCGGACGGCCGGAAAACCGGAGCCGGAGCCGCGCAGCGTACGGGTGGTGATTCTCGCCCTGATGATCGCGATGCTGCTGGCCATGCTCGACAACCTGATCGTCGGCACCGCCATGCCGACGATCGTCGGTGACCTCGGAGGGATGGAACATCTTTCCTGGGTGGTCACCGCCTACACCCTGACCACCGCGGTCTCCACCCCCATCTGGGGCAAGCTCGGCGACCTGTACGGCCGCAAGAGCATCTTCCTCACGTCCATCGTGATCTTCCTGATCGGCTCAGTGCTGAGCGGCATGGCCCAGGACATGGGCCAGCTCATCGGCTTCCGCGCGGTGCAGGGCCTCGGCGCGGGCGGCCTCATGGTCGGCGTCATGGCGATCATCGGCGATCTGGTGCCGCCCCGGGAGCGCGGCAAGTACCAGGGGATGATGGCCGGGGTGATGGCCATCGCCATGATCGGCGGCCCGCTCGTCGGCGGCACCATCACCGACCACCTCGGCTGGCGCTGGAGCTTCTACATCAACCTGCCGCTCGGCGCGGTCGCCCTCGCCATGGTCACCGCCGTGCTGCACCTGCCGAAGAAGGAGCGGTCGACCGCGAAGATCGACTACCTGGGCGCGGCCCTGCTCACCGTCGGCATCACCGCGATCGTCCTGGTCACCACCTGGGGCGGTACGGAGTACGCCTGGGACTCGGCCGTGATCATGGAGCTCATCGCGCTCGGCGTGGCCTCGCTCGTCGGCTTCCTCTTCGTCGAGCGCAAGGCGGCGGAGCCGATCATTCCGCTGCATATCTTCCGCAACACCAACTTCACCCTCATGTCGGTCATCGGCTTCATGGCGGGCTTCGTGATGTTCGGCGCGGTGCTCTTCCTGCCGCTGTTCCAGCAGTCGGTGCAGGGCGCCTCCGCGACCAACTCCGGACTGCTGCTCCTGCCGCTGCTCCTGGCGATGATGACCGTCTCGCTGGTCTCCGGACGGATCACCACCAACACCGGCAAGTACAAGATCTTCCCCATCGTGGGCAGCGCCCTGATGGTGACCGGTCTCTTCCTGCTCGCCCAGATGGACACCGGCACCTCGCGCTTCACCTCGGGCATCTACATGGCGGTGCTCGGCGCGGGCATGGGCTTCCTGATGCAGGTCACCATGCTCGTCGCACAGAACAGCGTCGAGATGAGGGACATGGGGGTCGCCTCGTCGGCGACCACCCTCTTCCGTACCCTCGGCAGCTCCTTCGGTGTCGCCATCATGGGCGCGCTGTTCACCGGCCGGGTGCGGGACGAGATGGCGGCGCGCGGCGGCGGGGCCGTCACCGAGCACTCCGCCCAGCTGGACGCGGCCAGTCTGGCCAAGCTGCCGGTCCCGGTGCGCGAGGCGTACGAGTTCGCGGTGGCCTCGGGCACCCATATCGCCTTCCTGGTCGGCGGCTCGACCGCGGTGGTGGCCCTGGTGGCCTCGCTGTTCGTCAAGGAGGTCCCGCTGCGGGGCGCGGGCCCGGCGGCCACCTCCGACGACCAGCCCCCGGCACCCGACGCGAAGGCCGACGCGAAGGCCGGGACGAAGACCGACGCGAAGGCGTCGCAGACCGTCTGAGCGGGCACGGACGCGGGCACGATCCACGGACACGGGCACGGACGCGGGCACGATCCACGGACACGGCCGTAACGGAAACGCTGACGTGGCGAGAACGCTGACGGGCCCCGGAGACACCCACGTCTCCGGGGCCCGTCCCCGTATCCCCGCCCGGCCCGCTCACCCAGCGGGCTGCCGCTCGTCCTCCGGCCGGAGAATCGGGAAGCTCCCGGTGTTCGTCGGGGCGTGCTCCGGCAGCCACAGCACCGCGATCGCCCCGCCGGCCCCCTCCGCCGCACCCATCGGCGCCGCGTTGCGGAACGTCAGCCGGGCCCCCAGCACCCGGGCCTGCCCGGCCGCGATCGTCAGCCCCAGCCCGTGCCCGTTCCCGGCCCGGTCGACGCTTCCCGTACGGAACCGGCTCGGCCCCTCCCGCAGCAGCGCCTCCGGGAAACCCGGCCCATGGTCGCGGACCCGTACCACCCGGCCCTCGACCGTGACCTCCACCGGGGTGGACCCGTGCTTGGCCGCGTTGCCCAGCAGATTGCCGAGGATGCGCTCCAGACGCCGCGGATCGGTGGAGACCCACGACTCGTGCACCACCCGCACCGCGATGTCCGGGTCCAGCACGGCGATCCGCCGGCTGACGAACTCGCCCAGCTGCAGATGCTGGAGCTCGGCCCGCTCCGAAGCACTGTCCAGCCGCGCCACTTCGAGCACGTCCTCGACGAGGGTGCGCATCGCCTGCGCCCGGTTGCGTACGAGTTCGGTGGGGCGGCCAGGCGGCAGCAGCTCGGCCGCCGTGAGCAGCCCGGTCACCGGCGTACGCAGCTCATGGGCGATGTCCGCGGTGACCCGGCGCTCCGCCTCGATCCGCTCGTTCAGCGCGTCGGTCAGCGCGTCGACCGCCCGTGCCAGCTCATCGGTCTCGTCGCGGACGACCCCGCCGACGGCCTCCCTGACCCTGACCTCCGTGTGTCCCTGCGCGACCTTCCCGGCCGCGGCCGCCGCCTTGCGCAGCCTGCGGGAGAGCTGGCCGCCGATCAGGACGCCCAGGGCGCTGCCGCCGAAGACCACCGAGACCGAGCCGATGATCAGTGCCCGGTCCAGGTCCTTCATGATCGTGGCGCTGCGGTCGGCGAACCGGGTGTGCAGCGAGAGGACGTCACCGTTGGCCAGCGGTACGGCCGCCCAGACGTCGGGCACCCCGTCCTTGTACTCCTCGACATGGGTGGCCCGCCGGTTGTTGCGGACCTCCTCGCGCAGGCTCGGCGGCAGCGTGGGGTCGTTGAGCTTGGCGCCGAACTTGGGCGCCGGGCTCTTCGCGTTCATCGCCTCGTAGAAGCGCTGGGCGCCCAGCAGCCGCTCCAGCTGCACCTCACGGGCGTTCTCGATCATCGAGACCTGGGCGGCGTTGTGGACGACAAGGCTCAGCGCCACCGCGATGAGCGCGCCGACCGCCGCGATCGCGATGCTGATCTTCCAGCGGACACCGGTCCGCAGGGCCAGCCTCTTCATGCCCGGAGCTTGTAGCCGAAGCCGCGGACGGTCTCGATCCGGTCCTGTCCGATCTTGGTGCGCAGCCGCTGCACATGCACGTCCACGACCCGGGTGTCACCGCCCCAGCCGTAGTCCCAGACCCGCTCCAGGAGCCGGTCGCGGGAGAGCACGGTGCCGGGCGCGGACGAGAACTCCAGCAGCAGCCGCATCTCGGTCGGCGTCAGCGCCACCTGCTCGCCCCCGCGCCGTACCTCCATGCCCTCGGTGTCGACCTCCAGATCACCGAAGGCCAGTACCCCGCCCTCGGCCGGCGTCTCCGCATCCGTACCGCCCTGCTGCCCGCCCGCGCCGGCCGCGTGGCCGAAGCGCCGCAGCACCGCCCGGATACGGGCGACGAGCACGGCGCCGTCGAAGGGCTTGGTGACATAGTCGTCCGCCCCGGCCTCCAGGCCGAGTACGACATCGATGGAGTCGGCCCGCGCCGACAGCATGATCACGGGAACGGTCGACTCGTCCCGGATGCGGCGGCACAGGCTCACCCCGTCGAGCCCCGGCACCATCACGTCGAGCAGGGCGATGTCCGGCCGGTCGGCCCGGAAGGCCTCCAGACCGGAAAGCCCGTCGGGCATCGCGGTGACCGCGAAGCCGACCCGCTCCAGGGCGAGCTGGGTGGCCTCACGGATGACGTCGTCGTCCTCGACGAAGAGGACATGGGTCTCGGCCATGCGACTGCTTTCGGCTGCTTTCGGTAGCTCTTGGCTGCTGTTGCTGTGGTGTTCCCGCCGCTGCTTTCAGCTCCCGGGCGACACCGGCGGCTCCGGGAGGGGGACCTCCCCGCTCCCGACGGCCCGGTTGAAGTCGTTGTGCACGCGGTCGTGCTCGCCGAAGCGGTCGTTCGCCCAGCGATAGGTGACCACCTCCGAGCCGGAGGGGTAGGCGAGCGGGTCCTTCGACCCGTACACCTGCGTCGTCACCACCAGGTCGCCCCGGTCGATGGTGCCGTAGACCGCGGGTGTCTCGGCGGTGAAGACGTTCTGGTACGAGCCGTCGTCGCTCTTGCGGTAGACGTACGTCCCGACGCCCACCGAGTCGGCGCAGGACATCACGTTGACCACGACATCGGTCACCGGGCCGTCGGTCAGCGAACCGTAGGAGGTGTCCACCGGGTAGGCGTCCCCGGCACACGGCCTGAGGCCCTCCTTGACCCGCTCGCTCACCTTCGCGTCGCTCCGCAGCAGTGCCACGGCATCGACCCGGGTGGCGGGCTTCGCCGTGCCGGAGGGGGTTCCCGTGGCGGGGGTCGTGACCTGGGCCACGGGCTGGGTGCCGGCCGGGCCCTCGTCGCGGGTGCCGGTGCCGCCCGTGGAGCAGCCGACGCAGAACAGCCCGAAGGCGGCGAGTCCGGCCAGAGCCGTACCACTCGCCGCCATGCCCGCCCGGAGCCGTGTGCTCCGGCCGGTGCCCCCGCCCCCGTCGCCGCGCGCCGGGCCGCCGCCCGCGCCGTCGGCGCTGTCCGTCAGGCCGCGCACCGCTCCCGCCCCCGCTCGTCGTGGCGCCGGTCCCGCGGCGCCGATGTGTGTACCCGGGCCGCCACGACCGTGGTGGGGCCGGAGGGACGGGCTGCCGTCGTACGGCGGTCCCCGGCCTCACGGCCGGCCGCCTCACGACTCATGATCTCGCGGCTCTCCAGCTCCTGGCGCAGTCGCGCCAGTGCCCGGTGCAGCGTGCTCTTCACCGTACCGGCCGACATGCCCAGCGCGGCAGCCGTCTCCTCCGTGCTCATCTGTTCCCAGTGTCGCAGCACGACCACGCTGCGCTGCTTGGGAGCCAGGACGCCCAGGATGTCCATCAGCAGGGCGCGGTCGGCGCGCTGCTCGGTGCCGTCCTCGACGCTCGCGTCCGGCAGCTGCTCGGTGGGGATCTCCTCCAGCTTGCGGGCCCGCCACCACTCGGTACGCGTGTTGATCATGACGCGGCGCAGATAGGCGTCGGCGAGGGACTTGTCGGCGATGCCGTCCCAGCGGCCGTACGTACGTACCAGAGCGGTCTGCAGCAGGTCCTGCGCGTCCACCGGGTCGGGGACCAGACGGCGGGCGCTGCGGAGCAGGGCCTCCTGCCGGGTGCGTACGTAGTCCTCGAATTCGAGCACCTCGCCCTGCGCCATTCCAACCGCCTCCGTCCCCGTAGATCCCCGTGTGCACTGCTGACGGAGACGCTACGGAGGCGTTGTCACGAGGGTGTGCGCAGCAGCCATACGCGGACGCACGGCTGTCCATCGGTTGTGTAACAGCGCACTCCGGGCCCGGCCGACCGCCCAGGTCAGGCCCGTACGGGCCCCGGCCGGCCAGGTCCCGTACGGTTACCCGCTCAGGTCAGCGGCAGCCGGTACAGACCGTCGGGCAGCGGCTCGACCAGCCCGTCGGACACCAGCCCGTCCAGCGCCCTGGCCCGCTGTACCGGCTCGTCCCACACCGCGTCGAGCGCGGCCTGCGGAACGGGATTCACCGCGTCGCGCAGGACCGCGAGCAGCCGGCCGCGTACCTGCCGGTCCGTACCGGCGTACGTCTGCCCGCGGCGGGCAGGCCCCTGGTGCGGGGGCTTCCCGGCCAGCAGCCAGGCGCACTGCGAGGCGATCGGGCACTTGGAGCAGTCCTCGTTCCTGGCGGTGCACACCAGTGCGCCGAGCTCCATCGTCGCGGCCGCCCAGCGTGCCGCGCGTTCGTCCTCCTCGGGGAGCAGTGTCCTGGCGAGCTTGCGTTCAGCGGCGGTCGTCGCGTTCGGCGGGTACTGAATGCCGGACGCGGCGCGGGCGAACACACGGCGGACGTTCGTATCGAGCACCGCGTGCCGCTGCCCGTACGCGAACGAGGCCACGGCCGCCGCCGTGTACTCGCCGATCCCGGGCAGGGCCAGCAGCTGGTTGTGCTCGCTCGGTACGTCGCCGCCGTGCCGTTCCGTTATCGCCTGCGCGGCGCCGTGCAGGCGCAGCGCCCGGCGGGGGTAGCCGAGCCGGCCCCAGGCGCGGACCGCTTCACCGGGCGCCTCGGCGGCCAGGTCGGCGGGGCGCGGCCAGCGGGCCAGCCACTGTTCGTAGACCGGGAGGACCCGGCTCACCGGGGTCTGCTGCAGCATGAACTCGCTCACCATCACGCCCCAGGCGCCCGCTTCGGGGCGGCGCCAGGGCAGATCGCGGGCGTGCTGCTCGAACCACCCGATGACGGGGGTGTGGAGGGACGTGGGGGGCATGTGTGTCGAAGTCATGGCAGTCATCGCACTTCCGATCCTGGCACGGAAGACGGGACGACGGTCCCGGGGACGGGGGTGTCGGCCTTCCCGGCGGCTCAGGGAGTGATAACGCCACCCGTTCTGTCCCCTGTGCCCGTGTCCGGAGGCCGTAACCGGGGGTTCCATGATGATGATCCGCAAAACTTGACGATCAGAGAGGCGGGTGGGGCGGGAGTTGGCCCGGATCTCTCGTAGAGTTTGGGCCGTGGGATCTATGCGCAATCCGGTCGGGCCGCTTCCCTCCACCATTTACTGGCGACGGAGGGCAGTAGCGGCGACGCTGGTTGCGCTGCTCGCGTTGCTGATCGTATGGGTCGTCACCTCCGGTGGCGGCAAGGAGAACACCGGCGACGCGAAACCGAGTGGATCGGATCCGGTGGAGTCGATCACCCCGGGTCCCTCGGGATCCGGGCCGGCGATCAGTCAACAGCCGGGCGGCCGCGAGGAGTCGGGCGACGACGCGGGAAGCGACGGCAGCAACGGCGACACCGGGGCCGCCGACAGCGCGGGCTCCGGCACGGGCGGTACGACGGGATCCGACGGTGCGTCATCGGGCGGCGCGGGCGCGGGCGGAACGGCGGGCCAGCAGGTCCCGGCCGGTTCCCCGCTCCCCGACTGCACCCCTGACGCGCTCCAGTTGAGCCTGCGTACGAAGGTGAGTTACGGCCCCGAGGACCGGCCGAAGTTCGAACTGATCGCCAAGAACAGCTCGGCCACCGCCTGCAAGGCCGACTTCGGCCCGAAGAACGCGGTCCTCACCATCACCGAGGCCGGTGACGACGACTCCCGGGTCTGGTCGTCGAAGGACTGCCCGGCCACCCCGGGAAGTCTGCTCCTGAAGCTCCCGGCGGGCGCGACCGTGATCCACACCGTGGCCTGGGACCGCACGCAGAGCGCCCCCCGGTGCGCCACGCCCCCCGCGGCGAAGGCGGGCCCGGGAACGTATCTCCTGGAGGCCACGGCCCCGGGGGAGCCGCTGCAACGAGCCTCGTTCGTCCTGGCGAAGGACTGACGGCAGGGCCGGAAGGACTGCCCCGGCGGCCGGAAGGACTGCCCCGGCGGCCGGGACGGTCGGGAGGGCAGCCGGGACGACGGTCGGGACGACGGTTGAAGGGCAGCCGGGTCATCCGGGCGCCCCATCCGGCCCGTCCTGCGCTTGAGGAAAAAAGAAAGCCCTGCCCGGCCCCCGCCGCCCCGGCCCCCGCGCCGGTCTAGACGTACCGCTCCAGGATCGACGACTCCGCCAGCCGCGACAAGCCCTCCCGTACGCTCCGGGCCCTCGCCTCCCCGACCCCGTCCACGGTCTGGAGATCGTCCACGCTCGCGGCGAGCAGCTTCTGCAGACCGCCGAAGTGCTCCACCAGCCGCTCGATGATCGCGCCCGGGAGCCGCGGCACCTTCGCCAGCAGCCGGAATCCCCGCGGGGACACCGCGGAGTCCAGCGTCTCCGGCGAACCGCTGTACCCCAGGGCCCGCGCCACCGCGGCGAGTTCCAGCAGCTCCGTGTGGGTCAGGGCGTCCAGCTCGGTCAGCGCCTCGGTGACCGTGCGGGACCGCTTGGCCGTCGGCTCCGGCACATAGTCGCGCACGACCAGCTCGCGCTCCGGCTCGACGCCCGCGATCAGCTCGTCCAGCTGGAGTGCGAGCAACCGCCCGTCGGTGCCGAGCTCGACCACGTACTCCGCGATCTCGGTCGCGATCCGCCGCACCATCTCCAGGCGCTGGGCGACGGCCGTGACGTCCCGCACCGTCACCAGGTCCTCGATCTCCAGCGCGGAGAGCGTGCCCGCGACCTCGTCGAGGCGCAGTTTGTACCGCTCCAGCGTCGCGAGCGCCTGGTTGGCCCGGGACAGGATCGCGGAGGACTCCTCCAGGACCCGCCGTTCCCCGTCCACGTACAGCGCGATCAGACGCATCGACTGCGAGACCGAGACGACCGGGAAGACACACGCCTTGGAGACCCGGTCCGCCGTGCGGTGGCGCGTGCCGGTCTCCTCGGTGGGGATGGAGGCGTCCGGGACCAGCTGCACACCGGCCCGCAGGATCTTGGTCATGTCTTTGTCGAGGATCAGCGCGCCGTCGAGCTTGCACAGCTCGCGCAGCCGCGTCGCCGTGAACTCCACGTCCAGGACGAATCCGCCGGTGCACATCGATTCGACGGTCTTGTCCATACCGAGGACGATCAGTCCGCCGGTGTTGCCCCGGAGGATGCGCTCCAGGCCGTCGCGCAAGGCCATTCCGGGCGCGACCGCGCTCAACGAGGCGCGCATGAGCGCTTCGTTGCCGGTGCCTTGGCCGGACTTTCCGGGCGATGCGGCCCGGTCGTTGGCTGCCACTGCACTCCTCCGGTCACAGGTTTGCGATGCCCTTGCGTCCCTCATACCGTTCGTACGGGCGGGCGAGACCAGGGCAAAGTCTACCGGCGCGCGTTGTCCTCCCGTGGTGCCTCCGTACGAGACCGGCGCGGGAGTGCTCTCAGAGCGTCGCCCATGTCGGCGACTTCCGTGACCTTCATACCGGCCGGGACCTTCCCCGGGTCGGTCGGGACCAGGGCGTGGGTGAAGCCGAGACGGTGTGCCTCGGCCAGCCTGCGCTGGACTCCGGTGACCCTTCTGACCTCGCCCGCGAGGCCCACCTCACCGATCGCCACCAGGTTCTTCGGGAGCGGGGTGTCACTGGCGGCGCTGGCCAGGGCGAGCGCGATCGCCAGGTCCGCCGCCGGTTCGGTGAGCTTCACACCGCCGACCGTCGCGCTGTAGATGTCCCGCTTGCCGAGCGAGCTGATCCGGCCGCGCTGCTCCAGCACGGCCAGCATCATCGAGACCCGGGAGGTCTCCAGGCCGGAGGTCGTGCGCCGGGGTGAAGGGATCTGGGAGTCGACGGTGAGCGCCTGCACCTCGGCGACGAGCGGCCGCTTGCCCTCCAGGGTGACGGTCAGACAGGTGCCGGGCACCGGTGCGTCGCGGCGGGTGAGGAAGAGACCCGACGGGTCCGCGAGTCCGGTGATGCCCTCGTCGTGGAGCTCGAAGCAGCCGACCTCGTCGGTCGCCCCGTAACGGTTCTTGACGCCGCGCACCAGACGGAGCCGGGCATGGCGGTCGCCCTCGAAGGAGAGCACCACGTCGACGAGGTGCTCCAGCAGCCGGGGACCGGCGATCGCGCCGTCCTTGGTGACATGGCCGACCAGGAGCGTGGCCATCCCGCGCTCCTTGGACGCTCTGATGAGCGCCCCGGCGACCTCGCGGACCTGGGCCATGCCCCCGGGGGCGCCGTCGATCTCGGGCGAGGCGACGGTCTGGACGGAGTCGAGGACGAGCAGCGAGGGCTTGACCGCGTCCAGATGGCCGAGCACCGCGGACAGATCGGTCTCCGCCGCGAGGTAGAGATGGTCGTCGATCGCCCGGATCCGGTCGGCGCGCAACCGGACCTGACTCGCGGACTCCTCGGCGGTGACGTAGAGCGTGCGGTGGTCGCCGCTCGCCGCCTTGGCGGCCACGTCCAGCAGCAGCGTCGACTTGCCGACGCCCGGCTCGCCCGCCAGCAGCACGACGGCGCCGGGCACGAGCCCCCCGCCCAGCACCCGGTCCAGTTCGCTCACGCCGGTCGAGCGCGCGGTGGCCTGGCGGCTGTCGACCTGACCGATCGGGACGGCGGCGGTGGAGACCCGGCCGGCCGCGGTGGTCCGCACGGCGGGGGCACCGCCGAACTCCTCGACCGTCCCCCAGGCCTGGCACTCGGGGCAGCGGCCGAGCCACTTGGCAGTGGTCCAGCCGCACTCGGTGCAGCGGTAGGACGGCCGGTCCTTCGCGGTTTTCGTACGGGCAGCCATGGCGTCACCGTATAGGGGAGGTACGACAGCCCGGTCCGGGGCCGGTGCGGAAGTCCGCCGGCGCGGGTACGGCAGCCCGGCCGCGGCGGGTGCGGCCGGGCTGCCAGGGCCGGGGGCGCGAGGGGGCGCTCAGAGCGGAATCTGTGATTCCTGTCCCCTTTCGAGGGATACGTTCACCCGTAAGGGTTAAAAGTGCTGAAGGGGTACTAAGGCCTCCCCTCCACTGCCTACGGTCGCCGGGTGACGAGCAGCAGGCTGGAGACCCCCACGCACACCACCGGCGCACACCGGGCGCACCGCCGTGCGCCCCACTCGTCGGCACAGCGAACGCCCGCATGGTACGAGCAGTACCTCGACGGCCTTTTCACCTACTGCCTCTCCGTACTCTGTGACCACGAAGCGGCCGCCGACGCGCTCGGCGCGGTCCTGGCGATCGCGGAGCGGGAGGACAGCCGGTGCCCGGCGGGCGAGGAGGAGCGCAAGACCTGGCTGTACGCGCTGGCCAGGTGGATGTGCCTGCGCAGGCTGGCCGAGCGGAAGCGCGGCCGCCAGGCCCATCGTCACTCGGCGAAGGAGGCGAGGGCGGAGCGCGCGAGGACCGCGTATCCGAACTCCGCGCGCCCGAAGCCCGCCCCGTCGGAGAGCGCCCCGCCGGAGGGCACGCGCCCCGGGAGCGCCCGGCCCGCGGCCGCGCGGACGGGGGCGCACACGGGTCATCGCACGCTGGGTCCCACGCCGGGCGCATCTCCCGCCAACCGCATCCTCCCCGCCGACCGCACCCTCCCCATCGATCTCACCCTTCCCGCCAACCTCCCCCTGGCCACCGTCCCCGCGATCCCCACCGCCCCCGCCATCCCCACCCATCCCGCAGCCCCCACCGACTCCGCGGTCCTCACCGGCCCCACTGCCCCCACTGCCCCCGTGGTCCTCACCGGCCCCACCGCCCCCGCGATCCCCACCCGCCCCACCGCGCCCTACGCGCCCGACACGCCTCCCACCCCCGAGGAGGCGGTCACCCCGGCCCCCGCCGAGTCCCCGGCGGCCGAGGCGCGCCGGCGCGAACTGGCCCAGCTGGCCTGGCCCGAGGCGGCGGGCACCACCCCGGAACAGCGCGAGGCGCTCGAACTCTCGGTACGCCACGGGCTCCCCCCGCGCGCCGTGGCCTCGGTGCTCGGACTGGAGCCCGCCACCGCCCGCGAGCTGCTGGCCGCCGCGGCCTGCGAGGTGGAGCGCACCCGCGCCGCCCTCGCCGTCGTGGAGACCGCGGACTGTCCCACCGTCGCCCGTCTCACCGGCGACCACCGGGTGCTGCTCTCCGCGGTGCTGCGCCGCGAGCTCGTCCGGCACGTCGACGACTGCCCCCGCTGCCGCCTCGTCGCCGAACGCGCCGGTGCGGCCGGTCCCTGGCCGGGCGCCACCGTCACCTCCACGACCGTGCTGCCCGTCGTCGAGGCGCCCCGCCCCTCCGTCCATGTCGCCATGGTCCACGCCCAGCGGTCCCGGGCGGGCACCCCGCGCTTCGACCGCGCGGGCTATCCGCTGGACCCGAAGGACCAGGCCGCGCGCCGCGACCGGCTGCGCGCCCGGGTCGTGACGACCACCGTGGTCGCGACCGTCGTCGCCGCTCCCGTGATCGCCCTGTGGGCCGCCTACCGGGGGGCGCCGCACACCGGGGAGGGGCATGACGGCTCCACGGTCACCGCGACCGAGCTGGACGACACGGGAGGCATGGAGGGAACCCCGTACGACCATTACGAGAACGCGGGCAACGCCCGGCCCGGCGACCAGGGCCGCTTCGGCGACCGGCCCAAGGACGGTTCCGGCTCCCCGGACGTGACGGCCGAGGTGATCAGCTCCGGCGGCGGACGGCACGGCCCCGGTGGCCTGGACGTCACCGCGCGGACCTCGGGCGATGTCACGACCATCGCCCTGACCGCCTCCGGCGGCGCACCCGTCACCTGGTCGGCGTGGGTGGACGCGCCGTGGCTGCGCCTCAGCCGCTCGTCGGGCGTCCTCGCCGCCGGGGCGAGCGTCACGATCCGGGTCTCGGTGAACCACGCGGCCGCGCCGGCCGGCCCGTGGCGCGCGCGTATCGGGATCGCCCCGACGGGCTCCCTGGTCATGGTCGAGGGGTACGGGGCCGCCTCCCCGTCGGACGGTGGCGCGACGGGTCCGGCCCGCCCCACGACGAAGCCGACGGACCCGGGCAGGGATCCGACCGGTCCCACCCCGGGCCCCACCGGCCCCACCGATCCCACTCCGGGCCCGACGGACCCGACCGGCCCCACGCCCGGTCCGACGGATTCCACGGATCCGGGGCCGGGCACGACCGGGCCGACACCCACGTCCCCGGGCTCGTCCGAGCCGACCACCGCCCCGTCCGAGCCGGCCTCCACGGACTGACCGCTCCCGGACCGCGCTGGCCGGGCGGTGTTCCCGGACCGGGCTGGCCGTACCGCGCTCACGTACCGGGCTGGCCGGGCGGTGTTCCCGGACCGGGCTGGCCGGAAGGGGTTATCGGACCGGGCTGGCCGGACCGCGTTCCCGGACACCGCTGTCGGCCGGAGCGCGCCGCCGGCCGGGGTGGTCGGCCGCCGGCGCGCTCCGGCAGCACGGTCCGGCCGGGCGGTCCGGCGACCCTGCGTTCAGGCCGGAGGGTCGGCCGGGTGCGGCGCCATCGGCAGCAGCGACGACAGCCTCTCCTCGCACAGCTCGACCAGCCGGCCGTAGCCCTTCTTGCCCATCAGCTCGGTGAGCTCGGGGCGGTAGGTGACGTACACCGGGTCCCCGGCCCCGTGCGCCGATGTGGCCGAGGTGCACCACCAGTGCAGATCGTGACCGCCGGGACCCCAGCCCCGGCGGTCGTACTCACCGATCGAGACCTGGAGCACACGTGTGTCGTCGGGCCGGTCGATCCAGTCGTACGTACGCCGGATCGGCAGCTGCCAGCACACGTCGGGCTTCGTTTCGAGAGGGTCCTTGCCCTCCCGCAGCGCCAGGATGTGCAGCGAACAGCCCGCCCCGGCCGCGAAACCGGGCCGGTTCTGAAAAATGCAGGAGCCTTCCCAGCGACGCGTCTGGCGCTCGCCGTCCTCGTCGACACCCACCCAGCCCGTCTCCGTGCCGACATCGTGGAACTGCCACAACTCCGGTGTCAGCCGCGCGACATGGCCGGCCACCCGCTTCTCGTCGTCCTTGTCGGAGAAGTGCGCGCCCAGCGTGCAGCACCCGTCGTCGGCGCGGCCCGCCTGGATGCCCTGGCAGCCGCTGCCGAAGATGCAGGACCACCTGGAGGTCAGCCAGGTCAGATCGCAGCGGAAGACCTGCTCGTCGTCCGCCGGGTCGGGGAACTCCACCCAGGCCCGCGCGAAGTCGAGGCCCTTCTCGTCGGAACCGTTCCGTCCGTTCTTTTCCGGCTGCTGTGTCTCCCGGTTCGTCTTCTGCTTCTTCGTGGCTTTGCCCGGCTTCGCCTTTTTCGTCTTTGACACGTGCCAAGAGTAAGACGGACCGGCGCGTGGGTGGCGGCGTCGCGGGGCCGGGCCCGCGCATCCGCGGCGGCACGGTCACCCACCACGGTTTTCTCCCGGACGCCCGGCCCCGCTCCTCCGCCCTTCTCCCAGGGGCCGGTCGGTCCCGGTCCATGGCCGCAGTAGCGTTCCGGTATGAGACTCGGAGTCCTCGACGTGGGGTCGAACACGGTTCATCTGCTGGTGGTGGACGCCCACCCCGGCGCCCGCCCGCTGCCCGCGCACTCGCACAAGGCGGAGCTTCGGCTGGCCGAACTCCTCGACACGGACGGATCCATCGGCCCCTTGGGCGTGGACCGGCTGGTGTCGACCATCGCCGGGGCGGTCCAGGCCGCCGAGGACAAGGGGTGCGAGGACGTCCTGGCGTTCGCCACGTCCGCGGTGCGCGAGGCGACCAACGCGGACGGGGTGCTGGCCCGGGTACGCGACGAGACCGGCGTCGACCTCGCCGTCCTCAGCGGTGAGGAGGAGGCCCGGCTCACCTTCCTCGCCGCGCGCCGGTGGTTCGGCTGGTCGGCCGGGAAACTGCTGGTCCTGGACATCGGCGGCGGTTCCCTGGAGATCGCGTTCGGCATCGACGAGGAGCCCGACGCCGCGGTGTCCCTGCCCCTCGGCGCCGGGCGCCTCAGCGCGGCCTGGCTGCCGGCCGACCCGGCGGACCCGGCGGAGGTGAAGGCGCTGCGCCGCCATGTGCGCGCCAGGATCGCCAGGAGCGTCGGCGAGTTCACCCGCCTCGGCCGCCCCGACCATGTCGTCGCCACCTCCAAGACCTTCAAGCAGCTCGCCAGGATCGCGGGCGCCGCACGTTCCACCGAGGGGCTGTACGTACAGCGCTCCCTCAGCCGCAAGGCCCTGGAGGACTGGGTGCCGAAACTGGCGGCGATGACCGTCGAGGAGCGGGGCCGGCTGCCCGGGGTCTCCGAGGGGCGCGCCGCACAGCTGCTCGCCGGGGCCCTGGTGGCGGAGGGGGCGATGGACCTGTTCGGGGTCGAGGAGCTGGAGATCTGCCCCTGGGCGCTGCGCGAGGGCGTCATCCTGCGCCGCCTGGACCACCTCCCGGCGGAACAGGCCGCGCTGCGCTGATGCCATGAGCCCGGCCGGTCCACCGACGCGACGCCCGCCCGCCCGGCCGGCCGCGGCGGCGGGCACCACCCCGGTCCGCCGACGCGACGCCCGCCCGGCCGCGGCGACGCCCACGCGCCCGCACCGACGCCCGTCGGCCGCACCGGCGCCCGGTCGGCCGTACCGATGCCGGGCCGGCCGCACCGGCGCCGGGACGCCGTACGGGCGCCGGGCCGGGGCTCCACCCACCTCATGGCCCTGGTCACTTTCCGCCGGTGACCCTCGGCGGGGCGTACCACTGCCCGTACGCTGTCCAAGTGGCAGAACCAGTGGTGCGCATCCCCGATGCGAAGGTCGCCCTGTCGACGGCCTCGGTCTATCCGGAGTCGACCGCGACGGCCTTCGAGATCGCCGCGCGCCTGGGGTACGACGGGGTCGAGGTCATGGTCTGGACCGACCCGGTCAGCCAGGACATCGAGGCGCTGCGCCGGCTCTCGGACTACCACCGGGTCCCGATCCTCGCCGTGCACGCACCCTGCCTCCTCATCACCCAGCGGGTCTGGTCCACCGATCCCTGGGTGAAGCTCCAGCGGGCCAGGGCGGCCGCGGAGAAGCTGGGCGCGTCGACCGTCGTCGTCCATCCGCCGTTCCGTTGGCAGCGCAATTACGCGCGCGACTTCGTGACCGGCATCTGGCGCATGGCGGACGAGACCGATGTGCGGTTCGCCGTCGAGAACATGTATCCGTGGCGCTACCGGGACCGCGAGATGCTCGCGTACGCCCCCGACTGGGACGTCACGAACGACGACTACCGCCACTTCACGGTGGACCTCTCGCACACCGCGACCGCCCGCACGGACGGGCTGGCGATGGTGGACCGGATGGGCGACCGGCTGGCCCATGTCCACCTCGCCGACGGCAAGGGCTCCAACAAGGACGAGCACCTGGTTCCGGGCCGGGGCGACCAGCCCTGCGCGGAGCTGCTGGAGCGGCTGGCCCGTACCGCGTTCGGCGGCCATGTGGTCATCGAGGTGAACACCCGCCGCGCCATGTCCTCCGCCGAACGCGAGGCCGACCTCGCGGAGGCGCTCGCGTTCACCCGCCTCCACCTGGCGTCGTCCGCGCAGGCCCCCCGCACGTGACGGCCAGGACACCAGAGACGCCCGGGACGCCGGAAGCGCCAGGGACACCGGCGACCCCGCACACCCCCGAGCAGCCGAACGCACGGACGACGCCCGAGAAGCCGAAGGCACAGAAGAAGCCGGAGAAGCCCGAGCAGCCCGAGAAGCCCGAGAAGCCGGAGAAGCCGGAGACCGCCCCCCGCCGCCGCGGCCGCCCCTCCCGTACGGCCGGGGCGACCGGACCCGACGCCCGTACCCGCATCCTCGAAGCGGCCCGTACGGAGTTCGCCGAGCGCGGCTACGACAAGACGTCGATCCGGGGCATCGCCAAGGCGGCGGACGTCGACGCCGCGCTGGTCCACCACTACTTCGGCACGAAGGACGAGGTCTTCGCCGCCGCCATCGAGGTCTCCTTCGAGCCCGCCCTGGTCATCCCCTCGCTGCTCGGCGGCCCGGTGGACGGTCTGGGCGAACGGCTGGCCCGCTACTTCATCTCCGTATGGGAGAACCCGGTCACCCGGGCCCCGCTCCTGGCGGTCATCCGCTCGGCGCTCACCCACGAGGCGGCGGCGGGCATCCTGCGCGGCTTCGTCCTGCGACGGCTGCTGGAGCGGATCGCGGCGGAACTGGACGTACCCGATCCGACCTTCCGTGCGGAACTGGCCGCCTCGCACATGGTCGGCATCGCGATCCTGCGCTATGTGATCAAGGCGGAGCCGCTGGCCTCGGCGGACCCGGAGAAGATCATCGGGATGGTGGCGCCGACCCTGCAGAGATATTTCACGGAGGTCTGACCCCCCTCCCGGCACCCGCCCGCCGTGAGAAACGCATCCCAGGATCCGGACATGGTGTCCAGATCTTGGAGCCGGGGCGTACGCTCGGAGACAGTCTTTTCTGTCGAAGGAGCGAGCGCGATGCCGCAGCTGAGGTCCCGCACTGTCACCCACGGCCGCAACATGGCGGGCGCCCGCGCCCTTATGCGGGCGTCGGGCGTAGCGAGCGAGGACATCGGCAAGCCGATCATCGCGGTGGCGAACTCGTTCACCGAGTTCGTCCCCGGCCACACCCACCTCGCCCCGGTCGGCCGGATCGTCTCCGAGGCGATCAAGGCCGCGGGCGCCGTGCCCCGCGAGTTCAACACCATCGCCGTGGACGACGGCATCGCGATGGGCCACAACGGGATGCTCTACAGCCTCCCGTCGCGCGACCTGATCGCCGACTCCGTCGAGTACATGGTCGAGGCGCACTGTGCCGACGCGCTGATCTGCATCTCCAACTGCGACAAGATCACGCCCGGCATGCTGATGGCCGCCATGCGCCTCAACATCCCGACGGTCTTCGTCTCCGGCGGCCCGATGGAGGCCGGCAAGGCGACGCTCGTCGACGGTACGGTCCGCAAGCTCGACCTGGTCAACGCGATCAGCGACGCCGTCGACGAGAGCATCTCCGACGAGGACATCCTCCGTATCGAGGAGAACGCCTGCCCCACCTGCGGCAGCTGTTCCGGCATGTTCACCGCCAACTCGATGAACTGTCTGACCGAGGTCCTCGGCCTCTCCCTCCCCGGCAACGGTTCCGTCCTCGCCACGCACACCGCCCGTAAGGCGCTGTACGAGGAGGCCGGCCGCACGGTCGTGGAGATCACCAAGCGTTATTACGAGCAGGACGACGAGACGGTCCTGCCCCGCGCGATCGGCACCCGCGCCGCGTTCGACAACGCGATGGCGCTGGACATCGCGATGGGCGGCTCGACCAACACGATCCTGCACCTGCTCGCCGCCGCCCAGGAGGCGGAGCTGGCCTACGACCTCGACGACATCAACGAGGTCTCGCGCCGCGTCCCCTGTCTGTCGAAGGTCGCCCCTAACGTGGCCCCCGGGGGTACGTACTACATGGAGGACGTCCACCGGGCGGGCGGCATCCCCGCTCTCCTCGGCGAGCTCCACCGCGCGGGCCTGCTCAACGAGGAGGTGCACTCGGTGCACTCCGACACCCTCGCGGAGTGGCTGAAGAACTGGGACGTGCGCGGCGGCTCCCCGTCGCCGGAAGCCGTCGAGCTGTGGCACGCCGCCCCCGGCTGTGTCCGGTCCGCGACCGCCTTCTCCCAGTCCGAGCGCTGGGACACCCTCGACCTGGACGCCGCGGGCGGCTGCATCCGCGACCTGGAGCACGCGTACTCCAAGGACGGCGGCCTCGCGGTCCTCAAGGGCAACCTCGCTCTGGACGGCTGTGTCGTGAAGACGGCCGGCGTCGACGAGTCGATCTGGACCTTCGAGGGCCCGGCGGTCGTCTGCGAGTCGCAGGAAGAGGCCGTCGACAAGATCCTCCGCAAGGAGATCAAGGAGGGCGACGTCGTCGTCATCCGCTACGAGGGCCCGCGCGGCGGCCCCGGCATGCAGGAGATGCTCTACCCGACCTCGTTCCTCAAGGGCCGCGGCCTCGGCAAGAGCTGCGCGCTGGTCACCGACGGCCGCTTCTCCGGCGGTACGTCGGGCCTGTCGATCGGCCACGCGTCGCCGGAGGCGGCATCGGGCGGCGCCATCGCACTCGTCGAGGACGGTGACCGCATCCGGATCGACATCCCGAACCGGTCCATCGAGCTCCTCGTCCCCGACGCCGAACTGGCCGCCCGCCGCGAGGCGCTGAACGGCGTCTACGCCCCGAAGAACCGCGAGCGCAAGGTCTCGGCGGCGCTGCGGGCGTACGCGGCGATGGCGACGAGCGCGGACCGGGGCGCCGTGCGCGACGTCTCCAAGCTCGGCTGACCCGAGGACCGGACACCCGACAGCGCTTCGCCGGAGGCCTGCCGCCACACACCTGTGGCAGCAGGCCTCCGCACGTGCCGGGGGAGCCCGGGCCACTCGGTATGTACGTGTCCGGGTCCCAGCTCACCCTGTACATACGCGCCCGGGGCCCAGGGGTCACTCGGTACTACGCGCCCGAGTCTCAGGGGTCACTCGGTACATACGCGTCCGGGTCCCAGCTCACTCCATACATACGCGCCCGGGGCCAGCTCTCCGTACATTCGCGCCCGGACGTCCCGGATACCCCGTACCTACGCGCCCGGCGCCCCGGTCACCAGCTCCGCGGGTCCCGCCCGTCGACGGCGAACACCGACCCGTCAGGGGCCGTACCCACCACGATCCGCCCCGCCACCACGGGTGCGGGCAGGGCCGACGCGTAGGTGAGCCTGCCTTCCCGCAGCCGGGCGGGGGTCTGCCCCGCCAGTGCGCCCTTCCCGGTGTCGACGGCCAGCAGCCGCCCGTCCGCCGCGGAGAAGTACAGCTGCTCGCCCGGCCCGAGCACGGGCGCCGAGGCCCGCCCGACGCCCGTCTCCAGCCGCCACCGTTCGGGCTTCGTCCGCGATCCCGTGTCGATGGCGAGGAGCGTTCCTCCCCGTGCGAGGAGATACGCGGTGCCGCCGCCCAGCACCACCTGCGGATCGTTCAGCCGGAAGGGCAGCTCGATACGGGCCAGGGCGCGGGCGTCGGGGTCGTAACGGACGAGCGCGACGGTCTCCGAGTCCCCGTTCATCGCCGTCAGGACGAGCGAACCGTCGGCGGTACCGGCCGGAGTGAGCATCCCGTCCAGCCGCCGCTGCCACGCCGTCCTCCCCCTCGCGCCGTCGACGGCGGTGACGAGGGTGGTCGAGCCGGAGGGCGAGTGCTCGAAGGCGTAGGCCAGCCCGGACGCCGTGTCGTAGGCGGCGAAGTCGGGGCGCGCGTGCCCGCGGACCGGGTGCTCCCAGCGGGCCTTCCCGGTCGCGCCGTCCAGCGCCTTCACCGTGCCGTCGTCCGCGACCAGCAGCAGCGTGTCGCCCGCCGCGAACGGGGCGTCCGGGTACGCGGAGACATCCGTGTCCCGGACCTGCGTGCCCTTGGCGGGGTCGTACGTGCGCAGGGTCCCGCCCGGGTCCGCGCTGTGCACGAGACCGCCCGCGACCACGGGCGGCCAGTCGGCCTTCCGCGCCGCGCCCCTCGCGGCGGCCGGGTCCGACCAGAGCACGCGGCCGTCCACCGGGTCCAGGCGCGCGGTGCCGGCCCCGGCCGCCGCGCAGTAGACACGCGAGCCCGCAGCGGCCTCGGAACCGGCGGCCGGGCCGCTCCCGTCCGCGGAACAGGCGGGGGTGGCGCTCCCGGTGGTCCGCAGCGGGGTGTGCCACGGCGCGAAGGCGGCCTTCTTCCCGGCCTCCGGGGTCTTCGGCCCGGCCGTGCCGCCCCACAGCTCCGACGCGGCCACCCCCGCCCCGGCCACCAGCGCGACGGCCGCCGCCACGAGCAGGCCGCGCGGCCTGCGCCGCGGGACGGCCGGCGGCGCGGCCCGTACATGGGTCGTGGGCCCGTCGTCCGCCGCCACGGTCACCGGCCGGCGCTGCGCGGGTATGAACGCGGCGGCCTCGTACGACGGGGGGTGCAGCGCCGCCATGATCTCGTCCGGCGTGGGCCGTTCGGCCGGGTCCTTGGCCAGGCACCGGCCGACCAGCGGCGCGAGGTCACCGGGCACCCCGGCGAGATCCGCCTCGTCGTGCACCACCTGGTAGGCCACGATGTACGGGCTGTCCGAGTCGAAGGGCCCGCTGCCCGTCGCCGCGTGGACCAGCACGGCCCCCAGCGCGAACACATCGGCGGCGGGGCCGACCTCGCGCGGCCGCTGGAACTGTTCGGGCGCCATATAGGGCGGCGAACCGATCAGCTTGCCGGTCTCGGTGCGCAGATCGCTGTCGTACGGCCGGGAGATCCCGAAGTCGATGACCTTGGGCCCGGAATCGGAGAGCAGGACGTTGCTCGGCTTGAGATCGCGGTGGATGACCCCGGCCCGGTGGATGTCGCGCAGCGCCTCGGCGAGCCCGGCGGTCAGTCGGCGCAGCTCGGCGGGAGCCAGGGGCCCGTTCCGCTTCACCTGTTCGGCGAGGGTGGGGCCGGGCACGTAGAGGGTGGCCATCCACGGGCGTACGGCTGCCGGATCGGCGTCGACGACCGGTGCGGTGAATGCCCCGCTCACCCGGCGCGCGGCCGCCACCTCCTGCCGGAAACGCGCCCGGAACTCGGGGTCCGCCGCATACGGCCCGTGCACCACCTTGACCGCCAGCTGGAGCCCCGAGGCGGAGCGCGCCAGATGCACGACACCCATGCCGCCCGATCCGAGACATGCCTCCAGCCGGTACGTTCCGGCGTACTCCGGATGCTCCGCTTCCGGATTGGCTCCGGTCTCTCGCAGCGGCGGCATCGCCCACCCCCGTGTGTTCGTCCGCAAGCGCGACGCACGGAGCCTAGTCGATGGTGCGTACGAGCGGCGTGGGGCTTGTTAGCCTGCGCGTCGTAGTCATCGTTTCTCAACGGGGGAGGCCCTCATGGGCGTTGAAGAGCAGAGCACGACCGCGGTGGATACGGCGGTGGACGTGGCGGTGGAAGCGGCGGCCGGCACGGACGGGGCGGCCGCCGTCGAGGCGGCCTCCGACGATCTGGCCAAGTACCCGATCGCACCCGGCTACCGCGTCAACGTCCGGGTGGGACCGGGGACCAACTACCGGATCGTCCGGACCCTCCCGTACGGGATGAAGGTCCCGATCTACTGCCAGAAGCCGGGGGAGCGGGTCACCGGCCCGTACGGCACGTCGAACCTCTGGGACAACATCGCCAACGGACAGTTCGTCGCGGACGTCTACGTCCACACCGGCAGCGACGGCTACGTCGCGCCGCGCTGCGACTGAAACCGGCCGCCCGGGGATAATCGACCCCGTGAGCGAGAACAGTGAAGCAACCGGCCCGCAGCCCGAGCCCATCCGTTTCTTCGGTACGACCTGGGTCGACCACGACGGGGGTTACGGGCTGCGGCGCGTCGGCGTCGCGGCCGGCTCGCTCGCCGCGGCGGTCGCCGCCTGCTTCGTGCTCCGCTTCGCCTACCAGGGCCTGGAGATCGCGGAGGTCGGCAGCTTCGTCGGGATGCTGGTCATCCTGATGTTCGGCATCTGCAGCGCCATCGCCTTCCGCAAGACCTGGGAAGGCTTCGGCGCCCGCCCGGCGGACCCGGGCCGTGAGGACAATCTCCGCGGCCTCAAGTCGATCGGCTTCATCGGCTCGCTGCTGGCGTATTTCTTCCGCTCGCTGCGGGAGGCGCCCGGCGAGAAGCTCCGGCGCACGGAGTACGAGACCGCCGCCGCCCAGTACGCGAAGCGCCGCTCGTCGCGCACCGGGAACCCGGCGGCCCGCCGCGCGGCCAAGGGCAAGCGGCCCAAGAACCGCTGACTTCTCCGCGACGCCCCGTGCGATGCCTTGACGGGGGAGAACCGCCGGACCCAAAATTCACCACATGGCGAATTACGCGCGGGACGAGGAGCCGGACCCGGACCCAGGCCCGGAGCCGGAACCGGCACCCGCCGCGGAACGGGCGCCGACGGCGCAACCGGCAGCGGCTCGTGCACCGGCTCACGCTCCCCCCGCCGTGGAAGCCCGCTCCCTCACCGTCGTACGCGGCGACCGCACCGTGCTGCGTGACCTCGGCTTCACCGTCGAACCCGGCAGGATCACCGGCCTCCTCGGCCCCTCCGGCTGCGGCAAATCCACGCTGATGCGCGCCGTGGTCGGCACCCAGGCCAAGGCCACCGGCACGCTCGACGTCCTCGGCCTGCCCGCCGGACACCCCGCGCTGCGCCCTCGTATCGGGTATGTCACCCAGGCGCCGTCCGTGTACACCGACCTCACCGTCCGGCAGAACCTCGACTACTTCGCGGCCGTCCTCCAGCCCGGCCGCTCCCGGCGCGAAGCCCGGCGGGAAGCCGTCACCCGGGCCATCCGGGACGTCGACCTCACCACCCGTACCGACGCCCTGGCCGGCACCCTCTCCGGCGGCCAGCTGAGCCGCGTCTCCCTCGCTGTCGCCCTGCTGGGCATGCCCGAACTCCTGGTCCTCGACGAACCGACCGTCGGCCTCGACCCCGTACTCCGCCGCGACCTGTGGAACCTCTTCCACGCCCTCGCCGCCGACCGGGGCACCACGCTCCTGGTCTCCTCCCATGTCATGGACGAGGCCGAACGCTGCCACCGCCTGCTGCTGATGCGCGAGGGCGGGATCCTCGCCTCGGGCACACCCGAGGACCTGTGCCGCCGCACCGGCTCGGAGACCGTCGGGGAAGCCTTCCTCCACCTGGTCGACGAGGCAGCCGCGACCGCCCCCAGCAGGGAGGCCACCCCATGACCCCCGCCCACCCCGCACCCCCTGTCCACCCCGCACCCCCTGCCCACGCCGCACTCCACATCCACCCAGCGGCCCCCTCCCGCTTCCTGACCCCGGCCCGTACGACCGCCACCGCCGCCCGGGTCCTGCGCCAGCTCCGCCACGACCCGCGCACCGTCGCCCTGCTGCTCCTCGTCCCCGTCCTGATGATCACGCTGCTCCGGTACGTCTTCGACGGCAGTCCGCGGACCTTCGACTCCATCGGCGCCTCGCTGCTCGGCATCTTCCCGCTCATCACGATGTTCCTGGTGACCTCGATCGCCACCCTGCGCGAACGCACCTCGGGCACCCTCGAACGCCTTCTCGCCATGCCGCTCGGCAAGGGCGACCTGATCGCGGGCTACGCCCTCGCGTTCGGCGGCGTGGCCGTCGCCCAGTCCGTGCTGGCCACCGCGCTCTCCGTGGGCCTACTGGGCCTGGACGTCATCGGCTCACCGTGGCTGCTGCTCCTGGTCGCGCTGCTCGACGCGCTCCTGGGGACGGCGCTCGGTCTGTTCGTCTCGGCGTTCGCGGCCTCCGAGTTCCAGGCGGTCCAGTTCATGCCGGCGGTGATCTTCCCGCAGCTCCTGCTCTGCGGCCTGTTCACCCCGCGCGACCGGATGCACCCCGTGCTCGAAACGATCTCCGACGTACTGCCCATGTCGTACGCCGTCGACGGCATGAACCAGGTCCTGCGCCACACGGACATCACCGCGGACTTCGTCCGCGACATCGCCGTCGTCGCGGGCTCAGCGCTCCTCGTCCTCTGTCTGGGCGCGGCCACCCTCCGCCGCCGCACGGCCTGAACCACCGGTGCAAGGATGACGAGGACGACCGACCAGCACAGAGCACCGCCCGGAGGGTGAACGCATGACCCAGACAGTCGCAGTCCTCGGCACCGGCAAGATCGGCGAGGCCCTGCTCAGCGGCATGATCCGGGCGGGCTGGCGCCCCGCCGACCTGCTGGTGACCACCCGCCGCTCCGAGCGCGCGGAGGAGCTCCGCACGCGGTACGGCGTCGAGTCCGTCACCAACGCCGAAGCCGCCAAGAGCGCCGACATCCTCATCCTCGCGGTCAAGCCCCAGGACATGGGCAGGCTCCTGGACGAACTCACCCCCCACGTCACCGCCGACCGGCTGGTGATCAGCGCCGCCGCGGGCATCACGACCGCGTTCATCGAGGACCGCCTGACCGCCGACACCCCCGTGGTCCGCGTCATGCCCAACACCCCCGTCCTCGTCGACGAGGGCATGTCCGTCATCTCGGCCGGCAGCCACGCCACCACCGCGCACCTCACCACCGCCGAGGAGATCTTCGGCGGGGTCGGCAAGACCCTCCGGGTCCCGGAGTCCCAGCAGGACGCGGCCACCGCGCTCTCCGGCTCCGGGCCGGCGTACTTCTACTTCCTCGTCGAGGCGATGACCGACGCGGGCATCCTCCTGGGCCTGCCCCGAGCCCAGGCCCACGACCTCATCGTCCAGGCGGCCATCGGCGCCGCGGTCATGCTCCGCGACAGCGGCGAACACCCGGTCAAGCTCCGCGAGGCCGTCACCAGCCCGGCCGGCACCACCATCAGCGCCATCCGTGAACTGGAGAACCACGGAGTGCGCGCCGCGCTCATCGCCGCCCTGGAGGCGGCCCGCGACCGCAGCCGCGAGCTGGCCTCCGGCAACGGCTGACAGCCGCCGGGACACCGGCCGCCGGCCCGGCCCGTCCGTCAGGCCGACACTGCGGCCACCAGCTCCCGGCTCCCCACGACCCGCGCGAACCCACCGCCGTGCAAGGACACGGCGGTGGCACGCGCCAACTCCTCCGCGCCGAGCGTCCACCCCCAGGGCCCGACCCCGTCGAACGTGTACGTCGCGTCCAGCGGGAAGAACACCCCGTACCCCAGGTTCCCGGCCATCCGCGCCGTGGTCTCCGCGCACATATTGGTCTGGATCCCGGCCACCACGATCTGCCGCACCCCTGCCTCCCGCAGCCAGGTATCCAGATCGGGCGTCCCGTAGAAGGCGGAGTTCACCGACTTCGTCACGAACAGCTCATCCCCGCGCCCCTTGCCGCGCCGCTCCTCCACATACGGCTTGAAGTCGTTGCCCGCGTAGCCGGGCCGCAGCGGCGAATCGGGCTTGTCCGAGTCATGCCGTACGAAGACGACGGGCCGCCCGCTCGCCTGCCACGCGTCGATCAACGCCGCGATGTTCCGGTCCGCGTCCGGGTTGTTCCGGGCACCCCAGTACGCCTCCTCCTCGAACCCCTCCTGGACGTCCACCACAACCAGCGCCGCGTTCTCCGTGATCTCCATACCGCCATCCTCCGCCGCCCGGCCCTCACCGCCCAGACGAACAAAAGTCATCGACCGATGGTTTACTGCCATGATGCGCATCGCACTCGTGGCGTTCCCCGGCATCCGGGCCTTCGACGTCTCCGTCATCACGGAGGTATGGGGAGTGGACCGCACCGACCGCGGGGTGCCCGCCTTCGACCTGCGCCGAACCGCCGCCGACCAGGCCCCGATCCCCCTGCGCGGGGGTCTCGCCCTGACCCCCGACCGCACCCTGGCCTGGCTGTCCCGGGCCGACCTGATCGTGATCCCCGGGCTGGACGACCATCTGACCCCGGCCCCGGCGCCGGTCCTCGAAGCGCTGCGACGGGCCCACAACAGAGGCACTCCGATCGCCGCCCTCTGCGGGGGAGCGTTCACCCTCGCCCAGGCCGGGCTCCTCGACGGCCGCCGGGCGGTCACCCACTGGAACCTCACCGATCTCCTGCGCCTCCACCACCCCCATGTCACCGTCGTCCCGGACGCCCTGTTCCTCCACGACGACAACCTCTGGACGTCCGCGGGCACGGCGGCCGGAATCGACCTCTGTCTCCACCTCGTCCGCACGACCCAGGGTGCCGAAGCGGCGGCGGCGATCGCCCGCTCGATGGTCACCGCCCCGTTCCGCACCGGAACCCAGGCCCAGTTCATCGAGCACCCCACCCCGCACGCCGACCGCGACGCCGACACCCTCGCCTCGGTACGCGCGTACGCCCTGACCCGTCTGGCGGAACCCCACACGGTCGCCACTCTCGCCGCCCGCGCCGGCATGTCTCCGCGCTCCTTCGCCCGCCACTTCCAGGCCACCACCGGCACGCCCCCGCTGCGCTGGCTGATCACCCAGCGCATCGCCGCAGCTCAGAAGCTCCTGGAACGCACCGACCACCCCCTCCCCGAGGTGGCCCGCCGCACGGGCTTCGGCAGCGAGATCACCATGCGCCAGCACTTCGCGGCCCACCTCTCCACCAGCCCCCGCGCCTACCGCCTGGCCTTCCGGTCGGCACCCTCCAGGCCCGGGGTTGACACACCTACCCCGGATCCGTAGTGTGCTCCGAGTTGTCCGACGTGAGCGCCGACCCCGGTCGGTCCCCGGACAGCCATTCCGCAGTAACCACGACAAGCGAGCGACTCCGTGTCGCACTGTTTTTCGTGCGCATTCGCGAAATGAGGAATCCGTGTTCGAAGGAACGCACCCCGATTAGCGTCGGAGCCCAGGATTCCGCTAAAGTCTCACTCGTCGGAACGGCCCAACAGCCGGGAAGACAAACCCCGCTGACTGGGAATCAGGCCCGAAAGGATCTGATAGAGTCGGACTCGCCGGAAAGGGAAACGCGAAAGCGAAGAACTGGAAAGCAAAAATCGTTTGACCCGCTTCGACCGGGAATCGGACACGAAAGAGTC
>NZ_JBITUB010000014.1:0-51298 GCF_044542225.1 Streptomyces sp. NPDC079020
TTCGAGTACATCGACGGCTTCTACAACTCCCGCCGCATCCAGGAACGGCTCGGCTTCCTCAGCCCGATCGAGTTCGAGGAAAGGCACTACGCCGAGCAGGCGACAGCCAAACAAGCGAACCTGAACGCCCGCCAACCCGTCGCTGATCAGCTGATCAGCGACTCCCGAGTGACGGGGGAACCTCATTGTGCCGCAAGGTCGATGGGACAACTGCTGCCGCAAAGACCGTGAAGCGTAAGAAGGCCGCGGTGAACGAGGTGTTCGGCGTTGCTGTGGAGCGGGGGTATTTCAGCCAGAACCCGTTGGGCGGTCTGTGATGGTCTGCACCGGAAGTCGCCGACGAGGTCGATCCGGACTGCGTGCCCAACCCGGCGCAGGTGGACCGTCTGCTTGCCGCGGTCAAGGCACTGCCCGGTCGCGGCCCGCACTTGTATGCCTTCTTCGGCTGCATGTACTACGCAGCCATGCGCCCTGGTGAGGTCATCCACTTGCAGAAGTCTCAGTGCCGCTGCCGACGAGTGGGTGGGGACTCCTCAATCTCAAGGGCGGGGTCGTGACTGCGGGGAAGGAGTGGACCGATGATGGCGCCGTCCACGAGGTCCACTCGCTGAAACGGCGTGCAGCCAAGGCGACGCGGCCGGTGCCGATCCCGCCGGCAACTACCTTGACGCTTCGGCGTACGGCATCACGTGGGGACGGGCACGTGAGGCGGTGCTCACCCTCGACGAGCACGCCCTTGAGCTGGTGAAACGTCCCTACGACCTGCGACACGCAGGAGTCTCGTTCTGGCTTGCCTCGGGTGTCGACCCTGCGGGGTGCGCGCGCCGGGCCGGGCCGGGCAGAGCATCCAGGTGCTCTTTCGCTACTACGCCAAATTCCTGGCCGAGGCGCGGAATCATGCCAACACCTTGATAGAGGAGTCGATGCGGCGATGGGAAGGGCCGGACGGCACCGCACGGGACACATGAGCCCCGGCCTTGGCCCGGAAATGCCCCGGAACAGCTGGTCAGAAGTGGGACAGGTGCGGGAGATATTGGGAATTACCTCACATCTCGCTCCATGGTCTGGATGCGTGACGTGAAGGGCGCCTGGCAGGTAAAACACCTGCTCAGGCACCCTTCTTCTGTGTCTAGAAGAAGCCCAGTTTCTTCGGCGAGTACGACACGAGGAGGTTCTTCGTCTGCTGATAGTGCTCCAGCATCATCTTGTGGTTCTCCCTGCCGATGCCCGACTGCTTGTATCCGCCGAACGCGGCATGTGCCGGATACGCGTGGTAGCAATTCGTCCAGACCCGGCCCGCCTTGATGGCGCGGCCCGCCCGGTAGGCGGTGTTGACGTCACGGGTCCACACACCCGCGCCGAGGCCGTAGAGCGTGTCATTGGCCGTGGCGATCGCGTCGTCGAAGTCGGTGAAGGACGTCACCGCGACGACCGGGCCGAAGATCTCCTCCTGGAACACCCGCATCCGGTTGTCACCCTCGAACACCGTCGGCTGGACGTAGTAGCCGCCCTCCAGCTCACCGCCGTGCTCGATACGCTGACCACCGGTCAGGATCTTCGCGCCCTCCTGCTGCCCGATGTCCAGGTACGACAGGATCTTCTGCAACTGGTCGTTGGAGGCCTGGGCGCCGATCATGGTGTCGGTGTCCAGAGGGTGCCCCGGCACGATCTGTTCGGTCCGGGCGATGCCGGCTTCCAGGAACTCGTTGTAGTGCCCGCGCTGGATCAGCGCACGTGACGGACAGGTGCACACCTCACCCTGGTTGAGGGCGAACATGGTGAACCCTTCCAGGGCCTTGTCCAGGAAGTCGTCGTTCGACGAGGACACATCGTCGAAGAAGATGTTCGGTGACTTGCCGCCCAGTTCCAGAGTCACCGGCTTGATGTTCTCGGAGGCGTACTGCATGATCAGCCGCCCCGTCGTGGTCTCGCCGGTGAACGCGATCTTCGCGACACGGGGGCTCGACGCGAGGGGCTTGCCGGCCTCCGCCCCGAAGCCGTTGACGATGTTGACGACGCCCGGCGGGAGCAGGTCGGCCACCAGTGTGAGCCAGAAGTGGATGGATGCCGGGGTCTGTTCGGCCGGCTTGAGCACGACCGCGTTGCCGGCGGCGAGCGCCGGGGCGAGCTTCCAGGTGGCCATCAGGATGGGGAAGTTCCACGGAATGATCTGCGCGACCACGCCCAGCGGCTCGTGGAAGTGGTACGCGACGGTGTCGTCGTCGAGTTCGCCGAGCGAGCCCTCCTGGGCGCGCAGCGCACCCGCGAAGTACCGGAAGTGATCGATGGCCAGCGGGATGTCGGCGGCCAGCGTCTCGCGTACCGGCTTGCCGTTCTCCCAGCTCTCGGCGACCGCGAGCTCCTCCAGATGGGCCTCCATCCGGTCGGCGATCCGGTTCAGGACCAGGGCGCGGTCGCCCGCGGAGGTCGCCCCCCAGCCGGGTGCCGCGGCGTGCGCCGCGTCCAGGGCCAGCTCGACGTCCTCAGCGGTACCGCGCGCGATCTCGGTGAACGGGCGGCCGTTGACGGGGCTCGGGTTCTCGAAGTACTGGCCCCGGGTCGGCGGGACGTACGCGCCGCCGATCCAGTGGTCGTAGCGCGACTCGTACGAGACGATGGCGCCCTCGGTGCCCGGCGCAGCGTAACGGGTCATCTCTGTGGCCTCCCGGATCCGGTGCCGCCCGCCGTTGGACGGCCCTCGGCGCGAGGCTAGGGAGCACGACGTTGCAAGGTCGTTGCATCCCGCTCCCGCGAGCGATCCGGCTCGCGCGAACGACGGGCACCCCTCGCCCACCGGGGACGGGGAGCACTCCTCGGCCACCGGGGACGGGCACCTCACGGCGGCCGGAGGCGGAGGCACCTCACGCCGACGAGGGACGGGCACCTCACGCCCGTTGGCGGCGGGCCCCGTGCCCGGGGGAGACCGTCTCGCCCATCACCCGCCCTGCTCCGTGTCGAGACCGCGCACCCGGGCCAGCAGCGGGGCCCGCCGCTCGGCCGGCACCGCACCGGCGAGGGCCCGCCACACCGGCAGGTCCTCCTCGCCCCACGGGCTGTACGCCCAGTCGGCGAGGAGCCCCGGATCGCCCCGGGCGATCAGCGCCGCACGCAACTGGTCGGCGAGCCGCCGGCGCAGCCGGACCACGGCGGGGGACTGCGAATTTGGCAGCAGCGGACCCGCGTACGCGCCCAGCGCCGCCGCCACCGCCCCGGAACCCAGCAGACGCGCCACCGTGTCGAAATCGGCGTCCACCGGGGCGGCGAGCCGGTACGGCCGGGAGCGCAGCAGGTCGGGCCCCAACAGCCGTCGCAGCCTGGAGAGTTCGGCCCGCAGGGTCACCGGGGTCACCGACTCGTCCTCGTACAGCTCGACCAGCAGTTCGTCGCCCCCGACGCCTTCGGGACGGCGGGCCAGCGCCACCAGGATCTCGCTGTGACGCCTGCTGAGACGGATCCTCCGGCCTTGGGCGACGAGCACGGCCTCGTCCCGTCCCAGCGCCGCGAGCCGCACGGACTCGCCGGCCGGCGGCGGCGCCAGAAGCGCCAGCTGTGACTCGGCCGCACGCGCCACGGCCTGGACGAACGCCAGGCTGTGCGGGTGCGCCAGCCGGTCCCCGCCCGTGATGTCCACGGCGCCCAGCACGCGCCCGGTCCTCGGGTCGTGCAGCGGGGCCGCGGCGCACGTCCACTGCTGCACGGGCCGCAGGAAGTGCTCGGCGCCGAACACCTGGACCGGCCGGTCGAGCGCGATGGCGGTCCCCGGCGCGTTCGTCCCCGCCACGGACTCCGCCCACCGCGCGCCCTCAGCGAAGTCCATCATCCCGGCGCGCCGTCGGGTCGCCGCGTGTCCCTCGACCCACAGCAGCCTGCCGTGCGAGTCGCAGACCGCGAGGAGGTGCTCCCCGTCCGTGGCGTACGCGCTCATCAGCTCGCGGATCACCGGCATGGCACGGGCCAGCGGGTGGGCCTCGCGATAGGGGTTCAGTTCCTCGGCGCCGAGTTCCATCAGGGCCGCCCCGTCCGGGCTGACCCGGGCCCGCGCCGAGCGGCGCCATGATTCCGCCACCACGGAACGTACCGGCCGCTCCAGCCGTCCCGCCGAGGCGAACACCTCGTGCGCGCGGTGCAGCGCGCCGGGCCGTTCGCCGGGGTCCGCGTCGGGTGCCAGGGCCACCCAGGGGTCCGTCAACTCACCCTCCCGTCCATGGGTTTCGCGCCCATCGTCACCCCGGCCCGTCGCTGTGACAACCTCGGCGCGGAGAGTGAATGCCCCGGTCCGCCGGACAGGCGGGCCGAGGCGGCGGGAGACTCCGGGGCAGGTGGGTCAGGAGAGATTCACGAGGCGGATGTAGCGGACCCAGTCCCAGTGGAC
Organism: Streptomyces sp. NPDC079020; assembly: GCF_044542225.1. Classification (NCBI taxonomy): domain Bacteria; kingdom Bacillati; phylum Actinomycetota; class Actinomycetes; order Kitasatosporales; family Streptomycetaceae; genus Streptomyces; species Streptomyces sp. NPDC079020. The sequence continues at coordinate 4,373 of NZ_JBITUB010000014.1, forward strand.
GCCGGGATCCGTGTGGTCGCTGCCCGGGACCTGGTGGTGGCCGATGATGTGGGCCCGGTCCTTCGGGATGCCGTGGCGGTCGCAGATGTCCGCGGTGAGTTTCGCCGACCGCTCGTACATCGCGTCGGTGAAGTAGGCGGGCTGGTCGACCCAGCCCTCGTGCTCGATGCCGACGCTGCGGGTGTTGTAGTCCCAGTTCCCCGCGTGCCAGCCGATGTCCCACTCCCGTACGCACTGGGCCACGTACCCGTCGCCCGAACGCACCACATAGTGGGCGGAGACCTGCTTGGCCGGGTTCTGGAAGATGCCGATCGTCTCGTTGAACGTTTCCTGCGTGACATGGATGACGACGAAGTCGACCGGATACGCCGAAGGGCGTTTCGAGGCCGTGTAGTTGGACGTGGAGGCGGGGGCCCAGTTCGCGGCCGGGTAGTCCGTCTCGGCGGTCGAGGCGGCGACCGCCCGGACGGAGGCGGGCAGCAAAGCCGCCGCGGCGGTGACGGCGGCGCCCTGAAGAATCCTTCTGCGGTGCATCGGCACTCCTGGGAGAGGACGGGACGGTGACACAGGATCAGGATCGTGGCAACACCGAGGCTGTCTCCCGGAGATGACGATGGAGACCGCGGTTCGGTTCCCCGGCGGGCAGCCATTCCTTGCGGATCTTGGCCACGCAGGTGTAGTTGGTGTCGCAGACGTTGGCCAGCGGCGCCTCACCCGCCTGGCTGACCAGTTGGTACGCGTCCAGTTCGGAAAGCCCGTAGTCGCGGGCCAGCCACCGTACGAGGTCCAGCTGGGAGATCCGGAAGGCGTCTTCGAGCGGACGGGCGGAACCGGTGGACATCAGATGCGTGTCGGACTCGATCCGCGGCCACGGGGTGGCGACACCCTTCAGCAGTTCGACCAGTACCACGGTGTTCATCGCGCATTCCACGGCGACACCACAGGTCTCCCCCTCGCCCTGGCGGGCGTGGCCGTCGCCCAGACTGAGCAGCGCGCCCTCGACATTGACGCCCAGATAGCAGGTCACCCCGGCGCGCATCTCCGGGGTGTCCATATTGCCGCCGTGCGCGTCCGGAACCAGGGCGGACCGGACCTCCAGGTTGGCCGGGGCGACACCTACCGTGCCGTGCATGGGGTCCATCGGCAGCTCCACCTGGATGTCGCTGTCCCTGGCGCTGAACAGGCAGGTCCGCCGGGCCCGGTCCAACTGCCACATCCACACCACCTCGGGCAGCGGGGCCTGGAGCGAGGCCGTGGTGTGTGTGGAGGTCAGCGCCCCGAACAGTGGCACGGTCGTCGAGGCGGCCCAGTCCCTGGCCGGTTCGATCGACACGAAGTGCACCGCCACGGTGTCGCCCGGCTCGGCCCCCACCACGTGGAAGGGTCCCGTCTGCGGATTGAGGAACGGGAACTCGCACACCTGCGACACCAGGTCCCTCTCGGAACGCACCCGTCCCGCGAAGCAGTCCTCGGTGTACAGGTCGAGGAAGGAGCCCGGTTCGATCCGTGCCACCGGAGCGGCGCCGCCGAACGTCCAGGCGTACTCGCCCTCGCGCGGTCGTACAGTCAGAATCCTGGGGTCACTCATCGCTGTGCCGCTCCTGTCTCGGGCTGACTCGGGCTCGGGCTCGTGCGCAGGCGTGGGCTTGGGTTCGGTCCCGGACGGATGCGCCGAGCGCTACGCGACGTGACCCCTCGTGGGCCGACACCCCAGGACTCGTCATGTCCGATGCCCGTAATGCGTTGTCCGTTGTACGGGCGAGCGTCCGGCGAGGCCTACCGTACGGCCGCCGCGGAGGGGCCGGAAGGCGGCACGCGTGGGCAGGAGGGGGCGGGCGGCAGCACGGCGATCGCCGGGCACCACCCTCGGCAGGCGCACGTCATCCGAGAGCTGGGTGCGGCATGTCAACGCCCGCTTCCCAACGCGAGGCTGTGACCTGCCTGCATCCAGGCTGTCTCACGTTGATGGCCAGGCTCCTGTCTCAGGAGCATGGTCATGTGCGCGAAGCCATGGAGCTCTTCGAGGGCTCGGCCGGGGCCGATTCGGGGAGGGGACCGTGAGGGAGGGGCCGGGCTCAGTTGTCGGTGAGGACGAACGGCAGAGTGCCGGTCGCTCCGCCCGGCACGGTGGGGACACCGTTCCTGGCAAGCAGCGCGGGCGCCCCCGGCGGGGAGACGGCGACAGCGGGGCGCGGATCTCCGGCACCGGTGATCAGTGCGTAGGCGCGGGCGAGTTCGCCCAGGGCCGCGGCTCCTTCCCCGGGGTGGAGGGCATTGACGTGTTCGGCCTCGGTAGCGATGGCGGCCAGAATCCGGTCCCGTGCGTCGGCCGCGGGCAACTCCCGGGCCGGGATCGTGATCGGGATCTGCTGTAGCCCGGCGTCGTTAGTGCTCTCGGCCTCCGCCTCGGTCGGCTCCACCGCGTTCTTGCTCACGACGTTTCCCCTGGATCGAACGAGAATGTGATCTCCGATCGCCACTCTATGAGGGGGTGGGCGAGCCATGTGCCGGTGAGCTCGATGAGGGCCGCGGCGCCCCACCACCACAGGCGCGCGTCAGGGGTGACAGCGGCGCCGGTGATCCACAGTGCGGCGGAACCGGGGCGGGGCCCCGGCCGACGGGGTGTTGGGACAGCAGGCGGATGACGTGGGCCGTGGTGATGTTCAGGGTGCGCGCGAGGTGGGCGGTGGACATGGAGAACCTGCGCCGGGCCCGGCGACAGCCGCGCGATGTGAGCGATCCGGCCGTGCGCCCGCACCGGCCGGATCGCTGTATCAGTGGTCCGGTCGTTCAGCCGTTGAGCGGGCGCGGCAGCTTGAGGGAGGTCACCGATGTCTCGATGCCGCTGTCGACCAGCCGTCCGTTCGCGTCGAAGGCCTCGGTGCCGTCCGTCATCCCGAAGTCGTTGTCGTTGATGAGCGCGAGAGTGCTCCGGCCCGTGACCGCCACACCTTCGATCTTGCCGGGGATGCCCGGGACCGTACCGAGGTCGATGACCAGGCGCTTGCGCAGCACCCGGACCCCGGCCGCCGCGGGGTCCGTCAGTTCCTCGTACGAGGGCGAGGTCTTCGGGTCGTCCCAGGGCGAACCCAGGATGCCGGAGCCGCGGGGGAGCGTCACCCGGTGCAGCCGGGCCGCCTTGTCGGTGCGCTCCTCGACCAGCAGTGTGTCCCGGTCCAGGGCGACGACCGAGGAGACCTTCAGCTCGGAGGTGTCGTCCTCGCCCGGGTCGACGACCTCGACCGGGTCGAACCGGTAGGCGTATTCGGCGGTCACCGCGTGCTTCTTCGTCGAGAAACGCAGCAGCCGGACATTGCGCGAGGCCTCGCCCGCGTCCCCGTCGGGCAGCGCGAGCGGACTCTGCACCGCCATCACCAGATCGCCGCCTGGCAGCAGGGCCAGTCCCTCGAAACCCCGGTTGATCTTGCGGTGCAGCAGCACTCCGGGAAGCGCCTCGACCACCGGGTAGTCGGCGCCCTTCAGCCGCAGGCCCTCGGGTACGTAGCGGGCCAGCACACGGCCGCGCGAGGAGACATGGACGAGCGAGGGGCCGTACTCGTCCACCAGCCAGAACGAGTCGTCCGCCGCACGGACGATGCCCTCGGTGTCGAGGCCGTTCGGGTTGTACGTCAGCGGCGTCGTCGCGTCGTAGGTGTAGGGGGCCTCGTCGCGGCTCTGCTGGTTCGGCAGCCCGGTGACCGGAGCGCCGGACCGGGTCGTGAGCGGGATGGCGCTCAGGACTTCGACCCGCTTGCCGGCGACCCGGATCTTCACGATCGCCGGATCGAACCCCGGCACGGGGAACGTACGGCGCTTCTTGCCGTCGACCTTGATCTGGCCGTTGGGCCCGCGGTCCGTCACCGTCCAGAACTCGCCCTTGCGGCCGGCCGGGTAGATATCGCTGCCGATGCCGCCGAGCTGCACACCGCGGTCGTCCCGGACCGTGCCGGGCAGCAGACCGTTGCTGAAGCCGGCGAGCGGGATGTCGCCCAGCACGGCGCTTCCGGTGATCCGCGCGGTCCGGTCGGGACGCTCGTGGTGTCCGTGGCGCTCCTGCGGACCGGCGGCCGCGGTGGCGGCGACACCGAGAGTGGACAGCAGAGCGAGCGGCAGCCCGACGGCAAGGGTACGACGGACAACACGCGCGGACATGGGGCCTCCAGGGGCACAAGGATTCTTCGGCGACGTCAGGTTCTGCCCCCACGCGCAACTCCCGGTGACATCGAGTTGAACGTGGGGGCACCACATGACGAACCCGGCCCCGTGTGCCGCCGGACCCGTGTAAGTCCGCCGGACCCGTGTACGTCAGCCGGGGGCGGCGGGGCGGTGCACCGAGGAGTGTGCCCCCGCGTCAGGCGTCGGCCAGGGAGGCGGCCAGGGCCCCCGCCGGGTCGTCGTCCGCCGGACCGGCCGGAATCCAGCGACCCCGGTCCTTGCGGTACGGCCACCAGCGTCCGTCCCGCCCGTACCGGAGCTGGACGTCGGCGCCCGCCACCGTCCAGCGGGCCCGCCCGGCCCGCAGCTGTGGCCGTTCGCCCTCCTCCCAGGCCCCGGCGAGCTGCGCCTGCGCCCGTGCCAGGGACTCCGGGTCCGGGTCCCACTCCTCCTCCAGCACCGCCAGCGCGGCGCTCCCGCCGTACCGCCAGGCCCGCACGGCGGCGTCCAGCTCCGCCCGCCGGCGGCGGGAGCCCGTCGCGAGCCGGGTGGTGATCCATGACTCCGGCGCGGCCTCGGCGGCCAGCCGTACCGCGTCCTGCTCCGGCGTCAACTCGGCGGGCAGTGGCTGATGTTCGTGCCCTGGTGCCAGGGCGTCCAGCAGCATCCGGTGGGCTCGTGCGGCGCTGTCCGTCGCCAGGAGCTCCAGAGCCGCCGGATCGAGACCCGGCGCCGGGTCGGTCTCCGTGTCCAGGGAAGGCGGAAGACCGGGTTCCGCGGGGACCGGCGGGGGCTCCGGGAGCGGCGGGACCATCCCGCCGGCCGCATAGGCCTCCTCGGCAGGCACACCAGCGCGTGCTCCGGTGCCACCCCGGTCCGCGGTGTCCGACGGCTCGCCGCGGACGTCCCGGACCGCGCGTGCGGCACTGCGCACCTGGAGCTCGTCCAGCAGCCGCCGCTCGTCGCGCCCCCGCATCAGCAGCAGCACGAACGGATCCTGGTCCAGCAGCCGCGCCACCTGGTAGCACAGGGCACCCGAGTGCGGGCAGTGGTCCCACGCCTCGCAGCCGCACTCCGGCTCCAGGTCGCCGATGCCCGGCAGCAGATCCACCCCGGCCGCCGCCGCGTCCTCCACCAGATGCGGGGGCATCTCCCGGTCGAGCAGCGCCGCGATGTGCCCGGCCCGGTCGACCGCCATGTCCAGGAAGCGGTCCCACTCCTCCTTGCTCAGCTGTTGGAGCAGCACATCGCTGCGGTACGGTGTCGCGTCCCGGTCCTGGACCATGGCCGTGATGCGGCCCGGCCGTACGGAGACCGCACCGACCTTGCCCTCCCTGGCCAGCCGCCGCCCCTTCTTGAGCTGCTCAGCCTCGAGTGCCGTGTCCTCCAGGGCCTTCAGCCATGCCTGGCCCCACCAGGACGACGCGAATCCGCGTCCCTGTGCCGGCGGCAGAGCCGCGAACGTACGCTCGGGACCGCCGTGTTCGTCAGCGCCCTGCCCGTATCCGGCCTCGTGGCCGTGCCCGTAGGCCTCACCGTAGCCCTGGCCGTGGTCCGGCTCGTCGCCCAGTTCCCCGTTCAGCGCGCTGCTCCGGTCGTCGTCGTAGGCGTCGTTCTCGTACGCGTCATCCCCGTAGGCGTGTCTCATCGTGCGCCCCCTCGCAGCTGGACCAGATCGGCCAGTTCGGCATCGGTCAGTTCGGTCAGGGCCGCCTCGCCCGAGCCCAGCACCGCGTCCGCGAGTCCCTGTTTGCGGGCCAGCATCTCGGCGATCCGGTCCTCGATGGTGCCTTCGGCGATGAGCCGGTGCACCTGGACCGGCCTGGTCTGGCCGATCCGGTAGGCGCGGTCCGTCGCCTGTGCCTCGACGGCAGGGTTCCACCAGCGGTCGAAGTGGACCACATGTTCGGCCCGGGTGAGATTGAGCCCCGTGCCGGCCGCCTTCAGGGAGAGCAGGAAGACCGGTGCCTCGCCCGTCTGGAACCGGCCCACCATCTCCTCCCGCCGCGCGACGGGCGTGCCGCCGTGCAGGAACTGGGTGGGCACCCCGCGTGCCGCCAGATGCTCCTCCAGGATCCGGGCCATCTGGACGTACTGGGTGAACACCAGCACGCTCGCGTCCTCGGCCAGGATCGTGTCGAGCAGTTCGTCCAGCAGCTCCACCTTCCCCGAACGGTCCGCGATCCGCGGCCGCTCCTCCTTGAGGTACTGCGCCGGGTGGTTGCAGATCTGTTTGAGCGACGTCAGCAGTTTCATGACGAGCCCACGCCGGGCGAATCCGTCTGACCCGGAGATCTCCGCCAGGGTCTCGCGCACCACCGCCTCGTACAGTCCGGTCTGTTCCGCCGTCAGCGACACCGCGCGGTCGGTCTCCGTCTTGGGCGGCAGTTCGGGCGCGATGCCCGGGTCGGACTTGCGGCGCCGCAGCAGGAACGGGCGCACCAGCGCGGCGAGGCGGTCGGCGGCCGCGGGATCGTTGCCGCCCTCGACCGCCGCCGCGTACCGGCTGCGGAAGGTACCGAGGCGGCCGAGCAGCCCCGGCGTGGTCCAGTCGAGGATCGCCCACAGCTCGGAGAGGTTGTTCTCCACCGGGGTGCCGGTGAGCGCGACGCGGGCCCGCGCGCCGATCGCCCGCAACTGCTTCGCCGTCGCCGAATGCGGATTCTTGACGTGCTGTGCCTCGTCGGCGACCACCATTCCCCAGTCGGCCCCGGCCAGCCGGGAGGTGTCCAGCCGCATCGTGCCGTACGTCGTGAGGACGAACTCGCCGTCCCCGAGCCCGTCCAGCGAGCGTGCCGCACCGTGGAAGCGCCGTACCGGGGTGCCGGGAGCGAACCTCTCGATCTCCCGCTGCCAGTTGCCCATCAGGGACGTGGGGCACACCACCAGGGTCGGCCCGGCGGCCGCCGGATCGCTCTGCCGGTGCAGATGGAGCGCGATCAGGGTGATGGTCTTGCCGAGCCCCATGTCGTCGGCGAGACACCCGCCGAGGCCGAGCGAGGTCATGGTGTTCAGCCAGTTCAGCCCGCGCAACTGGTAGTCGCGCAAGGTGGCGGCGAGCGCGGCCGGCTGACCGATCGTCTGCTGTCCGCCCGACTCCGGATCGGCGAGCCGGTCCCGCAGTCCCTTCAGCCAGCCCGTCGCGGCGACCTCGACCCGGCGTCCGTTCACCTCGGTGGAACCGGTGAGCACGGCACCCAGCGCGTCGATGGGGGTGACCTTGCGGTCCTGGGACTCCCGGGCCCGCCGGGCCTCCTCGGGGTCGATGAGCACCCACTGGTCGCGCAGCCGCACGACCGGCCTGCTGGACTCCGCGAGCCGGTCCAGTTCCGCCCGGCTCAGCTCCTGGTCGCCCAGAGCGAACCACCAGTTGAAGGCGAGCAGCGCGTCGGCGGACAGGAACGAGGGGGTGTCGGACCCGGTGCGGGCGGGGGCAGGACTGCCGTCCTCGGGCCCGTCCTGGCCATGCTCCTGGCCGGACGGGCCGATCACCGCACGCGCGGTGAGCTTCCTGGCCAGTTCCCTCGGCCAGTGCACCTGGACCCCCGTCGCGGCGAGTGCCCGTGCGGCGGGCCCCAGGAGTTCGGAGATCTCCTCGTCGGCGGGCTCGACGGAGTCCGGCACCGCCGCCGACAGCAGGGGAGCCAGCGGCGGCCAGGCGCGCGCGGCGCGGCGCAGGGCGAGCAGGGCGTCCATCCGGGCGCGCGGGCCGAAGGCGGCGGCCGCCGGTGTGCTGCCCGCCCACACCTCGGCTGCGTCGGCGACCAGCGTGGGGTCGCTGACGCTATGGATCTGCAGTACGGCACGGAAGGACGGCCCGGCACCTGAGGAGTCCGTCGCGGTGTCCGGCACGGCAAGCCCCGACACCTCGATCCGCAGGGAGAGCCGGACGCCCGCGTCGTGTCCGGCCGCCACATCGGCCGCCCAGCCGCGCAGAGCGGGGACACGCTGCGGCTCGTCGGCCGCGAAGGCAGGTCCTGCCGCGGCGAGGGGGGCGGCGGGTGTCCGGGGCAGCGCGTCGGCCACCGCGTCCAGGAACGCGCGCAGCAGCCGCTCCGGCTCGGGCAGCAGAACGGGTCCGCCCGCGGTGGTGTCGGAGCCGGCACCGAGGGGCACCGCATGGGCGGTGGGAGGCATGGACGCCGCCAGGGCCCGGATCCGTTCGAGATCGTCCGCCGCGAGCGGCCCGGTCCGCCACGCGTCGTGGTCCATGGCGCTGAGCCCCGGCAGCAGCAGCCCACGGGCGGCGAGTTGAAGCGCGAGGATTCCGGCGGCGCCCCAGAAGACGGCCGAAGGGGAGGCGTGCGCACTCACCCGGGCCCGGGTGAGTACCGCGAGAGCATCCCGGACGGGCAGGTGCAGCGCGGTGACGGAGAAGGGCCGCGCGTCGGCTCCGACCACGGTCAGCTCCCGCGAAAACCCGGGAGAGCCGGGCGGGGTGCTACCGTCCGGGTTCCAGAACGCGATCAGGCCGGTACGGGCCGGATCCGCGGGGAGGAAGACTGCGGAGCAGCGGGACAGTTCAGAGATCTCGGAAAGCGTTTCCGCAGGGTGCCTGTGCACAGCGATGTCAGATTCCTCAAATTTGACTAGTGGGTCCGGGGTCGCCGAGGGTACTCCACCAGGAGTCCACTGCGGCAACTCCGTGCCGTGATCCAGGTCTCACTTTCCTGCCTTCCGGAAGTCTGTGGTGCAGCCAGCACCACCTTGGGACACGGGGGCAGCCCCCCGGATGTCCGGGGTGGTGGCGCCATGGCTGCCGCGGGTCCCCAATCCGTACGTTTCATGAGGTCAGCGCACATGCCCAGAGACCGGAGACGTCATGCCCCAGGCGATAGCCACCGTTGCGGAGCACACCCGCGACGGATCGGAGAGTTCCGGAAGCACGGGAAGTGACGCGACCTCCGCGAGCGCTGCGAGCTCCATATGTGATGTGAGTGTCACGAGCGCCGTAAGCGATGCAAGTGCCACGAGCGTCGCCAGTGACGTGAGCGTCACCGGCCTTCCAGGCGAGGTGAGCGGGAGTCCGGAAGGGCCGGTCGCGGGAACGCCGGGCTCCGGACAGGCCGGTTCCGGAAGCGATTTCGCCCCGCTCCTGCGGGCCGTCAAGGAACAAGGACTCCTGGACCGCCGGACCGGCTGGTACAGCGCGGGCATCGCGGCCAATCTGATCGCCCTGGGAGGGGTGATCACCGGTCTCGTCCTCCTGGGCAACACCTGGTGGACGCTGCTCCTCACACTGCCGCTGGCGATCCTGTGGAGCCGTACCGCCTTCTACGGGCACGACGCGGGACACGCCCAGATCACCGGTGACCGCGGGAAGAGCCGGATCATCGGGCTCTTCCACGCCAACCTGCTCCTCGGCATGAACGAGGCGTGGTGGAACGACAAGCACGTCCGTCATCACGCCAACCCCAACCACATCGACAAGGACCCCGACGTCGGCGTCGGCGCCCTCGTCTGGACCCAGAAGCAGGCGGCCCAGCGCGAGGGATTCGCCCGCTGGCTCACCCGTAACCAGGCCCGGCTCTTCTTCCCGATGCTCCTCCTCGAAGGCATCGCCCTGAAGATCTCCGGCTTCCAGTTCCTGCGGAACCAGCCCGTCAAGGAGCGGTCCCTCTCCGGCCTGCTGCTGATCGCGCACCTCGCGCTGTACGCCACGCTGCTCCTGAGCACGATGTCCCTCGGCAAGGCCGTCGTCTTCGCCCTGGTGCACCACGCGCTGTTCGGACTCCACCTCGGCATGGCCTTCGCGCCGAACCACAAGGGCATGGAGATGCCCGACCCGGACGGAGACCGCTGGGGCCACCTGCAGCGGCAGGTCCTGACCTCGCGCAACGTGCGCGGTGCGTTCCTCACCGACTGGTTCCTCGGCGGCCTCAACTACCAGATCGAGCACCACCTCTTCCCGAGCATGCCGCGTCCCCACCTGCGACTGGCCCAGCCGCTGGTCAAGGCCCATTGCGAGGACATCGGCATGCCGTACGCGGAGACCGGACTCATCGAGTCCTACCGGCAGGCGCTGACCCACATGCACGAGGTCGGCGAACCACTGCGGTAGACATGGGCCGCGATGTGGAACCGATCAGGGCGTACAGGCGTTCACACAGCAGGGAGCGGCTTCGGCCGCGAAGGAGGCGTGGACCATGTCGAACGGTGCGAAGATCGCCATCGGGGGAGTTGTCGCGGCAGCCGTCCTGTGGCCCCTCATCGGGTTCTGGTGGGCGCTGCTGGTGCTGATCGGAGTGCCTGTGGTGGGCTATCTGATGCTTGACCCGTCCCAGCGGCGCAGGCTGCGCAGAGCCGGCCGCAAGCAGATCGGCCGCTGACCGCCGGGCGCCGGACCGGCCGTGCGACGGCGACGCCCGCCCGTGGAGCGTCGCCCGTCGGCCGTGGCGCGGCGGCCGAACCGGAGGCGTGCCGTGGTCAGGACGGGCCCTGGGGCGCCGGGGTGTCAGGACGGGCGTACGGCCAGTTCGTCCAGGGCCTTCAGCAGACCGGGCAACTCGGGGCCACGGCCCACGGGCAGGACCTCCCCGGGCGTCTCGTCCAGCAGGATGAACGCGATGTCGTCGGTCCTCGCCACCAACGACCATCCCGGCCCGTCGGCACGCAGGGTGCGGGCGTCGGCGGTGGCGAACGCGGACCGTATCCGGCCGGGCGGCGGCGGAGTCCGGAGATAAGCGCGCGCCTCCTCCAGCACCCGGCGCACACCGGGGTGCTGGAGGGAACGGTGGCCCGCCCCTTCTGTTCCGGGGCCGTCGGCTGTGCCGGGGCCCCCGGCATCGGCTTCCCGGTGCCCGGCCGACGCTGACGTCCCCGTACGCGATGCGGAGGGTCCGGCCTCGCCGGTCCGCTTTCCGCCACCCCGCGACTGCCCGGTCTGTCCCTCGCCGGGCCGGGCGAACGCCGCGTCGTCGATCCGTTCGCGCCACTGCGCCCACTGCGCGGCGATCTCGTCCGCCCCCAGCCGCCGCTGCGCCGGCCCCCAGGCCTCGGTGTCGGGCGGTGTCAGCGGCGCGGGGCCGCCCCCGTCCGCCGCCGGGTGCGGCAGCGGGTCGTGCGGGGCCGGAACACCGGGAGCGGCGACGGCCACGGCGAGCGGCCAGCCGGGCAGCGCGCACACCACGGAGCGGTCGTCGGGGGAGAGGTCGTACTCCATTCCGCAGTCCCAGGCGGAGATGGCGACCGCGACCAGGGAGACGTCCTCGACGACCACGGTCCAGCGGGCGCCCGTGCCGTCCTGGCCGAGCACCAGACCGTAGCCCTCCTCGTACGGTTCGAGGGCGAGAGCCCGGCACGCGGCGACATAGTCGTCACCGAGCACGCTCGGGAACTGCGCGGGGGTGAGCAGCACTGCGGTCAGCACAAGCAGCGCGTCGTCATCGGCGGCCATGTCGTCCGTCCCGGCCACAGCGTCCTCCTCGTCCCTCATGGCTTGATCTGTCGGCGCACCTTAACTACTCGGTAACCCTGTCGTCGAGGCCCTGACAAGTACGGAGGAAGGCCGCTGCCCACACCCCTGCGCCGGCGGAGGGGCGGGCGGACACCTGCGCCGCCGCCGCAAGCGCTGCGTAGGGTTGGACCTCCGGCCGAACGAGGGGACAGCGTGGTGAAGAGGTACGACCGGCTGAAGGAGATTCAGCGACTCGACCCGGAACGGGACTTCCTGGAGATCTACCGCCTCACCGCTTGCTACGAGTTCCCCTGGGACATCACCAGAGCACTCGAACTGGCCCTCTACCGCACGTATGCCGTCCCCAGCATCGGCCGGCTACTCGCGGAGACCGCCGAACTGACGGACCGTCCGCAGAAGCGGTACGACGACACCGTCCTGCTCCTGGACACGGTCGTGGAGCACGGCTTCGACACCGGACAGGGCCGCACCGCCATCCGCCGGATCAACCGGATGCACCGCAGCTACGACATCAGCGACGACGACATGCGCTACGTCCTGTGCACATTCGTCGTCACCCCGAAGCGCTGGATCGACAGCCATGGCTGGCGCAGGCTGTCCGGCCACGAGATCCGTGCCTTCGTGGCGTACTACCGCACGCTCGGCACCCACCTGGGGATCAAGGACGTGCCCAGCACGTACGAGGACTTCGAGCGCACCCTCGACGCGTACGAGCACGAGCACTTCGGCTGGGACGAGGGGGGCCGCAGGGTCGCCGATGCCACGCTGGCGCTCGTGGGCTCCTGGTATCCGGCCGTACTGGCGCCCGTCGTACGCGGAGCCGTCCTCGCGCTCCTGGACGACTCGCTGCTGCGGGCGTTCCGGTACGAGCGGCCGAGCCCTGCCGCCCGCCGGCTGACCAACGGCGCGCTGCGGCTGCGCGCCCGTGCGGTACGGCTACTGCCGCCGCGGAGGGCACCGCACTACGCGCGCCAGAACCCCGAGGTCAAGGGGTACCGGGACGGGTACGAGGTCGCCGGGCTCGGCACGTTTCCCACGCCGGGCGTCCGTGGATGTCCGGTCCCGCACGGCCGGACACCGCAGAATCGGGGAGAGCGGAGCCCCGGCGGGCCGGAGCCGGTGCAGTAGGGACTCGCCGGCCGTCCGTACGAGCGTGGGGACGCCCCGACGGAACGGGGAGAAGCGGCGCGGGGGTACGGGCCGGCCGGCCCGTACCCCCGAAGGATGTCGCGTACTCCCCGGCGCGGTTGCCCGGGGGGCGGATCCTCCGCGCGGCGATCCACGGGTCCGGGTCCCGGGTCCCAGGTCCCGGATTCCCGCTCCTGGTGCCAGGGCTCCGGAGCGGACGGACGGTGCGGGTGAACCTCGTCAGACGTTGACGCCGTAGTCGGAGGCGATCCCTGCGAGCCCCGAGGCGTAACCCTGGCCCACGGCGCGGAACTTCCACTCGGTGCCGTGCCGGTACAGCTCGCCGAACACCATCGCGGTCTCGGTCGACGCGTCCTCGCTGAGGTCGTAGCGGGCCAGCTCGACGTTGTTCGCCCGGTTCACCACGCGGATGAACGCGTTACGGACCTGGCCGAAGCTCTGGCCGCGGCTCTGGGCGTCATGGATCGACACCGGGAACACGATCTTCGCGACCTCGGCCGGTACCCCCGCCAGGTCGACATCGATGGACTCGTCGTCGCCCTCGCCCTCGCCCGTCAGGTTGTCTCCGGTGTGACGGACCGAACCGTCCGGGCTGTTGAGGTTGTTGTAGAAGACGAAGTGCGCGTCGGAGAGGACCTTCCCGGCCTCGGAGCAGAGCAGGGCGCTGGCGTCGAGGTCGTGATCGGCGCCGGTGGTGGTCCGTACGTCCCAGCCCAGGCCGACGGTCACGGCGGTCAGGCCGGGCGCCTCCTTCGACAGGGAGACGTTGCCGCCCTTCGCCAGGGTCACACCCATGAAATTCCTCCAGTGTTACGTCGTTCCGCACGGCTTGGCCGTGCCGTACAGCCGTCGTTCATGCGAACGTGCGGCGCGGTCCTCATGGTTCCCTGATTGCGCAAGTCATGAAGTGAAAGCGCTGGGAGAGGGGTGCCCGGGGTTCACCGGGACTCCTCCTCCTTCATGGCCTTGGTCTCGCTCTTGAGGATGCGCATCGACTTCCCCAGGGCGCGGGCCGTGTCCGGGAGTTTCTTCGATCCGAAAAGCACGATGAGCACGATGGCCACGATCAGCAGGTGCCAGGGCTCCAGGCCGTTGCGCAACATTCTGGTCCCGCCCTTCTCTCCGTCCGGCAACAGTTGCCGTATTGCGCAACTGTACAACCGTGGTGGAGGGGTGGGCCGGCCGCTCCTCACCCCGGCCGGCCGCCGGAGACCGTGCTGCCTTCACGGCGGTGGTCGGCATGCCTGCGCGCCGCCGTCAGCCCGGCCGCGTACAGCCCGAGCACCGTGCCGAGCAGCACGTAGTAGAGCGGCGGGAGGGCGGACATGCCCAGCAGCGGGCCCGCAGCGGTCAGGGGCAGCAGCACACCGACGCAGGCCAGACCTGCCGCCGCCGCACGCAACGGTCCGCCGGCACGGCGCTCGGCGGCGGTGCGCCCGGTGCGCAGCAGCACCATCACCAGGGCCTGGGTGAGCAGGTTCTCGGTGAACCACCCGGCGTGGAACGCGGCCTCGTCGCCCGGTGCCGCCGGGTCGCGCAGGGCCAGCGCGAGCACGCCGAACGTCGCGAGGTCGGCGGCGGCGTTGAGCAGCCCGAAGCCCGTGATGAAGCGCAGGAAGTCACGGGGACGCAGCACGGTGGGCCGGCGCAGGACCGATGCCGCGGGCCGGTCGAACGCGAACGCCAGCTGCGCCGCGTCGAAGCAGAGATTCTGCACCAGCACCTGTGCCGGGAGCATGGGGAGGAACGGCAGCAGCAGCCCCGCGGTCAGCATGGCGATGACGTTGCCGAGGTTCGACGAGAGCGTGACGCGCAGATAGGTGGCGATGTTGCTGCTGCTGCGGCGGCCCGCGACCACGGCCCGGTCGATCGCCGTGAGGTCCTTCTCGGCCAGGACGACGTCCGCCGCCTCCCGCGTCACGTCCACCGCGTTGCGGGGGCAGATGCCGACGTCAGCGGCGTGCAGAGCGGGGAGGTCGTTGACGCCGTCACCGAGGAATCCGGTGGTGTGCCCGCCCGTGCGCAGGGCCGCAACGATGCGGGCCTTGTGCTCCGGCGTGCACCGGGCGAACACAGTGGTACTGCCCGCCAGCCGCGCCAGCTCCTCGTCAGGCAGCACATCGATCCGGTCGGCCGTCACGACGTCGCCCGGCCGCAGACCCAGATCGTGGCAGATGCGGGACGCCGTACCGGGATGGTCACCGGTGAGGACCTTCACGGCCACGCCGCGCGCCGCCAGGACACCGAGTGCGTCGGCGGCGCTGGGAGCCGGGAGGTCCCGGAGGGTGACCAGGCCGAGGAACGTCAGCCCCCGCTCGTCGGCCGGGGCGTAGGCGCCGGTCCGTGCCGGACGGTCGGCCCGCGCCACGGCGAGCAGGCGTAGCCCGCGCTCCGCCTCCCGGGCGGCGAGGGCGAGCAGCCGCTCCCGTTCCTGTTCCACCAGCACGCAGCGGTCGAGCACGGCCTCGACCGCGCCTTTCGTGACCAGTGTGTGGATGCCGGGGCGGCCGGGCCGCCGGACCACGGCGGTGGCGAGCCGACGTACCGGATCGAACGGCAACGCCGCCACTCCGTCGTACACGGACAGCGGCGAGCCCGCGCCCCCGCACTCCTCGTCGTCCTGCGCCGCGTCGAGAACCGCCTCGTCCAGTGCGTCGGGAGCCGGCAGTTCGGCGAGCTCCAGAGTCCACAGCGCGCCGACCGCGGCCCAGCGCAATGCCTCCGGATCCGGCCGCCCGGTCCCGTCCACCGAACCCTCGACGACCGGCCGGTCCTCGGTCAGGGTGCCTGTCTTGTCCAGACACAGGACATCGACCGCTCCGAGATCGTGCAGCGCGGGCAGTCGCTTCACGATGACGCCGCTCGTGCGGGCGAGCCGGGTGGCGCCCCGGGCCAGCGCCGTTGTGACGATGACGGGCAGCATCTCGGGGGTCAGGCCCACGGCCACGGCGACGGCGAACGGCAGGGTCTCCAGGCCCCGGCCGCGCAGCGCCGCGTTGGCCATGAGGACCAGGGGCGGTGTCAGCAGCATGAAGCGGATCAGGGTCCAGGAGATCCCCTGTACCGACCGGTCGAAGGCGCTGGTGCCCCGGCGGCGGGCGCGACCGTCGTGAGCGGCGGCGAAGAGGGTGTCCCCGCCGGTCGCGGTCACCACCGCCGTACCGCTGCCGGAGGTCACACTGCTGCCCTGGAAACAGAGGTGCGGCTGGGTGAACGGGCCGGAGGAGGACCCGGGTGGTTCCGGAGACTCGACGGGGTGCTTCGGCACCGGCGCGGACTCCCCGGTGAGCGCGGACTGATGCACGGTGAGGCCGCTCGCGCGCAACAGCCGCACATCGGCGGGCACGAGGTCTCCCGGACCGAGCCGGATCACATCGCCCGGCACCAGGTCGGCCACCGGAACCTCACGGGCACGGGGTGAGGCATCGGCCGACGTACGGCGCAACACGGTCGCCGTGGTCGCGACCAGCTCTCTCAGCGCGGCCGTCGAGCGATCGGCGCGGTGTTCCTCGCCCGAGCGCAGCAAGCAGCTGACCAGGACGAGGACCAGGATGACGCAGGCCGTTCCCCACGCTGTCACGAGAGCGGACACCAGCCCCAGGCAGAGCAGCACCGAGGTGAACGGGTCGCGGAGGCTGCCCAGGAAGCGCCGGGGCCAGGACATCGGACGCCAGGCGGGAAGGACGTTCTCACCGAGCCGCGCCAGGCGCTCCTCGGCCCGGGTCTCCAGCAGCCCGCGCGGTCCGCTGTCCAGCGAGCGCAGCACCTGGAGCGGGGTGAGCCCGGTTCCGGCAGCGCCGGCGCCGTCATCCGTGATGTCGGCGGGCTCGTCCGTCGCGGAACCGCGGCCGCCGACGGCGGAGCCCGCACCGCGGTGGTGGGCCGCCATCAGGGGAATCACCCTGGCCGGGGCCTCGTCCAGGTCCTCGCGTCCCGATCCGGCGGCTGAGGTGGTGTCAGGCACCGAGCTCACGCAGGCGGACGGGGCGCGCTGCCGGGTGCCCCGCCTCTTCCGCCAGCTGGCCGACCATCAGCAGTACCACGCTCACGACACCCGGATCGTCGACCAGGTAGACCTGACGCCGCCCCTCGCGGCGCGAGCGTACGAGTCCGGCCAATTTCAGCTTCGTCAGATGCTGGCTCACCGAGGGCAGCGTGCCGCCCACCCGCTCGGCGAGCCCGGTCACATCGCTCTCGCCCTGGGACAGCGCCCACACGATGTGCAGCCGGGCGGGCGACGCCAGGAGCCCGAACGCGGCAGCCGCCTCGGCCAGTACTTCCGCGGGCGGATCATCGAAACCGCCGCCGGAACCTGTCGACACGCTTGACCTCTCCGTCCACGGGGCCGCCCGCGCGTATCCATCGCCGCACGCGTTCCCTGCACCGACAGGGGCCAGTCACCCGAAACGGCCAGTGTAGAGGGCGCGGCCTGCTCGCTCATTGGACGATCCGGTCCCCTTCCGAATCGAAAGAGGACCGAATGTGGGCGATGGACGCTCATCATTCGATCGCGGTAGGGCGATCATGGCCCAAAAACAATCACTCTGAAGTCGACTACGGCCATCACTGTCCAAGCGGGCCATGCCGGCATCCCGGGGAGCGGGCCTTGGTGAGCTGCGGCTCGCGGGCCCGGCGGGCGCACTCAGTCCGCCACCGCGGCCATGGCGAGCACCTTGTCCACATGGACACGCACGATCAGCTCACCGGGTACGCCATTGCGCCTCCCGAATTCCTCGGCCGCATCCTCGCCCACGTACCGGGCCGCGATGCGCGTCGCCCAGCGCCTGAGCTGATCAGGGTCCTCACTCAGTCCGGCGCGCCCATGAAGCACGGCGAAGGCGAAGGGAGGCCGGTCGTCGTCGACGCACACGGCCACACGGGCATCACGCGCGAGATTGCGGCCCTTCACGGTCTCCTTGCCGGTGTTGAACACCAGGTCGTCGCCGTCGAGCAGGAACCAGACGGGGGCGATGTGCGGACTGCCGTCGGCCCGGACGGTCGACACCTTGGCGGTACGGGTGCCCTCGGAGAGGAAGGCCCGCCGCTCTTCATCGGTCATGTGGTGTGCCATGGCCCCATCCTCGGACGAAGTTTCGCGTGGCGCGAAGCGACGCCCCGGGGAAGGGGGCGCTTGCCCGTACGGGAGCCGTACGCAAGGCTTACGCGCGAGCGGGGAACGGGGAACGTATGAGCGGGGAGGACGAGCACATGGCGCTGGACCGGGGACTTGACTGGCTCCTTGACGATCTCACCAGCAGGGTGGAACACATACGGCACGCACTGGTGCTGTCGAACGACGGTCTGGTGACCGGGGCGAGCACCGGACTGGCGCGCGAGGACGCGGAGCATCTGGCGGCGGTCTCCTCCGGCCTGCACAGCCTGGCCCGCGGATCGGGACGGCACTTCAGGGCCGGCCGGGCCCGGCAGACGATGGTCGAGTTCGACGAGGCGCTGCTCTTCGTGACGGCCGCGGGCGACGGCAGCTGTCTGTGCGTGCTCACCGCGGCCGAGGCGGATGTCGGCCAGGTCGCCTACGAGATGACGTTGCTCGTGAACCGGGTCGGCGAACACCTCGGTGTCGCGGTCCGTCAGGGCGGCGACACCGATAACGACCGCCCCTGACCTGCATTTTTCTCCGGGCCTCGGGAGTTGTCCACAGGCCTCGCGGCAGCAGCCTCCTCCGGGCTACCGTGATTACGGAGAGTATTCGAACCTCACGGGGGAGGACTGGGCATGACCGTTACGGACGTCACCCGCGCGTACGAAGAGGAAGCGCGCGGGCAGGAGGGCAATGACCCGGCGGTCACGGTCGCCGCGGGCCGGGCCGCACAGGAACTGGGCGTGAAACGCGGGGAGTTCGAGCTCGCGGTGCATCTGGGGCTGATCGCCATGACCACCGCACCGGGCGGCGGGCGCCCACGGGTCGGCAAGGACGAGATCGAGCGGCTGCGGGCACAGCCGGGATTCCCCGACGCCCTCGGGGAGCGCGTACGCACGGTGGGCACCGCGGAAGGGGCGGCGCTGCTCGCCATCAGCCCGGCCCGGTTCACCAGGCTCGCACGGGCGGGTTGCTTCGCCCCCGTCACGTTCTATCTCAACCGCTACCGGGCGGTGGTCTGGCTCTACCTCGCCGACGAACTGGCCGCGTTCGCCACCCGCGAGCCCGCGCTGCTCGCCGGTACGAGCCCTGCGGGCATGCGGACGATGCTGGAAGCCGGAGCCGACTGGCGCGCCCGGAACTGGCGGTCGCAGCGGATCGACAGGCTGCTCGACCGCACGGCGGACGCATGGGCGAGGGCCGCCGTGCAGGCGTCCGCGTTGGATCCCGTCCAGCTCGCCGAGGTGGTGGACGATCCCTACGAGCGGGCCTACCTGGCCAGGGTCCGGCCGGAGCCCGTGTTCGGCCGGCCGGGATCCGTGTCCGCCAGGGAGGTCATGGGGGAGCTGATGCTGGCGGACGATCCCGACGAGATCCTGTGGCGGCGGGTCGGGCTCAACCTGGAGCTGGACCGGGCCCGCGAGTACCGGGCCGCGCCGCGCCCCGGTGAGGAGCGGGTTCCGCCCATGGCCTTGCCGGACGGGCCGCCGCCCGGACAGGGCAGGCATTCCACCCCTGAGGGGGCGGTGGTTCTGCCGTGGCGGCCCGCGCGGGATGCCGGTCCGTCCATGCCGGCCCCCCGACCCGGGCCGGCATCCCGCCCCGTTCCTGCCCGTGCGTCTCGCCCCGGGCCCGATTCCCGCCCCGGGCCCGCCCCGGGCTTCGTGCGTCCTGCCTCGTCCGAAGGCTCCTTCCGGGGGCGGTGCGAGGGCGTGGCCGAAGAGCCGTCCGCAGGCTCCTTCGGTGCATCCGGCGGCGATCTCCCCCGCGCCGTATCCGTTGCCGCGCATCCGCCCTCCCTCCGGCGCATGCCCGCGTCCGCACGGGGGCTCCTCGCCCGGCTGGGGTGGCGACGGCGGGGGCCCGATAAGCGCTGGCGGACGGCAGCCCCGCACAGGCATGCTGAGCCGCATGTTGATCAGGGAAGCAACCGCTGAGGACTGGCCCGCCATCTGGCCCTTCTTCCACACCATCGTCGCCGCAGGCGAGACGCTCACCTACCCGCTCCAGCTCGGCGAGGACGACGCGAAGGACTGGTGGTTCCTCGCGGCGCCCAACCGTACGGTCGTCGCGGTCGACGACGCCGGGACGGTGCTGGGTACGGCGAAGATGAACCGGAACCATATGGGCAACGGTTCACACATCGCCAGCGGCACGTACATGGTCGACCCCGCCCACTCCGGGCGGGGCGTGGGACGGGCTCTGTGCGAGTACTCCGTGGAGTGGGCCCGTACGTCGGGCTTCCGGGCCATGCAGTTCAACGCGGTGGTCGAGACGAACACACATGCCGTCAAGCTGTACCGGTCGCTCGGCTTCGAGGTGCTGGGGACGCTGCCGAAGGGCTTCAATCATCCGACCGAGGGGTACGTCGGGCTGCACATCATGCACAAGGCGCTCTGACACCGTTCGCGTGCACGGCCCATTCTCTCATCGCGCCACCGCGGCCAGGTGTTCCGCCGAGGTTCATGTCCGTCTTGTGGCAAGTAGCGGAGGTTTGGGATCAGTTGAGCTGTCCCGTGATACGCGGGGTGTGTGCGTCGCCCGGTGCCGATGGCAGTACTGTGCGCCCCACCGCCATTCGGGCGATGAGAGATTCATCTGGAGGAAGAATCCATGACCATACCCAGGAGATCGTGGCGTGGCGCGGGAGCACTCGTGGCCGCTGCGGTCGTCGGTCTGACCGGCGGAGTCATCTCCGCAGGTCCGGCCGCAGCTCACACCCCCACCTGGGTCGTGACCTGTTCCGATGTGAGCGTCGACCTCACCAACTACACGAGCAGTGTCGCCAACACGGTGACGGTGACGGTGGACGGCAAGGACCTGCTCCCGACGGAGACGTTCGGGCGGGAGTTCCACAAGAAGCTCACGCTGCCTGCGCACGACAAGGAAGTGACCGTCCGACTGATCGTCAAGGACGGCGGCGAGGGCGGTAAGTTCTCGCGAGACCTGACCGAGACGGCCCCGGTGTGCGAGGACGAGACGCCGAAGCCCACACCCAGTGAGACGAAGCCGACGGAGCCCCCGGTCACGTCGACTCCCGAGCCGAGCTCCACCCCGAGCGAGAAGCCCTCGGAGTCCGCGCCCGCCGTGCCCGCGCCGAGCCCCGGCTCGCCGGACCTGGCCGAGACCGGCTCGTCGTCCGCCACGCCGGTCATCGGTGGCGCCGCCGTCGCGGTTCTGCTCGCCGGCGGCGGCATCCTGTGGGCCGTCCGCAAGCGCCGTACCGCCCAGAGCTGATGCTGCCCGTCCGGCACGCAGGGCCCACGGGCCGCACCCCGTGTTCTGTGGGACCGAGCTGATGAGCGTGTGAGGACGGCCGCCGAGGGGCGTGCCGCATCACTTCCGGTGGTGCGGCACGCCCCTCACCGTCGTACCGGTGCCGGCGCGGCA
The DNA here is from genome assembly GCF_044542225.1 of Streptomyces sp. NPDC079020. NCBI lineage: Bacteria > Bacillati > Actinomycetota > Actinomycetes > Kitasatosporales > Streptomycetaceae > Streptomyces > Streptomyces sp. NPDC079020. Next base: position 25,582 of record NZ_JBITUB010000014.1, read on the forward strand.
GCTCTCAGGGCGCTCCGGAGCCCGCCCCGTCCGTGGACGGGGGTGCCGCGGCGGGCCCGGGGTCCGGGCCGATCTCGCACCAGACGGCCTTGCCCTCACCGCGGGGTTCGATCCCCCACCGGGTCGCGATGGCGTCGAGCAGGAGCAGTCCACGGCCCGATGTCGACGTTTCCCCCGGGGTCCGTCGGCGGGGCCACACGCTCGACCGGTCCTGGACCGACAGCCGTACGCGCCGTACTGGTTCGGGCAGCACCTCCAGGGAGAGCACGCCTTTGCCCTCCGTGTGGAGGAGCACGTTCACCAGCAGTTCACCGGTGACCAGTTCGGCATCGTCCGCCAGCTCGGCCATGCCCCAGTCGGCCAGCGCCTGCCGGACGAAGGCGCGGGCGTCCGAGAGCCCCTCCGGGTCCGCCTGGTGGATGTACTGATGCAGCCGGGGCGCGAGCGACGACCCCACGTCGGGGCTTCGGCGCAGTACCAGCAGTGCCACATCGTCCCCCGAGCCCCACCGTTCCCACAGCCGGTCCGAGAGATGGTCGGCCAGTTCCTCGGCGCCCGCCGGTCCGGCGCTGAGCTCGTGCGAAAGCGTCGCCACACCCGCGTCGATGTCGTTCCCGGGCTCCTCCACCAGCCCGTCGGTGAAGAGCACCAGGGTTTCACCGGGCACCAGATCGATCCGGGTCTCGGGGAACTCCTCGTCCTGGAAGTCCGTGGAGATTCCCAGGGGCAGGCCACCGCGTACCTGGGGACTGCCGACCCGGCCGTCCGTGTGCCGGATCAGCGGGCCGAAGTGCCCGGCCCGGACCACGCGCACCGAGCCCGACACCAGATCGATCTGGGCGTAGGTGCACGTGGCGAAGCGGTCGGTGTCCAGCTCGGCGAGAAAACGGGAGGCGCGCACCAGGACGGTGGCCGGCGCGTGCCCCTCGCCCGCGTAGGCGCGCAGAGCGATGCGCAACTGCCCCATGATGGCGGCCGCGTGTGTGTCGTGGCCCTGCACGTCGCCGACGACGATGCCGAAGCGGTTGTTGGGCAGGGCGACCACGTCGTACCAGTCGCCGCCGACCTGCCGTCCGCTCCACGCCGCGTGGTAGCGCACCGCGATCTCTCCGCCCTCGACGGCCTGGACGCGCCGCGGGAGCATGGCCGCCTGCAGGTCGGTGGCGAACTTGCGTTCCTCGTCGAACAGCGTTGCCCGCTGGAGAGACTGGGCCACGATCGCGGCGAGTCCCAGGCACAGAAGCCGTTCGTCCGGATTGAAGACCGTGCGCTCCCGGTAGAACAGGGCGAGCCCGCCGATCGGACGGGCCTGGGCAACCAGCGGCAGACAGGCAACGGCGCTGAACTCCAGTCGTCCGATGTGCGGCTCCAGTACGGGATACCGCCGGGCCAGGGAGGCCAGCGAGGTGATGAAGCGGGGCTGGCCGCTGAGAATGGCGTCCGCCAGTGGCATCTCGCGGTTGAGATCGCCGGAGTCGAGTTCGTCGAGTACGTCCAGGGACTCACCGGTCAGCGCGATGATGTTGAGCGAGGAATTCTCCACCAGCCCGAGCGCCAGCCCGTCGGCGCCGACCCTGGCCAGTCCGCCCGGTCCGGTGAGCGCCGCTGTCACATCGTCCACGGTCACGGCACGGGACATAGCACTTGTCGTGCGTTCAACTATGTTGGTCTGGCGCTGGCGCTGTTTCTCCAGGTCCAGGACGAAGGCCGAATGGGCGGCCTCGATTGTCGCGTCCCGCACGATTCCGACCAGCCGGTGGGACTGTCCGTCCGCCGACCGCAGGATCCGGGCCTGGAGGTGCGTCCACTGGCTGCTTCCGTCGTCGAGCGAAACCCGGAAATGGATACTGCAGGAGCTGCTGCCGCTGCTGATGGCCTCGTCGATCGTGTCATTCAGACGGTCCCGTTCCGCCGGTTCGAGCCGGTCCATCACCATGTGCCGGTCCGCGTCGAACGTGCCGGGATCGACGCCGAACACCATCAGCCCCGCATCGTCGATGTCCAGTGTCCGGGCGTCCAGATCCCACTCGAAGCTGCCGGTCCGGTTCAGGGCCAGGCGCTCCGCGGTCCCGAGCCCGCCGTTGTGTCTCCGGACGACCCGGCTGAGCGGCTGGGCGTCGGCGTCTTGGCGCTGCTCGTGGTCGGTCATACCCCCTCCGGAGATCGCCCGGCCGGGGCTGCTGGACGGCGCGGCCCTCAGGACTCAATTGTCGAGCCGGTCCGGCGGGACTGCCACAGCGGATCACCCGGCAGAGCTCCCCCGGCCCCCGCCTCCACCGCGTCCCGCCCACGCTCCGGGGCCCTGCCGACCCCCCTCTCCCACCCCGTCACCGGCTCGTCGCACAATGGGCAGGGATGATCGTCCACGAACGGCGGACGGTCCGCCCACAGGTTCACAGGCCCACCCACCCGGAGTGCACACATGAACGATGACGGCCCCGTCCTGCTGCACACCCAGGGCCACGCCCTGTACATCACGCTGAACCGGCCACGGGCCCTCAACGCGCTGACCCACACCATGGTCCGGTTCATCGATGCGGCGCTCGCCGGTGCCGAGTGTGCGGACGAGGTCACCTCGGTGGTGATCGGCGGGGCGGGGGAGCGCGGTCTGTGCGCGGGCGGTGACATCCGCTCCCTGCACGACGACGCACGCGCCGGGGGCCGGTCCTCCTTGGAGTTCTGGCGCGACGAGTACCGCCTCAACGCCCGGATCGCCCGGTTCCGCAAGCCGTACGTCGCGCTCATGGACGGCATCGTGATGGGCGGCGGCGTGGGTGTATCGGCTCATGGCGGCATCCGCGTCGTCACGGAACGTTCACGGGTCGCCATGCCCGAGACCGGTATCGGATTCGTGCCCGACGTCGGGGGCACCCACCTTCTGGCCGCCGCTCCCGGGGAACTGGGCACACATCTGGCGCTGACCGGCCGGAGTGTCGGCGCCGCCGACGCCCTGCTGTGCGGTCTCGCCGACCATTTCGTACGGTCGGAGCACCTGCCGGAACTCGGCGCGGCCCTCGCCACGAGCGCCACGCCCGACGAGGTCGCACGGACGGTGCGGCGGCACACGTCCGAAGCGCCCGGCGGCGAGCTCGCGTCCGCGCGCCATTGGATCGATGCCTGCTACGCCGCGGAAACAGTCGAGGGCATCCTCGAACGGCTGTACGGCAGCGGTGTGCCGGAGGCGCGGGAGACGGCAGCGACGCTCCTGACGAAGTCGCCCACCGCACTCAAGGTCACCCTCGCCGCCATACGCCGGGCGCGCGCGCTCGACAGCCTGGAGGCAGCGCTCGACCAGGAGTTCCGGGTCTCCAGCCGGGCTTTCGAGCAGCCCGACTTCGTGGAGGGGGTACGCGCCCAGATCATCGACAAGGACCGGAATCCGCAGTGGAAGCCGGCCGCCCTCGCCGAGGTCTCCGACCGCGACGTCGCCCGCTTCTTCGCGCCGCTCGGCCCGGACGAGCAGGAGCTCGGACTCGCCGTGGACGCGGGTACGGACAGCGCCTGACGTGCTTGCCGGCGGTCCCTGACGCTGTGTGCCGTCAGCGCCTCGGCCCGAGCCGGGGCGCCGGTCAGTGGCCGTTGCCGGACAGGCTCGGCCGCAGGGCCCGTACGAGAGCGAAGAGCCTGTCCTCGTTGCCGGACAGCCCCGCACCGCCGAGCGCCTGGTCCGCCTCCTCCATCGGAGACGTCAGCAACGCCAGGTAGAGAGGCATGTCGTCCGGATCGGAGAGAGCGGCCCGGGTGGCTTCCAGTAACCGGACATACGCCTGGGCAGCGGCGAGTTCGTCTTTGTCCATCACAGCATCTCCTGGTCAGAGGTGTCGGACCGGCTAGCATCCCTCATGGGTCTGACAATGCCCCGCGGACCGCCTTCCGCTCCCCGGCCGGCCGGTGTCAGTCGCCTCCCGTGCGCGGACCGCCGACGGGCGGCTCCACTTCGAGGAATCTGCGTCGCCGGGGTCCGCGGTAGAGCAGCGCCGTCCAGCCGAGCCCTCGCAGCGCGTCGGCGCACCGGGGCAGCGCGTCCTCCTCCTCGTGGGCGGCCCCGCTGCCGGGCGGACCGGCCCACTCCACCCGTACCGTGCCCGGGGATTCGCCCTCCAGCACGCGATAGCCGGCCGCCGTGCGCCGGCCGGAGGCGTCGAGGGCGGAAGGGGCCGCTCCGGAGGCCTCCAGGGCCAGCGCGACGGCCCGGACCGGCCGATGGAGCTCCCATGCCGCGGGCACCCCCTCCGGGTCCGCCTGCCCGGTGTTGGTCAGCCTGCGGATCTGGAGCAGCCCCTCGAACGCGGTCCGCACCGAAGCGGCCCGCGCCTCCGCCGCCCGCCGGGAACCGCCGGCCCCGTCATCCGCCCCCCGGGAGCGGCGGGCCGTCCCCGGTGGCCGGTTCGAACCCGGTCTCCTCCTCGGCGCTCATCCCACTCCCCTTCTCCCGTACCGCACTGCGCTCCAGTGTGCGCCGGGCCACTGACAACGCCGAAGCCGTACCAGGGGGGCGGCCGGCCGTTCACGCCCGGCCGGCCGCCGATCCGGGCGGAACTCCCGTGTCACACCGGGGTGAAGCCCCGCAGATAGTGCTCACGCAGGACGCTGCGGTGCCGGGCGTCGGAGAGCTGCTCGGCCACCCACAGGAAGAAGTCGTCCGCCAGCGTGTCGGTCCAGTCGTACGCCGGGTCGAACGGCCCCCGGTCCGGCGCGGGGACCTCTGCCTCCCACGGTGCCGCGCCGGGGCCGGTGACGGTGAGCAGCCGGCTTCCGTCGGGCCGTGGACCGCAGCGGACGGAGACATCGTCGCCGTTCCACCGGCGGCCGCCGTACTGGAACCAGAGCACCGAGGACTCGGCGTACAGGGCGGCACAGCCGCCGGCGCCGTGCGACAGGACATGAACGAAGCCGTGGCACAGCCGCTCACCGGCAGGTTGCGCGAAGGCGTCGGCAGGGCCGGGGGAGAGGTGCCCGGAGGGAGGGTCCAGGACCCAGAGCCTGCCGTAGTGGTCGTAGTCCTGAAGCACGGCGGGAGACATCAGTGCCGCGGCTCCAGCCCCAGTTCCCGGTCGACAGCGGCGTTGCTGCGGGTCGCCGCGTCGATGACCTCGGACCAGCTGCCGTACCTGGCGAACAGCTGATCGGCTGTCGGGCCCAGCGGATTGCCGTACTTGGCGATGTTGCGCGCCTCCAGCATGGCGACCGCCTCGGGCGACATCCCGGCCCGCGTGATGTCCTTGGCCTCGTTGCGCATGTCGACCAGGACCCGGGCGATCTCCTCGTCCGAACGGCCCTCGTCGCGCATCCGCTGCTCGACCGCCTTCATCCGGTCCAGCAGCAGGTGGTACCGCACGCGGACCTCACGGGCCTGCGCCTTCTCCTCAGGAGTCATCTCCCGGATCGCGCAGACGACCGGATCGTCGCTGGTGCACGGGGCCTCAAGTACGGCCGCGCGGGAGGGGGCGAACGACGGACCGGCCGCATGGGCCGGAACGAGCGACGGGCCCGCCGCACGCGAGAGCGAGGGAGCGGCCGCGGGGGACGCGAGTGCGCTGCCGGGTGCGGCCAGGGCGCTGCCCATGACGGTCAGCAGGGGGAGCAGCAGGGATACGACCAGCCGGCGCGTGAGCGGGCGGCGGCTCCCACCGCGGTCGGCGGCCGGACCGGCGGGTTCCGGGGCAGTCAGAAGACGTACATGCATGAAGGAAGGCTCTTTCGCCTGGGAAACAGGGCGAGACGGGACGTTACGACGGGTCACGTGGCGGCAACTGATCATGAGCGCGGCGCGTCCGGGTGATATCTCGCTAAACTCGGCCCCCTCGCACTTCAGAACAGAGGAACCGCACCCCGTGTCCGACAACGATCCGAGCGTCGCACCCGCCAACGGACGGGACGCGCTGCGCGCGGACTGCGCGAACTGTTTCGGGCTGTGCTGCGTCGCGCTGACCCTGACCGCATCGGCGGACTTCGCGATCAGCAAGGACGCCGGGGAGCCCTGCCCCAATCTTCAGGACGACTTCCGCTGCGGCATCCACACCGCGCTAAGGCCGAAGGGCTTCTCCGGCTGTACGGTGTACGACTGCTTCGGCGCCGGCCAGAAGGTCTCCCAGGAGACGTACGGCGGCCAGGACTGGCGGTCGGCCCCGGACACCGCGCAGCAGATGTTCCAGGTGTTCCCCGTGGTGCGCCAGTTGCAGGAACTGCTCTGGTATCTCACCGAGGCGCTCGATCTGCCCGCCGCCGAGCCCCTGCGCGCCGAGATCCGGCGTGCCCTGGAGGCGACGGAACGTCATACCCGCCGCCCCGCCGCGGACCTGGCCGTACTGGACGTGGCGGCCCACCGGGACGGCGTCGCCGGCCTGCTCCGGCGCGTCAGCACACTCGTGCGGGCCACCGCGCCCCGCCGTAAGAAGCGCAGCCACCGGGGCGCCGATCTCATGGGCGCCCGGCTCAAGGGCGCCGACCTGAGGGGCGCCGACCTGCGCGGGGCCTACCTCATCGCGGCCGATCTCTCCGGCGCGGACCTGCGCCTGGCCGATGTCATCGGCGCCGATCTCCGGGACGCCGACCTCTCCGGTGCCGACCTCACGGACAGCCTGTTCCTCACCCAGACCCAGCTCAACGCGGCCAGAGGCAACGCGGCGACCGGACTCCCGGGCCATCTGACCCGCCCCACCCACTGGGGGTGACCCGGAGGGCGACCCCTCGTTCACGGCCTTCCCGGTCCACCGCGGGGAGCCGGAACTGCCGTGATGCCGGAGTCCCGGAGCGCCAGATCGTACCGGCGGGTGGTTCCGTCCGGTCCCGGGCGGCGCCGCGCGGTGGCACGCGAGGGGGTGCGAACGGTCGGCGGCCCTGGTTCGTTGGAGAGTGTGGCGTACGCGCAACAGCGTCCAGTGGACCGGACCCGAGGAGCCCCGCACATGCCCAGCCCTACCGAAACCGGCGGCACCGGCACCGATACGACCCGTACCGGTCCCACCGGCTCCGGCCGTACGCGTCTGGTGGAACAGCTCATGGAACGGTTCCCCCACGTGCCGCGGGAAGCGGTCATCAAGGAGGATCTGCTCCGCGGCGGCGTCGCCTTCGACGAGTCCGCGCTCAGCGACAACGAGCACGGTGCGGTCAAGCCGAAGTCGTACTTCATCTTCTCCTTCGACCACGGCACGCTGCCCGAGCTCGGCGCGGCCGCGCTGCGCCGTCCGCCCGAGGAGATCGTGCTCACCGGTGGTCCGTACGGGCTGCGGCGCACCGTGGTGTCCGTGCGGGTCAACCCCGCTTCCCCGTACCGCGTGGCGGCCGGCCAGGACGGAGTGCTGGGGCTCTATCTGGACGGCAGGCGCATCTCCGATGTCGGTCTGCCCCCGATGCCCGACTACTACCGGCACACCCTGGAGAACGGCAAGTCCGTGATGGAGGTGGCCCCCACCATCCAGTGGGGGTACCTCATCTACCTCACCGTCTTCCGGGTCTGCCAGTACTTCGGCGCCAAGGAGGAGTGCCAGTACTGCGACATCAACCACAACTGGCGCCAGCACAAGGCCGCAGGGCGCCCCTACACCGGGGTGAAGGACGTCGAGGAGGTCCTGGAGGCCCTCGCCATCATCGACCGGTACGACACGGCGAAGACCTCCACCGCCTACACGCTCACCGGCGGTGCGATCACCACGCACCTCGGCGGGCGCGACGAGGCCGACTTCTACGGGCAGTACGCCAAGGCCATCGAGGAGCGCTTCCCCGGCCGCTGGATCGGCAAGGTCGTCGCCCAGGCCCTGCCCAAGGCCGATGTGCAGCGCTTCCACGACTACGGAGTGCGGATCTACCACCCGAACTACGAGGTGTGGGACCGCCGTCTGTTCGAGCTGTACTGCCCCGGGAAGGAGCGTTACGTCGGGCGCGACGAATGGCACCGCCGCATCCTCGACTCCGCCGAGGTCTTCGGCCCGCGCAACGTCATCCCGAACTTCGTCGCCGGTGTGGAGATGGCCGCGCCCTCCGGCTTCGCGACGGTCGACGAGGCCATCGACTCCACGACCGAGGGCCTGCGCTTCTTCATGTCGCACGGCATCACCCCGCGCTTCACCACCTGGTGCCCCGAGCCCACCACCCCGCTCGGCAGGACCAATCCGGACGGGGCGCCGCTCGAATACCACATCAGGCTGCTGGACGCCTACCGGTCGACCATGGAGGAGTACGGCCTGTCCTCACCGCCCGGATACGGTCCCGCCGGCGCCGGCCGCGCGGTGTTCTCGGTGAGTTCCTTCATGGACAGCCTGGCCCCGGACCAGGACGCACCGCAGGACGGTGCGGCCGGCTGACCCCCGGCACCGTGCCCGCCCCGGTCCCGCCCGTGTCCAGGGCCGGACGCCGCCGGGGCGCGGCACGGCTCCCCGCGGTGACGGGGTCAGGCACGCCACTGAGAGGTGCGCTCCGGCGACGCCTCCGCCAGTTGCTTCACGATGGCATCGGCATCGCCGCGGCTCCCGTAGACGGGGGTTCCGGGCTGCTGCCGCCATGACTCGTCCAGACCGCCCGCGTCCACGGTGTCGAAGCCGAGCTCGTCGATGAGGTCGCGCACGGCCTGCTTCGCCGCGGCGTCGTCGCCGGCGACCGGCAGCGCCTGACGGCCGCTGCTGCCCTGCGGGCGGCCCCGGTCCAGGATGTCCTGGGCGTACGTCCCGTTGAAGGCCTTGATCACCGGGTGCCCGATCTGCTGCTCGGTCCAGCGGCTCTCGGGCAGACCGTCCTCGATGGCCGCGATCCTGCCGTCGCGCTCCTGCGGGTAGTAGTTGCCGGTGTCGATGACCACGGCCTCCGGCGCCGCGCCGTCGAGGACGCCGGAGGGCAGAGCGGGCACTGCCTTGAGAGGAATGGTCACCACGACGATCCGGGCGTCCTTCGCGGCCTCGGTCACGTCGACCGGGGTGGCGCCGGTCTCCTCGGCGAGCGCCGTGAGCGTCTGCGGGCCACGGGAATTGGCGACGGACACCTCATGTCCGAGCGCGGTGAGCCGCCGGGTCAGGTTGCCGCCGATGTTGCCCGCTCCGATGATGCCGATCTTCATGGTCCGACCTTCCGCCGCCGACTGCCTGATGAGAAGTGGTCTCGTCGCATCACCAACTGCGCACCGGCGTGCGCTATTCCGTGTCCGGCCGAGCGGATTCCCCGCCGATGCCGAGGGTGGAACAGGATCGCCGCGGGCACATACCAGGACAAGAACCGGAACCACAGAGCCCCACTTGGAGGCAGTGCCCATGCTGCACGGCGTCGACATCAGCGCGTATCAGCCGTCCTTCGACACCGACGGCCTCGACTTCGTGTTCATCAAGGCAACCGAGGGCCGTTCATATGTCAATCCGGCTCTGAGCGCACAGGTCAAGCGGGCACGGGACGCCGAATGCGTCGTCGGCTTCTACCACTTCCTGTGGCCGGGGAACGTGGCGGACCAGGCGGCGTACTTTCTGAGCAAGGCACCGGAGAAGGCCGGTGATCTGCTCGCTGTCGACTGGGAGGAGACCGGAGACGGCACCCGGGCGAGCAATGCCGAGAAGGACCGCTTCATCCGTGAGGTGAAGCGCCTGCGGCCCGGTCGCCGCGTCCTCCTGTACTGCAACCGTTCCTTCTGGCTGAATCACGACACGACTTCGTACGCGGGCGACGGGCTGTGGATCGCCGACTACGTCTCGGCGGGCAAGCCCCGTATCGAGGCGTCGTGGCGCATTCACCAGTACACCGACCATCCGCTGGACAAGGACGTGGCCGACTTCTCCTCGCTGCGGGCGATGCGCGACTGGGCGGCCGGATAGCCGGAAGCCGCCGCGCCGGGCACGTGCGGCCACCCGCGGGAGGGCAGGCCCCCGATTGCTCGGGAAGCGAACCCCGGGCGATCGAAATAGTCTGTCCTGAGGCCTTTGTTCAACATGCCTCAGCATGCCCGCGTCTCCGACGTGTCTCCCGTGCCTGAGCGAAGCGGAGGAGTGCCCCCATGAAAGCCGCCGTAGTCCGCAGTTTCGCCGAACCGCTCGTGATCGAGGACCGGCCGGTGCCCACCCCGGCCGGCCACCAGGTCCTGGTGCGGATGGAGACGTCCGGGCTCTGCCACACCGACATCCACGCGGCCCGGGGGGACTGGCCCGTCAAACCGAGCCCGCCGTTCGTCCCGGGCCACGAGGGCATCGGGATCGTGGAGGCGGCCGGGGACCAGGTGGGCCATCTCGCGGTGGGGGACCGGGTGGCGATTCCCTGGCTCGGTGAGGCGTGCGGGCACTGCGACCACTGTGTCTCCGGCTGGGAGACACTCTGCCTCCAGCAGCAGAACAGCGGCTACTCGGTCGACGGCAGTCATGCCGAGTACGCACTCGCGCACGGCACTTACGCGGTTCCCGTCCCCGGCGGCGTCGATCCGCTCGATGCCGCGCCCCTGACCTGTGCCGGTGTCACCACCTACAAGGCGGTGAAGCTGTCCGGAGCCCGCCCCGGCACACGCGCCCTGGTCTCCGGGATCGGCGGACTCGGGCACCTGGCCCTCCAGTACGCGCGGATCTTCGGCGCCGAGACCATCGCGGTCGACGTCACCGACGAGAAGCTGGCGCTCGCCCGGGAACTGGGCGCCGACCATGTCATCGACGCCCGCGTCCAGGACGTGGCCGAGGAGACCCGCAGGCTGGGCGGCGCGGACGCGGCGATCTCCCTGGCCGTGAGCAATGAATCGTTCGCCGCGGCCTACGGTGCGCTGCGCCGCGGCGGCACCCTCGTGCTGGTGGCGCTTCCGGCCGAGGGAAAACTCGAACTCCCCGTATTCGACACGGTGCTGAACGGCACGAAGGTCGTCGGCTCCATCGTCGGCACCCGCGAGGACCTCGCCGAGGTGTTCCAGCTCCATCGACTCGGCCGTACGAGAGTCGTCAGGGAAACCCGCGGCCTCGGCGACATCAACACCTCGATCGACGAGGTCCTGAGCGGCAAGGTCTCCGGGCGCCTCGTCTTCGACCTGCGCTGAGGAGAGATCCGCCGGGCGGGCCCGCCCCTTCCGGGCGGCCCTGTCCGATGGGCCATTTGAGTGTCCTTGGCGGGCGCTCGCGCAGCGCTCGGAGAGATGTCCCACCGCGCCGATCCCCGCGGGTCCATTCTGGTCGCCGAGTCCGTAACGGGCCGTCGACCGAAGGAGCGTCGCAGTGACGACGAGGGACATCTCTCAACCGGTGGAAGCCGATGCCGCCTACCAGAATGAACTGCCGGTACGGCGCGAGGAACCGGGAAATGTCGTCATCAAGTGGCTGACCACCACCGACCACAAGACGATCGGCACGCTCTATCTGGTCACGTCGTTCGCCTTCTTCTGCATCGGCGGAGTGATGGCGCTCTTCATGCGCGCCGAACTGGCCCGTCCCGGCACGCAGATCATTTCAAATGAGCAGTTCAATCAGTCATTCACGATGCACGGCACCGTCATGCTGCTGATGTTCGCGACGCCGCTCTTCGCCGGATTCGCGAACTGGATCATGCCGCTCCAGATCGGTGCGCCCGATGTGGCGTTCCCGCGGCTGAACATGTTCGCATACTGGCTGTACCTGTTCGGCTCGGCCATCGCGGTGGGTGGCTTCCTCACTCCGCAGGGTGCCGCGGACTTCGGCTGGTTCGCCTACTCCCCGCTCACCGACGCCGTCCGCTCGCCGGGCATCGGCGCCGATATGTGGATCATGGGTCTGGCGTTCTCCGGATTCGGCACGATCCTCGGTTCGGTCAACTTCATCACCACGATCATCTGCCTGCGCGCCCCCGGCATGACGATGTTCCGCATGCCGATCTTCGTCTGGAACGTCCTGCTGACCGGTGTGCTGGTCCTGCTGGCCTTCCCGGTCCTCGCCGCCGCGCTGCTGGTGCTGGAGGCGGACCGCAAGTTCGGTGCGCATGTCTTCGAAGCGGCCAACGGCGGCGCGCTGCTCTGGCAGCACCTCTTCTGGTTCTTCGGCCATCCGGAGGTGTACATCATCGCCCTGCCGTTCTTCGGTATCGTCAGCGAGATCATTCCGGTGTTCAGCCGTAAACCGATCTTCGGATACATCGGTCTGATTTCCGCGACGATCGCCATCGCGGGGCTTTCCGCGACCGTGTGGGCGCACCATATGTTCGTCACCGGAGCCGTGCTGCTCCCGTTCTTCTCTTTCATGACCTTCCTGATCGCGGTGCCGACCGGTGTGAAATTCTTCAACTGGATCGGCACGATGTGGAGGGGGTCGCTGTCTCTTGAGACACCGATGCTCTGGTCCATCGGGTTTCTTGTGACATTCCTCTTCGGTGGCCTGACCGGCGTCATCCTGGCCTCGCCGCCGATGGACTTCCAGGTCTCCGACTCATATTTCGTCGTCGCGCACTTCCACTACGTGGTGTTCGGCACGGTGGTCTTCGCGATGTTCGCCGGATTCCACTTCTGGTGGCCGAAGTTCACCGGCAAGATGCTGGACGAACAGCTCGGCAAGATCACGTTCTGGACGCTGTTCGTGGGCTTCCACGGCACGTTCCTGGTGCAGCACTGGCTCGGTGCCGAGGGAATGCCGCGTCGTTACGCGGACTACCTCGCCGCCGACGGCTTCACCGCGCTGAACACGATCTCCACGATCTCCTCGTTCCTGCTCGGCCTGTCGATGCTGCCGTTCTTCTACAACGTCTGGAAGACGGCCAAGTACGGCAAGAAGATCGAGGTCGACGACCCGTGGGGCTACGGCCGCTCCCTGGAGTGGGCGACCTCGTGCCCGCCGCCGCGGCACAACTTCGTCACACTGCCGCGGATCCGTTCCGAATCCCCGGCGTTCGACCTGCACCACCCCGTCGTACGCGCCCTGGACGAGGCGGCCAACAGACCCGCCGCCTCCACGACGGTGGCCCCGGGGGACAAGCAGGCGTGAGGGCGGCAGCCCAGGACCAGGAAAGCCCGACGACAGGAGGACCGGTGAAACCACATGAGGACAGTGCCCGCGGCCTGGCCCAGTTGGAGGGCTATCTGCTGTGGAACGCCGAGATCGAGGAGGCCCGCAGACAGGCCCGTCGCCTGACCGGACAACTGCCCTGGCTCACCACGGCGCAGCGCGAGGACGTGGAGCGCGTCTACCTCATGGAACGGATGGCCGGCTGCCGGGAGTCGCTCACCCGGATCACCGGCCGGGCCGCCGAGCTGCGCGGCGAGTACACCGAGCGCTACGAGCAGCTCCGGGCCCGCTGTGTGGCGGCTTCCGTGGTGGCGGTGAGCGCCGTGAGCGGCGCCTGCACCGCGCTCACCGTCCTCACCCGCTGAACCGGCGCGCGCCTGTCGCGATCACGGCCGCAGCTCAGCGAACCGCCGTCCGGGAGAACGGCCGGCCGGGAGGTCTCATCCGGCGGCGCCGAAGTTCTGGGTCCACACGGGCCCGCTCCCGGTGCTCTGTATCCCCACACCGATCTCCTTGAACGAACAGTTGAGGATGTTGGCCCGGTGCCCGGGACTGTCCATCCACGAACTCATCACATCCGCCGGAGTGCGCTGGCCCTTCGCGATGTTCTCCCCGTACGTGCTCCAGCGGTAGCCGGCCGTGGTGAGGCGATCTCCCGGGTCGGTGCCGTCGGGCGAGGTGTGCGCGAAGTAGTCGCGGGACGCCATATCGGCGGAATGCCGCTGCGCTGCCGTGGACATCAGGCCGTTTCCGCGTACCGGACCGCATCCTTCCTTCGCGCGCTCGGCATTGACGAGATCGGTGACCTGCTGCGACATGGAGGGCGGGGCGGGCGGCGCCGGAGTGGCAGGGCGGCGAGAGGGCGCCGGGGTGCCGGGTGTGGGCCGTGCACTCCTGCTCGCCGTGGCCTCGGCGGTGGGAGAAGGCGTCTGCGACGGTGAACCGGTGGGCGAGGACGACGCCGGGGGAGCCGCCCGCGACGGGGCCGCCGCGGGCGCCGAGGACCGGGCGGGGGCATCGGGCGCACCGGCCGTGACCGCCGCCTCGTCCCGGTCGGTGTCCGCGTCGTCCGCGTAGAGATGTACGGCGCCGCCACCGGTGCCCAGGGCCGCGACCGCGACCAGCGCGGCCACGACCGTGTTGCGCCGTCGCCGCCGGAGGCCACGCCGGCGCTCCGCACGTCCGGGCCGGGACGGACGGACGGCCGCGGTGGTGGCGGAACTGGCCGCGTTACGGGCGGCGGCGGGACGTCCGGCGGCCGTGGTGCGCAGGGCGGGGGCGTCTCCCGGGAGGGACGGCGCCAGAGGTACCAGGGCCAGTCCGACGAGCAGGCCCTCCGCGGGGACGAGCTGCGAGGCGTGCCCCGAGCAGACGGTGCAGCCACGGGCATGACGGGCCAGACGCTTGCGCCAGAGGGCCGAGGGTACCCCGTCCCATTCGGCGACGATCTCCTCCAGCAACACGCAACGCGGGTTGGACCCCAGCGCGCCCACCACCACCCTGGCCGTCTCCAGCTGGGCCTTCATCCGCTGGACCCGGACCGCCGTGTGCTGCGGGGTGAGCTCCAGAGCGGCGGCGACCTCGGCCCGGGACACCTGTCCCGCGGCCTCCAGCCACCACAGCGACAGCAGGGCCCGGTCGTCCTCGTCCAGCCACCGCGTCGCCTCCGCCACCTGGCGGCGCTGCCCGGTCAGACCGAGCCGGAGGATGGTCACATCGACGAAATCGGCACCCGGGTCGGGCCTGTCGTGAGCGTCGTCCAGACGATCGGCCGGCACGGCCCCGGACCGCTGCTCCCGCCAGTGCTCGCGTATCTCGTTCATGGCTATGGCCACGAGCCAGGAGCGGAAACGCCCGGGATCACGCAGCCCGGGAAGACCCCGCAGCATGCGCAGCACGGTCTCCTGCACGACGTCATCGACGTCCGCATGCCCGTTCAGCGCGCGGCCGACGATGTTGTAGAGCAGCGGCAGATACGACGCGACGAGCCGGTCCTGCGCCTGTTGGTCGCCGCTCCGCGCCGCAGTGATCAACGCCGTGCCGTGTTCCTCGCCCATGCTGTGCTCACTCTTCCGGGGTCCTGTTCCGTCTCTTCCCACACCCGGGAGACGCGGTGCGGGCGGGACAATAACAAGAATCCGCCGGGCCATCCCAAGTTCCCGCTCTCGGGGACGGCGGCCGCACCGGCCGTCGTGGTGAAGCCGTTCGCGGGCACGGCCGGTGGCGCAGGTCAGCGGGTGGGCGGCCCGTCCTGGTCGCGGTCGTCGCCGAGCTGCTGCTTGAGCTTGTCCTGCGCGGTGTCCACCTGGCCGCTGTACTTGCCCTTTGTCCGGTCGTCGACCATGTCACCGCCCTTGTCGACGGCCTTGCCTGCCTGGGCCTCGTGCCCCTTGAGCATCCTCTTGAGCTTGTCCAGTGCGGACATCGCCGGGCCTCCTCGCTGTGTCCCCCACCCATCCAGGGTCACCGCACGGCGCCCGGCCCGCATCCGGGGGCGTACGCCGGGCTGAGGCGCCGTCGTGGGCGCCGGAAGGTTGAAGACCGGCTGCGTGGGCAGATACCGGTTGACCAGTAGGAGGTGGTGGCAATGGGCCGCATCAGGATCGTCCGCCGTCCGCCGCCCCCGTCCGGGCCGCCCCCGCTCGATCTGCGGACCCCGTCCGGTCGTCCGCTGCCGTACTGAGCGGATCCGGCGCGGCCGGCGGGCCCGTCACGCGGTGAAGGGCGGCCCGCTGTCCGGGCCGTGATCCTCGCCGCCGCCGGGCCGCCGCTGAGGCGGAGCCCCCGACAGCGGTGCGAACTGCTCCACCAGCGCCTGCAGCTCCTCGACGGCATGCTCCGTCCTGAGGCGGATGTTGGTGTGTTCGGCCACGATCGCGGCCAGCAGCAGCGCGGTGAGCGCCACACAGCCGTTGAACAGTGACAGGTTCACCATGATCTCCACCAGGCTGTGGTCCTCGAACGGCCCCACGCCATCGGTTCCGGCGACGATCGCCAGCACGGACACCAGGAAGGCGCAGGGCGCGCTCCCGGGCAGCTGGAAGCGCAACGCCGCCCAGGTGAGCACCGGAAACACCAGATAGATCATCGACAGCGTGCTCCGTGTCGCCAGCAGGCCGACCGACAGCGTCACGACCGCCAGCACCGAAGCCTCCACCCACCGGTCGGTCATCCGCGGCAGCCTCGCCCGTCGCAGGACCAGCAGGAGCGGGGTGACCACCAGCACCCCCATGGCATCGCCCGCCCACCAGGACGACCAGACCAGCCAGAAGCTGCTCGCCGGAAGTTTGCCGCTGAGCAGCAGCGCCACGCTGCCCACGGTCGAGCTGATGAGCATGCCCACGAACGCGCCGAGGAGTACCAGCATGATGCCGTCCCGCAGACGTGCCAGATCGACCCGGAAGTCCACTCTGCGCAGCATGAGATACGCGCACAGCGGTGCGACCGTATTGCCCGCCACGATGCCGAGACCGGAGAACGTGACGGATCCACCGGTCGCGGTGATCGTCAGGAGCGCCCCGAGGGCGATGCCCGGCCAGATCCTCGTTCCCAGAATCAGCAACGCGCCCAGAGCGACGCCCGTGGGCGGCCAGAGCGGAGTGACGATGGCCCCCTGGACCACCACTTCCCTGAGCAGGCCGAGCCGTCCCGACCCGTAGTAGACGGCGGCGACGCCCAGTATCTGCGCGACGGCCACGGCCCGATGTCTGGCTTCCTTGCTGCGGATCACACCTGTCATCAGACACCGGCCTCACGGGGTGGCGGCTGTGACACGCTCGGCGGGCGCGGCCCGGAAGGTGTCACCGCGGCCGGCGGGCGGCCTCATGACGCAGGACGAGCACGGCCGCGTCGTCCTCGTGGCCGGTGAACTCCGCCGCCCCCAGTACCTCGTCGGCCAGTTCCTCCGCGCTCGCCCCGGAATGGGCCCCGACCAGCCGGCGCACCCGGTCCAGGCCGTCCTCGATCAGCAGCGACGGGCCCTCGACCACGCCGTCCGTGAGGAGTACGAGGGTTCCGGCGGTGTCGAGCGTGCGCCGGGTGACGGGATAGTGCTCCCCGGCCTCGATGCCCAGAGGCAGCCCGCCGGGGTCCTCGGTGATGCCGGACAGTCCGTCCACGGTCCCCCATACGCACGCCACATGACCGGCCCGCGCACTGTGCAGCTCCCAGGTGCGCGGGTCCAGCCGGAGGAACGTGCAGGTCGCGAACAGAGCGGAGTCCACGGACAGCAACAGATCGTTCGTACGCGCCATGACGTCGCCGGGGTCGGAGGCCGTGGCCGCGATCGCGCGCATGGCGATGCGTACCTGTCCCATGAAGGCCGCCGCCTCGACGTCGTGGCCCTGGACATCCCCGATCGCGAAGCCGAGCGCTCCGTCGGGCAGCGGGAATCCGTCGTACCAGTC
Source organism: Streptomyces sp. NPDC079020 (assembly GCF_044542225.1). Taxonomy (NCBI): domain Bacteria; kingdom Bacillati; phylum Actinomycetota; class Actinomycetes; order Kitasatosporales; family Streptomycetaceae; genus Streptomyces; species Streptomyces sp. NPDC079020. Next base: position 42,899 of record NZ_JBITUB010000014.1, read on the forward strand.
ACCCCCGATGTCCAGCCCGTGGCGGGCGGGGGCGTAGCGGGCGGCGCTCTGCAGTCCCGGCAGTGTCGGCAGCGACGCGGGCAGCATCTCGCGCTGGAGGGCCTGCGCCAGCTCGACGCGCGCCTGGTGCAGTTCCACTTCCTGCCGAGCGCGGGCGGTGAGACTCTGCAGTGTGTTGAGCAGTTCCTCGGCGCTTGCTGAGCGGGGAGTCCGACGCGGGTTCATGGGCCGCTCCGCGGTGCGTTAGTCCCTGCATCATATTTCGGGCACCTGTGCGGGGCGACTTCGGACGGTGGCCGTCGGGGACGGGCCGCCGCAGGGCGATCCGGTACGGCCGCGGAAGCCGGGCACCGCCGGATGCCGGATGGCCCGACGCACCGCGCCGTTGTCAGTGCCCGGTGGGATGCTGCCCGCATGGACGAGCTCATGAGGCAGCGCCGGGTCTACGGCACGGACCACGACGACCCGCACCCCGGACCGAAGGCCGGCCACGAGTACCGCGAACTGGTGGGCGGTCCGCTGGACGGACTGCTCCTGGATGTCACGGGCTGGAGCGACGCGGCGCTGCGCGACGGTGCGGGGCTGATCACGGAGATCGGGGCCTACGGTCCCGGCGGGCGGGCGGAGTACGGGCCGCGCGCCGCCGATCCGGACCGGTGGGACTGGCGGGGCGACGTGCGTTAGACGCGCCGGCCGCCCGGACGCCGGCGGGACGGCCGGGCCGGGGCGTGCTCCCTTCACCGGGAGCCGCGCCACCGAGGGCGCCGTAGATCCAGATGCGGACGTCCGGTTCCGGCGCGAGGATCGGATTACGGGCGGTGGTCCGGCCGCGCCCTGGCCCTCTCGGGCCAGTTCTCCCTTCCGGGTGCTTCCGGTCCGCCTCCCGGCCGCATCCGTGAACACGTACCGGCCCTCCGTATCGGGTCGTCGAGCCTTCCGGAACGTCCCCTGCCCCGTTGAGCTGTGGTGTTTCGCCGCGCGCCGGTTCGGTAGGTTGGCGCGTCATGAGGGCATTGAGCGCTGTTGGGTACCGTCGGCTGGGCGCAATCGGATCCGCGGCCGCCGCCGTGGGCGGCTGGGGCGCGGGATCGCTGCCGGCCCGTGACCCGTGGGGGATCTGGCAGGCCTACGGGCCCGGAGTGACCGCGGCGGCAGCCGTGCTCGCCTATGCCGGGCTGACGCTGCTGGTCGTCGCCTGGTGGCAGTACGGCAAGGCCGGGGCCGGTGTGCGCGACACACTCGTCACCCTCCTCTGGTGGGCGGCCCCGCTCGTGCTGACACCGCCCCTCTACAGCGCCGATGTGTACAGCTACATTGCCCAGGGTGCGATGGTCATCGAGGGGCACGACGTCTACAGCGTCGGACCCTCGGTCCTCGACCCCGGCGGGCTCGGCGGTGACGCAGCCGCGAGCGTCGGGAGGAACTGGACCGACACGCCCGCACCGTACGGCCCGTTCTTCCTGATCCTCGCGCGGCTCGTGACCTGGGCGACGGGCGGGACGATCGTTCCCGCAGTGCTGGGCATGCGGCTCATCGCCCTGGTCGGGCTGGTCCTGATCGTCTGGGCGCTGCGGCGTCTCGCGCGCGAGTACGGCAGGAGCGAGAGCGGCGCCCTGTGGCTCGGCGCACTCAACCCGCTGCTGCTCATCCATGTGGTCGGCGGGATACACAACGACGGGCTGATGATCGGGCTCATGCTCGCGGGCATGGTGCTCGCCACCCGCGGACGGTGGGTGGCGGGCAGCGCGCTCGTCGGGCTCGCCATGATGGTCAAGTCCCCGGCGGCGCTGGCGCTGCTCTTCATCGGCGTACTCGTGGGCAGGGCGGCGACCGGGCCCCTGGTACGACGCGTGGCCAAGGGGCTGCTGGGGCCCGGTCTGGTCGCGGGGGCGGTCGCCGCGGCGGCGGCACTGCTCGGCGGCACGGGCTTCGGCTGGCTCGGCAGCCAGGGGGTCGCGGGTTCCATACACACGGCACTGTCGGTCACCAGCGACCTCGGCCTCGCACTCGGCGAACTGCTGCACCTGCTCATCGGATCCGACGTCGAGCCGGTCAAGAGCGCGGTGCAGACCCTGGGCCTGGCGGCTGCACTCGTCCTCATCCTGCACTTCGCCTGGCAGGCGGTGAACGGGCGTCTCACGGCGGTGCACGCCCTGGGACTGTCCCTGGTGGCCCTGGTCGCACTCTCGCCGATGGTGCAGCCCTGGTACCTCCTGTGGGGCGTGACGGTGATCGCCGCCACCGAATGGCGCGGCCGCACAGCCCGGGTACTGGCCGTGCTGTCGGCGGCACTGGTGTACGAGACCCATCCCTCGGGGAGCACACCGGCGTACGGCTTCGTCCTGGTGGGCGTCGTCTGTGTGGTGGCCGCACGTCTCGTGCGCCGCGAGCGGCCCGTACCGGACGGGCCCCTGATACCGGACAGCCGTACCGAGGAGGACCTCCACCCACGCCTTCACCTCTGAGCCGGCCCGGCGTCGGACGTAAAGGCCTGCCACCGGCGCGAGGCGTGGGGCTATAATGCTGGGGTCCCATTGTCTCCGATAGAGGTGGACGTTGCGCATCTGAGGTCCGCGATCATCACGCGGTACGGCACAGTCCGTACACCCGTCACGCCGCTGCCGGCATTTCCGCCGCCCGTGACCCCGCGTGGATGCGACCTCGGTGCATGAGCCGTCCCTGACTTCTCGGAAGGCCGCACTCCCTCCTTTCCCGGTTCGGTCGCCGTGTGGTGCTCGCATACGAAGTCCCCCTGTGCACCACGCTTGCGACTGCGAGGATCTCCATGGCCAACCCCACCCTGCCCAGCGCCTCCGTGACCTGTTCGGGCCTGTCCTTCAACTGGCCGGACGGCACTCCCCTCTTCGACGGGTTCTCCGTCAGCATCGGCCGGGGACGCACCGGCCTCGTCGGTGCCAACGGCACAGGGAAGTCCACCCTGCTGCGCCTCCTGGCGGGCCTGCTGCGTCCCTCCCAGGGGTCGGTGACGGTCGGCGGAACACTCGCCTACCTGCCGCAGAACATCACCCTCGACACGACCCTCCGCGTCGACCGGGCCCTGGGCATCGCCGAGCGGCGGTCCGCACTGAGCGCCATCGAGGCGGGAGACGTGGACGAGGCGCACTTCGCGGTCATCGGCGACGACTGGGACGTGGAGGAGCGGGCCCGGGCGACCCTGGACTCACTCGGGCTCGACGGTGTCGGGCTGGACCGGACCGTGGGCGAGATGTCCGGCGGCGAGACCGTACTCCTGGGCCTGGCCGCGCTCCTGCTGGAGCGCCCCGACGTTCTGCTGCTCGACGAACCGACCAACAACCTCGACCTGTTCGCACGGCGCCGGCTGTACGAGGCCGTCGACTCCTGGCGCTCCGGTGTGCTGGTCGTCGTCAGCCACGACCGTGAGCTGCTGGAGCGGGTGGACCGCATCGCCGAACTGCGGTCGGGGTCCGTGAGCTGGTACGGGGGCGGCTGGTCGGCGTACGAAGAGGCCCTGGCCACCCAGCAGGAAGCCGCCGAGCGCATGCTGAGGGCCGCCGACGCGGACGTACGGCGGCAGAAGCGGGAACTGGAGGAGTCCCACATCAAACTGGCCCGCCGTGAGCGGCAGGGCCGCAAGGTGGAAGCCGAGCGGCGGCTGCCGAAGATCCTCGCCGGTGCGCGCAAGCGGGCCGCGCAGGAGTCCGCGGGCAAGCTCCGCGGACTGCACGAGGACCGCCTGCACGAGGCACGCGAGCGGAGGGAGGAGGCCGCGGACGCGATCCACGACGATGCCGAGATCAGGGTGAGCCTGCCCCGTACGGCCGTGCCCGCCGGCCGCACCGTGCTGACCCTGGAACAGCTTCGCCCGCGGTACGGCAAGCTGCTGGACGGCAACCTCCAGGTGCACGGTCCCGAACGCATCGCCCTGGTCGGGCGCAACGGGGCCGGCAAGACGACGCTGCTGCGCACCCTCACCGGGGAGCTGGCACCCCTGGCCGGCGAGGCCAGGACCTTCGTGCCGCTGCGATTCCTTCCGCAGCGCCTGGACGTGCTGGACGAGGAGCTGAGCGTCGCGGCGAACGTGGCGCGGATGGCTCCCGGTGTCGACGACAACCACATTCGCTCCCAGCTCGCGCGGTTCCTGTTCAGGGGAGCTCGCGCCGAACAGCCGGCGGGCACCCTCTCGGGAGGGGAGCGCTTCCGAGCGGCGCTCGCGGCGACGATGCTCGCCGCCCCCGCTCCCCAACTGGTGGTGATGGACGAGCCGACCAACAACCTCGACATGGCCAGCGTGCGGCAGCTGACGAGCGCGCTCGACCACTACGAGGGCGCACTCCTGATCGCGGGCCACGATCTGCCCTTCCTGGAATCCATCGGCATCACCCGCTGGCTGCTGGTCGACGAGGAGCTGCGGGAGACCACCGCCGAAGAGGTCCGCGGCATGCTCGGAGCGCCGGGCGCGGAATGACGGCTCCCGCCGCGGCGTCACCTCGACGACGCCGCGGCGGAACTGACCGGATCCGGCCCGTTCGGGGCCACGGACTTCGGCACTCCGGTCGACCGGCTGTCCGCGGGCCGGCTGCGGCGCCTCGAACTCGGTCTGCTGTTCGTGCTGTTGTTCGCGCGAGGCCCGCACCTGCTGCTGCTCGACGAGCCCGGCAACCACCTCGTCCTGGATCCGGCCGGGCAACTGCGGGAAGCGGTGGAGCGGTTCACCGGCCCTGTCGTCATGGTCACCCCTGACCGCACGTCGCGCGAACGCCATCGGGACAGAGTGCTGGGATGGTGGACGGGCGGCTGGTCCGCCCGGTGCGGCACGGCGGACGGAGCGTACGCCGGGGTACGTGAAGTCCGTGCGGGCCGGCCACGGGTCAACCGGGGGCGACCGCTGCTCCCGCCGGGCTCTGGCCCGGCCCGGGGGGCCGCTGCCATCATGGAGAGTGTGACCCAACTCCAGCTGGCAGTAACCGCTTTGGTGAGCGCGGCGGGTGTGTACACCGTCCTGGCCGTCCTCTGGATGCTACGGGCCAGGGCCGACCGGGCAGCCGCCGCGCGGCTGGGCGACGTGGACATCGATCCCTGTCACGCGGCGGCCACGGCGGGCGACAGACATGACGCCGTCGAGCACGCGGCCGCGGCGCTGCTGCTCCAGGGCCGGTTGCGGATCGACGGCGACGGGCGGCTGGAGGTGACTGGCGAGGGCGATGCGGGCCATCCGGTCTGCGACGCCCTGCTGGACGCCGTACGCTCCCGCGCCCCCGTCACTCTGCGCCGGCTCCGCTGGGACACCGGACTGCGCGTGCGGTGCGAGGCATTCCTCCGTGAACAGGATGCCGCGGTGCCCCGCTGGGCAGGCCGGCAGAAGGACCACCTGGGCGCCGCGGCGTGTGCCACCGCGTTCGCGCTGTCCTTCTTCTACGCCGTCCAGCTGGCGTTCTGGCGCGAACCGGTAGCCGCCGAGCCGGCGGACATACTCTTCGCGCTGTTCCTCACCGTGATCACCGGCCTGATGATCGCCGTCCCCCTCGTCTGGCTCGCGCTGAGCGCCTGGCCGCAGCGCCATGACCCCTTCCGCACCCACTGCGCCGCGCTCCCGCGACCGGTGATGAGCGCCCTCGACGAGGAACGCCGCAGGCGGCTGAGCGAGAGCCGCGTACGCGTCGAGCCGTGGGAACGCGAGGACATCACATGGGTGGACAGCGGGGGAGCCTTCTAGCGGTTCCCCACGGTTCCGGAAGCGGAATCGGCCGGGGGCGGGCACGGTGGAAGGGCCGGTGACCGCGAGACACGGAGGCACCATGGACCAGCAGGACACCGCTCCGGGACTTCACTGCCTGGTGACGGGTGCGACCGGCTACATCGGAGGGCGGCTCGTCCCCGAGCTGCTCGACGCCGGGCATCGCGTACGGTGCCTCGCGCGGACCCCCGAGAAGCTGCGCGACCACCCCTGGACGGACCGGACCGACATCGTCCGCGGTGACGTCCTCGACCCGGAATCGCTCCGTACGGCCATGCGGGGGGTGGACGTCGCCTACTACCTGGTGCACGCGCTCGGCAGCGGCCGGGACTTCGAGGCCACGGACCGTGAAGCGGCCCGGAACTTCGCCGAACAGGCACGTGCCGCCGGCGTGTCCCGCCTCGTCTACCTGGGCGGCCTCACCCCCGCCGGCGTGCCGCAGGAAGCACTCTCGCCGCACCTTCGCTCGCGTGCCGAGGTCGGCGACATCCTGCTGGGGTCCGGAGTGCCGACCGCGGTGCTGCGCGCGGCCGTGATCATCGGCTCGGGCTCGGCCTCCTTCGAGATGCTGCGCTACCTCACGGAACGCCTGCCCGTCATGGTCACCCCCAGCTGGGTGTCTACCAGGATCCAGCCGATCGCCGTCCGCGACGTACTGAGGTACCTGGTGGGCAGCGCCGCCATGCCCGCCGAGGTGAACCGCACCTTCGACATCGGCGGCCCGGACATCGTGACGTACCGGGAGATGATGGAGGAGTACGCCTCCGTCGCCCGGCTGCGGCCCCGGCTGATCCTGCCCGTCCCGATGCTGACGCCACGCCTGTCCAGCCACTGGATCGGACTCGTCACACCGGTGCCCCGCTCGATAGCCCGGCCGCTCGCGGAGTCGCTGAAGTACGAGGTCGTCTGCGCCGAACACGACATCCGGCGGTATGTGCCCGACGCCCCGGGGCAGCCCTTCACCTTCCGGCGGGCGCTCACCCTCGCACTGCAACGGGTGCGTGAGGCGAACGTGACCACGCGGTGGTCGTCGGCCTCCGTACCCGGCGCACCGAGCGACCCGCTGCCCACCGACCCGGACTGGGCGGGCGGCAGCCTGTACACCGACGAACGGGACACGGGGATCGACGCGTCCCCCGAGGCGCTGTGGCGTGTCATCGAAGGCATCGGAGGCGACAACGGCTGGTACTCCTTCCCGCTGGCCTGGGCCGTCCGAGGGTGGCTCGACCGTGTCGTGGGCGGTGTCGGCCTGCGGCGCGGACGCAGGGACGCCGGACGGCTCAGAGTGGGCGACGCACTGGACTTCTGGCGCGTCGAGGAGATCGAGCCCGGACATCTGCTCCGGTTGCGCGCCGAGATGCGGCTGCCCGGCCTGGCCTGGCTGGAGCTGTACGCGGAGGAGGACGGGGAGGGCGGTGCCCGGTACAGACAGCGTGCGCTGTTCCATCCCCGGGGGCTGCTGGGCCACGCCTACTGGTGGAGTGTCTTTCCGTTTCACTCCGTCGTGTTCGGCGGCATGGCGCGGAACATCACGCGAGCCGCACTGAAGCCGACGCGGGTGGAGCAGGCCGAGGCGGCCGCGGCTCTCTGAAGCGGTGTGACCCCGGGGCAGGTTTCCTCCGTCCTTGTTGGCTGACTTATACACGTACCGCGCGGTCACGCCCTTGCTACGTTCTCCGGTGGAGAGTCGGCAGGCAAGCGAGCCCGAGGAGAACGTGCTGTGCGGATCTACATCAGCGTTGACATGGAAGGCGTCACCGGGCTGGTCGATGTCGAGGACGTCCAGCCCGGAGGCCGGGACTACGAACGCGGGCGGCTGATGATGGCGGAGGACGTCAACGCCGCTGTCCGGGGTGCCCTCGCGGCCGGAGCCACCGACATCACCGTCAACGACGCGCACGGCCCCATGCGGAACCTGCTGCCCGAGATGCTCCACCCCGCGGTCCGCCTGATCCGGGGAAGGCCCAAGAACATGGGCATGCTCGAAGGGCTCGGCCCCGAGCACGACGCGGTGATCTGCGTCGGCTACCACGCGCGGGCCGGAGCGCTCGGGGTGCTCAGCCACAGCTTCCTGGGACATGAGATCGAGGACATGTGGCTGGACGGGGCGCCCGTGGGCGAGATCGGTCTGGCCCGGGCCACGGCGGCGGCCATCGGCGTTCCCGTGCTCGTTCTCACCGGGGACGACAGCGCCTGCGAGGAGATGGCGAAGTGGGACGGCTCCGTCACCACCGTGGCCGTGAAGTACGCGAAGGACCGTTTCGCCGCGGAGCTGCGCCCGGCGGACGAGGCACGGGCGGCCATCGAGGAAGCGGTCGCCGCCCGTCTCGCCACGCCGCCGACCCGTCCGGCGACGGCGGACGGCCGGGCGACCCTCACCGTCCGCTGGCAGTCGGCCTCGATCGCCTCCATGCTCCAGGGCATCCCCGGGGTGACGTCGACGGACTCGCGGACCGTCCAGGCGCAGGGGTCGCTGCCCGTCCTGTACCGGCTCTTCGGGGTGTGGGCCCGCCTCGCGTCCTCGCTGACCAACCAGGCGCCCTACTGCTGACCGGCGGGCAGTGGCGGGGGGGCCCGCCCGGGGGGGCCCCCCCCCCCCCCCCCGCCGCGGGCGGCCGCGGCGCCCCCGGGGGGGGGGGGGGCCGCCCGGGGGGGGCCGCGCGGGCCGCCCCCCCCCCCCGGGC
>NZ_JBITUB010000014.1:51308-218246 GCF_044542225.1 Streptomyces sp. NPDC079020
GGCGGGGGCCCGCGCGCCCCGGGTGTGGGGGGGGGGGCCCCGCCGGGCCCCCGCCGCCCCCCCCCCCCCCCCCCCCCCGCGGCGGGGGGGGGGGGGGGGGCCCCCCCGGCGGGGCGCCCCCCCACCCCCGTCGAAGTGCGCTGCGGCCTACTTCCGGCGCCGGAGGTGCGCCGACAGATGGTGCTGCAGCGGCCGGCCGACCGCCGCGAGGTCATGGACGAACGTCAGCGTGCCGTCGTCGGCCAGCGCGTAGCGCCGACGGGTGGTGTTCACCTCCTTGGCCGTGGGGGTGAGGGCCACCTCGTGGGTGGTGAGATCCACCGTGCCGTCGGCTGCGCGGCCGGCCGAGATCTCCGCGATGCCGGTGGGCTGGGTGATCAGCGCCTCCACCCGGCCGTCGGGCTGGAGCCGCCACCAGCCGCTCTCCCGGGCCGACGGGCGCAGGGGCGCGTCGTCGGCGTCCAGCAGCCACGCACGGGCCTCGTAGTGGAGGAAGGGCCGGCCGTCGTGGCTGAAGGTGACCTCCTGCGCATAGGCGAAGTCCTCGGCGAGCGTGGGGTACTCGCCCTGCCCCCGGCCGTGCCAGCTGCCCAGGAGGCCGAGCACGGGCGCGAGCAGCGCGTGCGGCGTGGGTGCTTCGTCCGGCCGGCGGCTGTCGGGGAACGGGTACTCCGGTACGGGGTCGAACACGGTGGTGGGCTCCTGAGGTCGAGGCCGGTGTCAGGCGGAAGCCTAAAGGCTGTCCGGTGATCCCCGGCGGGCTCACGACGGCGGTTGCGCCGACGCCGCCGGCGGACTCCCACGCGCTGGATCCCACCCCTCAGCTGTCGAACCGGCGGCGCGGGTCCTCCCGGCCCCGGGCCGGTGCCCACCCGGCCTTCGCCCTCACCGCCCGGCGGCGGTGAGGGCGGGGATCAGCGCAGTGCCGCCGGGGACGACCCACCGGCCACGGTCACCCGGGGCTTCCCGGTGCCGTCCGCGGGAACGGCCCAGATGTCACTCGACCGGGCGGACGCGCCCGGCAGCGCGTAGGCCACCGTGTCGTCGTCCAGCCAGGCCGCCTGGTCGTCGACGCTGCGGGTCTCGGCGAGCGGTGTCTCACGCATGGTCCGCAGATCGAGGACGTACAGCCGCCAGGGTGCCGCCGGATCGTCGGACACCTTCTTCTTGAAGGCGACCCGGGTGTTGTCGGGCGACAGGGAGGGGCACTCGGCGTTCTGCCGCAGCGCCTTGGCCGACCAGTCCTTCATGTTGCCCTCGACGAGATAGGTGCGGCCCTTGGTGGAGACGGTCGCGTAGAAGCGGTTGTCGTCGCGGGCGAACGTCACCCCCCAGTAGTTGACGTCCGGGGAGTGGTAGCGGGTCCCGTCGATGGTGAGGGGAATCTCCTCGATGGACTTGATGAGATAGCCGGTACGCAGGTCGAGGACGGCCGTCCGGGTGGAGAAGGCGGTGGTGGCGTACGAGTCGCCGGTGGCGAACACCGTCCAGGACAGCATCGCTCCGGAGGCCGAGACACGCGCCCGGGTGGGTACACCCGGCACGGTGACGCGTTGTTTCTCACGCAGTTGCCGGTCGAGAACGACGGCGTACGTCTTGGGCAGCACCCCGGGTTTGGCGCGCAGGCAGAGCGCGTTGTCCCCGGCGGCGTAGAACCGGTCGCAGGTGGGGCCACCGGTGATGCGGGCCCCGGTGGTGCTGCGGACCCGGGTGGTGGCGCGGGTGCCGGGGGATGCGGCGAGGGGCTGGTGCGCCACGCGTCCCGTGGCCGAGTCCCGGAAGTACAGCGCGGGCCCTTCGAGCGCGAACGAAGCGTCGGCCTCCACCTGCTGACCCTCCGCCCGGTTCTCGGCGTGCAGCGCGTATCCGAGGGAGCCGCCCCCCAGGAGCAGCACCGCGGCCGCCACGACCGCGACACGGGAACGGGGGCCGAGCGGCCCGGCGGGTGTCGGGAACCTGAGTCTCATGCGGTCCGCCTCTCGGGGATCTGGGCTTCCGGCTCCTCGGGGGCCGGGGAGCCGGACGGATTGCGTGGCAGCAGTGCCCAGCCGCCCGCGAGCGCGGCGACCAGGAGCGAGAGCGCCGCCCACAGCGCGGGGCGCTGCCCCCACAGGGTCCACGCGGCGCCGAAGCCGGCCGCGGCGACCATCCGGGCGAGCGCCTGGCCGGTCTGCAGCAGGGCGAGTCCGCCCGCCCTGCCGTCCGCGGGCAGCGAGGGCCCTGCGAGGGCCATCAGCACCCCGTCGGTGGTGGCGTAGAAGACGCCGAGCAGGACGAGGACCGGGACGAGGAGAAGCGGCGCCGGGCCACCGGCCGGGGCGAGGAGTGTGGCGTACACGCCGAGCAGCGCCAGGTGTCCGAACAGGAACGGCAGACGTCGGCCGACCCGGTCCCCGATCCGGCCCGCCGGCACCGCGAGCAGCAGGTAGCACGCCGCCGCGCCGAGCGGCAGCAGCGGGAACCAGCCGATGGGAAGGTCCAGGCTGCGCTGGAGCAGGAGATAGACGAAGGCATCGCCCACAGTGGCGGCGCCGAGCAGGGCGGCCGCTGCGAGGATCCGCCGGAACGAGGCATCGCGCAGTGCGGCGAACGCGTTCCACTTGCGGGGTGCCGGCTTCGGGGCCGGTTCGAAGGACGGTGCCGTGGGCTGCCCGGGAACGTACAGGACGAGAAGCAGTACCCCGAGCAGGCCGACGCAGAAGCTGACGACGAACACCGCGTCGTACGCGCCGGCGGTCGCCCAGAGCAGCGCGAACGCGGCGAGCGGACCGAGCAGGGCCCCCGTGGTGTCCATCGCCCGGTGCACGCCGAAGGACCGGCCGAGTGTTTCGGGCCGGCTGCTCAGGGTGATGAGCGCGTCGCGGGGTGCCGTACGGATGGCCTTGCCGACCCGGTCGGTGGCGAGGGCAGCCGCGATTCCGGCGGTCGCGCCGCCCGCGAGCAGCAGTCCGAGCCGTGAGCAGGCGGAGAGGGCGTAGCCGAGCCCGGCGACGCGCTTGTGCCGGTGGCCCCGGTCCGCGGCATGCCCGCCGAGCAGCCGGACGATGGAGGCGGCACCGTTGAACAAGCCGTCCAGGAAGCCGAATTGGAGAGGTGAGAGACCCAGTCCGAGGACGAGGTAGAGCGGCAGCACCGCGGTGACCATCTCGGAGGAGATGTCCGTGACGAGGCTGACCGTGCCGAGTGCCAGGACGGTGCCGGGGACGCGCCGGCCCGCCCCGCCGGAGCGGGGCGGTGCCGGTGTGTCCCGGCGGCCTGTGGTCGCCAGGTACATCAGTGGCAGGTGTACTTCGGGCTGGTGTCCTTGTTCTTCCCGTCGGTGCCGACGTAGTTCCAGCTGTAGCCGGAGTCGGTGAAGTCCAGCTTCAGGACGCCGTATTCACCGCTGATCCGCTTCTGGCTGTTGGGCTGGACGTTCTCGATGGGGTACGGCTCGGCGCCGCCCATTCCGCCGATGATCTCGGCGATCCCGTCGGCCGTCGCCTTCCCGTCGGGGTTCTGCGGGGCGAACCGCTCGTAGTGGTGGTCGTGCCCGTTGAGCACGAGGTCGGCCTTCGCCCCGTACAGGATCTTCCATACCGGCCTGCTGACCGGGTCGTTGCCGTGCCCGCCGGAGGAGTAGAGCGGGTGGTGGAAGAAGGTGGCGATGCACGCCTTGGTGTTCTTGGCGAGGTCGGCCTTGAGCCAGTCGATCTGTGCGCTCTGGTCGAAGGAGTTGGAGTCGAGGGCGATGAAGTGCCAGTTGCCCTCGTCGAAGCTGTAGTAGCTCTTGCCCTGGGGGTACGCGATCGCCCCGAAGTACGTCTTGTAGCCGACCAGGGGTCCGGCCGGGTCATAGGTCTCGTGGTTGCCCGGAACCGGGCGGGTCTTGTTCTTGAAGGCTCCCCAGGTCTTGTCGTAGTAGGCGCGGTAGTCGGAGATCCGGGCGTCGTCGTACTGGTTGTCGCCCATCGTCATATAGAACTTCGGGTTGATCTGCTGTGCCAGCGCGGCTGTCCTGGGGTGGGCGCAGTCGCTGTCGGAGGCGGTGCACTGCGCGGCGATGTCACCGGCGGCGACCACGGTGAACGCACCGGTTTCCGGGGGCGTTCCCTCGGAGGTGCCGTACACCTCGACCTCGTACAGCGAGTAGCCGTAGGAGGTACCGCGCGCCGTGCCCTGGACGCGAAGGTAGCGGCCCTTGCCGGACACGGTGGGCCAGTCGTCGGTGCCGCCGTTCCCGGCCGTTTCCTCGGCCAGCCGGGTCCAGGTGGTGCCGTCGCTGGAGACCTCGATCCGGTACGCCTTGGCGTATGCGTCCTCCCAGGTCAGAGCCACCCGCGTGATGTCGGCGGCCGCACCGAGATCGACACTGATCCATTGCGGATCCTTGCCCTCGGCGCTTGCCCAGCGGGTGGCGGGGTCGCCGTCGAAGGCGTTCTGCGGGCCGAGCGCGGAATCCTCGCTGGAGGACGCGGTGGCCGGCTTTCCTCGGGAGAGGAGGGGATCGGCGGCGGCGTCGGCCCGGTCGGGGTAGGCGAGCAACAGGCTGATGACGAGCAGGAGCACGGCGGCGATGACCATGCCCACCGTATGGCGTCGATGTGGTTGGGGCAGGACTGAGCGGTTCGGGTACATCCCTGGACTCCTGGCCTTTGGGGGTGGCGAGAGCTGGGCGTTGGTACGTGACGTCGCGTCCCGGCCCGTGCGCGCGGGCGGGCAGCTGCGTCGTGGCGGCCGGGCCAGAGCTCTCACTGAGCGCGTCATGCCCATGGGGCCGGGCACCGCGCCGAGCCGCCGCCCGGAATGCTAGCTGACAGTAAACTTTCCTACCAGTACTCCAACTCTCTTTGCCGAGGCCTTTGTTCGGTACGCCGGAGCGCCCCCGTGCCGCCTGTGCGCCCCACGCAGCCGCCGGGCGCACCCCTGGCGGGCCGAGGCGCCCATGATCTGCCTGCGTAGCACCGCCGTCCGCCCCGCGCGCTGTTCTCCGCAGGTGGCGTACGCGGTGAGGGGGCTCTGTGCGTGCGGCCGGAAGCCCGCGTCGTGATTCGCGGGGATCCTCAGGTGTCGTTCCGGCGCGTGCCGGGTACATGGCACGCCCAGCCGTCAGTCCGGTGTGCCAGGGGGAGACCGAATGCCGCAGCAGTACGACTCCACGGCTCCGACTCCCGAAGAGCCCACGGGCCCCCGGCCTGCCGGGGGTTCAAGCCCGGCGCCTCCTTCCCCGGAGCGGTCGGGGAGTCCTGTGCGGCCGGAGGCTCCCGGGCGTTCGGCGGACGTCGTGTCCGGGGGGATGGGCGGCGAACCGCCGGCACCTGATCCGGGCGACTCGGCCCCTGCTTCCGACGGAGCCGGAGGCGGTCCTCCGGCGGTCGTGCCGGGGGTCCGCAGGGGCCCTGTTCCGGGTGTTCTTGACGGCGTGTTCGAGGTGGTGGACCCCGAGGGCGTGGAATCCGGACGAAGGAAGGGGAAGATCGCCGCACGCTGGTTCTACGGGATCGCGGTCGCGCTTGTCGCTCTGGTCTCGGCCGCTGCTGTGAATATCTGGCTCACTGAGCCGACGGTCAAGGCTCAGAAATCCGCGGAGAAGAAGGTGGAGGAGGGTGAGGAGGAGAGAACTCCGCCGTTTGTCGCCCGGGTCAAGAAAGAAGCTCCTGGTGAATATCCGACACTTGTGCTTGATCGATTGCTGACCGAGACGGAAAGGAAGAAGCTTCAGGGGATTCACAACACTGGTATTCCTTCGACTCGTCCGTGGAGGGTGTATTTGGAATCCCTGGGGGCGGTGCTGTATTCAGGGGACGAGATGTTCTCGCTGACGCTCTTCAGTGAGAAGAAATCGGGATTGAGTGTGACGAATATGCGGGCAAAGAAGCTGCGATGTTTCGATGCCCCTGGAGTGACGGTCTTCGTACTGCCGCCCCAGGGGAGTTCGAGCGTCGATCAGGTCTATTTCCCGCTGCCCGAATCCGACACCCGGGCCCGTATGGAGGTTCCGGACGGCGAGAATAACGGGGAACCCTACTTCGAGCATTACAAGATGGACCTGGGTGCGGGGCAGAGTGCCGGGGGGCTGCGGTTTTCTGCCCTCACCGAGGGGGAGAGCTGTGAGTGGAACATCGAAGCCGAATACCGGAATGTGGAGGGAATCTTCACGGAAGTGATCGACAATGACGGCGAACCGTTTGTGGCGAGAGGTGTTCCTGAAGATTTTGAAGAGTACTGGATCTTTTTCGCCGGAGAGCGCCGGTGGGATATTTGCAGACGCCCTGACAGGTGTTCATGGGAAAGGTGACCGCGGGGGCGGCCATCGGTGCCCGACATGAGAACGGGTGACCAGGCGGCGCTGTCCGGCTCGGAGTTGAGATGCGGAAAGCAGCGAGGCCGTGGTCAGCGAGGGCGTCCTCCTCTCTTACGATCGGACGGAAGGTGACGGTGGAGGCGAGGACAGGTGAGTGGGATTGGGGCAGGTTCCTGACTGGTTCTGGGAGGTCCTGGATGCGACAAGACCACGTCTGTCTGCCCTGGAGGCATGGCTGACGGCACAGCCGGGACAGATTCTTGAGGGGTTCGCGCTGGCGTACCTGGACGCGGCGGAGTCACTGATTGACTTCTCGCAAGGTGTACACGTCGACGGAGCGGTCTGGTCCGAGGACAGCACCGAGGATCTGTGCATGTGGGTGGTCGGTCAGGGCCACCGGTTCTGGTACTCGGTGGTCACGGGTGAGTGGGAGCTGGCAGAGGCCGCGCAGGCATATCTGGGGCGCCCGTCGCCGCTCGGCGGCGAAGTGACTCAGTGGGATCAAGAGGTCTCGGTCCCGGAACACCGGGGCTACCAGTCCCCGGACGCCATCGTCTACGGCGTCTTTCGAACGCGTTTCGCAGAGGACCTGAGCGAACGGGTTTCGGATGGATGACCCGCTGTCCCGTCGTTCTCCGGACGACGCGGCGGGGCTCCTGGCGGATCAGCGGTCGAGTCCGGCCGCCCGTCAGGAGCCCACGTGTTGTCGGGCCCTGCCCGAGCCGAGTGCGTCCTCCTCTCCCGGCCGTTCCGGCTGGCGGTTCGGTCGGGTGAAAGACGGGCAGCCGTGTGCTCGCCGGGGGAGGAGCGGGGACGCATGGAGCGACGGGCACCCGAGAGGAAAGGCTGTGGCATGAGCCGTGCGCTGATTGTCGTGGATGTGCAGAAGGACTTCTGTGAGGGCGGGAGCGTGCCGGTGAGGGGCGGCGCGGAGCGGGCCGGAGCCATCGCGGAGCTTGTCCGGCGTACGGCGGGCCATCAGTACGCGCATGTGGTGGCGACCCGCGATTACCACATCGACCCTGGCAGCCACTTCTCCGAGCATCCGGATTTCCGGGATTCGTTCCCCGAGCACTGTGTGGCCGGCAGCGAAGGAAGTGAATTCCACCCAGGGTTCGCCACCGCCTCCGGGGCTGTCGACGAGGTCTTCTACAAGGGGGCGCACTCCGCCTCGAAGAGCGGCTTCGAAGGTTCGGCCGAGGACGGCACATCGCTGGCCGACTGGCTCAAGGTCCGGGACGTCACCGCTGTCGACATCGTCGGCATCGCCACCGACCACTGCGTCAAGGCCACCGCGCTGGACGCCGTACGAGCCGGATTCGCCGCACATGTCCTGCTCGACTACACGGCGGGCGTCGCCCCGGACACCACGCACCTCGCCCTGGACGAACTGCGCGAGGCAGGTGTCTCACTGACCGGCGAACCGGTTGTCCTTGTCTGACGCGTCCGCGGACCGACCCCGTCGGCGAACCGCGGCCGAGGACTGCGGGCGTGCGGCGGCACGAACCCGGCCGGTGCGATGCAGTGCCACAGACCCTTCGGGTACAGGCCGGTGACGGTGGTTCTTCCGGCCGGGCAGCTCCTGGAGTCGCCTCCGGCCCGCAGACTGTTTGCCGAGCATCGGGTCCGGGCGGCGCTCCGTGCGGTGACCTGCGGCACAGCCGTACCCGTACAGGGGACACCGGCTGCTGTCGCGCGGTGTCGGTACGGCCGGCCCCGGCGGGGCCGGCCGGGGCGGTTACGCGGTGAGGTCGTCGACGGTGGCCGCGATGGTGCCGAACAGGTCGCTGATGGTGGTGAGGGCCGCCGTCCGGAGGGTGGCCGCGGCCAGGACGGTGCCGTCCGGGGCGGTCAGCGGACGGGTGGCGGTGGCCTCGGCGACAACGGTGGGGCGGTAGCCGAGATTGAAGGCGCTCTGAGCGGTGAACGCGACGCACATGTGCGTCATGAAGCCGGCCAGCACCAGGTCGGTGCCGGCTCCCTGCTCGCGCAGGATCTTCTCCAGGCCGGTGCCGTGGAAGGAGTCGGGGAACTGCTTGACCACGACGGGCTCACCCGGGGCCGGGGCGACCTCGTCGCAGACGGCACCGGTCTCCGCCCGGATGTCGTACGGGGTGTTCTCGCCGCCGTCGTTGACGATGTGGATCACGGGGGTGCCGGCGGCGCGGGCGGCGGCCAGCAGCCGGGCACCGGCCTCAAGGGCCTCACGCGCGCCGTCCAGGGCCATGACACCGGTGGTGTAGGTGTTCTGAAAGTCGATCATGATCAGGGTGGCGTCGCCGAGCCGGGGGAGCCGGCCGTCGAGGCCGATCACATCGCGCAGAGTCGGAGAAGCGGTCAGGGGAGAAGGTATGGGAGAGGGCATGGGAGAGGTTCCTTTCGCGACAGGGTGAAGGGCACGGCGAAGCCGCACCGTGTGCGTGCGTGCGGGGAGAGGAAGGAAGGGCCGCCGGGTTCAGGTGGTGGTGCGGAAGCGGCGGCGGTAGGCCGCGGGAGTGGTGCCGATCTGCTTGCGCAGCGAACGGTGCAGGGTCTCCACCGAGCCGAACCCGCAGTCACCGGCGACCCGGTCCAGCGGCTGGTCGGTGCTCTCCAGCAGGCGGCGGGCCGCCTCCACCCGGGCTGCCTCGACGTACGAGGCCGGACCGGTACCGGTCTCCTGACGGAACACCCGGGCGAAGTGCCGCTCGCTCAGGCACATCCGTACGGAGAGCGCGGCCGTCGACAGATCTCCGTCGAGATGGTCGGCGATGAACATCCGCAGCTCGTCGATGTCCCTGCGGGAGGAAGGCGGCCGGCTCAGCGGGACCGAGAACTGGCTCTGCCCGCCCTGCCGTTTGAGGTACATCACCAGCTGCCGGGCGACCGCCGGCGCAACCTCCTCACCCAGGTCATCGGCCACCAGGGCCAGCGCGAGATCCATGCAGGCACTGATACCGGCCCCGGTCCAGACGTTCCCCGACCGGACGAAGATCGGGTCGGGGTCCACCGTCACCGCCGGATGGCCGGCGGCCAACTGGGCGGCGGTGGACCAGTGGGTCGTGGCCGCCTTCCCGTCGAGGAGTCCGGCCGCGGCGAGGATGTGCGCGCCCACGCATACCGACGCCACCCGGCGGGCCTGCGGCGCGACCTGCTTCACCCACTCCACGATGTCCTGGTCGACCCGGGCCGCCGGGCCGTCGGCCCCCAGGTCCACCGCGCCCGGGACGAGCAGCGTGTCCAGCACTCCGCCGACCTCGTCGAAGGACAGATCGGCGACCAGCCGCACACCGGCCGAGGTGGCGACCTCCCCGCGCGAA
Source organism: Streptomyces sp. NPDC079020 (assembly GCF_044542225.1). Classification (NCBI taxonomy): domain Bacteria; kingdom Bacillati; phylum Actinomycetota; class Actinomycetes; order Kitasatosporales; family Streptomycetaceae; genus Streptomyces; species Streptomyces sp. NPDC079020. The sequence continues at coordinate 60,891 of NZ_JBITUB010000014.1, forward strand.
CGCCCCGCCAGCCGCACCCGGTAGCCCGCCCGGCCGCCGGTCTCCCGGTTGGCCAGCGCGAAGACCTCGGCCGGTCCGGTGACATCGAGCAGGTCGACATCGGGGAAGACGGCGATGACGATACGGCGGGTGCTGGGCATGCATCCATCGTCACTCCCCACGGTCAGCGGCCGCAATGACGGCTTTCTGTCACATCCGGACATACGCGGGAACCCCTTCGGGGCAGGGCCGGACTTCCGTTCCGAGAGGCGTGTTCGCCACCGAAATCAAGAGCCGGCTCCCCTTCCCCTTCCGGCAGCCCCCGGGATACCTCTTGATCGCAGGCCCGTACACACCGCGAGGAGCTGAGGAAGCCATGGATCACGCTCACATCGACCACCCAGCAGCCGCCGGAGCAGCGGAGAAGACCGGAGGCTGGTACGTGGACGACCGCTGCACGAACTGTGATGTCGCCAGGCAGTACGCACCGGACCTGATCCGTGAGGTCGACGGACGGTCCGAGATCTACCGCCAGCCACAGGGCGAGGAAGAGGTCGGCCGCTTACTCGCCGCCGCGTTCGCCTGCCACACCCGCTCCATCCGGCACACCTCCCAGCGGCTGGACCCCGCGCTGGACCCCTTCCCGCTGCCCCTCGACGACACCGTCCTCCTGTGCGGGCAGAACTCGACGCACACCGCGGGGGCCAACTCCTACCTCGTCCGGCGCCCTTCCGGTACGGCGATGCTCGTGGACACGCCTCGCTGGAGCCCGGCGCTGGCCGCCCGGTACGACACCATCGCCGACGTGACCGACGTCCTGCTGACCCATCGGGACCACGCCGCGCACGGCCGCCGGTACGCGGACCACTTCGGCGCCCGGCTGTGGATCCACGAGGGCGACCTCGACGCCGCGCCGGACGCCGACCGGATCATCCGGGGCACCGGCACCGTCGAGATCGCCGAGGGAATGCTGGCCCACCCGCTGCCGGGTCACACCGAGGGCAGCGTGCTCTACGTCGCGGACGAGACGTACTGCTTCAGCGGCGACAGCTTCTACTGGTCCCGTACGACCGGTGACATCGAAGTGGCGGACAGCGTCACCTGGTACTCCATCCGGGAGCTGGCCGCCTCGCTGGCGCGAACCGCGGACAGCCTCCGCTTCGAGTGGCTGCTGCCGGGACACGGAGACCGCAAGCGGCTCCCGGCCGAGGAAATGGCGGAGCGCATGAGCCGGCTGACCGCACGTACCCAGGAACTGGCCCCTCGGCCCGTGGACTTCACCGCGCTGCGCTGGTGACCGACAGGGGCCGGGCAGTGTGTTCCGCACGGTGCGCCATGGTCCGCCACACACGTCACGGACGGTGCCGCCCCGCGTCTCAGGCGCATCGGTACCCCTGGGCGCGCTGTCCGGCCCCTTGTCGATCAGCGACTCGTGCCGCTCGGACGGCGCGTCGTCCCTCTCCCGCTGATCGCCGCTCCGCTCCACCCGGATCCCGGCAGGGCCCCGGCGCCCGCCGGGGGCGCCGCCGCATAGGGTGGACGGCGTGACCTGGAGCGAGGAGGAGTACACCGCGTACCTGCGCGATGAACGCAGGCGCTACGCCTGGGTCATGAGGCGGTACGGGAACATGTCCCCGGCCGAGTCCCGGGCGGCCGCCGATGAGCGGTACGCGTACGAGCCGGCCGACGCCCCGTTCCGGGGCCTGGTCTTCCACGACGAGGCGTGGCACTGGGCGATGCTGGCCCTCCACGGGGAGCGGTACTGGCGGGACCGGCCCGAACTGGCCGTCGCCCCGCCGGAGTACGACGCCCCGGACTGAGCACGAGTGCGGCCCCGGCCCTGAGGAGCGGCGGCCCCCGCCGGTCGCGGTGGTCCGCCGGCCACGCCCGGCCTGTCCGCGCGGGGGGTACCCGCGCGGAACCCGTCACTGATCGTCGGACGCGGGAGGCGTGCGCAGGACGACGGGCGGGATGGGGCGGCTGCCGGGAATGTTGATGCGGATACGGGTGGTGAGCGCGGTCCCGGCCGGAGCCGGCGACGCGGGCGGGGACGTCCGGTCCGCAGGCCGGTCGGGGTTCTGGCAGTCGGGACACGGACAGTACTGGTACGGGCGGCCCGGACCCGCGGACGGGCTGAACCAGTCCGGCGGTCGGGGCGGCCCCGCCTGTGGCGGGTCGTCGAGCGTGGCCATCGCGTCCGCGTTCTGCGGCGGAGCGGGTTCCGGATCGGCCGGACGGGGCCAGGCCTGCTGAGGCACCCGGCGGGGAAGCGGGCCACGAGGAAGCGCTGCGGGGATCCGCAGGACGAGTGTCGGGGTGTCCGGAGTGTGGGGCGCGGAGGGTTCGGAGGCCGGGGCGGGCGCGCAGTCGGCGCAGAGCGCGGCGGTCCACCCACGTGAGTCGTTGTACCCGAAGGACGGCCGGCGGCACCGCGGACAGGCGAGCTCTCCCCGCCGCTGCGCCTGGTCGACGAGGAGTTCACGGGTCATACGGGCCGACTTCTGTCCGGCGCCGTTGCTCGGGTGGGGGATGTTCACCAGAAGCTTGAGGCCGGGCTCCTTGCGCGCCGAGGACTCCAGGTCGCTCATGAGCAGTTGCAGGTCCCGCGGTGTGATGCGGTCGTGCGTGACGAGACGGTCCTTGCGCCGGTGGCGGGCACGTGTGCTGCCGCGGTCCGCGTCCGCGCGGTCCCAGGCCTTCCCCCACTCCGGGAGGTCGGCCCTGCGGACGCCGCAGGCCTCCGCGAACGCGAGGACGAAGTCACGGCTGGGCGTCGAACGGCCCTTGAGGACCCGGCCGGCCGTACTGCGCGGCAGCCGTCCCACACTGCCGAGGCGGGGGTCCAGACTCCGCAGCGACGGACTTCCGTCGTCCTGGTAGAGGTCGACGATGGCGGAGTGCAGGTCGGCGAAGTCCTTGACCACACTGATGTGCGCCCCGCCGCGGTGTCCGGTGAGCACGCCCTGGGCACGGACCTCGTCACGGCGGGCGTGCTTCCACAGGCGTTCGGCCTCTTTCGTGCTGCGGCCGCAGGCCCGGGCGTAGGAGGTGACCACGTTCGGGTTCTGCGGCACGCTGCACCCGGAGGCGGCGCGCGCGAGGGTGTCGGCGCTGAAGTCCGTACGAGCGGCGAGCTGGTGATAGGTCAGCCCGGCCTCCTCACGGCCTGCGCGCAGCCAGGTCGCCAGTGCGAACAGGGATTTGCCGCACTGGGCGATCGGGTTCTCGCGGCGCCCCATGGACGGTCAGGCCTCCGCCGGTCCCGGCGCGGTCGCCCCGGTCCGCAGCCGGCGCAGCAGCCGGACGCCCAGGGCCGCCGCCTCCACGATCAGCACGGTCGCGCTGATGGCCGGGAGCCCGGCGACCGCGAGAACGCTGGCGGCGACGACGATGACGATCAGGACGACGACCTCGGGGACGGTGAGTGGGCGGGGCGGCACGGCGTCGGACGTGCCGCAGAGAAGGGAGCTGCTCATGAATGTTCTCCAGACGAATGTGTACTGCGGGCGAACAGATGGGTTGAGCAAGGCGGTTGCCGCCGCCTGTGTACGTAGTGATGTTGCAGCATTCCCGGCGGGCGGACTAACCCCTTCGGCGCCGATTCCGCGTCCGCGTCCCTGCTCCGGTCCGGCCCCGCCTCCGGCTTTCACAGGACTTCCTGCCTGGTCGCAGCAGTGATGACGAGCGCGATTCCGCAGATCCGTCCCACCTTTGCGCAGTCCCTTTTGGGGAGGCCCGCGGATAGCCGCAGCGCTGTCCCGCCCTCTGTTGCCCCTTCCGGCCATGGCCGGAAGCGTTCCGCCCCAGTTCACGGGCCCGTCAGGGGCCGGATTCCCGCAGCCCCGTCCCCGTGTTGACCTGGCGGCGTGGATACCCGATCTTTGACGGTGCGCCCGCAGCGGGCACGTTTCCGCTGCGGGGCTCTCCGATGTACTGCGGGCAATCCAGTTCCGGAGACGGGGCGGACTCGTTGCCGCGAGTCCCTCCTCAAGTCCCGGCACCGCGATGGCGGTGCCGGGACCCCGCCCGCGGCGGTCCGTCCACCCGGGCGCACACCGACCGGTGGCGTGCCGGAAGGGAGACGCGGCAGGCCCCGCCGCCCGCATCGAGGGAGAACGTGATGAACGATGTCGCGGCCGCCTGGGCCGCCGTCACCGACTGGACGGCGGTGCACGCGCCCGCCTCGCACGCCACCCTGCGGCCGGGAGCGACCGAGGCCGGCATCCGCGCGGCCGAAGGCCGGCTGGGGACGGCACTGCCCGAGGACCTGGCGGCGCTGCTGATGGTGTGTGACGGAACCGTCGACGCCTCCGCCCGGGACCGCGACCCCGACGAGTACGAACCGGGCCTGTTTCTCGCCCAGCACCACCTCCTGCCGCTCGACGCGATCGGGCGGGTCCGGGAATGCGGCGGGGACGCCGGGGAGTTCTGGGGCGACCGGGTGCCGTTCGCCGTCACCGACTACGCGCTCGCTCCGTGGGGCGGTCTGGCGGTCGACACCCGGGGCCGCCTCGCCGCATTCGGTCAGGGGTACGGCGAACCGCCGTCCGGACCGCTCAACACTCCGGGGTACGGCTCCCTCGCCGAGTTCCTGGGCGCTGTGGCCGAAGCCCTCACCCGGGGCACCGGCCCGTTGATGACCGAGGCCGTTCCCGGGCTTCACCTCGGCGCGCTGGTGTGGGGACCGTTGCCCGGTGACGGCGCTCCGTGGACGCCGGTGCACCCGGGGAACGGCTGAGCGGGCTGCCCGCCTCAGCCGTTGAGGAACTCCGCACATCGGAACGGACCCAGCGCGGCGCCTTCGGACGGCCGCAGGGTGACTTCCACGTCGTCGGCCCTGACCTTCGGTTCCAGCACGGACTGGGCGCGTGCCAGTGTGCACACCACCTGCCCCGTGCCCTGGTCGTGCCCCGTCGCCGCGTAGGGCCCGTCCAGGTGCACCGTGACGCGGGTGCCCGATCCCCGCACCGTGTAGCCGCCGAGTTCCTGGACGAGAGAGGTGAGTCCGTCGCGCTGTTCGGAGGGCGACGGCCCCGCCGAGAGCAGCTTCATCACCGTGCCGAGGTTCTTGATCTCCCTGTCGAGCAGCGGAACGCCGCGCAGCCCGCCGTCGGACGCGAAATAGAGCCGCGCCCCGCGCGTCGGGCCGGAGGCCGGCTCGCCCGCGTCGATCACTCCGGTCGGCTGGACACCGCAGCCCATGAGGGCGAGCCCCAGCACGACGACCATGGCACCCTGCCGCACCTTCACTCCGCTGCCTCCCCGGTACGCCGCAGAGGCAGCCGCAGGGTGAACACGGCGCCGCCGCGCGTTCCATCGGCCACATCGATCGTGCCGCCGTGCAGCCGCGCGTTCTCCAGCGCGATCGCCGTACCGAGGCCGCTGCCCTGTCCGCCGTCGTCGGACGCGCCTCGCGTACGGGCCGTGTCCGCCTTGTAGAAACGGTCGAAGACCTGCTCCCGGGCCCCCGGCGGCAGCCCGGGGCCATGGTCCGCGACCTCCAGCGTCACCCACTCCCCGTCCGCCTCACGCGCTGTCCCCAGGGTCACGGTCACCGGCGGAGCGCCGTGCCGCAGCGCGTTGCCCACCAGATTGGCGACGATCACGTCGATACGGCGCCGGTCGACCACCGCGCGGATGTCCTCGTCGAGGTGCGTCCGCACCCGCTCCGTCCAGCCGCGCAGCGCCAGCGACGCCCGTACGGTGTCGGCGAGGCCGGTCCCGGCCGCGTTCAGCCGGACCGCCTTGGCGTCGAAGCGGGAGATCTCCATCAGGTCGTCGACCAGCCGGGACAGCCGTGCCGTCTCCGCTCCGACGGTACGGGCCGCCCGCGCCGCGTCCGACGGCAGCTGGTCGGCGTCCTCCTCCAGGACGGTCGCCACCATCGTCATCGCGGCGAGGGGCGTGCGCAGTTCGTGCGACACGTCCGCCACGAAGCGGCGTGCCTTCGCCTCCTGCGCGCGCAGTCGCGCGTCGGAGGCCTGGAGCGCGTCGGCGGTCTCGTTGAACGTCGTCGCCAGGTCGGCGAGTTCGTCGTGACCGGTGACGGCGACCCGGCTGCCGAGATCCCCGGCCGCGAGTTCGCGGGTGGCCCGGCCCAGCTTCCGTACCGGACGCAGGACCGTGCGCGCGGCCAGCAGCGCGAGGACGGCGGCCAGCAGCACCACCGGCACGATGCCCGCCCGCACGGAGTCGAGCAGGGCCGCGGTGTCGTCGCGCTCGGCCCGCAGATCGGCGATCATGAAGACCTCCAGTCCGGAGGCGCGGCGGTCCCCGTCGGTGTACATCACGGGCGTGCCGACGGCCAGATAGGGCTCGCCCCGCCACATCACCCGCTGGAACCGCGCTCCGTTCCCGGTGCGCACGGCGTCGCGCAGCCCGGTGGTGATCCGGTCCTCCGTCTCGGCGAGCGAGTCGGAGACCCCGGTGAGTTCCTGGTAGCGGGCGACCACGGTGTTCCCTCCGACACCCTCCGACACCTTCGCCGCGAACCGGGACAGCGACTGCTGGTCGGGGGGTATGTCGAACTGGGCGGCCACCGTGCCGACCCGCTCCCGGAAGTCGTTCACCGCCGTGTTCTGGGCGCGCTGGAGGACGGCGGTGCGGGCGTCCCGGTAGGCGAGGGCGGTCGCTGTCACCGCGCTGATCAGGGCGACGACGACGAAGGCGACGACGAGCCGGACGCGCAGCCCGCCGACGAGCCGTCGCGAGCGCCTGCGCGGGGCGGCGCCGCCCCCGCCGTTTCCTTCCGGACGGTTCACAGCGGGCCGAAGCGGTAGCCGAAGCCCCGCACCGTCTGGACGTACCGCGGCTTCGCCGGCACGTCCTCCAGCTTGGCCCGCAGCCGGCCGACCGCGGCGTCCACCAGCCGCGAGTCGCCCAGGAAGTTGTGGTCCCAGACGGATTCGAGGAGCTGCTCGCGGCTGAGCACCCGGCCGGGGGAGGCCGACAGCTCCAGCAGCAGCCGCAGCTCGGTGGGCGGCAGCGGAACCGGGGTGCCGTTCTTGGTGACGGTCAGCCCGGCGCGGTCGATGTGCAGGCCTCCGAGAAGGGGACCGCCGGCTCCTCGCGCGGAAGCGGACATGGAGCCGGAGGCCGCATGGGACGGCGACGGTTCCGCGCGGCGCAGGGCGGCCCGGATGCGCGCCTCCAGGACGGGTGCGGTGACCGGCTTGACGACATAGTCGTCGGCGCCGGCCTCCAGGCCGGTCACGATGTCGGAGTCGTCGCCGCGCGCGGTCAGCATGATGACCGGCAGGGTCGCCGAGCGGGCGCGGATGCGGCGGCACACCTCGAAGCCGTCCATACCGGGCAGCATCAGGTCCAGCACGGCCAGCTCGACCCGCGCGCCCCGCTCCCCGGCCAGCAGGGCGAGGGCCTGCTCCCCGGTGGCGGCGGTGTCCACGCCGTACCCGTGCCGGCGCAGCACGAGTTCCATTCCGTCCCTCACGGACGCGTCGTCCTCGATCAGAAGCACATGCGGCATGGGGCCGATTATGGGCACGGCGGAAGCGTTCCGCCTACTCCGTACAGGGGCGGACGCGCAGGTCGGAAGCATTGTTACGTTCCCATCACCTCGTCATGGACCGGCCATCATCTGCGGCCGTGAACGTGAGGCCCATGAGTTTCCCCCTGACGAACCCCCGGACCACCACCCGGCTGCGCCTGGCCACCCTCGTGGCCCTGCCCGTACTCGCCTTCTCCGTCGCCTGCGGCGGCGGTGACGACAGCGCCGGCGGTGCGAAGAAGAACGAAGCGATCGCCGACGTACCGGACGCGCCGGCCGCGAGCGCCGCGGAGGGCGACAAGAAGCCGGGCACCCTGCCCCCGGGCAAGAGCGAGTTCTACGACGCCCAGATGACGTACGTCCAGTGCATGCGCGCCAAGGGCGGATACCCGGACTTCCCCGACCCCAAGCTCAGCGGCTACCTCGACTGGGCGAAGGTCAACGAGATCGGTTCCCAGCCCGGCCGCAACGAGGGCATCAAGGGCGGCAAGAACGGCGCCTGTGTACCCGAACTGCAGGCCGCCATGACAGCGACGCCCGAGATCGACCAGCAGAAGGCGTACGAGTCGATGCTCGCGCACGCCAAATGCATGCGGGACAACGGCATCTCCAAGTTCACCAACCCGACGATGAGCGCCGGGAACGCCCAGCCGGGCGGTCAGCCGGGCCCGATGTCCCGGGCCTACGACGAGGATTCGCCCGCGTACAAGCAGGCCCGCAAGGCGTGCGAGTCGAAGCTGCTCGAAGGCCTGGACGGCATGCAGTGAGGCGCCGCACCACCTACCTCGCTCTCGGCGCGGCGGCCGTCGCGGCCGCCGTCACCGGGGGATTCCTGCTCTCCGGTGGCGGCGGCGACACCGGCGCCTCCGGTCGCGACGGCGGCCTGCCGCCCGCCACCGCCACCGTCGTACGCACCGACCTCGTGCAGTCCAAGACGGTCGACGGCAAGATCGACTTCGCCCAGCGCCGCCCGGTCAGATCCGCCGTGGAGGGCACCGTCACGGTGGCCGCTTCCGAAGGGAGGACGGTGACCATGGGGCAGACGCTGTACGAGCTGAACGACAAGCCCGTCACCCTTCTCTACGGGCCGGTCCCGATGTTCCGCGAGATGAAGGCGGGCGACCGGGGCAGCGACGTGCTCCAGCTGGAACGCAATCTGCGTGACCTGGGCTTCGGAGCGAAGCTGTACGTCGACCCGTGGTACGACAAGGACACCGAGGCCGCCGTGAAGGAGTGGCAGAAGACCCTGAACCGCGACACCACCGGCAGGGTCGGCATGGGCGACGTCGTGTTCCAGCCCGACCGGGTCAAGGTGGCCGCCGCGGACGCCGCGCTGGCCGACCCGGTCGGCCCGAGCGACACCGTCCTGACGGTCGCCTCCACCAAACCCGTCGTACGGGCACAGCTGGACCAGACCGACGGCGCGCTCACATCGAGCGGCACCAAGGTCGAGGTCACCCTGCCGAGCGGGAAGACCGTGGCAGGCAAGGTCGCCGGGACGGTGCGCCCCGAGGACGCCGCCGACGGAGGCGGGGCCGCGGCGGAGGGCATCACTGTCGAGGTCGTCCTCGACGGCGGTGCGCGCGCCGTCTCCGGTGAGGACGCCAGGACGCCGGCGAGCGTGAAGTTCGTCAGCGAGGCACGCAGGGGAGTCCTCGCGGTCCCCGTCGAGGCGGTCGTCGCCCTGCGCGGCGAGAAGGGCGGCTACGGCCTCCAGATCGTCCTGGGCACCACCTCGAAGATGGTGCGGGTGGAAGCGGGCATGACCGCCGACGGGCAGATCGAGGTCAGCGGCCCCGACGTCCGCGAGGGACTCAAGGTCGGAGTGGCGAAGTCATGACGCCTGCCCCCGTGATCGAACTGCGGGACGCCACCAAGTCCTACCCCGGCGGCGTCCACGCCCTGCGGCGGGTGAACCTGACGGTCCTGGAGGGCGAACTCGTCGCCGTCGTCGGCCCGTCCGGCTCCGGCAAGTCCACGATGCTCAACGTCATGGGCACCCTCGACAAACCCACCACGGGCACCGTCCGGGTCGCCGGGTACGACGTGTCCGAGCTCTCCGACTCCCGGCTCTCGGCACTGCGCGCCCGCCATATCGGCTTCGTGTTCCAGCACTTCCACCTGGCGGCCGGGCGCGACGCGGTGGACAACGTCGCGGACGGACTGCTGTACGCGGGCGTACCGCTCAAGGAACGGCGTACGCGGGCGCGGGAGGCACTCGCCAAGGTGCGGCTCGACCACCGCTGCGCACACACGCCCAACGAGCTGTCCGGCGGCGAGAAGCAGCGCGTGGCCATCGCCCGCGCCCTGGTGGGCGACCCCCGGCTGCTGCTGGCGGACGAACCGACCGGGGCGCTGGACACCGCGTCCGGCGAGATCGTCATGGAGCTTCTGCACGAGCTGAACGCGTCCGGCACGACCATCTGTGTGATCACCCACGACAACGAGATCGCGGACTCGCTGCCGCGCCGGGTCCGTTTCAAGGACGGCGAGATCGTCGCGGACTCGCGCCCCGTCTCCCGTACCGGAACGCAAGAGGCGGTTTCATGAAGAACGCTCTGAAGCCCTCCCGCCTCTCCCCCCGCGACATTCTCCGCGTCGGCGCGGTCGGCCTGCGCGCGCGCCGCGCCCGTGTGGTGCTCTCGGCGCTCGGCATCGCCATCGGGATCGCGACCATGGTCGCGGTCGTCGGCCTGTCCGAGTCGAGCCGTTCGGACCTGATGGCCCGGCTCGACCGCCTCGGCACCAACCTCCTCACCGCCGAGGCGGGCGAGGACGCCATGGGGGGAGAGGTCGAACTCCCCAGGAACGCGGTGGCGATGGTCGAGCGCATCGGCCCGGTGCGGGACGCCACGGCCACCGCCGAGGTCGACGCGCGCATCCGCCGCAGTGACCTGGTCCCCGAGGAACGCACCGCCGGAGTCACCGCCCAGGCTGCCCGCGTCGACCTGCTGTCCACGCTCGGAGGCGAGGTCGACAAGGGTGTCTGGCTGGACACCGTCGGCGAACGGCTCCCGATGACGGTCCTCGGGACGGTGGCCGCGGAGCGCCTGGGCATCACCCGCACCGGCGAGACGATCATGATGAACGACATCCGTGTGGTCGTCGTCGGCATTCTCGAACCGATCGAACTGGTCCCCACCCTGGACCGGGTGGCCCTGGTCGGATTCCCCGCGGCCGAACGCTATTTCGGCTTCGACGGACTCCCCACGACCATCTTCGAACGTTCCACGGACGCCTCGGTGGAGGACGTGCGGGCGGTCCTCGCCCGTACCATCAGTCCCGGCAACGAGTCGGCCATCAGGGTCTCCCGGCCCTCGGACGCGCTGGCCGCCAAGGCCGCCACGGACGAGGGCCTGACGAACCTGATGCTCGGCCTCGGCGCGGTGGCCCTGCTGGTCGGCGGCGTGGGCGTGGCCAACACCATGGTCATCTCCGTCCTGGAACGCCGTCAGGAGATCGGCCTGCGCCGGTCGCTGGGCGCGACCCGCAACGCGATCCGGCTCCAGTTCCTGACCGAGTCACTGCTCCTGTCGGCGCTGGGCGGCGCGGCCGGCGCGCTGCTGGGAGCGGCGGCTACCTGCGGCTTCGCGAGGGTCCAGGGGTGGACGGCGGTGGTCCCGCCCTGGTCCCTGGCCGGCGGGCTGGCCGCCACGCTCCTGATCGGTGTGGTCGCGGGCCTCTATCCGGCGATCCGCGCCTCCCGCCTGCACCCGACGGTGGCTCTGAACGCGACGTGAGGACGGCCGGGGCCCCGGGGCCGACGCCGGACGGCGGACGCCACCCGGCCTGCGCACCGGGCCGGGGGCGGGCCGGGGGCCGGGCCCCCGGCCCCCGGACATCCCGGGCCGCCCGTGCGCGGGTCAGGGCTTGCGGGCGAGACCGCCGTGCTCGCCGATGGGCTCCGGGGCGGTGGATGCGGGCTCCGGACGCCAGAGGGGAACGGAGACGACGCCGGGCTCCAGCAGTTCCAGACCGTCGAAGAACGCCGCGATCCTGTCGACGGGACGCAGGAAGTACGGAACGGCACCGGTCTCGTTGTAGGCGTCCTGGGCCGCCTCGTAGGCGGCGTCGGTGCCCCGTGAACCGTCATTGATGGAGAGATAACTGCCCGGCGGCAGCCCGTCCATCAAGCGGGTGACGATGGAGCGGGCCTGCTCGTAGTCCGCGACGTGGCCGAGGATGTTGCTGAGGATCAGGGCGGTGGGCCGGCTGAGGTCCAGGGTCCGGGCGGCGGCCGCGAGGATGCGATCGGGGTCGGCGAGGTCGGCGTCGACGTACGCCGTCGTCCCCTCGGGGGTGGAGGTGAGCAGCGCGCGGGCGTGCGCGAGGACCATCGGGTCGTGGTCGACGTAGACGATCCGGCTCTCGGGGGCGAGCCGCTGGGCGACCTCGTGGGTGTTGTCCACCGTCGGCAGGCCGGTCCCGACATCCAGGAACTGCCGGATGCCGGCCTCCTGAACCAGGTACGTGATGTTGCGGCGCAGAAAGGCGCGGCTGCTGCGGGCCACGGTGACGATGCCGGGGAAGACGGAGCTGTACGCGTCGCCGGCTTCCTCGTCGACGGGGTAATGGTCCTTCCCGCCCAGCCAGTAGTTCCAGATACGGGCCGAGTGCGGCACCGACGTGTCGATGTTCTGATGCACCGCCGGTCCGGGCGTCATCTCATGGTCAGTCATGGGCACCGTCCGTCTTTCCACCGCTGCGGGAGTGTTCAACGCCCAACCTACGTTCCGTCAGTTCCGGCCCGTACACCGGCTCGACCCGCCCTGGCCCATGCGGATCGGGTGCCCGGATGGCCCGTTCGGCCGGTCGGCATCCCGCCCGCCGCCCGACTCCCCGTCCTTCCTCCTCCACGGGGACCCGCCCGGAATCCGGCACCGCCACGCGGCGGGATGACCTCGGTCCGGACTTCGGCACCGGTCGCGGTGGCGAGTAATTGTCCGGAATTGATTTGCTGTCGTGGGTTACGCCGAACTCCGGCGGCCGAAGTTTATCCTTTTGCTGCGGACGTCACGGGTGCGCAGGGGAGTGAAGATCGCGGCTCGATAGGCCCCCGGAAGCCACGACCGGTTCCGTGAATCATCGGCCCTGGGTTGTCCTTCCCGCATACTGCCCTATGCTTCCCTCGCCGGTGGACGGGTGAGGGATAGAGATACCTGCCGCTGATGGCGCGGCCTCTCGACCGGCATGTGTGCCTGCGCTCTCGAAAATCAAAAGGGTAAATCCGCACTCATTCGGGAATCGAGTGACTGAAATGCAGCAATTGACGTATGAGCAGGTGTCCGATGCCGGCAGCGACTCCAGTGGCATGCCTGGGGAGTGGGTGGTCAAAACGTCGAACGGTGAAGGGTTCCGTTGGCAGGGGTTCTACACCGGGCCGCTCGAACTGACGCCCAAGCAGTCCGCCGATATGGCAAGGGATCTTCTCGGGATGGAGCCCGATGCCATCGGAGCCGCCGCTGCCGAGGAACTGGAACCGTACGTCTCCGACGGCACCGCCGTACAGGCGGTGATCCTGCACTCGGCCACCCCGATCCTGCGGAGTCTCCAGGCCGACCTGGCGGACGCGAGGTCGGGACAGCCGGCGGACGATGTCGCGACCTATGTGGAGGCGCGTTCGGTCAGCCTGGCCTCGCCGGGGGACGTGGTGGTCGGACGGTCCCGCCCCTGGCGGACGGCCGCGACGCTGGCGGGGGTCGAGGCCGTCGAGGTACCCGGCATCGAGTACTACTACCTCTCGCAGTCGCTGCTCCTCCTGGCGCACCGGACCGATGGCCGGGCCCCCGCCTGGCAGCGGCTCATCGAGGTCGTGCGCCACAACCCCCGCATCCTCGTCCGGCTCTACGCACTCGACCGTGACACCCAGACGCTGCTGCTCTACCTCAAGCGGAAGGCCGGCGTCGAGAAGCTTCTCGTCGATGCCAACAGCCCCGAAGTGGCCGACTACTGGAACACCAAGGCCCCCCTGCACCCCTCGGTCGACGACGCGCTGACGGTGTCCGCGACCTTCCCGGACCCGGCCGACCTGCTCGCGGCGGAGACGGCACTGTCCCCGATGGCCGTACGCCTGGGAGTGCGGTTCCCCGTGGTGCCGGGCTACTCGGTGTACCCCGACGACTCGGACGCGACGGTGGTGGTCCAGCGGTTCTCCGAAGCTGCGGCTCTGCTGCGCGAGCGCTACGGCTTCACCCAGGGCTGCCTGAAACCTTCCGAGGGCGGCGCGGGCGCCAGGATCTCCCCGGCCATCAGCATCGACAGCCCCGAAGAGGTGGCCCGGGTGGCCGAGCAGCTCCGGCACACGAAGGAACCCTGGGTGCTCGAAGCGTTCATGCACTACACCCAGGTCCCGATCGGCAGCCGGACCGTACCTCTGGCCCCGTCCGCGCATGTGCGCAACGGGCACGTCGCCGAAGGGGTGACCCTCCAGCTGACCGGCGGGACGTCCTGGCAGGGCAACGTGCTCATGGACGCCGAGAGCTGGGCCGAGGCGGGTCTGTCGGCGGACACCTACCCCGCCATGCTCGGCATGGTGGAGGAACTGCGCTCCGCCTTCGCGGAACGCGGGCTGAGAATGGTCACCGCCGGCATCGACTTCGCCATCGGCCATCTGGGCGGCGCGTTCGGCGACCGCGAGATCCTCGCGTTCCAGGACCCCAACCTCTCCTCCCACGGTGCCGAGTATCTGAGGCTCTTCCTGGACGCCGCCCGCGAGCGGGGACACGGACGGTACGCGGCGACGAAGGTGGTGCGCCCCGAACCGTCCAGCGACCTCGCGCTGCTGCGCGACCTGCCGGAGCCCGCCATGGCACCGGGCTGCCACGCCGAGGTGATCAGCGCCGTCCCCGGCCGGTGGGGCATGCTGGCCGCCTCCGCGCCGTCGCCCGTGATGGCCCTGGAAACCGTCCTGTCGTACGAGGCCACGCTGTCCGCCACCGGCCGCATCCGCGCGGCGGCTGCCCGCCACTGACAGCCGCGCCGCACCCGCCCGGACGCACCCGTTGTGCCATGGGCCGGCGGTCCGGCGGCAGAACGGGGCCAGGCAGGTGCGGCGGGTCCGCGGAACAGTGGGATACGGCGGCGCTCACCGCCGGACGATCAGCCGCCCCCGGAGAGGCGCGGCGCGCGATGGCCGTGCACCGGCGGTTCGGCAGGCCCCGTCAGGGGCGGCGGCGGGGCGGGCCCCGGTGTCACACCGGTGACGAGGCGTGCGGCGGGGAGCCGTCCGGGGCACGCAGTATCCCGGGGGTCCGGTGACGTCCGGTCGTACGCCGGATCCAGAGGACGAACTCGGGCCACGGCTTGCGGTCCCGGTGCCGGTAGGTCGTGCCGCGGTTCTCCTGCGGCACCGCGCTGATGGCCTCCCCCCGCTCCAGGCCGCGCGCGAGTTCGGTCAGACGGAGCGCGGCCGCGTGCACCGATCGCGCGTACAGCTGTTCGTCGCTGTCGCCCGGGTGCGGCGCGGGGGTGACCCGGTCGAGGATCGGCCCGGCGTCCAGCGCGGGGGTGACCAGGTGCAGCGTGGCGCCGATGTGCTGCCAGTCCTGGTGCAGATAGGCGAAGTAGACCCCGTGGTTCCCCTTGTACTCCGGAAGCCATCCGCCGTGGATGTTCACCATGAGCCCGGGTGTCCGCTCGATGATCTGCTTGCCGAGGATGCCGGTGCCGCAGACCACCGTGAGATCCGGTTCGAGCCGGGCGCTGAGCTCCTTGGCCTCCGCGCTGTTCACCGAGTCCACCACATGAACGGGGGACGGGCTGTGGGGGAGTCCGCGCGACAGCTCCTGGAAGTACGCACGGCGCTGCCGGGCACGGCCGGTGAGCCGCTGACGCCAGCCCTGGTAGAGGCGGTAGGCGAGGTCACGGTGACGCCGATTGCGCTTCAGCCTCCGCTTCTGTGCCGCGCCGGGTTCCACGATCGTCGCCACGAGGTCGAGCTCCGAGGCCAGGAGCAGGCGGAGGTAGGAGTGCTGAGGGTCGTCGGACGTGAGCAGCAGCACCCGCAGACGGCTGCCGTCCGGTGTGGCGCGAAAGGTCCAGTCCTCGTTGGTGATCTCCATCTGTGTCTCCCTCTCAGGTCGTGACCGTGTCGGCGGCGACGTCTGCACCGAGAGCGCGGCGGGTACGCAACGGGTGGTAGAGCGTGTGCATGGGGTGGTGCCGGCCGCGCAGCGCGTCGAGCACCGCCTCCGCGATGACCGGTGCCTGGGCGAAGCCGCCGGTGTTGTGGCCGCCGGTGACGACGAAGGTGCCGTTGGCGGCCGGCGCCGTACCGAACAGCCCCAGGTTGGAGGCCGTCCACGGCCGGACGCAGTACGCCTGTGTCCTGCGCAGGCCCGCCCTGCCGCCGATGCTCTCGTAGGCACGGGGGAAGAGCCGGCGCACGGTGTCCGCCACCGCGGAGTGGAGGCTTCTCAGCTTGCGCTCGTCGATGTTTCCGGGGTCCGCACCGGTCCAGCCGTAGCCGGAGCCGATCATGAGGACCGGTGCACCGGAGGCGTCCCGTCCGACGGTGACATTGGCGTCCTCGGTGATGTGGCCCCGCCGGGCGACCTTGAGGGAGTTGGCGAGGGCGGGCTCCAGGTTCGGGATGGTCGCCCAGCAGCCCAGGACGCCGTGGATCTGGTCCGCGAAAGGGGTGTCCAGCAGAAGGGAGCCGCCGTCGACCCCGGGGGAGACCACGTAATGGTCGCAGGACAGGACCCCGTCGGCCGCGCTGACCCCCGCGACACGGTCACTCGCGTCCCGCAGAAGGCGTTCGGCGCGCAGGCCGAAGCGCAGGTCGGCTCCGCCGGACGCGAGGGAGTCGAGCAGACGGCCCATGAAGTCATGCACGTTGACCGTGAAGCCCCGGACGAGAATGCCGCCGGCGAACGCGCCGGGTACGGCGTCCCGGAGGGCGGGAAACTCTTCGCGGACCTGCGGCGAGCCATAGCGGCCGATAGTCGCTCCGACGGCATCCTGCCGCAGCGCGGCGGCGTCGAGGTGCTGGGGGTTCTCGTACAGACGGAGGATGTCGTGGCGCAGTTCGACATCGTCCAGGAGGTGGGGCCGGGCCTTCGGCCAGGACCGCCACAGCTCGCCGCTGCGTCGGTTGAGGCCGAGGATGTCCCGGCTGTAGCCGTGGGCGAGCCAGGGCGGAACACTCTTGAAGTCCCGGATCCACCGCCGGTCGGCCTCGGACGCGGCGGTGTCCGGACGGACGTCCCAGCCGAGCCGCGCGGGCGGACGGTCGAAGACGAGATTGCTCTCCGTGTCGCCGGTGCTCTTGGCGTGGTACTCGTCCATCTCGGTGAGGGTGAACATACGGGCGTTGCCGCCGCCCCGGGAGGCTCCGTACCTGTGCCAGGGCTCGTTGTCGCGCGGATCCGGGCAGGCGTCGACGACGGTGACCTGGAACCCGTTCTCCATCAGGTGGTGGGCGGTCACCAGGTTGGTGACACCGGCACCGACAAGCAGGACCGTCTCCCTTATCCCCTGGTGCCCGGCGGCGGGGGCGGGCCGGTGGCTGCGGGACGCGCGATCGGCCGCGACGAGCTGTTCCTGCAGAAAACGTTCGGCGAGCGCGATCGCCGAGAAGAGCGCGCTCTCGTCGCTGTGACCCCGGGAGCGGGAGCACATGAGGACCGGGATGCCGAAAGGAAGCTCCCGCCGGGGTTTCGCCGGGTGCATGGAGGGCGGCCGATGAGCCGTGCCCGTCCGTTGGGAGGACTCCATACGTACTAAAGCCACATGAATTCCGGGCATCGCGTTGCGCCAATGACGCAGGGCCTTCACCCCTAGCTCACGCTCCGAGACGATCACGCCGGGGCGTGTTCCGGCGATCGCCGCCGCGAGTGCACCGTCATCGGCGGTGAGAAGATCCGGCCGGAACCGGATTCCGTTGCCCGGTACATTCTGCGCCAACGAGCCCGGCACCTCAGCTATGACAAGAACGCGCATTTCCCCTCCACGGTCGGCCTTCGACGTCGTGCTGTCTGGGACTACAGAGAGCGTCCCCTGACCTGGCGAGTCGCAGTCGGGCTATGCGGGTTTCTTTGGGCGCCGATGGCCCTGTGCCCCGGCCGTCGGTGACGACGGCCGGGGCGGGCCGGGCAGCCGTCGTCGCGGCGCCGCCGACCGGTGCCCGCGAGGCGCGGTGCTGGTCATCGCGGTGGGGACGCCGCGCGGCGGAGGCGGCGGGGTCAGAGTTCTCTGGTCATGAATATGCGGCTGGATCCGGCGGGTGTGCAGGCCACTTCACCCAGACGCCGCCACCCGTGCCGCTCGTAGAAGAGGGGGGCCTGGAAGCTGATGGTGTACAGCGCACCGGTGACGCATCCGCGGGCCCGCCCCTCGTCCTCGGCGCGGCGCAGCACGGTGCTGCCCAGCCCGGTACCCCGCAGCGCCGGCGGGAGGTACAGCAGGTCGACGAAGAGCAGGCCGAGAGAGGTCCGCCCGGTCAGACCGCCGACGACCTTCCCGGTATCGCGCTCGCGTACCAGGACGGCGAGGGACCGGCGGTCGGCGATGCCCGTGACATCGGTATTGAAGCGGTCCAGTGCGTCGGAGATGACCGCCGTGTCGTCGGGGCGGGGGGCGTCGGTGAGGTCCAGTTCCAGGGAGCTGTGCACGCTGTTCATGGGAGTGGAGCGTAGAATCCGTACGGTTCGGCGGGCGCCGAACGGTACGGAGGAGACCATGCCCGGTGCGGGAGCGGACCGGGGGGAGGCGGATGTCGGCATCGGCCTCGCGGCCGTCGCCAGACTGCTGGCGGACGGCACACGCGCCGACATGTGCGTGGCCCTCCTCGACGGCCGTGCGTGGACCGCGCGGGAGCTGGCCCGGCATGCGGGCGTCGCCCCCTCCACGGCCACCGAGCACCTGAACCTGCTGGTGGACGGTGGCCTGGTGGCCGATGAGCGCAGCGGCCGCCACCGCTATCTGCGCCTGGCGGGACCGCACGTGACGGCGCTGCTCGACAGCCTGGCCGAGATCGCCCCGTACAGCCCTCCGAGTCCCCGATCGCTCGGCGCGACGGGACGCGCGCGGGCCCTGGCCCGCGCCCGGCTGTGCTACGACCACCTCGCGGGAACCCTCGGCATGGCCGTCACCGACGCGCTCCTGGGCGGCGGCCTGATCACCTGGGATCCGCAGCCGGCACTCTCCGCGGCAGGAGCGTCCCGGTTCGACGAACTCGGCGTCACCTGGTCCACCACGTCCCGGCGCCCGGTGGTACGGGCCTGCCTCGACTGGACCGAACGCCGCCCGCACCTGGGCGGAGCACTGGGAGCCGCGCTCTGCTCGCACGCGCTGGCGGCGGGCTGGGTCACCAGGATCGGCACCGGCCGGGCCCTCGCCCTCACGGAAGCCGGGCGCCAGGTCTTCGTCGAACAGCTCCACGTCCCGGCGGACCGCCTTCCCTCCGGCGAGAACGGGCCCCTGCGCCGACAGTGACAGGGCCGCCGTCCTCTTTTTCTCCCCCGTACGCCCCATCGGACAGGTGCGGCCCGGTCACTAGGTAGACTGACCTACCTAATTACCGAAGGGGAGTGCGATGAGCGGAACCGGCACCGCGGCGACGCCACCGAAGAGGCGGCGGGGAGCCGCGCGCGAGCGGCTGCTCGCCGCCGCGTCGCGCCGCTTCTACGCGGACGGGGTGGCCGCGACGGGAATCGACACGATCACCGCCGAGGCGGGCGTGGCGAAGATGAGTCTGTACAACAACTTCTCCTCCAAGTCGGACCTGGTGATGGCGTACCTCGACGCACGGCACGAGGAGTGGCTGGCCCTCTACCGGCAGCGGCTGCAGGGCGCCCGGGACGGGCGGGACGGGGTGCTGGCTGTCTTCGACGCGTACGCGGATCACGCGGCCGGTGCCTATGAGCACGGATTCCGGGGGTGCGGACTGCTGAACGCGGCCGCCGAACTGCCCGCGGGGGACCAGGGCCGGACCGCGGTGCGCCGGCACAAGGAGGAGATCGAGTCCCTGCTCGCCGGGCACCTCGACGAGCTGCTGCCCGAGCGGCCCGAGGACGCGCGCGCGATGGCGGAACACCTGGCGTACCTGCTGGAGGGTGCGACGGCGCGCGCCGGGCTGGACGGTGCGGGGACGCGTCTGGAGCGTGCCCGGAGGATGGCGGCGGACCTGATGGACCGGCTGTGACGCGCCGCGCCGGACATCCGGCCGGCTCGGTGGGCGCGGGGTCCCTGTGCGTGCTCGTGGCGTCGGTGCTGTGGGGGACGACGGGTACCGCCGCCACCTTCGCCCCGGCGGTCGGCCCCCTCGCGATCGGGGCAGTGGCCATGGGGCTGGGCGGGCTGCTCCAGACACTGGTGGCAGGCCGCTGTATCGCGGCCGAGGCGCCCCGGCTGCGCGAGGAGCGGAGTGCGGTGCTGCTCGGCGGGATCGGGGTGGCGATCTACCCTCTGGCGTTCTACAGCTCGATGCGTCTGGCCGGGGTCGCCGTCGGGACAGTGGTCTCGATCGGCTCGGCCCCGCTCGCCTCGGCCCTGATCGAACGGGTCGTGGACGGACGCCGTCTGACGCGCCGCTGGATGCTCGGCACCGGCCTGGGGCTGTCCGGGACAGTGCTGCTGTGCCTGGGCGAAGCGGCCCAGGCCCACTCGGTCCCGGGGGGAGGTTCCGCGCGGGAGACCCTGCTCGGTGTGGGGCTGGGCCTGCTGGCCGCGCTCAGCTACGCCCTGTACGCGTGGGCCGCGCACCGGCTGATCAGCCGCGGTGTCTCCTCCGGCGCGGCGATGGGCGGCGTCTTCGGGCTGGGCGGGGTGTTGCTGGTGCCCGTCCTGCTGGCCACCGGCGCCCCCCTTCTCGACTCCTGGCCGAACGCCGCCGTGGGCCTCTACCTGGCCCTGGTGCCGATGTTCATCGGCTACGTACTGTTCGGATGGGGCCTGAGACACATCACCGCGAGCACCGCGACCACGCTCACCCTGCTGGAACCCGCGGTCGCCGCCGTACTGGCCGTGCTCGTCGTGGGCGAACGCCTGCCCCCGCTGGGCTGGGTGGGCATCGCCCTGGTCGTCGCCTGTCTCGCCGTGCTGACCATGCCGTCGAGACCGGCTCCGCGGACACCGGTGGCCGGCCCCGATGCCGGGGCCGGGGCCGAAGCAGGGATACGGGGCACGGCCCGGCCCCCGGCCCGCAGCGGCACACCGGGCACGCCCGAAGTGCGCTGACGGGACGGGCAGGGTACGACGGGACAGCCGTCAGGGGGTCCGCAGCCCCACGCGGTCGATCGCACAAGTCCCGGGATTCCTGGTGCTCTTCGGGTTCTGGCCCACATGGGTCAGCCGGATCAGGTTGACCCCTGCCCGCAGGGAGACCTGGGCGAACTCCGGCTCGGCGTAGGTCATGACCGGGCTGTACAGGTCCAGCGGTGCGCCGACCGCCGTGCCGTTGACCGACAACCGGTAGATGCCCCGTGAGTCATGGCGCTTCACCCGGAGCCTCAGCGTCCGCGTACCGGCCTGCGGGGGCCGGAACTCGCACGTCAGTGCGTCGCCGGGTGCGGCGGGCGTGAACAGCAGCCCGTGACCGGCGCCGCACTGGGGATCGGCGAAGGTCTCGGTGCGGCCGCCCGAGGCGGTGACCACCAGGTCCTCCGCCTCCGCCTGCCATTCCAGGGGGCGCGGCGCCCAGTTGCCGCGCGAGTCGCACAGCACCACACGGGTGCGGTCGGTGGCCGCCTCCGTGTCGGTGTAGGCGACCATCCGGCCGTCGGGCGAGAAGGCCGGATGGGGATGGCCCGGATGGGCGGAGCCCCAGCCCACCGGGCCGAGGGTGCGCGGAGGGTGTACGCCGGTCAGATCCACCAGGGCCACCGCACCCTCCTGGCCGAGCGCCGATCCGTTGCGGCCATTGGTGTCGGTCACCGCCCAGCGGCCGTCCGCGGTGAGATCGCAGTGGTTGTACGCGCCGTTCGGCCCCGAGGGCCCCGGTGCCAGCAGCCGATCCGGCCGATCGTCCGGGTGGACCATCCACAGCCCCGACGCCCTCCCGCCGATGGCCACGGCGAGACAGCCGGTGGCCGCCCGGGAGTTCCACACGGGGTGGGTCCCGACCGGGACGCCCGCCGCCGCTTGGTCCCAGATCATCTTGCCTTGCGGCGCGTGGACCGGATGCAGGCCCCACGCGAGGATGTTGCCGCCGAGCACGTAGCCGATCCATTCGGGATCGTGGGCGCTGTACTGGAAGTGGGTGGCCATCACGTCCCCCGAGAACACCTCCCTGACGCCGCCGTCCGTGAGTCCGATCTCCACCGCCGTGGTCGGTCCGGCGGTGATCGGTGCCGGGTAGTGGCTGCACAGCACCCTGTCGCCCGCCGGATGCAGATTCACGACCACGCTGAGCGCGCGGCCCGGCGGTGGTGAATAGAGCTTGACGGGGGAGGGGTCGGCCAGGTCGATCAGCCAGATCGCGTTCTCGGCGCAGGTGACGAGGCGTCCGGAGTGGATGTTCCACCAGACGAACGGGTTCCGGTCGCTCGCCGGGGTCGCGAACCGCGCCAGGAACCGTTGCTCACCGGTCCGCAGATGCACCTCCCACAGACTCGTTCTTCCGGTCTCACGCTGTCCGAGCACGATGCGGTCGGCGTCGACGAAGCCGTTGTGGGTGGGGTAGGTGAAGTAGCGCCGCTGGCCGAAGGAGCTGAGGTGGCGCAGGGCGAACGGCTCCCCGGCCGCGGCGCCGGCGCTCACAGATCCCGTACCGGCAGCGGCGTGCGCGGAGCCCGGTCCCGCGGATATTCCCGCGGCCAGCACAGTCAGCCCGGCCATACGGCCGAACCCTCGTCGGGTGATCTCACTCATGGCGTCCTCACGGTGGGTGGGGCGCTCAGCTTCGAACCCGCCGAAGGGGGACGTCAAGGTGCTAATACGTATTAGTTCAGCCCGTCGGCCGATCCGTGGCCGCGTGCCGCCCCGTCCGGCGAAGGTCCCTGCCCTGCACCCGTCGTCCAGGGGCGTGGTGGTCGGGCGGCCTCCGGAAAAAATGCGTCCGACCCCTTGACGGGCTGCTCGGGGCGCGTTCAAAGTACTCGTCAACACCCAGTACTAATACGCATTAACGAAGGATCGGAAGCGGAGATGGCGCAGCGGGAAACTCAGGACCGGCGTGGCCGGACATCCCGTCCGAGGCAGGCCGAGGTCGCCCGCCTGGCAGGGGTGTCGCAGGCCACCGTCTCGCTGGTCCTCGGAGGCAACAAGCAGGGCATCTCCATATCCGAGGAGACCCGGCACAAGGTTCTCGCCGCCGCGGACAGCCTCGGATACGTCCCCGACCCGGTCGCCCGCCGGCTCGCGGCCGCGCGCAACAACCTGCTCGGTGTCTTCTCCTTCACCGCCGCCTTCCCGACCGATGTGCGGCACTCCTACTACCCCTTCCTCGTCGGCGTCGAGCAGGAAGCCGCCTCCCGCGGCTACGACCTCGTCCTCTTCACGGGATCGAGCGGCGCCGGCGCCACCCGGCCGGAGGCGCTGAGCCGGGTCAGGCTCGCCGACGGCTGTCTCTTCCTCGGCCGGCACACACCCACCGCCGAACTGCGCCGCCTGGTGGACGACGGCTTCCCCGTGGTCCACATCGGCCGCCGTGACGAGCTGGAGGGGCTCGCCTGTGTCGGTGCCGACTATGTGAGCGCGAGCGCCGAAGTCGTGTCCCGGCTCGCCGCGGCGGGGCACGAGCGGATCGTGCTCGTTCGCGAGGACGACGACGCACACGCCTCGACCGACCGTGAACGCGGCTTCCTCAAGGGGCTGGAGGAGACCGGGCTGCCGGCCGGACCGGCCGCCGTCCTCCGGTGCGCCGACCCGGAAGCGGAGCTGACGGCGGCATGGCTGCACGCGCGTCTCGCCGAGGGCGTCACCGCGTTCGTCGCCGAGGAGACCGACACGGGCGCCGCCTGGCGGGCGTTGCGCGGAGCCGTCGACGAAGCGGGCCTGTCCTGCCCCCGGGACCTCTCGCTGGCCCTGCTCGGCAGCCCGCCCGCCGACCTGGCCCATGAGCCCGAGCCGGCCGGATTCGACATCCCCCGACCGCAGTTGGGCGCCGCCGCCATTCGTCTGCTGGCCGCACTGGTGGCCGGTGAGCAGGCGGCGGAGCCCCTGGTGACCTGCCCCTTCCGTCCCGGCGCGACGGTCGGGCCGCCGCCGGTACGGGCCTGATGCCACCGCTGCCCGGACCACCGGGCGGTGGATCCGGCAGCGGATCCACGGTCCGAACCCCAGATCATGTGCGGCATTTCCTTACGTGCCGCACGAGTTCCACGCACCACAAGGAGTGAAGTGAACGTGCAGCAACCCGACATCCTCGTCGTCGGCGGAGGCCTCGGCGGCGTCGCGGCCGCACTGGCCGCCTGCCGGGCCGGACGCACCGTCGTCCTCACGGAGGAGACCGACTGGATCGGCGGTCAGCTCACCTCGCAGGCCGTGCCCCCGGACGAGCACCCTTGGGTCGAACAGTTCGGCACCACGGCCTCGTACCGCAGTCTGCGCGAGGGCATCCGTCAGTACTACCGGCAGTGGTACCCGCTGCGCTCCGAGGCCCTCGCCCTGACCGGACTCAACCCCGGCGCGGGGCGCGTCAGCAAGCTCTGCCACGAGCCCCGGGTCGCCCTCGCCGTCCTGGAATCCATGCTCGCCCCCCACCGGGCCGCGGGGCGGCTCACCGTTCTGACCGGGCACCGACCGGTCGCCGCAGAGTCCGACAACGATGTCATCCGTGCCGTGACCGTCGAGTCCCTGCCGGACGGCAACCGCCGAACCCTCACGGCCCGCTATGTCGTCGACGCCACCGAGACCGGTGAGCTCCTGCCGCTCGCCGGAGTCGAGCACGCCAACGGCGCCGAGGCGCGGGCGGAGTTCGACGAACCCCACGCGCCGGACGAGGCCCAGCCGCTCAACCAGCAGGGCATCACCGTCTGCTTCGCCCTCTCCCATCACGCCGGCCAGGACCACACCATCGACCGGCCCGAGGACTACGCGTTCTGGCGCTCCTACCGACCCGACTTCTGGCCCGGACCCCTCCTCGGCTTCGAGGCACCCGACCCCCGCACCCTCGAACCCGTGCCCCGCACCTTCGTCCCCAATCCGGCGCTCGACCCCCTCGACGTCACGGCCGACCAGAGCGCCGACGCGGGCGACAAGGAACTCTGGGGCTTCCGCCGCATCCTCGCCCGTACGATGCACCGTCCCGGTTCGTTCGACTCCGACATCACCCTCGTCAACTGGCCCCTCAACGACTACTGGCTCAAGCCCTACATCGGCGAGGAGGCACAGGCCCTGCGCGAGGCACGGCAGTTGTCCCTCTCGCTGCTGTACTGGCTCCAGACCGAGGCCCCCCGGCAGGACGGCGGCACCGGCTTCCCCGGCCTGCGCATCCGCCCCGACGTCACCGGCACCGCCGACGGGCTGGCCAAGGCCCCGTACATCCGCGAGTCCCGCCGCATCAAGGCCGTCACCACCGTCACCGAACACGATGTCGCCATCGACCTCGTCGGCCCGCGCGGCGGCACCCGCCACCGCGACTCGGTCGGCGTCGGCGGCTACCGCATCGACCTCCACCCCTCCACCGGCGGCGACAACTACATCGACATCGGGTCCGTGCCCTTCGAGATCCCGCTCGGTGCCCTTGTCCCGCGCCGGCTGCGCAACCTGCTTCCCGCGGGCAAGAACATCGGCACGACCCACATCACCAACGGCTGCTACCGCCTGCACCCGGTGGAGTGGAACATCGGCGAGGCCGCCGGAGCCCTGGCCGCACACTGCCTGGCCGACGGTGTCGAACCGCACCAGGTCCAGGCGGACGACAAGCACTTCGACGAGTTCGCCCGCGTCCTGGAGCGCGCCGGGGTCCAGCGCCACTGGCCCGACATCCGCGGCTACTGAAGCCTCTCCCGACATCCCTGGGCGCGCGACGGCAGACACGGCGCCTCGCGGCGTTGTCGGAACATCCGTCGGCATCCGTCGGCATCCGTCGGCATCCGTACGCAGACATCCGGTACGCGGACCTCCGTACGCCCGGTGACGCACCGCATCCGACGCCGCGCGCCGATCCATCAGGGATCACGGAAGGCCGTTGGGGCGCATCCATCCCGTTCCCCCTTCCCGCACCGCAGCACACACGTTCCCCTCCCGCACCGCAGCACAAGGAGGTGCTTCCCACCATGACCACCCACCGCATCCGAGTCGGCATCGATGTCGGCGGGACCTTCACCGACGCCGTGGCCGTCGACGCCACGACGCTCGAACTGCTGGGACAGGTGAAGGTCCCCACCAGCCACCACCACGAGGACGGCGTGGCCCACGGCATCGTCACCGCCCTCGACCGGCTGCTTGACCGGACCGGCCGCGCCCCCGAGGACGTCGCCTTCCTCGCCCACGGGACGACGCAGGCCACCAACGCCCTGCTGGAAGGTGATGTCGCCACCGTCGGCCTGATCGGCATCGGCTCCGGCGCCGGAGCCGTCCTCACCCGCCGCCTCGCCGCACTCGCCCGGCTCGAACTCACCCCGGGCAAGCGCCTTCCGCTCACCTACGCCCATGTCGAGGACCCCGAGGACACCACCGCCGTCCGCCGCGCCGTCGAAGCCGTCGCCCAGGAGGGGGCGGAGGTCCTGGTCGCCAGTGAGCCGTTCGGGGTCGACCGTCCGGAAGGGGAGGAGGCCGTCACCGCCGCCGCACGGGCGGCCGGGCTCCCCGCGACAGCGGCCCACCGGATCACCTCGCTCTACGGCCTGCACAAACGGACCCGTACCGCCGTGATCAACGCGGCCATCCTGCCCCGCATGCTGGCCACCGCCGACCTCGTCGACGCCTCCATCGTCAAGGCGGGCGTCACCGCACCCCTGATGGTGATGCGCTGCGACGGCGGGGTGATGTCCCTGGACGAGATGCGGCGCAGACCACTGCTGACCGTCCTGTCCGGCCCGGCCGCCGGTGTCGCGGGCGCGCTCATGCGGGAGAGGATCAGCGAAGGCCTGTTCCTGGAGACCGGTGGCACGTCCACCGACATCAGCGTCGTGCGGCGCGGCAAGGTCGCCGTCCGGCACGCCGTCATCCTCGGCCGCACGTCCTACCTCAACGCCCTGGACGTACGCACCGTCGGCGTCGGCGGCGGTTCCATGGCGCGCGTCGGCGGCGGCAGGATCATCGGCGTCGGACCGCGCAGCGCGCACATCGCCGGGCTGCCGTACGCCTGCTTCGCCTCACCCGACGACCTGCGCGACGCCACCGTCACCACGATCCGGCCGATGGACGACGACCCGGCCGACTACGCCGTCATCGAGGCGGCGGGCGGTCGCTACGCCCTCACCATGACCTGCGCCGCCAACGCGCTCGGCCGGGTCCCCGAGGGCGACTTCGCCCACTGCGACCCGGCCGCGGCCCGTGCCGCCCTCGCCCCGCTCGCCGTACACCTGGGCGTCGACGTGCCGACGGCGGCGTCCAGGATCCTGGACGCAGGCACGGCACAGGTGAAGACCGTCGTCGACGCGATGGTCAAGGACTACCGGCTCGACAAGGACACCGCCGTGCTCGTCGGCGGGGGAGGCGGCGCCGCCTCCGTCACCCCGCACCTGGCCGCCACCAGCGGCATGGAGGGCCGGATCGCCCGCCACAGCGAGGTCATCAGCCCGATCGGCGTCGCCCTTGCCCTAGTCCGCGAACAGATCGAGCGGATCATTCCCGGCGCGGGGGAGGAACAGATACTCGCCGTCCGCGCCGAGGCGGAGGCCGCCGTCGTCGCCCAGGGCGCCGCGCCCGACGGCGTCGAGGTCGAAGTGACCGTCGACCCGCAGACCAGCACGGTACGGGCCGTGGCCACCGGCGCCACCGAACTGCGCACCCAGGACCGGGCCCGCCGGACCGGCGAGGACGAACGCCTGCGCACCGCCGCCGCCAGCCTCAGAACCGAACCGGCACATGTCGAGGTACTGGCGGGCACCTCGGCGCACACCGTGTACGGCACCGAGATACGCCGGCGCCTCCGCGCCGTGCGCCGCCCGGTCCGGGTCATCGACAGCGACGGCGTGATCCGACTCCACGCGGCGGACGCCCAGGTGGAGACGACCACGGTGGGCCGCGCGCCCGAAGTGCTCGCCGCCCTCGTGCGGGACACCACCTCGTACGGCGACGGCGGCGTCCGCGCCCCCGCCGTACGGCTGCTCATCGGCTCCCGGATCGTCGATCTCTCCGGCGTACTCGACCCCGAGCCGCTGCTCGCCCTCGCCCGCAGCGAACTCAAGGCGCGAGCCGCCGACGAGCCGGTGGTGGCGGTACTGGAGGTACGGACATGAACAACGCGACGAGCGAGGGGCGAAGGACGTCCCCGCACCCCGCCGACGACCTCGGACTCGCGGTCGATCTGCTCGCCGGCACCCCCACCCACGAAGGCCGCGACCGGGCCCTGCTGCGCCAATGGGCCCGGACAGCCGAGGAGTTCGGGACCCGGCTGCCCGCGGTGCGGCACCGGGCACGCGTCGTGGAGTCCGACGGCGGGCTGGACCTCGGTCTCCTCGCCCGCTACACCACCCGGCCCGAACCCACGATCGAGCTCTTCACCGACTCCTTCGCCCGCGCGGAGGAGATCGTCGAGGCGCGCGGCTGGCGTCAGTGGTTCCCCGCCGGCTCCCTCCGCGCCGCCGCCCTCGCCCACGAGGCCGTCCACGAGCAGCTCCACCACGGCCCGGCACGGGCCGCCCTCAAGCAGGCGCTCGGCCACACCGTCCTGCGGCTGGGCCGTCACCGGCTGCTCGGCCATGTCGTGGGTGCCGAGGAGATCGCCGCCCACGCCCACGCCCGGACCGTCTGCGGACTCGGCCGCAGCCCCCTCCTGATCACCGCCGCACTCGCCGAGGCCGGTACCGCTCCCGCCCCGCACGGAAGAGAGAACTGACCGTCATGGGTCTCGTCATCCTGCTCATCATGGCGGCCGGAGTCGCCGCGATGCTCACCCGCAGACTTCCCACCGCCTTCGCCCTGGTGCTGCTCGCCGTCGCCATCGCCCTCGTCTCAGGCGCCCCGCTCACCGGCAAGGAGAGCGTGCTGCAAACCGTCCTCCAGGACGGTGCGCCGGCCCTCGCCGCCACCATGATCGCCGTACTGCTCGGCTCCTGGCTCGGCAAACTCCTCGACGAGACCGGCATCGCCGGAACGCTCGTGCGGAAGATCATCGAATTCGGCGGCGACCGCCCCACCGTGGTCGCACTCGGAGTGCTCGCGGTCTCCGCCCTCGTCGGCACGGTCACCGGCTCCGCACCCGCCGCGATGCTCGCCGGGATCATCGGCATCCCCGCCATGGTCGCGGTCGGCATCCCCAGGACCACCGCGGCCGGCACCATCCTCATGGGCATCGCCGTCGGCATCCCCTTCGAACTCCCCGTGTGGCAGTTCTTCTCCACCGCCCTGGAACTGCCGATCCCGACCGTCCGCGGTTTCATGATCAAGCTGTTCCCCTTCGCGCTCGTCGCCGCGGTCCTCTTCGTCCTCGTCGAGTCCCGCCGCCGCGGCGTCGAACACGCCTGGGCCTTCAGGTCCGCCGCGGCCAAGCCCGCCTCACGGCGCGCGAAGCTCGGCGACGCCCCCTGGTACGCCCTGCTCACCCCGGTCGTCCCGCTGGTCCTCGCCCTCGGCCTCGATGTGCCGATCATCCCCTCGCTCCTGGCGGGCGTTCTCTACGCGCTGGTCACCACCACCCGCCCCGGCGGAATGAACAAGCGGCTGCTGCGCACGCTCTACGGGGCCTTCGAGGTCGCCGCCCCGCCGATCGCCCTCTTCATCGCCATCGGCGTCCTGCTCGCCGCGGTGAAGCTGCCGGGCGCCGTCGAGGCACTCGAACCACTGGTCGAGGCGGTCAGCCCGCAGAACGCCGTGCTGTTCGTCCTGGTGTTCACCCTGCTCGTCCCGCTCTGCCTCTACCGGGGCCCGCTCAACGTCTTCGGTCTCGGCGCGGGCATCGCGGGCGTCCTCATCGCCGCCGGGATCTACCCCGCCACCGCCGTCCTCGGCCTCGCCACCTCGTACAACCAGGTCTTCGGCGTCGCCGACCCCACCAGCACCCAGACCGTGTGGAGCGCCCAGTACGCGGGGGTCACCCCGCAACAGGTCATGCTGCGCACCCTCCCGTACGTCTGGGCCGTCGCCCTCGGCGGATTCTGCGTCACCGCCGCCACGTACCTCTGAACATCCCGTGGACGCGGCAGCGCGCGGGCCGAGCCCCGCGACCGCGTACTGCCCGCCGGCGGAGGGGGAGAGAGCGCAAGGAGCAACAGGCTTGTACGGATGGGGCATTGGTCTACGCCAAGAGCATCCGTCCCTGTATTCTCATCGGTGGCCAACAGCACAGCATCCCCCCACCCAGGTTGCGTGCCGGCACGGGCAGCACCCGCAGAACTCTGCCCTCAGCAGCCGGGTCCCCCCATTCGCCGCCTCCAGGAGGTCACGGTGAACGTTCGTACCAGAAGCTCGGCCATCATCGGCACCATCTGCCTCATCGCCTCCCTCGCCCTGGCCACGGCATCCGCCGACGAGCCCGCCCCGGAGCAGCGGGCGGCGAAGGTCGCGCTCAAGAAAGTGGCCACGGCCCAGACCCCGACCGCCGGTACCGCCGGGCCGGGCGACACGGTCTGGATCGCCGAACGCGCGGGCACCGTACGCGTGTTGGACGGGCAGGACCTCGGCGAACCGGTCCTCGACATCTCCGACGAGACCACCACCGACGGCGAACGCGGCCTGCTGGGCATCGCGTTCGACAACGAGTTCGCGCACTTCTACATCTCGTACACGGACCGCGAAGGCACCAGCACCGTGGACGAGTTCGGTGTGCGGGACGGCAAGCTCCGGCCGGAGACCCGGCGCACCGTCCTGACGCAGACACAGCCGTACTCCAACCACAACGGCGGCGACATCAGGTTCGGCCCCGACGGCTATCTCTACATCGCGTTCGGCGACGGCGGCGGGGGCGGTGACCCGGAGGGCAACGGGCAGAACCTCGGCACGCTGCTCGGCAAGCTGCTGCGGATCGACCCGGCCGGCGGAGAGCCGTACGCGATCCCGGAGGACAACCCGTTCGTCGACGTACCGAACGCGAAGGGCGAGATCTGGGCGTACGGGCTGCGCAACCCGTGGCGGTTCTCCTTCGACGCGGGCACGGGCGACCTGCTCATCGGCGACGTGGGCCAGAGCGCCTGGGAGGAGATCGACTGGGCCCCGGCGGACAGCAAGGGCGGGGAGAACTACGGCTGGTCCGAGATGGAGGGCAACCACGCCTTCCGGGGCGGCACCGAGCCCGCGAACCACGTGCCGCCGGTCCACGAGTACGACCGCAACGGGCTGGGCTGCTCGGTGACCGGCGGATACGTCTACCGCGGCGACGCCATCCCGGACCTTGAGGGACAGTACGTGTTCAGCGACTACTGCGACGGAACCATCCGCGCGCTGCAGATCGAGAACGGCGAGGTGACGGGCGAGAGCGACCTCGGAGTCAACGGCGGCGAGGTCATCTCGTTCGTGCAGGGCGGCGACGGCGCGCTGTACGTGCTCGCCATCGGCGGCAGCGTCTCCCGCATCGATCCGGCGTAACCGCCGTGGGATGAAGGCCCTTCGGAGTATCGGGCCGGGCCCGGTGAGCTGATCCCTCGGCGCACCGGGCCCGGCCTGCTTCATGGCTCGGTCCGCCGTGGACGCGTGCTCGCCACGCTGGTGCGCCCGTGCACGACGGCGAGGCACCACGCGACGGGACCGCCCACCGCAGGGGGCAGCGATCCGGCTGCCTCGGTGCGCGTCAGAGCCGGTGCTCGTCCCGCAGACCGTCCATGTGATCGAACGCGAAGTCCATCAGGGACGCACGGGCCTGCTTCAGGCCCGACATCTCCTGAGTGAGCTGGAGAACGGTCTCCTGGCGTACCGCGCCGTGCGCACGGCGCGGTACGCCAGTCCCCGTCTCCCCACCGCCGTCGCCGATCCCACGCACGAGACCGGAGACGTTGTACGCGTGGCGGAGCAGCAGCGCGAGGCATCTGTTCTCGGGCGAGTGGACCTCGCGGCTGCTGGTGGAGAGGGTGAAGTGAAGCCCGTCGATCGCGAGGTCGTCCGCCGCCTGTCCCACGGCGTCCAGGGCTGCCTGGAGAGCGGGCCAGGCCGCGTCGGGGCCGACGCCCCGGCCCGCCAGCACTGACGCGCACTCCTCGTCGAGCAGGCGGACCAGCTCTCGTGTGGCCTTGCGCAGAGCCATCAGCCGGTTGAACTTGGCCTCCGCGCGGGACTGCCGTCGCGCACGATCCGCATACCTGTTCTGCAGCATGGGTACGGCGAAGGTTGCCGTACCCCCCAGGAGAGCCCCGCCCACCGCACCGACCAGTCCGTAGACCGCTGCAACGTCTGCCATGGGGACATCGTCGTCGGACGATCACCCGGCTGCCCGGCATTTTCACATAATCCGTCCCGGCGCTGTGCCCTTTTCGCCGCCGGATTGATCTCGAACAGGACGCACGGCCCGGGTACCCGCCATAGTCTGTGCGGGACCACGGGCAGGGGGCGCGTATGGAGGACCTCGGTGCCGGGGACCCGCGGCGGGTCGGCCGGTACACACTCATCGGCCGGCTGGGCGTGGGCGGGATGGGGTCCGTGTATCTCGGGCGCTCGGGAGGCCGTACCGTCGCGGTGAAGGTGGCGCAGCCCGAGCTGGCGCGCGATCCCGGCTTCCGGGCACGGTTCGCGCGGGAGGTGGACGCGGCGCGCAAGGTCTCGTCCGCCTTCACCGCAGCGGTGGTGGACGCCGACGCGCGGGCCGAAGTCCCCTGGATGGCAACCGCGTTCGTCGTCGGGGTCCCGTTGCACCACGCGGTCACCGCGCACGGCCCGCTGCCCGAGGACGCGCTGCGGACGCTGGCGGCGGGTCTCGCCGAAGCGCTCATCTCCATCCATGGCGCCGGGCTGATCCACCGTGACCTCAAGCCCGCGAATGTGATGCTGGCTCTGAACGGGCCGCACGTCATCGACTTCGGGATCTCGCGCGCACCCGAGGGCACCGCGCTCACCCGCACCGGGGCGGTCGTCGGCTCGGTGCCCTACATGTCGCCGGAACAGACGCTCGGCCGCTCGCTCACCCCGGCCAGCGACGTGTTCTCCCTTGGGTCCACGGTCGCCTTCGCGGCCCTCGGCTCCCATGTGTACGGCGATGGTCCCGCCGCCACGGTCGGGTACCGCATCGTGCACACCGAGCCGGACATCGAGGCCGTCCCGGCGGGTCTGCGCCCCCTGATCGAGGCCTGTCTGGCCCGGGACCCCGGTGCGCGGCCCACCTCGCGCCAGGTGGTCGAGTACATCGAGCGGGCGAACCGGCCGCTGACATCGGGCAGTTGGCTTCCCGCAGCGGTCATCGCCGACATCGTCGCCGTACGGAGCCTTCTGACGGACCTCACCCGCAGGCCACCGGGCCGGCACTCCGGACCGGTCCCCGGACCGAGGGGGCGGCTCTCGGCGGTCAGCCGCCGAAGGCTGCTCCTCGGAGCGGGCGGTGCGGTGCTCTCCGCGGTGGGAGCGGGCGCCGGTCTCCGGCTGGCCAGGGGCGAGGACGAGGTCTCCGGAAGGGCGGGGGCGTCCGGCGCGGGCATGGGGTCGCCGCAGCCGCGCCGGATCCGGCGCCCCTCGGGTGACGTTCCCGAGGGCCGGCTGGCCTGGAAGGTGAACCAGTCCGCTCCCAGCCCGCAGGTGCTCTCGGCCAACGGGGTCGTGGCCTGCGTCTCCGGGGCGGCCGTCCGGGGTCTCGACGACAAGGGCGGCACGAGGTGGACCGTGGACAGCGGCACCGGCGGCCACGGCCTGAGCTTCGCGGCGCACGATGCGACCCCCGGATTCGTCGCCGCGGTGGACGGGGGGCTGCTGTATGTGGCGGGGGCGTGGGGCGCGAGAAGAGGAGTCGCCGCGATCGACATGGCCGAAGGGGAGGTCGTGTCGATGACGGCCCTGGACCGCAACTGCTCGGGGGTGCTGCGCTTCTGGGGGATCAGGGACGGCCGGGCCCATCTCCACGGTCCGGGTGGCCAGGACCCGGACGGCAGGTATGTGTGCGCACTGGACCTCGCCGGCCGTGGCACGGCCTGGGCGTACAGCACAGCGGCCCTGCCCGTCTCCCCGGCCGTTCCGTTGACCGGCGGTCATGTCGTGTTCACCACCGCGGACCACCGGGTGAGGGCGCTCGACAGCAGTGGCCGGACTGCCTGGGAGCGGAGACTGACCGCCACGCTCGCCGCCACCGCGAAGCACGTCATCGTGTTCGGCGAGCGCGACACCCTGTACGCCCTGGATCCGGCGACGGGCGATGAGGTGTGGCGCGCCGACGGAGCCGCCGAGGCCTCCGCACAGGGTGACGGCATCGCCATCAACAAGGACGGCAGCCTGCTGTACGGCCTGTGGCAGGACGAGGACGGCGGGCACTCCCTGCGCTGCCTGGACAGCGCGACCGGTACGGCCCGGTGGCGGGCCCCGGTCCCGGCCGGGCCGAAGGACGCCCGGGGATCCGGCGTCCGCCTGCTCCACGGGGACGGAAACCTGTACTGGATGGCGTCGGACGCTGTCGTCTGGGCCGTCGATCCGGAGCAGGGCAGGGCTCGGTGGAAGTACTCGGGGCTGCGCGGGAAGAGGCCCGACTTCCTGGCGTGGAGCGCGGGCGACGGCCGGCTGTGCGTGTCGGATCCCGCTGCCCGCACGGTCGCCGCGCTGCACGCGAACGGAGCGTAGGAATGAGGCCGTTGGACCACTCGGACCCGCGACGGGCCGGCCCGTACCAGCTCCTCGGCCGACTGGGGGCGGGAGACCTCGGCGTGGTCTGTCTCGGGAGGTCCTACGGCGGCCGTACGGTCGCGGTCAGACTGGTCCGCGCGGAGCTCGCCCAGGATGCCGGGTTCCGGGCCCGCTTCGCCGCGGAGGTCGCGGCGGCGAGGACGGCGCCCGGAGCGTTCACCGCCCCGGTCGTCGACGCGGACCCGGGCGCTGTCACGCCATGGGTGGCGACGGTGTTCGTGCCCGGCATCTCCCTGTCCGAAGCCGTACGGCTGGACGGACCGCTGTCCGGGGCGGCGCTGCTCGCGCTGGCGGCCGGGCTCGCCGAGGCCCTTGCGGGCATCCACGCGGCGGGCCTCACCCACCGGGATCTGAAACCGGGCAATGTGCTCCTGGCCCTGGACGGGCCGCATCTCATCGACTTCGGGATCGCACGGGCCGCCGACGGCACGGGACTGGCCGGACCGGGAGCTGTCTTCGGCACGACCGCGTACATGTCGCCGGAACAGACGGCGGGGCAGCCGCCGACGCCTGCCTGCGACATGTACGCCCTGGGCACGACACTCGCGTTCGCCGCGAGTGGACCGAGTGAGTCCGGCGCCGGGTCCGGCCCGGAGGCCCGGCGACGAGTCATCGGCGGTGCGCCTGATCCTTCGACGGTGCCGGACGGACTGCGGCCGCTGGTCGCGGCCTGTCTGGCGAAGAGCCCCGCCGACCGCCCGACTCCCGGGGAGGCGATCGGCCTCCTCCCTCACAGAATGCCCCCGGCAGCGGCGGGTGCGTGGCTGTCCGCCCCTCTGGTCACCGCCATCGAGCGTGCCACCGATGTCATGGTGCGGCCTGGCGCGTCACCGGCCGGTGCGATCGGCACTCCGCCGCCGCCTCTCCTCCCACCGGCCCCACCGGCCCCACCGGACTCCGCGCCGGCCCCGGGGCCCAGCCGCCGGAGGCTGGTACTGGGCCTGGCGGCAGGCGCGTTGGCGGGTGGCGGCACCGCGCTCGCGCTGCGACTGCGCGGCCGGCCCTCGCAAGGGGCCTCCGGCGGCAGCGGGGGCGGCGGACCCTCGCCCGCCGCGGACCTGAAGGACCCCGCGCGGGTGCTCGCCACCGAGACCACCGCGAAGCCGCTGTGGACGGCCGGGACCGGCGAACGCCTCATCCACATGGCGGGTGTCGGGGAAACGGTCATCGCCGTCGGCACCGGGAACCTCTGGGCCTTCGACCGGGGCGGGAGGACCCGTTGGGGCCCGCTGCGCAACAGTGCGGACCCGGCCGCCGCGGACATGGGCGGCAACCCTGTCGTCCTCGCCGGCGGCCTGGTGTTCGCCGTGGATCACACGGACCGGTTCAAGCCGACCGGACGGACCCTGGTGCTCAGGGCCGTCGACCTCGCCACCGGCACCGAGAAATGGGCGCTGGACCGGCCGGACGACGGAGTCGTGATCGCCGGCGTACACGCGAAGCCCGGCGGACTCGTGTACGTCACCGGGGCCTCGTACGCGCGGACCGCGTTCGTCTGGGCCGTGGACCCCGCGACCCGGAAGATCCGGTGGACGAAGGAATTCACCCCCGTCGCGGGCCAGTTCGTCCTGATGGTGCCCTCCTCCGGCGAGCACGTGCTGTGGAACAGCAGCACCAGGGCCGATCGGAGCGCACCGGAGATGTCCGCGCTGGACGCGGAATCGGGAGGCCCGGCCCTGTGGCGGCAGCCCGCCCCGGGCGGCGGCAGCACCCTCACGATGGTGATCGACTCGTTGCGCGTCCGCTGGTCCGACGGGCCGCACTGCTCGGCCGGAGGTCTCTTCCTCCACCTGGCCGAGAGCCTGTACGCGGTGGATCCCGCGAACGGGCTGGTGGTGTGGCGTACTGAGGACTCCTCGTTGCCGGTGATGGCGGTGACCGCCTCTCCGGAGGGGGACACCGTGTACTACGCCGTGGTGGACGAGCGGAGCAGGGTCGTCGTACGGGCCTGCGACGCCCGTACCGGTGCCGTGCGCTGGGCCGGAACGCTGCCGGGCACCGTGGAGGAACCGGTCGGGCTCCAGTGCGCGGACGGCAACCTGTACGTCTGGTCGACCGGGCTCGTCGTGGCCTTGGACGCGGACCGCGGTACGGCGCGGTGGAACCACGCGTTCGCCGCGAGCAACGACGCGATGTGGGGGACGTACGCCCCGATGTGGGCGGGCGGCGGACGGCTCTACGCCGGGTCGGACCAGGGCGTGATCGCTCTGGACGCCGACGGAGGATGAGCCGCGCTGGGCACACCGGCCACCGAACGGCGCACCCGACGCCGAGGAAGGCACCGGCCGCGGCAGCACCCGGTGCCCCCGCCCGCTCGGCCCTGTTCAGGCGGGCAGCGGGAACCGCGCCCAGACGGCCTTGCCGGATTCGCCGGCGGGTTTCCACCCCCAGGCCTCACTGAGCGCGTTGACGATGGGGAGTCCGCGGTGGTGTTCGGCCAGGGGGGCCGGCCGGACGAGACACGGGCGCCGGCAGCTGGGGTCGTAGACGACGCAGAGCAGGCTGTGGGGGCGCCGGGTGAGGGCGAGCCAGACGACATGGGCGTCCGTCCCGTACGGGGAGGTGAGCCGGCCGTGCCGCACCGCGTTGGCGACGAGTTCGGAGGCGACCTGCACGGCATCCTCGCGTACGGATTCCAGGCCCCATCGGCGCAGGACGTCGGAGGCGAACCTCCTCGCCTCGTGGAGACATGACGTCGTCTCCCCGATCCGGTACGCGGCGAACGGGGGTGCGCCGAGGCTGAGATGAGCCGTCAGGTCCTGGGGGCCGGGGGTCCGGCCGCGAGGGGCGCGGACCGGGGCGGTGTGCTGCTGGTGGGTCTCCGGCATGTGTGTCTCCCCCGTCGTGAGCGTGTGCGGCACGCTCACCGCATTTTGTCCCGCTACCTGGCGCCGTGATGCTCGTTCTGAAAGTGCGGCTGAAATTTCAGGACGCCCCTGGTCGCACGTTCTTTCCCTTTCGGGGGTGGGGAGAAGGTGTGGCGGGGTGGGTACAGGAACAGGAGTGAGCGTGATGACGCAGGTCAACGGCGTGAGTGCCGAAGCGATCCCGGGTGCGGTATGGCACAAGAGCGTCCGGAGCAATGCCGGGGGGAACTGCGTGGAAGTAGCCCGTCTGGAGGGGGGAGAAATCGCGATGAGGAACTCCCGTTTCCCGGCGGGGCCCGCCCTCGTCTACACACCGGCGGAGATGCAGGCGTTCCTTCTCGGTGTGAAGGAGGGTGATTTCGACTTCGCCCTGTAAGGGCGTCAGATTTATGGGCCAAGAGGTGATTCCCGGGACCGGCGCTGCCATACTGACCCCCCAGTGACCGGCTCCCAGGGGAGGTATCGCCATGACCGGCAAGCACGTGGAGACCCTCTCCATACGCGGGTTCGCACCCCGCCCGCACCTGGGCGCGGCGGCCCACCGCAGGGCTCTGGGCGAACATCTCCGCCAGTGCCGCATCAGCGCGAACCTCACCGGCAAGTACGCGGCCCGGAGGATCGGCACATCGGCACCGACGGTGAGCCGGCTGGAGAAGGGTGAGCGCACGGAGCACGCGGGCCGTCATGCCACGGCACTGCTCGGGCTGTGCGGGATCACCGATCGACGGGAGCTCTCCCACGCGCTGTCCATCGCGGCGCAGGGAGAGCGTCCTGATGTCTGGGAGCCGTTCGGCGGCTCGGTGGCGCGCTGGGTGCAGCCGCTGCTCGCCCTGGAGCCGGCGGCACAGCGCATCATGTCCTACGAGCCGCAGCTGGTTCCCGGCTGGCTGCAGACAACCGAGTACGCCCAGCTGGTGATGCGTGCCGGCTTTCCCGACGCACCGCAGAAGGAGATCGAGGACCGGGCCGCGGCCCGGGTCAGCCGGCTGAAGATGTTCCTGCGCGCCCAGGACCCGCCCGCACTCGTGGCGGTCATGGACGAGGACGTGCTGCGGCGTCCGGCCGGCAGCCCCGGAGTGATGTACCGGCAGATCCAGCACCTGATCGCCCTTCTCAAGGGCGACCTGCGGCACCGTATCAGCCTGCACATCGCCCCGCTGTCGATGGGGATGACCGGGGCTGTGGGGCATCCCATCGTGCACCTGCGGTTCGCGGACGCGCTCCTGTCCGACTTCGTCTACCTGGAGCAGAGCGAGAGTGCCCGGTGCGTCGAGGGCGAGGGTGAGGCCGAGCGCTACCAGTCGCGGATCTTCAGCCTCTCCTGCATGTCCCACCCGGCCGATCAGACCCTCACCCAGCTGGAGGACCGGCTCGACGAGCTGGCCGTCACCCTGTCCTGAACGCCGCGCGCCGGGCCGTCAGCGGACGATCCCGGCGCCGCCGTACTCCTCCCACTCGAAACTGCTCTGCGCGGGCGCGTCCGCGGTCGCGGGGGGCCGCCACCGGGACACCTCGACGAGCCCGGGTTCCAGGATGCCGAGGCCGTTCTCCCGGAAGTAGGCATCGACGTCGGCCCGTGTCCTCACCCGGCCCCAGTGCCCGTGGGTCTCGCGGTCCATGAAGTCGGAGACGCCGTCACGGACCTCCGCGCTCTCGCTGACCAGTTGGCAGATGACCATGATGCTGCCGCTCGCCAGCCGGCTCTTCACCCTGCGGATGAGCTCCAGTGGACGGTCCGCGTCGGGGATGCAGTGCAGAACCGAGACGAAGAGCGCGGCGACGGGTTCACGGAAGTCGATCAGGCGCGCGACCTGTTCGCTCTCGAAGATCACCTCGGTGTCCCGCATATCCGCCTGCAGCACCGCGGTTCGTTCATTGGTCTCCAGGAGCGCACCGCCGACGGTCCGGACGATCGGATCGGTATCGACGTACACGACCCGCGAGGCGGGCCTGACACGCTGTGCGATCTGGTGCACGTTGTCCTGGGTGGGAAGGCCGGACCCGTGGTCGATGAACTGACGGATGCCGTAGTCCTTGGCGAGGGAATGCACCACGCGCCGCAGGAACGCCCTGTTGTTCAGTGCGAGCAGTTTCATGCTCGGCACCTGGCGTAAGAGGTCATCGCACGCGGCACGGTCGGCGGCGAAGTTGTCCTTGCCGTCCAGTAGATGGTCGTACATCCGAGCGACGCTCGGTGTCCGCACATCCACCCCGTACGGAAGCCGTTCCTCAGCCTGCATCGCATCCCCCGGATGACTGTACGGCGCGCCCGGTCGGCGTACCCGGAGGGGAAGCGTAGTGAAATTTCAGCGGCGGCACGAGACCACGGAGGGCTGACCAAGGTGCTCCTCGGACGAGGGGGAGCACGGGGGAGTGGTGAGAGGCGCGTGTTTTCAGACTCCGGCCCGCGGCCGCGGCGGCCTGCAGGAGCAGGGGACCGCACCGCCGGCGCCGGCGGTGCGCAGGGCCACGAGGAACTCTCCGTGGGGCAGTCCCATGAGCTCGGCCGCCCTGGTGGTCTCCATCCGCAGGTCGGCACGCAGCACGAGCGCGTCGCTCACGCAGCGCCGACGGCAGGAACACGCGCCATTGGTCCCGTCGATGTGGTCCACGCTCTCCGAGAGCATCCGCCAGGCGACCGCCGCCGGGTGCGAGCAGCCCAGAGTGGTGGACCAGCGCACCGCGAGTGCGGTGAGCGTGTCCTCGACCGCCTGCTCGGCGGGCCCGCCCGCACCGAGTCTCGCCGTGGCGTAGGCGAGATAGCCCTCCCGGTAGAGGGCACGGAAGGCGTGGAAGGCGATGAGAGCGGTCCTGCCGTCCGTGACGCGCACCGGCCTGCGGCCGGGCTGCGCGGAGTGGGGAAACCATGTGGTCGTCATGTCATCCGCACCGCCGTCAAGTTGTCGGATCAGAGACCAGGTCGGAGACACGGGAGTCGTCGGCCATGAGAACGCTGTAGTGAATCGCCTCCCACAGCGGCTTGAAATCGGCCGCCTGACCGCCCAGCGCGGTGACGGTGGCACCGAGGATCTCCCACTCGGGCACCACATCCCCGTTCAGCACCTGGGCGACGAGCCACGCCGGCACCCGCCCGTTGCTGCGCCGGTGGATCTGCTGGGGTGAAGGACGCGCCGCGGCCAGATGCAGCCCGCGCAGTGCCGCTTTCAGCGAGGCGATGTACTCGGTGACCGTCTGCCGGGCCGGCTGGGTGATGCCGTGGGCGACCTCGCACAGCAGACGCAGCTCCCGGGGCTCCTGGCCCACGATGGTGCACAGATGGCACACCAGGTCCCACGACGGCAGCCGCTCTCCCGACAGGATCCGGGAGATGAAGGAAGGGGAGAGCATGGTGAGGTCGGCGATCCTGCGGATGCTGAACCCGCTCTCCCGCTGTGCCTGGGACAGGGCCGCGGCGAGCCGCTGACGGGCGGTCACCGGGGTGCCCGGAACCGGTCCGTCCGCGGGAACCGCGGCCTTGTTCGGCTGTATGGAGGCCAACGTCCGGGGGGCCGGCAGCGGCGCGGCCCGCTGCGAGAGCGCCCGGTGGTCCAACTGCCGCCGGACACGGTCCGCCTGCCACTTCGACCGGGCCGTCTCCGCCGTCACATTCACCGCCCGGCCGATGTCGTCCCACCGGGCTCCCCGCGCCCGGCCGGCCAGTACCTCCGCGGCCAGGAAGCAGTCGATCTCGTTCTGTAGGGCCCGCGCGCGCTGTACGAGTTCGGCCAGGTCCTCGCCCGCGTACGTGGCCTCCAGCAACGCACCGGCCAGCCTGTGCAGTTCCGCGGCGATCTCCTGCCCGAGCGACCGCCGGTCCTCGCCCGCGGACGGCCTTTCACGTTCCCTGCGGCGCTGGGCCTGGCGCCGGTGGCCGGCGTCGCAGTAGACGCGCCGGCGCCCGGGACCCTTCGGTTCGGGCAGCTCGGCGCCGCAGAAGCCACAGGTCCGCTTCGCGTCGTCTCGCGGCATGTCGTTCCTCCTCGCACTGCCCGGCCGTCCCGCGCCGATGCGGGGAGACGGCTGTGCGGAGCCGATTACTCCACTTCGGGCGGGGGTGCATTCCGGTGCGCGAAAACGGGTGTCACGCACCCCTGATGGCCGGGCGGACGCCCAGTGGTGCACGGAGCGTCCGGTCCACCCGGGCCCGCGGCCGGGAGAAGCGCGGGCCGCGGGACGCCCACGCGGGTACTCCCGAACCACGCGGCACGCACATCCGCGGCCACACGGCGTCCGAGGGGCTCGTGGAAGGAGCGCGCAGCGCGAACACGTCACCGGGATGAAGCGTGACAGCGCAGGCACGCGGCCGTGCGAAACCACCGGTCGCGCCGCTACCGTCAGCAGCACTCCGAGACGTTGCGGCGCTTCGGAGCGCATATCGACAAGACATGGGCTTCCCCCCGGGGAATCTTGTGATGGTCGGAATGCTGAAGAAAGGGGGGCGTGGTTCCCAGGTTCACAGGCTCGGCCCAGGCCCCCCTCTCAGACGGGACACTAGCCGGGACGGCCGTTCCTTGGCCACGTACTCATGCCGTAATCCGATATGTGTACCCGGAACGGGACACGAAAAGCCGACGCGGTCGGAATTCCGAACATGTGGCCGACTCTTCGGGTGTGAGGGGTGACCGTAACGCGAAAGCGCTGATCGCTTTCTTTCCCTTTCTGATGGAAATCGGGCTGAGTTTGACGGCCACTCAGACGGCGGCCACCTTCTGGAATTTCGCCTCACCGATACCGGTCCGTTCCCCGTTCCCGGTCCGTGCTCGATGTTCGTCACGACAGCGAGAAGCCGCCCTGCCGAGCTGCTCAGCCACGATTCGAGTCTTCCTCCGGCGATCCGACCGCAGAGCTCTTCCACCGCTTCCCCGGCTGTCACAGCCGCAGGAGCCGCGCCCTTGTCGACGGCCCGCGTAGGGCCCATGTCTCTCTCACGGGCAGGATCGTTTCACGCGGGCCGGACAGTGGCATGACGCTCGTGTGAGCGGCACAGGACGGAAGTGACGCCGGCCCCGCCACCGCGCCCAGCACACACAGGAGGACCCCGTCATGAGCATTCCGCACCGTCTGATCGGTTCCGGCGACCACAAGGTCCTGGTGCTTCACGACTGGTTCGGCACGAGTGCCGGGTGGGGGTCCTTCCTGGACTACCTGGACGGCGACACGTTCAGCTACGCCTTCCTGGACTACCGCGGCTACGGTGACCGCAAGGACGTCACCGGTGAGTACACCCTCGCCGAGATCGCGGGCGACGCCCTCGCCCTGGCCGACGAACTCGGCTGGGAGGGTTTCTCCCTCGTCGGCCATTCCATGGGCGGCAAGGCCGTCCAGCAGGTGCTCGCACAGGCTCCGCGACGGGTGCGCAAGCTGGTCGGGCTGGCCCCGGTCCCCGCCGGGCCCTACCCGCTGGACGCCGACGGCGAGGCGCTCTTCTACGGCGCCGCGCACGACCGCGACCGGCGGCTGGCCATCGTGGACCTGGTCACCGGACGACGGGCGAGCCGGGTGTGGGTCGACCTGATGGTCGACCGCTCCCTTGAGCTCTCGACCCGCGAGGCGTTCGGCGGCTACGTCCAGGACTGGGTCACCGCCGACCTGACGCACCGGATCGTCGGCAGTCCCGTCCCGGTCAAGGTCTTCGTCGGTGAGCACGATCTCGCCCTCACGGCCGACGTGATGCGCGGCACGTGGCTCAGCCACTACCCGAACGCGGAGCTGGAGGAGATCGCCAACAGCGGCCACTATCCGATGCACGAGACCCCGGTGGTGCTGGCGACGGCGATCGAGGCGTTCCTGCGCGCCTGAGCCGGCCGGACAGCGACGGCGCCGCCCCACCACCTGATGGGGCGGCGCCGTCGCCGATCGTGTGGGCGTCAGTGGGCCTGGAGGTGCAGTGGGCCTCGACGATGCCGTCGGCGAAGGTGTGGCTGGAGGACGGTGCCGCAAGCTCGGTTCAGTTGCTGTCATGGAGCAGGACCGAGCGGTCCGGCAGAACCCCTCGCTCCGGGCACAGAGATCCCGGAGAACGTTCGCGGCCGGGCTTCGTCGGGCCGAGACCGCCCGAGCGCACATCGGTGGGATGACCGATGTGCGGGCGGCGGGGGCGCGGCCATAGTCCTAGGGAGACGTTCGTGGGCGGCGTGATGCGCCCAGTTCTTGAAAGGACCCTTCTGTGGACACGTATGCGGATCTGGTGTTTCTCGGCGGTCGGGTGGTCACGGTCGATGCGGAGTTCTCCGTCGCCTCGGCCCTGGCGGTGACCGGTGGGGTCATCAGCGCCGTCGGCGGCCGGGACGACGTCGCGCCGCTCATCGGACCCGGCACCCGTGTCGTCGAGCTGCGGGGAGCGACACTGCTTCCCGGAATCAACGATTCGCATCTGCACGGATGCGCCTT
This sequence comes from Streptomyces sp. NPDC079020, assembly GCF_044542225.1. Classification (NCBI taxonomy): domain Bacteria; kingdom Bacillati; phylum Actinomycetota; class Actinomycetes; order Kitasatosporales; family Streptomycetaceae; genus Streptomyces; species Streptomyces sp. NPDC079020. The sequence continues at coordinate 104,430 of NZ_JBITUB010000014.1, forward strand.
CGGCATGGCGACGCCCCCGCTGTCCCTCGAACTCGGCCATCCCGCCGTGTCCTCCCTCGCGGACGCGGCCGAGGTGGTGCGGGAGGCCGTGGGACGGGTCCCGCACGGGCAGTGGATCACCGGGCACGGCTGGGACACCGGCTTCCTCGACGAGTGCGTCGCCGATCCCTCGCGGCAGCCGTCGCGGCACGACCTCGACGCCGTGAGCCCGGACCATCCGGTCGTTCTGTACTCCTTCTCCGGGCACGCCACCTGGGTCAACTCCAAGGCGCTGGAGCTCATCGGGGTCGACCGGCACACCGTCGCGCCGCCCGGCGGAGCCATCGTCGTGGACGAAACGGGGGAGCCGACCGGACTGCTCCACGAGGGGGCCCAGGCCCTCATCCAGAACGCGCTGCCGCCGCTCAGCCGGCAGGAACGGACCGACGCGATCAAGTCGGCCCTCGCCACGTTCGCCAGGCTCGGCGTCACCAGCTACACCGAGCCCGGACTCGGCCCCGGCGGCGACGGCATCATGCGGGGCGCGCTCGGCGCGGAAACCCTCGACGTCTACCGCGGGCTGCTGGCCGACGGCGAACTGACCGCCCGACTCGGCGTCCTGCTCCTGCCCACCGGAATGGCCAGCACCGCCGAGGAGTTCGCCCGCACCCTCACCGCCCTCGGCAAGCCCGGCGAGAGCGATCCCCGCCGCCTCGCGATCCTCGGAGTCAAGATCTTCGCGGACGGCATCGTCCCCAACAAGACGTCCTGGATGCATGAGCCGTACGTCGGCGGCGGCTGCGGCTCCCTGTGCGTCGGTGGCGAGACCGACAGCGAGCGGACCGCCGAGATCGACGCCATGATCCGGCACGCCCACACCGCCGGGCACCAGCTGGGCGTCCACGTCACCGGCGACCGGGCCTGCGACGCCGTCGCGGACGCGTTCGCCGCGGCCATGGCCGAGCACCCGCGGCCCGACGCCCGCCACTACGTCATCCACGGCGACTTCCTCACCGCGCACAGCATGAAGGTGCTGGCCGCGCACGACTTCGGCGTCAACATGAACCCCACCATCAAGTGGACCGTCGCCGACATGGAGGAGGAGTTCGTCGGCGCCGAGCGGGCCGCCTACGCCTGGCCCTACCGCGATGCCATCGATGCCGGCGTGCGGGTCGCGAGCGGGTCCGACGCCCCTGTCACCTACCCGGACTGGCGCCAGGGCATCGCCACCATGGTGCTGCGCGAGTCGAAGGCCGCCGGCCGGGTCAGCGGCCCCGAGCAGCGCATCGGACTGGCCGAGGCCATCCGTACGTACACGATCGACGCGGCCTGGCAGGACTTCGCCGACGACTGGAAGGGCTCCCTGGAGCCGGGCAAGGTCGCCGACCTGTGTGTGCTCGACGGGGACCTGCTCACCGCGGACCCGCACGACATCCCGGAGATGCCCGTCGTCCTCACCGTCATGGACGGGCAGATCGTGCACGAAACCCTTCGAGATTGACGTATTCCGGGCGCATGACCATCCTTGAGGGATGGCAGCGGAGCGGAGCAGTGGCGACATCCTGGACGCGGCCGTCCACGTCCGTGAGGCCGCCAGGAGCGCCACGGCCGGCGCGGCGGGCGTCGACACGGTCCTGGCCGCGCTGTCGGAAGTGGTGGAGTACGACCACGCCTCCCTGACCCGGTGGGACCCACTGCGCCGGCGCCACACCACCCTGGCCGGGAGCTACCCGGAGGACGCCACCTCCTACATCGAGACCCGCCTCCACCGGGATCCGGTGTTCCCCGTGCTCCGCAGCCCGGACCGGGGCGGACTCTGGCTCGGGGACGTCCCCCGGCAGCTGCTGGCGGCATCGCAGGGCTTCCAGGACGTACTGTCCCCCCTCGGCATCGAGGACGGCGTGGCCCAGTGCCTCTTCGCCGCCGACGGCCGGTACGTCGGCATGCTGAACGTCAGCACCCGCAGACCACGGCGCGCTCCGGATCCGGCGCGCGCCGTGGTCACACTGCTCACCGAGGCCCTTGCCGCCGCCGTCGCCACCGGCGCGGGTCCGTCGCCCGGGGAGATCGCCGCGGCCGGGCCCGAGGCGGACGCGCGGCCCGCGGACGCGCGGCGGTTCGGCGGGCTCTCGCCCCGCGAGCTCCAGGTGCTGGCCGAACTGACGGTCGGCCGTACCAACCGGGAGATCGCCGAGCGGCTGTACATCGCACCGCGCACCGTGGGGACCCATATCGAGCACATCCTCGCCAAGCTCGATCTCCCCAACCGCTCGGCAGCCGCCGCCCGCGCCGTCGCCTGGGGCATCGGACCCTCCCGCTGACGCGGGCCCGGAGGCGGTGACGCGGACGGGACCCGCGGCGGAACGGGGCTCAGACCGCCATCGCTTCCTGGGTCCACCGGCTCACCCGGTAGGGGACCCACCAGGCCAGGGGGCCGAGATGAAGGACGAGTTTCTCCTCGGTGAAGCCGTCCAGGGCGTCCTTGGCCACGGACGCCTGCGGCGCCCCGTAGGAGAGCTCCCCGACAGCGCGACGGTAGTGCGGTTCATCCGCTGTGAAGCGCTGGAGGTTGCCCCAGCGGCGGTCGCGGATCTGGAGGAAGCCGGGACCGTTGCGCCACAGGCACTTGCCCAGGTAGTGGCCGTTGCGCCAGGTGGAGAGCGCGGAGTCGGGCTCGGGGGTCCCGTGCAGGGTCCGGGGCGGCTGGAGATGGCTGATCGACTGCCAGTCGTCCGGACGCGACGGGTCCAGCCGGAGGTCCCATTCGACCAGTACGGCGCGGGCGGTGAGGTCCCGGACCAGGCTGAGCGCCCGCGCGGTGCGGCGTGCTCCGGCGAGGTCCCCCGTCGCCGTGAGGTCCACGGCGGCCGGCAGGGCCACGCGGCGGGCACCGAGTTCCCAGAGCCGGTCGCTCTCGGACGCCTCGGGGCCGGTCAGATCGAGGCTGCCCAGAAACATGCCGGGCAGGGCACAGGCGGCTTCGTCGTAGTCGCGCCAGGCCGTGACGCGCAGGGTGTCCGCGGTGGTGTCGAGGGCTGATTCCATGGCAGGGAGTCTCCGGCTCGTGGGGTTCGCTGGCATCGGGCTGGGCTGGGCTGGAGGGAAACAGGAGCCGTCGGGCCGACAGCGGGGCGGGGACCTCAGGCGAGTACGGCGTCGCGGTCCGGCTCGGCGCCGGCATCCGCCCCGGTACCGGACGCGGACGGGTCCGGGGACGCGGGCCCGGGTGCCGCGTGCGCATGACGCATGAAGTCCAGACGCAGCAGGTTCTCGTTCACGGCGGACGGTGCGACATGCACGTACTGGCCGCCGTCGGTGAAGAGGAGCCCGAGTTCCAGCCAGTGGGACAGCAACGCGTCGACGTCCGCCTCGGTACGGCCGTGGCCGGGTATCCGGACCGTCGCCTTGCGGAGGAGCGAGGCCGGTGCGTGCGGCTGGTCGAGGAGACGGAAGACTGCGGTCTCGAACGGGTCGGTCAGCTCCATCACCCGCCAGTCGAAGGAGCGGCGGGCGCTGACGAGGACGATGCGGTCACCGAGGTCGGTATGGGTGAGACGGGCGTCGGTGTGGTGCTCCTTCCAGAGCGCCAGGGCATCGTTGAGAGCCGATACGGTGACCGCCCCGATGCCCCGCTCGGGGGCCTCGAAGACGTAGGCGAGGTCGTACAGCTCCTCCTCCGGCAGGTCGTACGTGAAGCGGTAGTGCGCCTCCGGCCGCAGCCCGTCGAACCCCAGTGACGGCTGGTTGAAGTACGGGCTGAAGCGTTCGATGGCGATCCGGGCGGAGAGATCGACGGGCGGGTCGAGATGTTCCAGCGCCGGGATCTGGCCGATGACCCCTTCGTAGTCCTGCGCGCTCTCCCCGGGAAAACCGTGGAGGTAGTTCCACGAGACGGACAGTCCCGTCTCCGCCCCGTCCCTGAGCATCCGCACGTTCTGGCAGCCGCTGACGCCCTTGTCCATCAGGTCCAGGACCCGTTTGTTGAGGCTCTCGATGCCCGGCTGCACATAGATGAGACCGGCGTCGGCCAGGGTACGCAGCTGGTTGCGCCGCATATTGGCCTTGATCTCGATGTGCAGCCGCAGGTCGTACCCGCTCTCGATGATGCGGGGCAGCACGGTGGAGAGGTAGCCCATGTCGAGGATGTTGTCGACGACGTACATGTCGAGCACCCGGTGCTTGCGCGCCAGGTCCATGATCTCCCCGTAGAAGACGTCGGGGCTCTTGCTGCGGAACTGCATGAAGGAGCCGTTGAGTCCGCAGAAGGTGCAGTGGTGCTTCTCGCCCCACCAGCACCCGCGCGCTCCCTCGACGACGAGTTTGGGCTCGACCCAGTTGCGGGCGACGGAAGCGGCCAGGCGCTCGAAGTACCCGCTGTAGTCGGGCGACAGGATCGTCGCGGGCGGCAGCGGACTCGATGCCATGGGATTCGCGGTGCTGGAACCTCCCTCGCTCCGGTGGCAGAGCCCGGGGACCCCGGACAGGCTCTCTCCGTCGGCGAGCGCGCTGAGCAGCTGGGGGAACGCGGCCTCTCCCTCGCCCCGGACGACGTAGTCGAGGAACGGGAAGTTGCGGTGCAGCGCCGCGCCCTGTTCGGCGTCGCAGTTGGCGCCGCCGATGACCGTCCTGATGTGCGGGGCGAGCCGCTTCACCTGCCTGGCCGCGGCCAGCGCGGCGGTGTTCTGCTGGAAGGTGGACGTGAAACCGACGACGTCGGGCGCCTCGTCGACGATCCGCTGAGCGATCTCCGCGACGAAGTCCGGTGCCATCCGGTGCAGTTCATGGGACATCTTCATCCGGGACTTGCTCAGCTTGTTGCGCATCGCCTCGGTGAACTCCGCCTCGCGCCACGAAGGGTCGTCGTAGAGGGCCGAGGAGAAGACCCAGTCGCCGCACCCCATGAAGTACGAGGACAGGGAGTAGTACTCGTAGTCGGTCGGCGTGAACTCGGTGCGTGCCGTGATCCAGTCGGTGAACTCCAGGTTGGCGTGGAGCACCGTCGCCGTGGCACCGGGAACACGCTCGTCCACGCTGCGCTTGAGGATTCCCAGGGCGAGTGACGGAAGGTCGATGGGTGACCAGGGCATATTGACCAGCAGAACACGCACGGGGGCTCCTTGGCAGTGGTGCGGCGGGCAGGGGCGCACAAGGCACCGGAGGAATCGGGAGATCCGGGGAGAGGGAGAAGGAGAAGGGCCGGCCCGGTGCGCGGGCACGGGACCGGCCCCAGGAGCGACTAGTTCTCGACGTCCGCTTCCTCGGCGTTGCGGATGGGCACCGTGATGGTGATGCTGATGCCCGGCTTGCGGTTCTCCTCGTCGCCCGCGAGCGGGTCGTTGTTGATGATGTCCTTCTGCATGATGTGTCTACCTTTCCGTGAGGAGTCGAGCCGTTCCGTTCGCGGCCGGTTCGGGATCGCTTGCCGGCCGGACGGACTCCCCCCGCCTGGTGGAGGGGGGCGCTTCGGGGGTGGCGCGTGGACGGCCGCGGAGTTCGCGGTCGAGGAAGACGAGGGCGCCGCGCAGGACACTCAGGTGGTCCCGGCCGTCGTATCCGTCGTGGCCGGTGTCCAGCCACAGCGCCTCGTGGCGCTTGTGGTGGGTGACCAGTTCGTCCAGGTAGTCCTGGATCTGGCCGGGGGGACACTTGGCGTCGTGCGTCGCCGCGACGACCAGCAACGGCGCGTCGAGGTCCGGGACATAGGTGTGCGGAGAGCTTCGCGCGTAGCGCTCCGGGAACTCCTGCGGAGTTCCTCCGAAGAGCCGCTTGTCCAGTGCGCGCAGGGCGGGTGTGGTGGTCGCGTGCGCGTGGGCGAGATGGGCGACCGGTTTCACGGCGACGCCCGCCCGCCACAGGCCGGGGCGGGTCCCCAGGGCCAGCAGGGTGAGGTAGGCGCCCCAGGAGGTGCCCCACAGAGCGAGCGCCCGTGGGTCCGCCCAGCCGCGTGCGACCAGGTCCGCGCGGACCGACGCGAGGTCGGCGACCTGGGTGAGCCCCACCCCCTCCGTCATCGCGCTCCGCCAGGCCGGCCCGTACCCCGTGGAGCCGCGGTAGTTGACCCGCGCGACGGCGAAGCCGGACGCCACCAGGGAGTGCAGGGCACCGTCGTAGGCGTCGCGGTCGTGGTCGGCGGGACCGCCGTGGACGAGGAACACCGTGGGCGCCGGCGCGGACACTCCCTCGGGCAGGGTGACGAGGGTGTGCACCGGCCCGTCGGGGCCCGGAGTCCACAGATCGCGCGCTACGCCGGGGACACGCGGGGGGAGGTGCGGAGGGGAGGGCAGCGCGGTACCGGCGCTGGAGAGTGCGCGCGGCGGGGTGGTGGTACTGGTCCAGAGCGTGTGTACGTCGCCGTTCACCTGCTCGGAGGCGTCCAGCAGGGTGCCCGGCGCCGTGGGCAGTACGGTCAGCCGGCGGGCGGTGAGGTCGGCCCGGTGCAGGATGCTGCGGCCGTGCCGTTCCTGGCGGATCAGTACGGCACGGCCGTCCGGGCACCAGCGCCCGGTGATCTCCGTGTCGAACGCGCACCACAGGTGAGTGACGAGCGGCCGCTCCGGGGACCAGGTGGCAAGGAGGTAGCTGCCCTGCCACTCCCGTACGAGCAGCAGTTCCCGCCGGCCGGGAAGGGGCCCGAACCCGAGGGACCACAGGGCTCCTTCGGGTTCGTGCAGGACGGCGTGCCGGGTGCCGTCGGTACCGAACACGGTGACCGCGCTCGTGGAGCGGGCCTGCGCGCTGACGGCCAGCAGGTCACCGGCGGCGGTGATCCCGGTCAGATTCGCGTGCTGGGGGAGACGGGCCACCGCGTGGGCTTCACCGCCGAGCGGGCCGCTGTACACGGTGGTGCCTTCCGGGTCGCCCAGGGCGACCGCGACGGTGCCGTCGCGGCTCACGCCGAGCCCGCGTGCCAGACCCGCCGGGACGCCGTGGAGACCGTCGCGGGCCGGTCCGCCGTCGAAGGGCCGGAACTTCCAGAGGCCCACGCCGTGGGCGTCCTCCTCGAACCACCACACATGGGACCGGGCGTCGATGGAACCGTGGAAGGTGCCCAGCGGGTGGTCGGTCACCTGCCGGGCGGAGGCGGTCGTGGCGTCCCAGGTGAAGACCTCGCAGCGGCCGCCCGCGTCGGCGGTGAAGACCATCCGGTGCGGATCCGTCGCGCACACCTCGGGCAGCGCGTCCCGGGAGACCAGATATGGAGGGGGCGCTTCGCCCGCTGTGCGGGCGCGCCCGGAATCGGTGGCGGAGGGACCTGTCACGAGGTGCTCCCGGTGTTCTTGAGCGTACGGGGATGGGCCCAGCCGGTGTACACGGCGAGGGCGATGAGGGCCGCCGTGCAGCCGAGGGCGGGGCCGGCCGATCCCGCCCGTGCCGCGAGCAGCCCGGCCGCGGCGGGCCCCACCGCTGCGGCGCCGCCCGCCGCGGCGGCCAGGACTGCCCCGGCCCGGGCCTGGAGGTGCGGGGGAGTGGTGGCGATGGTCCTGGACTGGAGCACGACGGTGGCGCAGGGCAGGATCAGGCAGACCCCGCCGAACAGTGCGGCGAAGGCCCAGGGCGAACGGGCCGCGGCCAGGCCCGCGGCGAGCGGCACGAGCAGCCAGGTCACCGCGAGGAACGTGCGCGCGGCACCGAGCCGGACCGCCAGCGCGGGAGCCGCGAGTGCCCCCGCGATTCCGGCCGCCCCGGAAACGGCCAGGACCAGCCCGGTGGCGGAGCCGCTGTGGCCGTCACGCTCCAGGAAGAACAGCACCCCGAAGTAGAGGGCGGACAGCGCCCCGTTCACGACCGCGGTCCACAGCGTGACCAGGCGCAGCAGCGGAGTGGTACCCACCAGGCGCAGGCCGGCGCCCGCTTCGGTGAGCAGGGCCGCGCGGCGGAGCCGGCGCGCGCGAGGGTCCGGGCCCTCGGGAGAGGGGCCCGGACGAGCCGTGCCGTGCTCCCCGTCCGCGGGCCGGTCCGTGGGGGCGGCCGCGGGTCCAGCCCCTGCCGCCGCACGCGGATCCGCCCGCAGATCCGCACGCATGAACCCGACACACACGGCGGTCGCCGCGTACGACAGGGCATCGACGACGAAGGGCCAGGCACGGCCCAACTGGTAGAGGGCGCCCCCGAGCACGGGACCCAGGACCAGGGCGGCGTTGTCCCCCACCTGCAGCCGGGCCACGAGCCGGGGGTAGCCCTCCGGCGGGCAGATCATGGCGACCGTCCCGCGGGCCGCGGCGTCGTAGGCGGCGGTGCAGAGACGTTCCACCAGCACGGCGCACAGCAGCAGGACCAGGGGCGGCCGGCCCATGGCCACCATGACGGACACGGTCGCCATGGCCAGAGCGGCCAGACCCGCGGACCAGAGCATCACCGTCTTCCGGGCGCCCCGGTCGGCGGGGACCGCCGCCAGCGGTCCCAGTACCAGCCCGAAGGCCGCCGACGCACCCGCGATCAGACCGACCGCGGCAGGGGAGTACCCCAGCGTGAGCAGCAGCAGCGGGAGCACGATGCCCGAGGTCTGGGTCCCGAGAGCGTCCGCGGTGCTCGCCCACCAGAACAGGCGTACATCACGGGGCGAGGCGGGAGGATCGGCCGCGGGCGGAGCAGCCGGACTGTCGCTCGCCCTGGGAGCCGGCGTCGCTGCCATTCATCTCCCCCTCTCCGCCCGCGACGTGAAGAAAGCTCTTCACCAATCAGCTACAACTTGCTGAAAATGAAAAGGAATTGAAACGAGCCGGAGCCTAGCCAGGCGTCGGCGGACGCCACAAGGGCATCGCGGAGTCCGGAATTACCGGCCCACGGCGAAATCCGGCCTTGGTCCGGAAGGCTGTACGAGCCTTCGGGATGCTGCGCCGCTTACCTGTCCGCGATGGCGTGAAAGCCTGGAGGTCGCGTTGGCCGGCGCGGGAGGCGGCGCCCGAGAATTCGCTCCGGCACACGGCCGCCGGTCCGTGACCCGGCATTCCGGACCGGTGATGCAGCCCTTTGCCGTCACCGGTGGGTGAGACACCCACGCCTTCCGACCTCAGGCTTCCGCATCCCAACGAGTAGACCGAAATGCAGAGTTCATGATTCCGGTGCCTGTGGAGCAACCGGCCCGCCCTGGGCGGAGCCGTGCTCCGCCGCATTCTCGGAGGCGAAGCGCCCGGCTCCGTATCCGGGGGCGGCCCTCGGCGGATGCGCGGCTGCAACGATGAGGACCCGGCGGGTCCCGGTCGGCGCCCCCGGGCCCGTACGGCAGCTCCCGGCACCGTGATTGGCCGAAAGAGAAGGACTCGGGGGTACCTGCCGCTGTGTGGCCGGTACCCCCGAGTCCGTCGGGCGGAAGGAGATGCCCCAACAGCCCCGCGACCACCGGACCGGCTGCTCGACGCCGCTGTCCCGCGTACGGGGAATCCGGGTCCCGTCCGATACTTGTGAGGGTCCTGTCCGACTCGTGTCAGATTCCTGTCAGACCCGCGAGGTGGGGCAACCGGTGACGACACGTCACCCTCTCCCCGGTGCGAGGGGCGCTCCTGAGGTTTCCGGGGCGCCGAGCATCACCGACACGAGGAGACACCATCGTGAGACAGCTCTCACGCGCGCTGACGGCTGCCCTGGCGGCCGTGGCGCTGGCGGCGAGTGCGCCATGGCCGGCGTACGCGCGGCCGGCCGCCGGCTCCATACCCGGCGCGACGGCGGACGTCGCCGGGGAGCGGCTGCCGGAAGGGTGGCGCGTCGAGGGCGGGGAACTGGTCTGGCACTCACCCGAACCCGTGGGCATGGGCGGTTCCCTGGTCGAGTTCCGCTCGGGGGAGCGGACGCTCGGCATCCCGAAGCCCTCCCCCGACCAGCGCACCTTCCGGCTGCGGCTCGACGGGGCCGGGACCGGCCCGGTGAACGGACTCCAGGTGGTCGCCGGTTCGCGGCGGCTGGACGCCGCAGGGGCGGACCGGGCTCCCGGCCCGCAGCGCTCGACGGCCGTGCCGGAGCCACAGAAACCGTTCCCCGCCAACCCGGTCGACCCCGGCGTAGCGGGCAAGTACCGCACTACCAGCGGTGAGTACGCCCTGAAGCCGGTCAAGCTGCCGGGCTACGCCGAACCCGTGGAGATGCGTGCCACGGTCGTCGGCCCGACGGGCGCGCCGGGGAAGCGGCCGATGGTGCTCTTCCTCCACGGCCGCAGCGCCACCTGCTACGAGCCCGGCGGGAACAGCGCCGGGATGCGGTGGCCGTGCGAGCCGGGCCACAAGGCGGTCCCGAGCTACCGCGGCTTTCTGCACGACCAGGAGCGCCTGGCCTCCCAGGGGTATGTGACCGTCTCCATCTCCGCGAACGGCGTCAACGCGCAGGACGGCCGCACGGCCGACTACGGGGCGCAGGCCCGTTCGTCCCTGGTGCGCCGGCACCTCGCCCGCTGGGCGGCCTGGGGCACCGACCCCGCGAAGGCGCCCGGTGCCGTGCGCGCGACGGCGCCCGCGGACCTCTCCAAGGTGCTCCTGGTCGGCCACTCCCGGGGCGGCGAGGGCGTCAACCGGGCCGCCCTCGACAGTGTCTCCCCGCCGCCGCCCGCCGAGGACGGCTACCGGGGACCGGTGGGCTGGCGGATCCGCGGCACCGTACTGATCGGCCCCACCATCTTCGGGCAGAACCCCACCCCCGATGTGCCCTCCATGAGCATCCTGCCGGGCTGCGACGGCGATGTGAGCGACCTCCAGGGCCAGCTCTACCTCGACGGCACCCGGGGCATCGGCCGGGGCACGGCGCTGCACAGCGCGGTGTACATGGTCGGCGCCAACCACAACTACTTCAACACGGAGTGGACACCCGGCCAGGCCGAGGCACCGGCCGCCGACGACTTCTGGGACGAGAAGGACAACCCGGACCCCGTGTGCTCGGCCGGGGCCGCCACCCGGCTGAGCGCCGAGCAGCAGCAGACGGCGGGCACCACCTACATCGCCGCCGCCGCACGGCTCTTCCTCGCGGGCGACGACCGGGTCCGACCGCTGCTCGACGGCTCCGGCCGGCGGGCGCCCTCGGCCGGCCCCGCCCGGGTGCTGACCCACGCGATCGGCGGAAACCGTACCCCGGCGATCCTGCCCGACAGCCCGCTCTCGGTGACGAACGGGCGGGTGTGCCGACAGATCACGACGCACAGCGGCCGGGCCTGCGGGCCGGACTCCGGCCCCGGTGGATCGCCGCACTTCGCGTCCTGGACGAACGCCACCGACGAACCGGGCCGCAACGCGGTCACGGCCCGCTGGGCCGAGCTGGGCACCCCGGTCCGGCTGACGCCGCGGCGAGCCTTCTCGCTGGCGGGCTCCGAGGCGCTCGCCCTGCGGGTGATGGTGCCGCCGAACACGCGGGGCACCCGGCTCGATGTCGCTCTCACCGACACCTCGGGCAAGCGGGTGAGCCTCGGTGAGGTCACCGTCGACGGACTTCCCGGCTCCGCGTCGACGGCGGCCCACTGGGCGCGTGAGGTCCGCGTCCCGCTGGGAGCCGCCGTCGGTGCCGGTGCCGACCTGAAGCGGACACGGTCGCTGGAGATCACCCCGCGCAGCGACTCCGGCGAACTCTGGCTGATGGACGCCTGGGGCTGGCGCCCCGGAACCCCCGCCGTACGCCCCGTCGCGCTCCCGCGCGTCGACATCGGCAGCCTGACCGTCAAGGAGGGCGACTCCGGCACCCGCACCTACCGGGTGCCCGTCCGGGTCACCGGCAAGGGCACCGGAGTGGTCAAGCTCGCCGTCCTCGACCCGGAGACCTACACATCGACGGTCCGTACGGTGGAGGTGAGGGCCGGAGGTTCCCTGGAGGCGTCGATCACGGTCGAGGGCAACTCCCGCTACGACTACGACATCCTCCACGAGGTCGCGGCCAAGCCCGTGCGCGGCACGGCGGTCGGCGGCGGGTTCGGGGGCGTGCTCGTCGAGAACGACGACCCCCGTCCCACGCTCACCGTGACCCCGGTCGCCGACTCGGTCACCGAGGGCGGGAAGCTCACCTGGAAGGTGGAGATCTCCGAGCCCGCCGACACCGGCATCGAGACACGTATCGATCTCCTGCCGGTGAGCGAGGGCACGGAGCTGTCCACGAAGGACGTCGACGAGGAGTGGCTCTCCGAGCTCGGCGAGTCCGCCGACCCGGAGCGGCCCCTGTCCGCGGGCGGCTCCTCCCTCTGGGTCTTTGTCCCCGCGGGCGAAACGAGCGCCGAGGTGTCCGTGCCCACGGTCACCGACGCGTTGACCGAACCGGAGGAGACCCTGCGGATGCGGGTGAACATCCTCAGCGGGGACGACTGGTCGGAGGGTCCCCTCCTCACGGGAAGGGTCATGGACGCGAGCCGGGGCTGAACCCCGGACCCCGCGTCCCGCGCCGACGGCGCGTGGGCGGGGCGCTCGCCCGTTCCTCCGGGGAAGCGGTGCCGTACGGCGAGGAGTGTCCGCCGTACGGCACCGCCGTGTTCATCCCGGCCCGCTCACCGGTGAGGAGACGGGCGCGTACGCCGGCGGCTCCGGCACAGGGCGTGTCCGGACGCCGGACGCCGAGCGCGGACCACGATGCCAGGCGGTGTCAGCCGATGAGCTTGACCAGTTGCACGCCGCTGTACGCCCGAACCCCGTCGCGGGTGACGACGGCGCGGACCGTCACCCATCCGGCACCTCCACCGGAGTCCGGCGCGAGCCACACGCTGCCGTCGGACCCGGTGTCCAGATGCGCGATCGGGCGGCCGTCGAGTTCCCAGGTGATCTCGGCACCGGTCAGGTCGATCGGACTGCCGTCCCAGGCCGCGAGGGACAGCGCCGCCCGGCCGGTACCTCCTGCGGGGAGTTCGCCGGGCGTGGCCGTGAGCCGGAGGTCGGCGTGCACCGTGTTCGAGCGGTACCCGGCCAGATCCGCCGGATACCAGGCGAGTTCGGGCACGAAGCGGCCGCCCGTCCATCGCGCGAGGTGGCCCGGCCGGTGATGGGCGTCGTTGATCAGCGCATACGTCGGTCTTCCGTTCTCGCAGGCGACAAAGCCGTGCGGGGCCACGGTCACCGTGCCGAGCGTGCCGGGCAGTGGCAGCGCACGGGGCTGGAGGTCGTGGCTGGCGAAGATCTCCACGCCCCCGTCGAACGCGGTGCGTGAGACCTTCAGGTCCTCGGTGAGGTACCGGAACGCTGTCATCGCCCGCCCGAAGTACCGGGCGGCGACGCGCTTCTGGACCAGCGACAGCCCCTTGAGCATCTCGAATCCGCGCCCCGCCCTGAAGTCCGCCTCCATGTGCTGCGCCTGGTAATGCATGTTGAGGCCGAACGCCAGCGACCAGCTCAGATTCTCGGTGGTGTCGATGCCGCGGTCGAGGTTGTGCGGGTAGAACGCGATCTTGTCGTGCATGACGGCTGTGCCCAGCGGCCATTGCTGGACCACGACGCCGTTGCGGTTGGGCCCGTCATAGGTGTTGGCCCGTTCACCCTGCATGGTGTTGAGATAGAAGCCGAGGCTCGACGTCAGGTTCTGGAAGAGCCGGTCACCGCCGACCCCCTCGGTGCCGATCGGCAGAATCGCGGCCGACTGCGCGGTCTGCTCCACTATCTCCTCGCAGTACGCGTACGGTGGCGCGCCGAAGTCCGCCGAGTAGTCGTACTCCCGGCGCGCGATCTCGTCCTGGAACATCATGTCCATGCCGTACCGGTCGCGGAAGGTACGGAGCTGGTCGAGGATCAGGGCCCGGGGTGCCTTCCGCCAGCCGCCGATGAGATACCCGAGGTTGTCGGTGTGCGTCTTGGTGACCAGCCTGCCGCGCCCGTCCCGGATCCCGATCCGTTCGACGCCGCCGAGCAGGGCCACCGCTCGGCTGTCGGGGTGCCACCAGGTCGGATTGGTGTACGCGCTGGCATAGTTCCCGCGCTCGTGGACGGTGTCGATGAGCCGCTGGAACTCCGCGGGCCCGCCGAGGTAGTCGAACGACAGGAAGTCCGGGTAGTGGTGGTCGTGCCGGCCGTCGGAGTAGTAGCTGGCGAGTTCGACGCTGTACGGTCCGCCGGGTACCGCCCGCAGGTACTCGAAGGCCGCTTCCGGCCGTCCGGTCGCCCAGGTTCCGCCGGTGGGCTGCCAGAGGTCCATCTTGAGGTGCACCGATTCGGCGAGCCCCGCGTGCAGTTGGGGGCCGAGCTTGTCCGGGAGCCCGCGCCAGGCGTTCATCCTGTTGTCCGCCCGGTACGCCGCGAACAGGTCGAACGCGGTGCCGCCCGTCGCGAGCCGGGTCGCCGGAAGCCTGTGGGACGTGCCCGGCGCGATCCAGGCGTCCAGGCGGTGCATCAGCCCGGTCAGGGATTCGGCGCGGGCGCGGCCGCCCACGAAGCCGAACTGGGTCGGGCGGTAGGGCTTGTCGCTCGCGGGCTGCACGGAGTACACCCCGAGCGCGGAGTCGTCCTCCTCGAACAGGATCAGGTCGTGGGTCGCGGTCGGCATCCCGTAGTTGGCGTAGAAGCCCCCGGCGAGCACCGACCGGGTATGGGCGAGCCCGCCCCACTTCGGCGCGATGCCGAGCATGGTGCCTTCGGAGGGGATGACCCGGTAGGCCACTTCGGGGCAGGCGACGCGCAGGATCGGCCGGGACCAGAGGTTCCGGACGGCGGTCGGGCGCAGTTCGAGATGTCCTGAACGGAGCCGCACCGCCACGTCGGCGGCGTAGAACCCGGGCACCGTGAGCCTGACGGTGGCCTCATCGGCGGCGACCCGGACGACCTCGGCCGTGGCCTCGTCGGAGAAGACGCCGGTGCCGTTGTCGTAGTACACGGCGAGCGGCAGCACACCGGGGGACTGGACCCGGCCGCCGGCACTCCAGTCGAGCAGCCGGCCGCGGCTGTCGATGAGGACCCGGTCCGTGCCACTGGTCAGTTCCAGCGCACCGGCCCTGCTCCAGGTGTCCACCGGCCCGCCGTCGCCGGCCACCTCTATGGAGTCGATGTCGAGCACGAACGGCTCGGCCGACTGCTTGTCGTCGGGGAAGAACACGAGCACCAGCCGGCGCAGAGGATAGGTGAGCTGTCCGTCGCCCTTCCCGCTCCATGCCATCCGGGACAACCGCTGAGGCTCGAACGTGACCCTGGTCCGCCCGTTGAATCCGGTCGGGTCGATCCGGCTCGTGAGTGTGCCCCACTCCTCGTTCTCGTGGTCGAAGAGCTTCAGCCAGAGGTTGCCCTTCTTCGGCGTCACCCCGGTGAGCCACACGGACACCCGGCTCAGGCGCGGCGTGTACGGGCTCGGGAACGCGATGGAGAACTCGCTGTACGCATCGGTCATGGTGACCCGCGACTGCCCGGCCGTGCCGGTGGCCGCGAGGGTCGTCCGGTGCAGTGTGGTCGGTGGCAGATCGTGCGGTACGCCGTCGACGACGAGGCGCACGGTCGCGGCGTCGGCGTCGGCGTCGGGGTCGGCGTCGGCGGGCGGCGCGGCAGAGGCGGCGGGGGGTGCGATGACGGTGGTGACGGGCACGGACACGGCGGCGGTTCCGGCAAGGAAGGTGCGGCGCTTCATGGGTACGCTCCGACGGCGGCTCGATGGGAGGCGGCGTCTGCACCGTATGGTCCAGCCCTTAACGCGTCAACACTCCTGACGCCGCGCGTACTTGGGCTCTTGCATAGTGCGTCAATCGTGGTCGCGATGATCCTTCGGCCGAAGAATTGATGCGTCAAGGCTCGTGTGTGGGGCGCTGCGGGCGTACGCGGAGGGACGGGCAGGTATCCGCCGCCGTCCCGGCCGGAGTGGGCGGCCGGACCCGGGGTATCCGGGAGACATGACTGTCGAGAAGACGAGTGTCCTGGTTCTGGACTGCGCGGAACCACTGGAACTGGCCGGGTTCTACTGCCAGTTGCTCAACGCGGAAAGCCGGATCGGGAGCGATCCGGACTTCGTGGAGGTGGTCGGGGGCCGCGGTGTGCATCTGGCCGTCCGCCGCGACCACGGCTATGCGCCGCCGAGCTGGCCGCGCCCGGAGGACGCGCAACAGGCCCATCTGCGCATCCTGGTGCCCCCGGGCGACATGGACGAAGCGGAGCGCGAGGTGATCGGTCTGGGCGCCAGGCCGGTCGACACCAAGGACAACAGCTGTCCACGCGATGTCAGGGTCTACACGGATCCCGCGGGGCATTCCTTCTCCCTCGCCGTGTACCCGTCCTCCCTCTCCTCGCACAGCTGAGGAACGTGCCCTCGGCGCCGTCGCGAGCGGTCCGCGGACAGGCCCATTACCCTGCCGCCGTAAAGGTGACAAGTCGCCCACCCCGCACCTCGTGGGCCGTCTACTGTACGGACACGCGCTGCCTTCCGCAGCCACCCGAGGAGGAGTCCTGTGCCATCGTCCTGCGACCCCAAGTACGCCGCCGCCGGCGATGTCGGCGCGGCGCTCATGCTGATCGACTCCCGGCTCAAGGGCATTCACGCCGGCAAGACCGAGACCGACCCCGAACAGCAGATGCTGATCGAACAGTTCACCGCGTCAATGGGCCCCAAGGGAGCCGGTGACCTGCTGGACGGTGCGTGCACGCTCATCTTCATGTTCATGACGTGGCTGCGGAAGGCACACGAGGAGCACGACAAGGACGTCATCGAGTATGTGGTGCCCAACCTCGTGGGCACCATGCGCATGATGCCCAAGAGCGTGCCCTCCGAGGCCATCCCCACCATGGCCGGCCTGGTCATCGCCGCGGGCACCGGCCTGAGCCCCAACCTGTGGCGCCGGCAGTACGGGGACTGGACACAGGAGGAGATGACCCCTCTCGAAGCCACGGCCTTCCTGCTCGCGGAACACATCAACCGCATCACCGACGACCCCGACTTCGCCACGCGCATGATTACCGAAGCTCTGTCCGGAGCGGACGAGGACTGATCCGCCGCATCCTGCGCGCGGGCCCTTCCGGTCCCCGGACCCACCCCACGGATACGCCGCCTCGGCGCCCCGGGACCTGTTCGAACGGGAACCGTTTCGAACCGGCGTGCACGGCGCACTGTTCCGCCTCATCAGTACCCGCTCGGACTCCGCGCGCTCTTCCGGCGGTCATGGGCCGCGGGAATGATGAGCAGGCCGCCAGGAGGTCCGGGCGGCTGCGAACACCTGCCTCCCGGCCGGGTGGACATGCGGTGGAAGGGATACACATTGTTGCTTCTCATCTCCCCGGACGGCGTCGAGGAGGCCCTCGACTGAGCGAAGGCGGCGGAGCATCTCGACATCGTCGATGTCAAGAAGCCCGACGAGGGCTCGCTCGGCGCGAACTACCCCTGGGTCATCAGAGAGGTCCGTGACGCGGTCCCGGCGGACAAACCGGTGTCCGCCACCGTGGGAGACGTGCCGTACAAGCCCGGCACGGTGGCCCAGGCGGCGCTCGGCGCGGCCGTCTCCGGAGCCACGTACATCAAGGTCGGCCTCTACGGATGCACCACACCCGATCAGGCCATCGAGGTCATGCGCGGGGTCGTCCGGGCCGTGAAGGACTACCGGCCGGACGCGTTCGTCGTCGCGTCGGGCTACGCCGACGCGCACCGGATCGGCTGCGTCAGCCCGCTCGCACTGCCCGACATCGCCCTGCGCTCCGGCTCCGACGCGGCCATGCTCGACACCGCGGTCAAGGACGGGACACGGCTGTTCGACCACGTTCCGCCCGATGCCTGCGCGGAGTTCGTCCGGCGGGCCCACGAGGCCGGTCTGCTCGCCGCCCTGGCCGGCAGCGTGAAGGTGGCGGACCTCGGCGCGCTGACCCGGATCGGCACGGACATCGTGGGGGTGCGCGGGGCGGTCTGCGAGGGCGGCGACCGCGATGCCGGAAGGATCCAGCCGCAACTGGTGGCCGCCTTCCGGGCGGAGATGGACCGGCACGCCCGGGAACACGCGGCTGCCGTCACGACCGAGGGCTGACCCCCGGCATGGCGACACAGCCGTCCCGCCACGGAACCGCAACCCCCTGCAAGAGCTTCCCCGTCATCGACCCGGCCACGGGCGAGGCCTTCGACGAGGCACCCGACCAGCATCCGGACGAGCTGGACGCCATCATCGGCCGGGCCCACCAGGCATGGCGCGGCTGGCGGGCAGACCCCCTCGCCCGGACCACCGCGCTGCTCGCGGCAGCCGACGCCGTGGAGGCGGCCGGAGCCGGCCTCGCACCCCTGCTCACCCGTGAACAGGGCAAACCCCTGGCCGAGTCGTACGCGGAGATCGCCCGTACGGCGGCCCGCCTGCGCTACTTCGCCGTACTCGACCCCGGGCGCCGGCTCATCACCGACGGCCGTCCGGTCCGCAGCGAGATCCGCTGGCGACCGCTCGGGCCCGTCGCCGCGATCGTCCCGTGGAACTTTCCCCTCCAGCTCGCGTCGGCGAAGTTCGCGCCCGCGCTCGCCGCGGGCAACACGATCGTGCTCAAGCCCTCCCCCTTCACTCCTCTGTCCACACGACTGCTGGGGTCGGTCCTCTCCGCCGTCCTTCCCGCGGACGTCCTGACCATCGTCACCGGCCACGAACCGCTCGGCGCGCGCCTGGCCTCCCATCCCGGCATCCGCCATGTGACCTTCACCGGTTCGGCCGCCACCGGACGGGCCGTCGCGGAGGGTGCGGCGGCCTCGCTCGGCCGCGTCACCCTGGAGCTGGGCGGCAATGACGCCGCCATCCTTCTGGAGGACGTGGATGTGGAGCGGATCGCGGACCGCCTGTTCTGGGCGGCGTTCCGCAACTGCGGGCAGGTCTGCATGGCGGTCAAGCGCGTCTACGCCCCGGCCCGGCTCCACTCCGGCGTGGTCGAGGCGCTCGCACAGCGTGCGAGGACCGCCGTCGTCGGAGCGGGTCTCGACCCGGGCACGCAGCTGGGCCCGGTCAACAACGCCGCCCAGCTGACCAGGGTCGAGCGCTACACGGCCCAAGCCCTGGCAGACGGTGCCCGAGCCGTCGCCGGCGGCCACCGGCTGGACCGGCCCGGCTACTTCTACGCCCCGACCGTCCTCACCGAAGTCCCGCCCGCCAGCTTGGTGGTGACGGAGGAACAGTTCGGCCCGGTGCTGCCGGTGCTGCCCTACGAGAGCCTCGACGAAGCCGTGGCGGCGGCCAACGACACCGGTTTCGGGCTGGGCGGCTCGGTCTGGGGGACCGATCTCGACCGGGCCGAGGAGGTGGCCGGACGGCTGGAGTGCGGGACCGCGTGGATCAACCACCACGCCGAACTCTCCCTCGCCCAGCCCTTCGCGGGCATCAAGGACAGCGGTGTCGGCGTCGCGGGCGGGATGTGGGGGCTGTACGGGAACCTCCGGCCGTTCGTCGTGCACCGTCCGGAGGCGGCGTGACGATGAGATTCGGCGCGGCGGTGCTGCGCTCGTACGAGAGCCCGTTCGCCGTCGAGGAGGTGACCTTGAACGGGGGACCGGCCGACGGCGAGATCCTGGTCAGGATCGCGGGCTGCGGAATGTGCCGTACCGATCTCGCCGTCCGGCACTCGGCGGGCCGCCCACCGCTGCCCGCGGTGCTCGGACACGAGGGAGCCGGGGTCGTGGTGGAGACGGGAGGCGCGCACACCGGACTGAGCTGCGGCGACCATGTCGTGCTGAGCTTCGACTCCTGCGGTCACTGCCGGAACTGCCTTGACGCCGCCCCTGCCCACTGCGACTCCTTCGCCTCGCTCAACCTCTTCGGCGGGCGCGAGGAGAACGCCGCGCGCTTCGTCGACTCGGCCGGCCGCGCACTGGCTCCCCGGTGGTTCGGCCAGTCCTCGTTCGCCGAGTACGCGGTGGTTCCGGCCCGCAACGCCGTCCGGGCCGACCCCTCGCTGCCCATCGAACTTCTCGGTCCGCTCGGCTGCGGCTTCCTCACCGGCGCCGGAGCGGTCCTCAACTCCTTCGGCACCGGCCCCGGCGACACCCTCGCGGTCTTCGGCGCCGGAGCGGTGGGCCTGTCCGCGGTGATGGCGGCCACCGCCTCCGGAGCGGTGACCGTGGCCGTCGACCGGCACCCCGGACGGCTGGCCCTCGCCGAACGGTTCGGCGCGATCCCGCTGCACGCCGCATCGGCCGGACTGCCCGGCCGGATCCGGCAGCTGACCGACGGTGGCGCGCAGTACGCGCTGGATACCACCGCCTCCCCCCGGCTGATCAACGACGCGCTGCGGGCCCTGCGCCCCACCGGCCATCTGGGTCTGGTGGCGAGAGTCCGCACCCCGCTCCCGCTGGAGCCGGGAGCCCTGGACCGGGGCAGGAGAATCTCCCACATCTGCGAGGGCGACGCGGTGCCGGGCCTGCTGATTCCGCGGCTGACCGGCCTGTGGAAGGCCGGGCGGTTTCCCTTCGACGAGCTGATCCGTACCTACCCACTCGCCGATATCAACGAGGCCGAACGCGACTGCGAGGCGGGCCGGGTGGTCAAGCCCGTCCTGCTTCCGTAGCCCGTGGCCCCCGCACGAGGCGCTCAACGCCACTTCCCCCATCGGCACTTCCCCAGAAACGGCGTGCCTGTTCGCCGTCCCAACCCTTCCCGAGGAGTACGCGTGGTCGACACAACGCCCTGGAACACCGCCGTGGAAGACGGGGAGGGCAGGACAGGCCGGGCAGGCGGCGATGGCGTGGACGGAGGCGTCGGCCTGACAGCTCTTCTGGTCGCCGCAGCGCGGGCGATCGAGACCCACCGCCACGACAGCCTGGTACAGGACGTCTACGCGGAGCATTTCGTGCTGGCCGCACCGGCGTGCGCCGGCTGGCCGGTCCGCGTGCAACAGGCTCCGGACGGGGACGCGAACCCGCTGTGGGGGCGGTTCGCGCGCTACTTCGGCCTGCGGACGCGGGTGCTCGACGACTTCCTCCTCCGTTCGGTGCACACCGGCGGTGCGCGCCAAGTGGTGCTGCTCGGGGCGGGGTTGGATTCGCGGGCGTTCCGGCTCGACTGGCCTCCCGGCTGTGTGATCTTCGAGATCGACAGGAAGGAGGTGCTGGCGTTCAAGCACACGGTGCTCGACGGGCTGTCGGCCGCCCCGAAGGCAGCGCGCGTTCCCGTGCCGGTCGATCTGCGCGCCGACTGGGCCGGAGCGCTGACCGACGCGCGGGCTTCGACGCCGCCGCACCGAGCGTCTGGCTGGCCGAAGGGCTGCTGTTCTACCTGACCGCCGCCGCTGAGACGTACCTCATCGACACGGTGGACCGGCTGAGCGCGCCGGGAAGCGCTCTGGCGTTCGAGGTCAAACTCGACAAGGACTTGCTGGAGTACCGTGACAGCCCGCTCTACACCTCGACGGCACAGCAGATCGGCATCGACCTGCTCAGCCTGTTCGACAGGGGGACGCGGCCGGATTCCGCCGGTCACCTGGCGGACAAGGGCTGGTCCACCTCGGTCCGTACCCCTTTCGACTTCACCCGCCACCACGGACGCGGCCCGTCGCCCGAGCAGAACGACGCACTGGCGGGCAACCGGTGGGTGTTCGCGGACAGCCCCCGGCCCTGACGCCGCCGCGACCGTGAGGTCTGCCCGGTGACCACCGCCGCACGAGCGGCGGTGGTCACCGGGCAGATCGAGGCCCCGTCGGGAAGGGCCTCGCGTCGACCACGGGTCGTAGGCCCGGCGGTCGCCGTGCGCCGTCAGCCGGCGAACCGGGCCATCCACGCCTCGACGTCGTCCGCCGACCTGGGCAGGCCCGCCGACAGGTTCTCGTGACCGTCGTCGGTGACGACGAGGTCGTCCTCGATCCGGACGCCGATGCCGCGCCACTCCTCGGGAACGGTGAGGTCGTCGGGCTGGAAGTACAGGCCGGGCTCCACGGTGAGCACCATGCCCGGCTCCAGCACACCGCCGACGTACTCCTCGTTCCTGGCCTGCGCACAGTCGTGGACGTCCAGGCCGAGCATGTGACCGGTGCCCGCCATGGTGAAGCGGCGCTGGAGGCCGAGCTCGTACGCACGGTCGGCCGGTCCCTCGATGAAGCCCCACTCGACCAGCCTGGCCGCCAGATGACGCTGGGACGCCTCGTGGAAGTCGCGGTACGCGGCACCCGGCTTGACCGCGGCGAAACCGGCCTCCTGCGCCTCGTACACCGCGTCGTAGACCTTGCGCTGCACAGGAGTGAAGGTGCCGTTGATCGGAAGCGTGCGCGTGACATCAGCGGTGTAGAGGGTGCGTGTCTCCACGCCCGCGTCCAGCAGGAGCAGGTCCCCCGGGCGCACCGGGCCGTCGTTGTCGGTCCAGTGCATGATCGTGGCGTGCTCGCCCGCGGCGCAGATCGAGCCGTAGCCCAGGGCGTTGCCCTCCAGGCGCGCGCGGCGGAAGAACGTGCCCTCGATCCACCGCTCGGACGAGGCGATCGCGCGGGAGAGCTCACCGATCACATCGGTGAATCCGCGCACCGTGGAGTCCACGGCCTTGCGGAGCTCGGCGATCTCCCAGTCGTCCTTGACGAGGCGGAGATCGCTGAGCGCCTCTTCGAGCTCGATGTCACGCTCCTCCTCGGTGGTGACGGCGGCCTCCAGGGACGGGTCGATCCCGCGGACGATCCGGGTCGGCGCGGCGGAGGCGGCCAGGTCGTCGGCCGCCGTACGGACGTCCCGGCAGGGCAGACCGAGCACGGTCTGCGACTCGGCGAGGGAGCGGCGCCGGCCCATCCACAGCTCCGCCGTGGGACCGGTCCAGAAATCGTTGTTGTCCCGGCTGTCCCGCGGCAGCTGGTAGCAGAACGCGTCATGGCCGCCGTCCGCGCGGGGTTCGAGGACGAGAGCGCCGTCCCGGGCCTGGTCGCCGGTCATGTGCACATAGCCCGTGTACGCCCGGAACGGGTAGGTGTCGTCGTTGGAACGGACCTTGAGGTTTCCCGAGGGGACGATGAGGCGTTCGCCGGGGAAGCGCTCGGAGAGCGCGGCGCGGCGGCGGCCGGCGTACGGGGCCTGCTCACCGGGCCGCAGGTCGTGCCGCTCGGTGTCCGCCCACCCCGTCCGCATCAGCGCGGACAGTTCCTCGGAGATCTCCGAGTAGAGACCGTTCTTGCGGCGGCCTTTCGCCACGGCGTACACCTTCTTCCGGGAGGATTTCCAGAACGGCGAGGGCGGCGGGAGCCGTAGGGACGGGACTGCTCCCGGGTACGGCTCCGGCTTCCTCGCTGCCGCCGTTCGTCAGCGGCTCCCGGACGGTATCCCCTGCGGAGCGTGCGTGGTGCCCGGGAGCGCCACTGGCACGGATCGGACACGGAGCCATCGATAATCGGGTCCATGACGAACGTGAAACTCGGCGAGGCCCTCCGGCTTCTGGGCATCGACCACGCGGCGGTCCGGGTCTATCTGGCGCTGCTCGAACTGGCGCCCGCTCCGCTGAGTGCGATCGAGGACGCGTCCGGTCTGGGCGGTGCGGAACTGGCCGGGGCGTACGGTGCGCTCGTCGACGCCGGTCTGGCCAGTGCCGCCGAGGAGGGCGGGGACGTGGTGGCCCCGGTTCCGCCGACCGCGGGGCTGGAGATTCTCGCCCGGCACCGGGCGGCCGAGATCGAGGAGTCGCGGATCGCCGTCGGGGGCGCGTTCGAGTCGTTCCGGCGCCAGCGGCTCGCCGCGTACAACGACAATCTCGTCGAGGCCGTCACGGGCGAGGCCATCGGCGCCAGGATTCGGCACGCCTGGGCGAGCGCCCGGCACGAGATCCGGCAGCTGGAGTCACCGCCGTACTTCCCCCTGCCCGAATCCACGGACGACGCGCTGGCCACGCTCGCCCGCGGTGTGACGCAGCGCGTTGTGTACTCGCGTGCGTCACTGGAGTATCCAGGCAACCTGAAGGACGCCATCGAGCCGTGCATCAAGGCGGGCGAACAGGCCAGGGTGCTGCCGTCGGTACCCGTCAAGCTCGTGATCATCGACGAGGCGTACGCCCTGGTGTCGTTGTCGATCAAAGAGGCCGACGTGCACAACACCATGCTGGTCGTGCAGCCGTGCGGCCTGCTCTCCGCGCTCGTTGCACTCTTCGAGCAGTCCTGGCAGAACGCCCTGCCGTTCCACGGCCGCACCACGCGGCCGGGCGGGCTGCCACCCGCCGACCGCCGGCTGCTGTGGCTCCTGGCGGGCGGCGCGAGCGACGACACCATCGCCCGCGAGCTGGGAATCAGCCGCCGCACGCTGTTCCGCCGCATCCAGGTCCTGATGGCCCGGCTGGGCGCCGCGAACCGTTTCCAGATGGCCCTGCAGGCACAGCGCTCCGGATGGCTGTGACCGGCACACCGCCCCGCGGACGCTCCGCCGCGGCACGAGCGCTCTCCCCGCACCCGCGCCCGTGTCCGCGCCTTCCCCCGGACCGCCTCAGGCCGGGCCGCCGAGCCACCGGTGGATGGCGAGTGCGGTGGTGCGGGCGTGTTCCTCCAGCATGGTGAAGTGGTCCCCGGGCACGGTGACCTCGGCGTGCGGCAGACTCCACTCCGGGGCGGGTTCGGCCCCGGGCAGCAGGTCCTGGGCCCGCACGTACAGGGTGGGACAGGTGAGCGGCTCGGGTTTCCAGTCGCCGAAGAGCTCGAAGTACCCGGCCATGGCGGTGAGCCGGTCGGGCTCGGCGGCGGCGAACTCCGCCGCCCGGCGCAGCATGTCCGAGGTCATCGCCGAGAGCGCCCGCCCCCGGTCACCGTGACCGGGCGGATAGGTGTCCAGCAGGACGACGGCCGCCGGTCCGGCACCCTCGGACTCCAGACGCTCGGCCACGGCATGGGCCACCCAGCCACCGGCCGACCGCCCCAGCAGTACCGGGGGCCCGTCGGCCGCGGCCGCGCGGACGGCGGCGGCCTGGGCGGTGACGAGGGCGTCCAGTGTGGCGGGCAGCGCCTCGCCGGGCTCGAACCCCGGGTGGCGCACCGCGGAGACAGGCCGCAGCCCGCGCAGCCCGGCGCCGAGTCGCGCGTACTCCTGTGGACCGGACAGCGCGCTGAGCGCGGGCGAGCACACCAGCCGGGTTCCCGTGCCACCCGCCGCGAGGACGACGGGTTCGTGTGTCGCACCGGGCGCCCCCGTCCTGTCGAAGACCGGGCGGAGGCGCCCGGCGATGGTGAGGAGCGCCATGCCGTCCCAGCTCCGTCCCCGGGCGCACGCGGTACGGAAGAGCACGCCCAGGGAATCCGGAGCTTCCCCGGCGCGCGGTGCGCCGGTGGCTCCCACCCGGACGTCCGGCGGACTGCCCGCCCGCGTGTCGCCCTGCGGGCCGGCGCTCGCGGGCCGGTCCGGGGGACCGGCGGTCACAGGCCGTTCCGGGCCGTCGGCCGCACCACCCGCACCACCCGCGCCACCTGCGGCGCCCGAGCCGGGCGCCTCGGCGGCACGGCGTCGCGTCAGCTCGGCGGCGAGCAGGCGCGGGGTCGGGAAGTCGAACAGCAGCGTGGACGGCAGTGCCAGTCCGGTCCACGCCGCGAGCTCATTGCGCAGATCGACCGCGGCCAGCGAGTCCAGCCCGAGGTCCGCCAGCAACGTGTCCTCGCCGATCTCGCTCGCCCCCTCCCAGTGGCCCAGGACGCGGGCGGCCAGGGACCGGACCTCGGTGAGCAGCGCCTCGCCCGGCCCGCCGGGGGGTGCGGGTGCCGGTTCCCGGCCGCGCCGGTCCCCGGCCCGGTCGTCCGCGCCGGGCGCGGGTGTCCGCAGCGGGCCCGCCGCCCGGTCTGCGCCGCGGAGAGCGGCCGGGGCGAGCCGGGCCGCCACCACCACGGGTTCGTCCCCGGCCACGGCCGCGTCGAAGAGGGCCAGCCCTTCCTCCGGCCCGAGCGGGCCGAACCCGGAGCGGTCCATCCGCTGCCGGTCCGCCTCACCGAGGTGCGCCATCATCCCGTCGCTCTGCCGCCAGGGGCCCCAGGCGATCGACGTACCGGGCAGTCCGAGCCGCCCGCGGTGCTGTGCCAGGGCATCCAGCACACAGTTGGCCGCGGCGTAGTTGGCCTGGCCGGCGGAGCCGAAGATGCCCGCCACCGAGGAGAACAGCGCGAACACGGCCAGGTCGTGTCCCCGGGTCAGTTCGTGCAGAGCGAGAGCGGCGTCCGCCTTGGGGCGCAGCACCTGCCGCAGACGGTCGGTGGTGAGCGCCGTGACGACGCCGTCGTCCAGCACCCCCGCGGTGTGCACCACACCCGTCAGCGGGTGGGCCGCCGGTACCGCGTCGAGCAGGGCGGCGAGCGCGGTCCGGTCAGCGACGTCACAGGCGTGAACAGCCGCCTCCGCACCTGCCCCGCGCAGCTCCGCGACGAGTTCCCGGGCCCCCGGGGCACTGGGCCCGCGCCGGCCGGCGAGCAGCAGATGCCGGACGCCGTGGGCGGTGACCAGGTGCCGTGCCACCAGCATGCCCAGGGAGCCGGTGCCGCCGGTGACCAGGACGGTGCCCTCCGGGTCGAGCGACCGCCGCTTCCCCGACTTGGGCGCCGCCCCGGCCGGTGTCACCAGCTTCGGTACGTATGCCGTCCCTGCGCGTACCGCCGCCTCCGGTGGCGACGCGGCGAGCAGGGCGGGCAGGGCACTCCAGGAACCGGGGTGTCCGTCCACGTCGATCAGGGCGAAGCGGCCCGGGTTCTCCCGCAGGGCCGAGCGGACCAGACCCCACACCGGTGCGTGCGACGGTACGGACACCGCTTCGCCGGACCGGCCGTCATCGCCGCGGCCGGCGCCCTCCGCGTGGAGAGCGTCGTCGGCCGGAGCGACGGCGCCGGACGTCACGAGGACGAGGCGGGAGCGGGACAGGCGCGGTTCGGTGAGCCACTCCTGTACGAGCCTCAGCGCCCAGCCCGCTGCCCGCAGCATCCCGTCGGCCTGATCCCGCGCGTCCCCGGCCGCGCCGGGCGGCGGGCACGGTGCCACGACGACGGCCGACGACGTGTCGCACGCCGCCGCGCCGGCGTACACCGGGACGCCGGAACCCGGGGGAGCGAGGGCGTCCACCAGTGGTGTGCCGGCCGTGCCGAGAACCCCCCAGCGGGGCATCGCCACGGGCGTGGGCGGCTCGGTCAGCGGCACCCAGTCCGTCCGGTGAAGGGCACCGGCGACCGTGTCCGCCGTCGCCGGGCCGGTACGCGGCAGGGGCCGGAGCGTCAGCGAACCGACCGTCGCCACCGGTGAGCCCTTCTCGTCGGTCAGTTCCACCCGCGCCTGACCGTCGGGCCCCGGAGTCAGCCGTACCCGCACGCGCCGTACGCCTGAGGTGTGCACGCGCACTCCGCTGAAGGCGAACGGCAGGGACAGCCCGCCCGCCTCCGGACCGGCCGCCCCGGAGCCGCTCGTGACCACGCTTTCCAGGGCCAGTGCGTGCAGCGCCGCGTCGAGCAGCGCGGGATGCAGGACGAAGTCCGGACCGTCCGCCTCCGGGCGCTCCGCCCGGACCGCTTCGGGAAGCTCGACGTCGGCGTACAGCTCCTCCCCGTGCCGCCAGACGGCGCGCATGCCCTGGAAGGCGGGGCCGTAGCGCAGTCCGCCGGCGGCCAGCCGGTCGTACGGTCCGGTCCCCGCGCCGTCGGCAGGCAGCGGAACCGTCGCCTCAGGCGGCCGGGACCCGCCCGGCCGGGACGCCTGCGACCAGGACGCCTGTGGCCGGGGCGTGCCGTCGGTCCCGGCGGGGGCCGTTCCCCGGGCTTCGGACGGCTGCGCGGGCGACAGCGTGCCGGCGGCGTTCCGGAGCCAGGGTCGGTCACCCTCCGGGGTGTGCGGCCGGGAGTGGAGCAGCACGGTCCGGCCTCCCGCTCCGTCCGCCCCCGACACCTTCACCTGCAGGGCGACGGCACCGTCCGGGGGCACGGTCAGCGGCGCGGTCAGGACGAGCTCGTCCAGGACCGCCGCGCCCACCGACTCACCGGCGTGCAGGGCCATGTCGACGAAGGCGGTTCCCGGCAGCAGGATCTCCCCGGCCACCACATGGTCGGCGAGCCACGGGTGGTCGCGCACCGAGAGCACCCCGCTCAGCAGCAGCCCGTCGTCCTCCGCCGTGCGGGTGACCGACCGGAGGAACGGATGGGCGGTCTCGGCCGCCGAGGGCACGGGCGGAAGCTCCGGGGTGGCCTCCAGCCAGTACCGGCGGCGCTGGAAGGCGTACGTGGGAAGGGCGCTTCGCCGTCCGCCCCGCCCGGCGAAGACAGCCCGCCAGTCGACGGGCACGCCGTGCGCATGCAGCGCGGCCAGCGTGTCGAGCAGGGCGTCCGCTTCCGGCCGCGTCCCGCGCAGTGTCGGCAGCACCAGCGGTGCCGGACCCCGCTCGCCGTCGTCCGCCCCGCCCGTGTCCGCCCCGGCCGGGAGGGACCCGGTGGGGGCGGACGCGGACGGGCCGGGCCGGGCCGGGGCGAGGCAATCGCGTACCAGGCCGGTGAGCACCCCGTCCGGCCCCAGTTCGACGTAGTGTGCCGCGCCCCGGACGCCCAGGTGCGCCACCGAATCGGCGAAGAGCACCGGACGGCGCACATGGTCCACCCAGAACTCCGGTGTGCACAGCTCCTCGTCGGTGGCCGCCCGGCCCGGTACGGCGGTGATCAGCGGCAGCCGCGGCGCGGTGAAGGACAGCCGCCGCACCACGTCCGCGAACTCGGCCAGCATGGGCTCCGTCCGAGCGGAATGGAAGGCATGGCCGACCCGCAGCGGCTTCACCGGACGGCCCCGCCCGCGGAAGTACGCGGCCACCTCCCGCACCGCGGCCTCGTCGCCCGAGACGACCACCGAGGCGGGCCCGTTGACGGCGGCGATCTCCACGGCGCATCCGGTCCCGGCGAGGTGGGCGGCCACCTCGTCCGCCCCGGCGGCCACGGCTGCCATCGTGCCGCCCGGAGGCAGGGCGTCCATCAGCCGGCCCCGGGCCTCCACCAGTGTGCACGCGTCCGCGAGGGACAGCACTCCTGCGACGTGTGCCGCCGTCACCTCGCCCACCGAGTGTCCCGCCACCAGGCCGGGGCGTACCCCCCAGGCCTCGAGCTGCCGGAACAGGGCCGTCCCCAGGGCGAAGAGCGCCGGCTGCGTGAACCGGGTCGTGTGCAGCAGCGCGCCCGTCCGCGTACCGGGCGCGGCGAACATGACGTCCCGCAGGGGCACCGGCAGCAGCGTGTCCAGCAGCGCGCAGCACTCGTCCAGCGAATCGGCGAAGGCCGGATGGAGATCCCGCGCCCCGTACAGTTCACGGCCCATGCCCGCGCGCTGGCTGCCCTGGCCCGTGAACAGCAGGGCCGGCGGGCCCTGGCGGCGGGACGTGCCCGTGTGTACTCCGGGCCGGCCGCCGTCCTCCGCCACGGTCCGCAGGGAGTCGAGCAGTCCGGCACGGTCACGGGCCACGAGTACGGCCCGGTGGTCGAAGGCCGCACGTGTGGTGGCGAGTGAGTACCCGATGTCCACCACGGAAGCGTCGGGCGCGGCGGCCACATGGTCGTACAGCCGCCGCGCCTGGGCCCGCAGCGCCGGCACGCTCCTGGCCGACACCGGAAAGGCCACGGCGGCTGGTCCGGGAGGTGCGGCGCATTCCGGCGCCGCCCCGGGCCGGTCGTGGCCGCTCGCGGTCCCGCCGTCCGATACGGCACCGGTCGGTGCGGCCTCCCCGCCGTCCGGGGCCTCTTCGAGCAGCACATGCGCGTTGGTGCCACTGATCCCGAACGAGGACACCCCCGCCCGGCGCGGACGGTCCGTGGCAGACCACTCCACCGGCCCCGTCAGCAGCGCGATCCGTCCCGTCGACCAGTCGACACGCGGGGTCGGCTCGTCGGCGTGCAGCGTACGCGGCAGCATGCCGTGCCGCATCGCCTGCACCATCTTGATCACCCCTGCCACTCCGGCGGCGGCCTGGGTGTGACCGATGTTCGACTTCACCGAGCCCAGCCGGAGGGGACGCCGCCGTGCCTGCCGCCCGTACGTGGCGAAGAAGGCCTCCGCCTCGATGACGTCCCCCAGCCGGGTGCCGGTGCCGTGCGCCTCCACCGCGTCGATGTCCCCGGCGTCCAGCCGCGCGTCCGCGAGGGCCTGACGGATCACCCGCTGCTGCGCCGGCCCGTGCGGTGCGGTCAGTCCGTTGCTCGCCCCGTCCTGGTTCACCGCCGAGCCGCGCACCACGGCCAGTACCGGAAGTCCGGCGCGGCGCGCCTCGGACAGCCGGCTCAGCAGCAGCATTCCAGCGCCCTCGGCCCACCCGGTGCCGTCGGCAGACGCGCCGAACGCCTTGCAGCGGCCGTCCGGAGAAAGCGCCCGCTGGCGGCTGAACTCCACGAACGACGAGGGACCCGACATCACCGTGGCGCCGCCGGCCAACGCGTAGGCGCACTCGCCCCGGCGCAGTGCCTGGGCCGCCAGGTGCAGAGCCACCAGGGACGACGAGCATGCCGTGTCCACGGTGAGGGCCGGGCCTTCGAGGCCGAAGGTGTAGGCGATACGACCCGAGGCGACGCTTCCGGCGTTGCCCAGGCCGAGGTATCCCTCGACCTGCTCCGGAGTCCTCGTCAGGCCGCGGGCGTAGTCGCTGTACATCAGTCCGACGTACACCCCGGTCGCCGAGCCGCGCAGGGTGGCGGGGACCAGACCGGCGTGCTCGAAGGCCTCCCACGCCACTTCGAGCAGCAGCCGGTGCTGCGGGTCCATGGCCAGCGCCTCGCGGGGAGAGATGCCGAAGAAGCCGGGGTCGAAGCGGTCCGCACCGGAGAGGAAGCCGCCTTCGCGCACATACGTCCGTCCGGCCCGTCCGGGATCGGGGTCGTACAGCGCGCGGGTGTCCCAGCCCCGGTCGGTGGGGAAGGGGCCGATGGCATCCCTTCCGTCGGCCACCAGCCGCCACAGTTCGTCGGGGGAGGTCACGCCTCCGGGATAGCGGCATGCCATCCCCACGATCACCACGGGGTCGTCGTCCGACCGGGCCGCGCTCCGGTTCACGGACCCGGCACCGGCCGGCGCGGCGGCGTTCCGCGCACCGAGGTGGGCGGCGAGCGCGGCCGCGGTGGGAAAGTCGAACGCGACCGCCTCGGAGAGCGGCAGGCCGGTGGCCGCCGACAGCCGCTCCCGCAGCACCGTCGCCGTCAGGGAGTCCATACCCAGGTCCCGCAGTGCCGTGCTCGGCTCCACCGCCCCGGCCGTACAGCCGAGTACGGCCGCCACTTCGTTCCGCACCAGCGCCAGCAGGTCCTTCGACGGCTCCCCGATGGCGTCCGCGCCGAGCGCCCGTGCGGGCAGACCGGCCAAGCTCCGCCGCAGTGTCTTCCCGGAAGGGGTACGGGGAAGCTCCGCCACCTCGAAGAGCTCGACGGGAACCTTGACGGCGGACAGTTCCGCTCGGCAGGCGGCGAGGACGTGCCCCCTGTCCAGCACGCCGCCACCGGGTGCGGGCACCAGATAGCCGACCGGCACCTCGCCGAAGAGGGGGTGCGGGCGTCCGGCCACGGCGGCGTCCGCCACCCCCGGCAGCCGCAGCAGTACCGCCTCCACCTCCGCAGGGTGGATGTTGACCCCGCCCCGGATGATCAGATCACTTGCCCGGCCGGTGATCGCCAGTCCACCGGAGGCATCGATCCTGGCCAGATCACCTGTGCGGAACCAGCCGTCGCTCAGTACCTCCCCGGTGGCCCCGGGCCTGTTGTGGTAACCGGCCATGACCCCGGGCCCGTTGACCCACAGCTCGCCCTCGCCCGTGTTCCGGCCGTCGGGGCCACCGCCGACCCGGACGCGGGTGCCGGGCAGCACCCGGCCGCACGTCCCGGACGCCGCCCCGCCGGGCGTCGGCATGGTGACCGGGCCCACCTCCGTGCTGCCGTAGTGCTCCAGGTAGGGAACGCGGCAGACGGCCTCGAAGGTTTCGCGGAACCCGGGCCCCGCCGCGGCGCCGGCGCTGACACAGCCCCGCAGCGCGGGGCCGCCGAGGCCGCCGCCGTCCTTTCCGTTCTCCTCGCCCCGTACCGCGTCGAGCAACGCCGAACAGGTCGTGGGGACACCGCCGAGCAAGGTGAACGAGGCGTCATCGCGGCGCAGTTCGCCGAGCACTTCCGCCACCGAGAACCGGGGCAGCAGAACCGCGCTCGCCCCCACCGCGGTCACCCCGAGGAAGCACACCACCTGACTCATCGCGTGATGGAGGGGCAACGGCCACAGCACGTGGTCCCGTTCGGACAGGCCCAGGACGCCGACGAGGCCCGTCGCGACCGGTGCGAGACGGTTGCGCTGGGTGGACAGGACTCCCTTGGGAGCGCCGGAGGAGCCCGAGGTGTAGAGCAGCCAGGCCACATCGTCCAGTGCGAGATCGTCCCGGGCCGGTGTCAGGGACTCCGTACCCGCCAACTCCTCGTACCGCAGAAAGCCGCCCGAGCCCCCGGCGGGGCGCCCCTCGGCGGGCAGGCCGCCGGTCCTGTCCTCGTCGCCGCCCTCGGCCACCACCACGGTCAGCCCGGGCCGGGACAGCAGCGTCCGCCGCCGCGCCAGGCACGCGTCATCGGTGATGAGCACCCGAGCCCCGCTGTCGTCCAGCAGGCGGGTCAGTTCCTCCTCCGTGTTCCCGGTGTCCAGAGGCACGCCCACGCCGCTGGCCCGGGTGACGGCGAGCAGGCTCTCGACCGCCTCGACACGGTTGCCGAGCAGGACGGCCACTCGGTAGCCGCGAGCCAGACCGAGTTCTGCCAGATGACCGGCCAGCCGAGCGGTCCGCCGTTCCAGCTCCCGGTAGGTCACACGTGTGAACCGGTCCTGGAAACAGACCTTGTCCCCGAGGTGCCGGGCGTGGTGCCCGAGCAGTTCCGGCAGTGGTGTGACGATGTCGGCGCGCGGACCCACCGCTTGACCTCCTTGAGACGACCCGTCGTTGAGGACGACGGGTCGGTGTACCGGGTTGCCTCCCGGTGCGGATTCGCGCCCGTCGGAGTGCCGTCGACCCATTCGGGTGACGGGCACGCACCCCGCGGAGCGGGAGCGTCTCCACCGGAGCGGCAACGTCCCGGGGTGGCGCCGGACCGCATTGGCCAACGGTGTCCGGCGGCGGAGCGGGACCCCGCGCGAGGGGCGGCGGCCGGACCGTCATATGCCGGCCGAGGCGCGGTTCTGCGCGGTCGGCGGAGCTGTCCCCTTGACAACGCGACGCCTGTTGTGGCTGGTCAGGGCGGTGAAAGGGCCCTTTGAGCCCTCAGCCATAGTGTGCGCCATGGACTATGACGTAGTAGTGGCCGGAGGCGGCCCGGTCGGACTGATGCTGGCCTGTGAACTCCGGCTCGGAGGCGCGCGGGTGGCCGTCCTGGAGCGCCTCACCGAAGTGGATCCGACGGTCAAGGGCGGGGCGATCACCACACCCAGCGCCGAGGCACTCCACCGCCGGGGCATGCTGCCCGCGCTGGCCGAGGCGCATCGGCTGTCGATGGACCGGTTCCGGGCCTTCATGCGTGAGCGGAACGGCGGGGAAGAGGGCGGGAACGGCGACCGGGGCGCACCCCAAGGGCTGGGTTTCGTCGGGCACTTCGCGGGGATCATGCTGCGCGCCGACCTGGTCGACCGTGCGGAGCCGGACTTCGGCGACGCCGGACCGGCCGGCGAGATCAGTCTGGTGACGCAGCAGGACATCGAGCGGCTGCTGGGCGCGCGGGCGGACGAGTTGGGCGTGGAGGTACGCCGGGGTGTGGAGCTGACCGGCTTCGACGTGGACGGCGGGACCGTGACCGTGCGGACGAGCGGCGGTTCGATACGCGCCGGCTGGCTCGTGGGATGCGACGGCGGCCGCAGCACGGTCCGCAAGCTCGCAGGGTTCGAATTCCCGGGTACGGAACCGGAGATCACCTGCCATCAGGCGGTCGTGGAGATGACCGGTGCCGAGGACCTGACGGTCGGCTGGACCGCCACGGACACCGGGGTGTACGCCCACGGGCCGATGCCGGGCCGCATCGTCACCGTGGAGTTCGACGGCCCGCCGGCCGACCGGGACGCGCCGGTCACCGCCGAGGACCTTCAGGCACGGCTGCGCCGCGTATCCGGCGTGCACGTCACCATCACCGGGGTGCGGACCGCGACCCGCTTCACCGACCACGCCCGCCAGGTCACCGAGTACCGCAAGGGCCGGGTGCTGCTGGCGGGGGACGCGGCACACGTGCACTCCGCGTTCGGGAGCCAGGGGCTGAGCCTGGGTATCGGGGACGCGATGAACCTCGGCTGGAAGCTTGCCGCGGTGATCGGCGGCCGGGCGCCGGAAGGGCTGCTGGACACGTACACCGCCGAACGGCACCCGGTCGGCGCGTGGGTCCTGGACTGGACGCGTTCCCAGGTCGCGGCCATGCGCCCGGACCCCCAGTCCCGGGCCCTGCGCGAGATCGTCAGCGACCTGGCGGGGACGGTCGCGGGCACCACGTACCTCGCCGGGCGCCTCAACGGTGCCGGGGTGCGGTACGAACTGCCGGGCGGGCACCCGCTGACCGGCCGCAGCACCCCGGACCTCGAACTCACCGGCAACGGCCGCCTCGCGGACCACCTCCACGCCGGACGCGCGCTCCTTCTCGACCTCACCGACGACCCGGAGCTCCGGGCCCTCGCCGCGGGATACGCCGACCGTGTCGACATCCTGACGGCTTGCTGCCCGTCCCGCCCGGACCTGGCGGCGGTCCTCGTCCGCCCGGACGGCTTCACGGCCTGGGCGGCCGACTCGGGGGCACGGACACTGATTCCGGCGGCCGGGCTGGCGGAGGCACTGGAGGAGTGGTTCGGAGTGCCGGAGGGTGCGGTGACACCGGGCTGAGCCGTCAACTGTGCACCAGCTCGGTGCTGCACCGGCCTTCGAGGCAGTGGGCGTTCTCAGCGCTGCCTCTCCAGGGTGATGAGGGCCTGGGCGACTGACATCACTCGGATGGGGCTGATCCGGGATCTTCGGGAGGCCCGTCAGGACATGGGCGCCGCCATCCGTTGTTCCACAGGTGCCGGGATGCGGCCAGTGCCCGGCTGGCCGTCCGCCGTGCCGGGGTCGAATGCCCGCCGGGCGACCGCCTGCGCCCGGCGGCGACCCAGGGGCCGGCGCCCTGACAGGCGCGGGCATCATGTCTTCGGTGGTCTCCCCTGATGCTGGTCCACGCAAGTGCGGACCGCTCATTGCCCGCTGCGCTCGCGCTCCCGGCCGACGATCGCCCGAACCCGTTCGGCATGCAGGGGCACGCCACGGAAACACTGGGGCACCCGGGCGAAGAAACCTTATGGTGTCTGTCATCTGCTGGCATGCACAAAGGCGTCTACGCGCTCATGACGCCCGGCTAGTGCGAATTCTATGATCGAACCTGGCCACGCATGACGAAGGGACACTTCATCGATGCGCATCCTCCTGATCGGGCCGCCCGGAGCCGGCAAGGGCACACAGGCAGTGCGCCTTGCCGCGCATCTGTCGATTCAGCACATCTCCACCGGTGACCTGTTCCGTGAGCACATCGACCAGGACACCGAGCTCGGGCAGAACGCCCACGCGCAGATGCGCGCCGGCCTTCTGGTATCGGACGAGGTCACCATCGGAGTGATCAAAGAGCGCCTTGCCCGCCCGGACGCCGAGCGCGGATTCCTGCTGGACGGTTTTCCCCGCAATCCTGCCCAGGCGGAGGCGCTGGACGGCATCCTGGCCGACTCGGACTCGCAGCTGAATGCCGTGCTCGACCTGGGGATTTCCGAGGCTGAGGTGGTCAGCCGGATCGCCGGACGACGGTTGTGCCGTAAGGACCGCGAACACATCTTCCACGTCGACTACAGCCCGCCTGAAGTGGCAGGAGCCTGCGACGCCTGCGGTGGTGAGCTGTACCAGCGTGATGACGACCGAGAGGCAACTGTGCGTAAGCGACTGGAGGTCTATCGCAGCGAGACGGCGCCGGTCGTCGACCACTACCGGGCCCAGGGCCTGGTGACCACGATCTCGGCCCTCGGCCAGGTCCAGGAGGTCCTGGACCGCGCGCTGGTCGCGATCGGCCGGGGCCGGGCCGACGTCTCCGGCACGTCGGACTGTTGACGCCTCCGCCGGGAAGGCGCGGGGCTGCCGTCCCTGGCTGCCGCCGCTGAGGACCGCGAGCTCCGCCCGCCCCGACTGCCGCGCCTATCGGGGCGTCGGCCCCGATGTCTCCGCCGGGCGCAGGCGGTCGCCCGGCGGGCATCCGACCCCGCCACAGCAGACGGTCAGCCGGGCACTGGCCGCATCCCGGGCACCTGTGGAGCAACGGATGGCCGTCATCACCCTGGGGGGAAGCGCGTAGCCGGTCGGACCACCGGGCTGACGCCTGGCGTGTTCTCTGAACTCGTCGCTGAGACCGGACCGTTGCGGCACGAGCGGCACGAGGCCGTGCTGACGTCACGCTCTCGCCGGCCTGGCATCCTTGCGCCGTGTCCACCCTTACCCGCCGCTCGGCCGTAGTCCTCCTCGTCGTGCTCGCGGCAGGCTGGGGGACCTACCAGTGGCTCGCGTCCGAATTCCGACAAGCGAAGGACCGGCAGGATTTCCACGACTTCACCCGCTCCCTGCCCTGGGCCACCGAAACCCTCCTGGTTCCGGACGCCGTCCGGGACGAGTCAGATGCGATGGCCTGGGCAGGCGCAGGCAGCTTCAAGGTGACCTTCCGCAAGGGACCCCAGGTCGGCGGCCACGGTCCGATGATCGAGTACGCCATGCACCGAAAGGAGGGAGACGGCTCGGAACCGTTCGATGTCGTGAGCTGCGGCGCCACGAACATCGTGACCTGCACGGATCTCGGCCACGGGCTGCGCCGAGTGGTCACGCACGACACCGACAACAGCGACCCGGGACTCGCCCTGTACCAGGACGCCGGAAGCCGCCTGATCACCGTACGGGGCTACGACGGTCCGGTGGACGTGGGCTTTCTCCGCGACGTGCTCGCCCACACTCATCGCCCGACGGACGACGAACTTCTGAGCCTCTTGCGCCCTCCCGGCTGACGCAATGGCCGCTCCTCGGCCTGTGCGTAGTCTTCCTGTCCCCGGACCCGTCCGTCCTGGCCGAGGGCGGCTTTCTGCACCTGGAATGGGACGAGGGGGAGCAGCGGGCGACCTTGCTCATCGCACCCGATACGGGGCCGGTTGCCGGCCTGGAGCGGCTGGATGTCCGGGCGCTCCACCTGGTGGGCGACACGATCTTCGAGGCGGCCCGGAGGACTGTGCGCGCTGCCCGGTCGGACACGGCCCCTGCCATGTCTTCCGGCAGTGACCTGGACTGGTCGGCGGCACTTCTGGCCGGCCGGAGCCGGCTCTGGGCACGGACAGCTGACAGGCTGACCTCGCCACAGGTCGCCCTCGTGGACGCGGCACAGGCTCTGGGGCGTGGCTCAGGGGCCTTGTGGCCCCCGAGCAGCCGGACGCGAAGGGCCGAGCTCCGATGCTGTGGCTGGCGGCGTCCGCGAGCGCATGATGATCTCCGGTAGAGCGCTCACCCTGGCGCTCGCCCGCTGAGTACGCCACCGGGAAACTCGGACGACATTTCGCGGCGGCGGCCCGACGTGGTCCGACGGCACCGCACGGCCGTGCCGGCGTCATTGGCCCGGAGCGTGAACTCGGAATGACAGTCCTTCTGGGCTGCGCAGTCTCAGCGCGCAGCGGTCGGTCTCGTGGATCCGGGTGACGCTACCCAGGCCTCCAGCCCGCACACGGAAGCTGACGCCGTCCGGATCGTCGGCACCGACGGACAGCCCAGCGCGGGGCAGCGGGAGTTCGCGGCATCCGAGGTGCGGAAGGCTTCGTGGCTGTCGTCCCCGATCTGCCCGGGGATCGGCAGGCTGCGGATCCGGTGCAGGTGAGCGAGGGCACGCTCCGCGCCCCGACGACGGGTGCCTGGTCCGTATCCGTGTTCAGTTGTGCCTCGCCTCGCCTCGCCTCGCCTCGCCTCGCCGAGGCCGTTCCGGGGGGTATGCGGC
Source organism: Streptomyces sp. NPDC079020 (assembly GCF_044542225.1). Classification (NCBI taxonomy): domain Bacteria; kingdom Bacillati; phylum Actinomycetota; class Actinomycetes; order Kitasatosporales; family Streptomycetaceae; genus Streptomyces; species Streptomyces sp. NPDC079020. The sequence continues at coordinate 142,163 of NZ_JBITUB010000014.1, forward strand.
AGGAGCCCTGAACGCCCTGTGCCGCCCGAAAGGGATTCTTTCCCCCATCGGGCGGCATGCGTTACGGGCGCGCGAAGGCGCGCCGGTCTTTTCAGGCTGCGTCAGCCTTTTCGGGCCGCTCCTCGCTGTGAGCGGAAGCCTGTGCGGGGGCTGTTCGCAGGGTGAGCAGGGACGCGAGCGCGCCGACGGCGGCGAGGGCGGCCGAGCCGAGGAAGGCGGCAGAGAACCCTTGGGTGAGGGCACCGGGGTTCCCGAGTTCGCGTGCGCCGTACGCCGCGGACACGGCCGTCATCGCGGCCAGTCCGAGGGCGGAGCCGACCTGGTAGCTGGTGTTGACGATGCCGGAGGCCAGGCCGCCTTCCTCGGGGCGCGCACTGGACAGGGCGGTGCCGAGGGAGGGGATGAATGCCAGCGACATTCCGGCCGCGGCCAGCAGGGAGGCGGGCAGGACGTCGACCCAGAACGTGCCCTCCGCCCGGGCGAAGGACAGCCACACCATGCCTCCCGCGAGGGCCAGCAGGCCGGTGACGATCAGCGGCTTGCCTCCGAAGCGGGCCATCAGACGGGGCGCCAGGACGATCATCATGATCATGATGGCGACCGTCATGGGCAGCAGGGCCGCGCCGGAGGCGAAGGCGCCCAGTCCCAGGACCTGCTGGAGGTAGAGGTTGAGGAAGAACCACATCGGGATCCATGCGGCGGCCATCAGCAACTGCGCGATGTTCGCTCCGGCCAGGTTGGGGGCCCGCCAGATACCCAGCCGCATCAGCGGCTCGCGGCGCTTGGACTGGATGGCGATGAACACGACGATCAGGGCCACACCGGCCAACAGTACGAGCCAGGTCCGGGCTGAGCCCCAGCCGGTTTCGGGGGCGCGGACGATGGCGTAGACGGCGGTGGCCAGTCCCGTGGTGACGGTGGCCGCTCCCGCGAGATCGACGGATCCGCGACGGACCGGGGCCGAGGGCATGACGGACGGGGCGGCGGCCAGCACGAGCAGGGCGATCGGGATGTTGATGTAGAACACCCAGGGCCAGCTGGCGTACTCGGTGATGACACCGCCGAGGAAGACTCCTGCGGTACCGCCCGCGGGGGCCGCGGCGCCGTACAGGGCCAGCGCCTTGGTCAGCTCCTTGGGGCGGGCACCGAAGAGCATCATCAGCAACGTCAGGGCGGACGGGGCGATCAGCGCGGCACCGACACCCTGCAGGGCACGGCCGGTCAGTTCGACCCAGACCTCGGAGGCGAGACCGGCGACCAGGGATCCCGCGGCCATCACGATCCAGCCGACTGCGAAGATCCGCTTGGCGCCGAGCAGGTCGGACAGCCGTCCGCCGAGGAGCAGCAGCCCGCCGAAGGCAACGACGTAGGCATTGAACACCCAGGACAGGCCCTCCTGGGAAAAGCCCAGGTCAACCTGCATTTTGGGGAGGGCCACACCGATGATGGACGTGTCCATGATGACGGTGAACTGGGCCAGGGCTATGAGGACGAGCGCCGTCCAGCGGCGTGGGCTCGGAGGGGCGGTTGGGGTTGACATAGCAATCTCCTATACCGGAGGGGGGTATAACTTCTCGGGTCAGCAATATACCCCCCCACGGTATGTAGAGCCGACCTGGTTCCCGAAGTCGCCGGCCCGGAGTGCCGTCCGTGTGCCCCTGTGTGGCGACGGGTCCCTCCGGGTGAGCGGTGGGGTGATGGGTGTGCTGCTGGTTCGGGCCCGCGCGACCCGGTAAGCGCCGGATATACCCCCAGGGGGTAGTTGACGCGCGGGTGTGCCGAGTCATACTCTCCTTCCTGTCCACGAAATACCCCCTAGGGGTATGAATGATCTGGGAGGTCCACGATGTGCACCACTTCCGCCGCGGCACAGAACATCCCCACCGTCGTCCGGGCGGGCACGGATGACGGCACGCTGCCCGACTGGCACTTACGGGGTGAGTGGTTCGACGTGTGCAGCTGCGCGCTGCCCTGCCCCTGTACGTTCGCTCAGACGCCGACCCACGGGGACTGCCTCTTCACGCTCGTCTGGCAGGTTCACGAGGGGCACTTCGGCGACGTGCGCCTGGACGGCCTGGGGGTGGTGGCACTGGGCGAGTTCGCCGGGAACATGTGGGTCGGTGATCCGGACGCCACGATGAAGGTGATGCTCTACATCGACGCCAAGGGCGACCCCGACCAGCGTGGTGCGCTGGAGCAGATCTTCGCCGGTCATGTCGGAGGCTGGCCGGGCCAGTTCGGCTCGCTCATCAGCGAACTGCGCGAGGTGCGGTACGCGCCGGTCCACTTCGATTCCGCCGAGGACCTCTCGTACTGGCGGGCCAGTGTCGCCGACAAGGTCTCCGTCGGTGCGGTCGCTCTCACCGGCCCGACTGCCGACCCCTCCCGTCGAGTCCAGTTGATCAATGCTCCGGGCGCCGAGGTCGGCCCCGGTCAGATTGCCACCTGGGGCGTCGTCGAGAGCGACCGTGCGGAAGGGTTCGACTTCTCCCACGAATACCGCGGTGGATCCAGCAAGCACTTCCCCTTCGACTGGCGTCCCTGACCGCAGCACGGGGCCGACAACGCTCCGCCCGTTCGGTGGCGTCCGGCACGCACATGGCCGCGTCGTCGGAGTCGTCCGCGTACAGCCGGTACGCGGACGGTTCCCCGGCCTGTGACCCACCTTCTGCTCCCCGCGGAGCCGAACGCCGCCGAGAGGTGGCCAGGGGTACCCCATCTCCGGGGGCATTCTCGGTGGCGACCAGCCCGTTGCGCCATCGGCGACATCCACTGCGTGATCGCAGCGCACCAGGCGCGCCGGTGCTTGGCGGGTGAATGGGGCACGGCCGGCGTCGTAAGGGGTCGTCCCAGTCACCCCCGAAGCCTCCCGGGCCGTGTTCGCGGCGAGTACCCGATTCTCCAGCAGGAGGACTGCCCTTCGTTCGACGGCGGCCGTCGGTCTCGATGGCCGCCGCACGATCAGACATGGGACGCCCCCGACCTGAAGCCACTGCGGGGCTGGTTGCGCTCCGATCGGCAAAGGCATGATCACCGTCACGTCGCAGGTGTACGTTGCTCTGCTGGTCATGCCGACGGTGTCGGGGTTCTGAGGGCGCCTGCGCCGAATCGCGAAGAGCGAGGTGTACGCCGCCTGTGATGTCCGCACCGGGCTGGTGGACTTTCATCGGCCGGGAAGACCAGCTCCTTGCGGGAACTGCGGGAACTGCGGGAACTGCGGGAACTGCGGGAACTGCGGGAACTGCGGGAACTGCGGGAACTGCGGGCCACGCGTCCGCCGCACCGGAGCGGAGCCGGTCCGTGCCTGCCTTGGCCACCCTGCCAGCAGGGTCGGCCATGCCGGCACCACCGCGCTGGGCCCCCGCATCTGATCCATCGTGGTGCGGTGCTGCCCCGAATGGGCCTGTCGAATTGTGGAACCGGTGTGGTCGGTACGAGTCTGGAGGCCAAGCCCGTGGGCGCCCGGACCGGTGGCCCGGAGCGGTCGCGCCCAGCCATCGGGCGGAGGAGAACCGTGGCGAAGGAGCGTGATCGGAATGGCCCGGAACAGCCGTCTGATCCTGAGCTCGCCGTCCGAGGTCTGGGGCCTGCTGTCCGACGGCCACCGCTATGGGGAGTGGGTCACGGGTACCCGGCGTGTCCTCGCCGCGGACCCGCACTGGCCGGAGGTCGGCGCCCGCCTGAAAGTCCGGGTCGGTGCAGGCCCGCTGACCCTCGATGACACCTGCGTCGTCCGTATCTGCGAGCCGCAGCGCCGCCTCGAACTGGAAGCGAAGGCAGAGCCGTTCGGCGCAGCCCGTATCGCCATGAACCTGATCCCCTGGAGCGAGAACACCCTCTTCGTCCTCGACTGGCACCCCCTCCGGGGCCCCGGCACCCGGATGCACGGTCTCCCCGTGAACTATCTCGTCGCGGTCCGCAACGGAATGATGCTGACGAAGCTGGCCCGGATCGCGATGCGCGAGCACGCCGAGAACGCCTGAGAAACCTCGGTCGGCACCGGCTGCACCCCGGCCCCGCCCCGGCGATTCCGGCCAGGCCTGCGCGCGTGAGCCGGCCCAACGGGTTGCGCCTCGTCGCGCACAACCCTGATGACGTTGCTTCGAACTGAGTGCACCTGAGTAGGTTCGGTGGCGATGCGGACCGCGCTCATCCCCTGGGCACCCCGGCTTTCCGCACTGGCCCGGCACTCGTCCGGGGGTCGGGCTGTCCGCTCGTGGAGTGAGCCAACCGTTGGCCTGCAGCCGTGCAGAACCGATGAGCCGGCGACCATGGACTTGTCGAATATCGATATGCTCCACTAGCCTCGAACATAACGATATTCGATAGGGAAGGGTGCGATGAACACGCGACTCACAAGGGCTCTGGCCTCGGTGGCCTTCACGTTGGCGGTGCTCTCCGGGCTGGTGTTCGTCGGCACGGGGGTTACGCACATGCTCGATGACGGGGCGGTCTGCGTGCAGACGGGCTTCTGGAGCAACGCCTCACTGGCGCCGGACAGCCTGTCGATCAACGCAGGTGTGAAGGCTTCCAGCAGCGCCACGCGGCTCTGTCAGGACGGCCCCTCAGCAGGTCAGCGCGCTGCAGACCTCGGGAGCGAACTGCCCTGGCCGCTGTTCGGCTCCCTCGCGCTGCTGCTCTTCTGCCGGCTGCTGAAAACCGTCCAGTTGCAGGGGCCGTTCACCGAAGCGGTGTCGCGACGGCTCTCCGCTCTCGGTTGGTTCGTCGCGGTGGGCACGCCGCTGGCCGGCCTCGTCGTAGGCTGGTCGCAGTCCTGGCTCGTGGCCAGCATGGCACCGATCGTGGGTTCCGGGCCGACGGTGTCCGGGTCACAGGAACTCGTCCTCGCGGGCCTTGCCGCGGTGATCATGGGGAAGATCATGCGCGAGGGTGTGCGCATGCGAGAGGACCTCGAAGGGACCATCTGATGGCCGAAGAGGAACTCCATGCCATCCGGATCCACCTCGACCGGATGCTCGCCCGGCGTGGTATGACGCTCACCGAACTGTCCGCGCAGGTGGGCATCACCGTCGTCAACCTGTCCGTCCTCAAGAACGGGCGGGCCAAGGCCATCCGCTTCTCGACGCTGTCGCGGATCTGTGATGTTCTCCAGTGCCAGCCGGGGGACCTGATCACCCACAACCCTGACGAGACAGCTTAGAAGGGCTGCTCGCACGTCGCGGGTTCCGGCCCCGGCTCGGTGGAGCCGGGGCCGGGCCTGCGGACATGCGGGGTAAAAGGGTCGGGGAGAAGGCCGGGTCGAATGTGGGGGAGATCTGCCGGGAGTCGACCCCGGCGGGGAGCGGGTTCGCGTTCCCGGCCGAGCGTCGGGAGGCCCGGGGTTCTGCCGGGGCAGTACGCCGGTGAAGTCGGCCAGGGGCCTCATCGGCTTCGCCCCGGCCCGCATCGTTCGACGTCATCGCCTTCTGCGACCGTCCGGTCGACCGCATCGTCAAGGCCCCTGCTGACAGCCGCCATCGGGGACGCCTGACGGATCCTTGGCCGGCCGCATGCGGCTCGGTGGAGTTTCTACGGGCCTGGTGAAGCACCCTGGTTTCCGGCCCCTCAAGCGGCCGCCCGGTTGCCTGGTCGGATTCCTTGTCAGGGCCCGTGCGGCCGGCCCCGATCTGGCACCGGTCAGCCGGTCAGCCGGTCAGCCTGTTGGCCCCGGATCCGTACGGTACGGGGTGACCCGTACCGTACGGCCGGAAGAGGGGATCGCTCAGGCCTGAACGGGCTTACGGTTCAGTGGACTTAACCGGTGAGCTCGCTCTTGTAGAAGACTGTCGCCCGGAACTGGTCCGGACTGTCAGGGTCCCTGCTGGAGAACCCGAAGGCGAGGCGCGGACCGTCCGGCGAACGCCAGATCGCCATTCCCTGAGGCTCGCGACCGGACAGAGACTCGCCCGCCGTCGTCTGGAACACCTGCTCGACCGAACCCCCCGTCTTGTTCATGTCGAGACGGACCAGGTAGGACGGTTTGGCCGGGTCCGTCGGCTTCGCGGGCGGCCCACCGTAGGAGAGGTAGACGTACTGGCCATACGAAGTCACGCCCTGGAAATGGTCGGATTCGGCCAGTCCGAGTTGGGCGTTGGTGGGGAGGGCACGCTTGGCGAGGATGGGAGTGGTGTCGCTGATGCCCTTGTTGATGACGGCGGGGAGGTCGAACAGTGCGAGGCGCCATGGACTCGTCGTTCCCATGTACCGGATGAGCAGTCGGTTGGTGTAGGGATCGATCGATGGTCTCGGGCAGTCCCGGAAGTCGGAGAGGCCGATCGGGAAGGTCCAGACGCGCGCGCTGTCGGAGTAGCCGAGCACGCTGTCGTCGCTGTACTTGATGCGGCAGATCACATGGCTGTTGGGGGGTGTCCCTTCGGTCAGGCTCCTCCAGTCACCCGCGAGCCACACGTACGGAGATCCGAACGTGTCCGGCTGGACCGCTATCGACGAACCGTGGTCGAACCCGTGGAGCGCCATGGCGCCCAGCACAACGCCGGACATACTGGTCCTGGTCATCCAGAGGTCGCCGCTCGTGCTCCCGACCTTGGTCTGCACGAAGTAGATGTGACCGTGGACATGGTCGATGGCGAAGGACTGCATCGCCCAGTAGGGCTGGTGCAGTGCGGCCCGCACCACGGGATTGCCGCCGGCCCCCTCGAATACGAAGCGCTGCGATGTCGGGACGGTCGCGGACGCCGATCCGGCCGCTAACAGGGAAAGGCCGCCGCTCGCGGCGGCGGCTGCTATCCCTGTGCCGGTGCGGAGGAGCGTACGACGACTTACGGCAGATGCTCCGCCGATCTGGGTATTTTCGCGCAAGTGCATCACCCTGCTGGTCGTTCGGCTGATTCAGTGGATCACGATCAACCTATCCATCGCGTCGATGGGTGTCGACAGAATGAACTGCTTTCACAGCAGGGGCACTTCGGATGCCAGAAGCGGCCTGCGGGCACCTCGCCGCGCCAGTCGGGGACGTGTATGGTCCTCGGCCGGGACGCGGCGTCGGCGATCCGCCTGACGGGGAAGGTGTCAGACGTCCGTGCCCCGGTGTTCGTTGCGTTCCCTATTTGTCCTACCGAGGTGCCCCCGCCGGGCTCGGAACCTGGTAGCCGTTGACAGTTGAGCACTCTGTGTTCCCTGGGCGTCGAGTCCCGTCGAACGGCTGCACGCGCTGATCGGGATCGTTCGCGGTCCGTCGGTGCTGGTGCTCGTCGCCGCCGCCGGCTGCATGGTGTGCGCGGTCAACAGCACGTGGCCGATCCCGGTCGGCGCACCCCGATCCGCCACGCGAGAGAACGGGATTTGGCCGGGCCGTCCGGCCCTGGGCCGTGTCGTCACATGTCCCGCCCGCACCAGGAGCGGAAAAGGGCAGCAGCTGCTTTGTAGGATGGATCCGGACTCGGCGGGTCTTGTCATGGCGGGTTGCGACGCTGTGCCGAGGGGTGAAGGCCGAGCCTGCCCGTACGGCGGTCGGGGCGGGTACGGAACCCCGCCCGATCACCGCAGGAGGAGTGCATGTCCCGTCCGTACCCCGAGTTCATTCCGGGTGCCGGAGCGAGCCTGGCGACGAGGAGCGTTCTCGGGGGCGAGAGCCGGATTCGCTGGGTGCATCGCAAGCCGTCCCGGCAGCCGGCCGACAATGGCTGGCGCATCCTGGGCGACACCGACACGGGTGACTACCTTTCGAACGCGAAGAACTGGCGGCCCGTCGACTTCAACGAGCTCTGTGCCATCGAACCGGCCCTCATCGGCATCTACGACTTTCCGGTCGGGGCGGACCTTCAGATCGTCCGTGAGGGCCGGGGCGTGCTGATCGTCGACGCCAAGTCGGGCCGCGAGGTCCCCCGGAGCGCCCTCTACGTTCCGCCGCAGCACCGGGCGGCCCATGGGGGGTGATAGTCCTGCGAAGCCGCCGTCACTCTCGCATCACTCCTGCATGTGGGCGTGACACCTGACGACAGAACCTCAAGGCTGTCCCGCAATCCCCGGCGGGTGCGTGACGACAGCCATGGCACATCGAGGCGTTGTCGGGACGTCCGCATACATTCAGCTGCATCCGGATACATCCAGTAGTGGATGCCCCTCCGCCGTGCGACGCACCGCATGCGACGCCGCGCGCTGATTCATCAGGGATTGCGGGACAGCCTTCAGCGGGTCAGCGTCTCGAAGCCGACGTCTCCGCAGTACTGCACAACGCGCCCTTCCGCCTCGGAGTCACTGTTGTTCATCGCTGCCACCGTCGCCTCGGCCAAGGTGCGGCCTCCACCGACGGTCTCATCCCTGAGAGGTCGCATCGCCAGGAAAGCGTCCTCGGCCACGGCCCCGACCTCGTCGTATTCGGACGGCTCCGGCGTGTCCGTGTCCGCCGCGTTCCGCGCCTTCTGCCACGCCCCCAACTGCGTGCAGTAGTTCTCCCGCTGCGCGGTCAGCTGTTGTTCGTCCTTGCCCTCGGACGAGGAACACCCCGCCGCCACCGCCACCAGGGCGAGGATCGGGACTACTGTCCTGAGCACGCGCACCATGTTGCCCCCGGCTGAAACCGCGTTTCGCTTGTCCCTGACACCTGCAACACTTGCATCGCCTGCAACTTCTGCAACTTCCGCAGCAGGATACCCGCGTGGGAGACGACGCTCTCCGCAGCGGTCGCTGACTGGGCTGTGGCAGTGCCCGTGCACCCGTGTTCAGTGGCGACGAACCCGGACCGTTCGCCGGCGACGTCGGACCGACGGCGAAGCCGGGTATCCGCTCAGCGGGTCAGTCGTGGAGAGTGACGTTGGGCAGCGGGTGGCCTGAGGCGTCGAACAACGCGGTTCCGCAGTCGCAGTGCTCGTCGGCCAGGGTCTGGGACGCCGGCAGCTCCCAGACCAACATCTGTGAGCAGTCGGGGCAGTTCAGGCTGATCAGGGTCTCTTCGGGTTCCGAGTCCCATGCCCGCACCGGGAGGCCCTCGTACGTCAACCCGGTCAGCGCGCGCTCACCGGTCAGCGCGACCAGTACCTCGTACATGTCGGTGCCGTTGTCCCGCACCATGAGCGTGCAGCCGAGATGTGCCAGCACACCGGACAGATGATTGAGCTGGCGGACCGGGAAATCGCCGCGACGCAGCGTCGGGTCGTCCTCTGCCGCTTGGTAGACGGCGTCGGTGTCGACGCCTGTCGGTTCGGACCCGAAGGTCCGTACTCGGTCCGCTGCGAACGCCGCCAGTTGGCCCGGGTGATCCTCACCGGACCAGTCCATGGTGAACATCACGCTGTCGACTCGGACACCCTGTGCCCGCTCGCCGGGTGTCAGCACCAGCTCTTCCAGCTCTGTCACGACGATCATTTTATCAACTGCCGGGCGGTGGGCCATGCCGGTGCTGTGCCGGCGTCCTGCATGGCACAGCACCGGCCCCGCGTATACCCGAATGACTTCTCAGGCGAAGTCAGCGGCGGGCTCGATGCGGCCGAGCAGGTCCCGCCACTCCGCGGCCGACAGCACACGGGCGGCTCGGCGCAGGTCGACGGGGTGGCCCGCGCCGAGGGACGCGGCGATCTCAAGGAGGACGAGGTGGGGGTCCATGGAACCGGGCTCCAGGCCGTCGTCCTTGAGGGCCTCCGGTGCGCGCAGGAGTTCCACGACCTGATCCCAGTTCATCACTGTCGGGTGTTCGGCCGGTTCGAGGATCCCGGCCAGGGTGGGGTCGTGGGTGAACCGGCGCAGCCAGTACCCGTCCTGGCAGTAGCCGAGAAGGATGATGGCCCGGCGCATCCGGTAGTTCCCGACACCGGCCAGCAGCTGCCTGGCGATCTGGACACCTTCGGGCGGAGTCCGGCGGCGGAATGGCAACTCTGCGACGTCGGCGTCGAGTTCGATGGTCATGTGGTCACTGTGCTGCCCATACGGGATCGGGCCCGCCGTACACGCCGGTCCATCACCCGAAGAGGCGTCTTCGTGCACGAGCGATGACGTGTGCCACGAGGAGCGGAACACGGCACAGGTCTCGAAGGCTCAGCTCGGCCCGGCGTACGCGATGGCCAGCACGGTGAGCATGCGGGTGTCGTGGCCGAGGAGGATGACGGCGGTGGCGTGCCCCTGGGCGACGGTACGGATGATGCCGTCGTCCTGACCGTAGGGCTCGGAATGCTCAAGTGGGCTCTGCTGCGCGTCGACCAGGACGAGTGAGAGGTCCCGGCGGGCAAGCTCGGGAAGCTGCTTGTACATGTCGAAGACGTCCGGGGAAATGTGGAGCCGGTAGGTCACGCCGCGCCCTGGCCGTGACCCTGCGGGTCTGTGTCGTTGCCGTGGTGCTGGGTGGGGGCGGTCCGCTCGTGGCGGGGCCCGGCCTCGCGCAGGATGTCCGCGGTCACGTCCCGCGCCCCGAGACCCTCGGGGAGAACACCGTGGGACTTCATGCTGACCCGGGCCGCCTCGATCATCGGCCGCGCTTTTTCGAGGTCCTCGGCCGCGGCCGCCCACCCGTCGAGGACGGCGGGCAGGGCATCGATCGGGGTCAGGTTGACGTCATGGAGGAGCTGTTGGCGTGATGCGGAGTGGGGGAGCGCGACATGCAGTCGGTCCACCGTCCAGTCCTCGTGCCCCATAACATCTCCTCCGTGGAGTCAGGTCGTCCAGCGTAGCGGGGACAGGCGCCGCACAGTTCCGAAACCCTGTGCTCGTCGGCAACCTGAGCAACGGTGGCCGCTGGGGGAGTGCTCGCGGTCGGCCTCCGGCCGTACGGTACGCATCATGACCGTAGAGATCACCGAGTACCGCGACACCCACCGCGAAGCGCTGCACGCCCTGTTCACCGCTGAGGACTACCGGGATCAGGCGGAGAGGCTGAAGCTTGGTCAGCACCTTTACGAGAAGAGATACGTAGCGGTGCGGGACGAAGCAGTCCTCGGTTTCGTGGAGGGAACGTTTCTCGATCGGAGCGACTTCGAGCCCGGACTCTTTCCGGCGCCTCGGGCAAGGGTCATGACCCTTCTGGTTTCCTCGGCCACACGACGCGAGCGGATAGGCGGCACACTGCTCCGCAGGTTCGCCACTGACGCACGCGATGCCGGACTCGACGCGCTGGTGCTGTTTCCCGATCCGCATGACCCGGCCGGCCGGCTCGCGTTCTTCAGGCGATGCGGTCTTGAGAAGGTGGCGTCCCACGAGATGCTGGGAGCCCATCTGCGAACCGTCCTCGCGAACACCGAGTAGAGGCTGTCCCGCAATCCCTGGCGGGCGCGCGACGACAGCTACGGCACCTCGCGGCGTTGTCGGGACGTCCGCATGCATCACGGTACGGAGAGCGCGATCAGGTGTAAGCCATGCCGAAGAATGGGTCGGGTTCGCCTGTGTAGGGGGCAAAACCGGAGTCCCACCGCCGTTGTTCCTCGCGCCAGTGGACGAAGTGCGGAGAGGGTTCTCCCCAGAGTGAGGCATCGCTGAGTGGGCACTCGTCGAAGCCCTTGGCGAACAGGCGCCGGAGGAACTCCGCCATTCCGAAGTCGTAGATCTTCCAGTGGGGCCAGCCGTGCCGCTCCCATACGACAACGGGCCACGTGCCGGGGCCGTGGCCGACGCTGAGCCAGCCGAGGATGTCGGCTCCGCAGCTGACGCCCCAGGCGATGACGGAATCAGGACCGGAATCGATCCCGTCCGGTCCTCCTTGGGACTCCCGAGGCCCGCTGTGACCGGTGGCCGGGCCGGGCGGCGAAAGGACGCGTGGCTCGATCCGCCCCTGGCGACCGGACTCCGCCGCCTCTACCGAGGAGTTGCCCGCATCCGAAGTCTTCCCGGTCCGAATGACGCGCCCAGGACGGGGCGGGTCCGGTGGTGGCCGGGCAGGTGTTCGAGGCTCCAGCGGGAGGTGATGCCGGCGAGGGCGAGGGTGGCCTCGGTCATCGCGAAGGCGTCGCCGATGCACTTGCGGGCTCCGGTGGCGAAGGGGATGAAGGCGTGTCGGGGCGGCTGGGGGCGCTCGGGGTCCCAGCGGTCGGGGTCGAAGGTATCGGGGTCGGTGTGCAGATCGGGGCGGTGGTGAATGAGGTAGGGGCTGTAGGCGAGATTGGTGCCGATGGGGAGCGGGTGCCCGCCGAGCTGCGTGTCATGGGTGACCGTGCGGGTGAGGAACCAGGCCGAGGGATACAGGCGGAGGGTTTCGGTGATGATGCGTCCGGCCAGTTCCAGGCAGGGCAGATCGGTATGGGACGCCGGGTTTCCGCGCAGGACGGTGCCGAGCTCGCTGTGCAGCCGCTGCTCGATCGCGGGGTGGCGGGCCAGCAGGTCCAGTGCCCAGGCGAGGGTACTGGCGGTCGTCTCCGTCCCGGCCAGGAAGACGGTGAGGATCGTGTCGCTGATCTCCGCGTCCGTCATACCGCGTCCGCCGTCCTCAATGTCGCGGGCCGCGACCAGGGCCGAGAGCAGGTCGCCGTGGTCGGTGCCGTCGGCGCGCCGCTCGGCGATGATCCGGTCGCAGGTGTGACGCAGGCGCGTATGTGCGCGCTGATGGGCACGGTTGTCCGGAGTGGGGAGCCGGTCCAGGGGCGGGGCCAGGAGCATGCGCCGGAAGAGCCCGCCCGCGATCGTCCTGACGTCGTCGATGAGCTGTCCGAGTTCGGCTGCGGGCAGGGAGTTGGAGAACAGGGTGGCGGCCGTGACCTGGGAGCTGATCGACATCATCTCGGCGGGCACGTCCAGGGTCCGTCCCGGCGTCCAGGAGCCGGTCACCTCCTCGATGCGGGCGGTCATGGTTCGTGCGTAGCCGGGAAGGCGGTCGGGATGGAACGCAGGCTGCGTCAGTCGGCGCAGCCGCCGGTGGGCATGGTGCGGGCAGCTGCTGAGGCCGTCCCCCAGAACGTCACGGAAGCGGTCGAACACCGGTCCGCCCTTGTCGAAGAGACGGTCGTCCACCAGGGCCTGACGGGTCAGCTCCGGATCACAGATCACGACCAGTGGGACGGGGCCCATGTGGACGCGGACCAGCGGACCGTGGGCGGGCAGCGACTTCAGGAACGCCAACGGGTCCCGTGCCAGGGTCACCAGGTGGCCCACCAGAGGCCACGCGTGGGGGGCCGGGGGGATCAGCCGCAGATCTCTCACCCGTACGCCCGATGTCCTGTGGCCCCGCCCTTCGGGGTGGTCTCGTTCATGGCACATGTCCTCCGTGGGACGGCCGGCATTCCTCGTGGTCACGGTCGGCGGGTTCGGCCGCGGGCGTGGTCCTGGTCCTGGTCCTGCGGGGTCAGGGCGGTGACGATTCCGTCGATGAGCCGGCCGCAGGGGCCGATTCCGCTGAGTTCAGCGCTGCTCGTCAGTGTGCCGATGAACGCTCGGCGGAGGGGGATTCCCTGCCGGGGAGGCAGGGAATCCCCCTCCGGATTCCCTGCCGGGGAGGCAGGGCGTAGCTGTCCCGGACAGCGTGGCAGGTGTCGATCGACAGGACGGTGTCGGCGTTGCCGGGTGGGGTGGGGGCGGTTCCGGGGCCGGCGATGACGTGCGACCAGATACGGGCTGTCAGGCCGGCGAGCCGGGTGACGACGTTGTGGGAGGCGGAGGTGCCGACAGCGGTGGAGTCGATGGTGGGTGCGGCGGCGGTCAGGAACAGCTCACGCCACAGGGGTGCCAGGTGCGGCAGCCTGTCGGGCGCGGTCGTGGCACAGGCACTGATGGCCTTGTGCGCCGCGGCGGCACAGGCGCTGGAGATGCCGGTACCTGTGCCGGTGGTGACGACGCGTCGCGCGGTACGTTCGGCGAGCTGACCGGCCCAGTGCGTTTCGGGTGTGCCGTCCTCGTACCACAGCGGTTCCCATCCCGGGCCGTGGAGCATGTCGCCGTCGGTCAGCCTGGTCCGCGCGACCGATGCGAGCCGTGGCTTCTCCGCGCTCAGGGAGAATTCCCGCCGGAAGCCGCCTCCGGCGGTGGACAGCGCGTGCAGCTGGGCGCGGACGTCGTAGCGAGGGGTGAGCAGGTACCAGGCGAGGGCGCCCATGGCCGTCTCGCCCACCTCCTCGTGCCCGTCCTCTCCGCAGTCGCACGCCAGGACGTCATCGACGACGCGGGCGCACGCGGGGGCGTATCCGGTGAGTGCCCGGACTCCTCCCGCGGCGATGGCCAGCAGCGCCTCGTTGCAGGTCTCCCCGTGGGCGTAGTCGGTGAGGATGCCGATGATCTCGTTGTAGCGGTAGGAGTTGTCGATCGCCCGGCGGATCCGGTGGCAGCGGAACGCGGCGTCGAAGGTTCCGGCTCCGTCGTCGTCGAGCATCCGGTACGGCGGTGAGCCGAAACCCAGACGGAAATAGGGCAGCATCGCCGCGTCCCACCACCGGGCCCACCGGTACTCGTGCGGGGTCGGCGCACCGCCCGCGTCGGCCAGGTACCGATGCGGGTCGGGGAGCGGGGCGGAGACATCGCGCAGGGCGTCCTTGGCGAGCATCACCCCGCACGTCAGGACGGTCTCCTGGAGTGCGAGGTCGGCGGCCCGCCCGGCCACGGCGACGGTCCCCTCGGCAGCGGCCCTGATGTGCAGGTCCCGGCCACCGACCCCGGAGTCGTCCGAGGCACCGGCGTAGTCGATGGCGCTGGCGAGGATGAACACAGCGCCGAACAGGTCCAGGAACTCACCGGTTCCCCGCGGCAGCCAGAACGTGTTGATGCTGCCCCAGTAGTCACGGACCGCCATCAACGCGGCCTGGGTGCGGTCCTTGGCGTGCCGGGCGACGTACTCGGCGATGATCGGCCCGGCCTCACCGCCCTTGGCGGGAACGGCGGCGGCGAGCGCGGCCAGCCGGTCCCCCACGGGGTTGCCGGGGCCGGCCAGGATCTGCCGGACGGCGTGCGTGGCGGCCAGGATCGCCATCGGACCGCTCTCCTGGACGCTCCTGGTGACCTCGTCGCTGAACAGCGCGTCCATGAACTCCGCGCAGAGACGGTCGCCGTCCGGCGAGCCGGAGATGCCCATGGACTCGTACGGCCGGTAATCGGTGGCGGTCACGACCTGTGAACCGTCCAGAGAGGGGTGGCCGGGCGGTCCCATGGTCAGCCGCGCCAGCCTCCGCCGGCACGCCTCGTCGCGGAGGCCGTCGGCCAGCCGTGCGAGGCCCGTCGGCACCGGACCTCGACGCTGCCGGACCACAAGCGGGTCGGGGAACCGGTCCCCCCACACCCGCGCCGCTTCCCGACCGCCCATGATCACCCTCCAGAGGTTCCGTGCCGTCCTTCCGGCCACCATATTCAGGTGTGCGGGGCGTTCTCGTATGCGGCGTACCGCAGGACCTGGAGCCGGGCGAGCCAGTCCTCTCCGGCGACGGCCCACATCAAGAGCGGGTACTGCCAGGTCGCGAGGTCCTTGAGGGTCTCGGCCGCCGCCCATCTGTTCCACAGGTCCTCCTGGCCCACGACCGGGGGGCCGGCGTGGACGAGAGCGTCGGCGAGGTCCTCCAGCGGGACCTTGGCGCGTCCGCCCACGAAGGGGCGGAACAGGCCGTGGACCGAGACCTCCGTACGGCAACCGCGCAGCGCGGGCAGCCAGTTCGTCTCGTAGAAGGTCTGGCTGGATCCGGAGTCCAGCTCACGGTAGGCCGATTCGCGTGCTCTGATCGTCGCCCGGGAGGCGGTGTCCAGGGGCAGGGCCATGTTGGCCATACCCTCCATGGCGAGGATCTTCGGCGCGATGATCTGCCCCTGTCCCACAGCGGTGCCGTGGGACAGGGGCAGGCGCCGGCCGTCATGAAGGTCCACCACGTAGTAGGGCAGGGGGTGGTCCTGACCGAGGGTGCGGCTTCCCTGGAGCCGGGCTGCGGTGTTGTAGGCGCCGACGGCATGCGGGTCGCCGTGCCGGAAGCGGGGCAGCAGTTTCCCTCCGTCGCCCGGCAGCAGGTCACGGGCCGCGGACAGCACCGTGGCCGATGTCCCCAGCAGGGACAGTGCCCTTCCCCGACAGGTGCGGAAGTACTCCAGCAGAGTGGGTTCGGAACCCGGATCCGGCATGAGATGGCGTAATCGCCTCAACGCGGGCGCCCGGTCCTGCTCGCGCGGCAGGGTGCGTATCACCGCTTCCTCGTGGCGCGCGATGATCTCGGAGATCCCCGCCGCCGCCGTGTGCCGGGGGACGGCCGTGATGGCGCGGTCCGGTCCGGCCAGACTCCACAGCCCGTGGGGCAGCGATGTGGTGCGCAGGAGGCGGGGGACGGTGGTACCCCTCTCCCGGGCCAGTACGGCCAAGGGCACGATGCGGTCCAGCCCGGCGTAGTCGGCGCGCGCCAGCTGAGGGTGGAGCAGCCCGTCCGGGCAGAAGGCCGACAACGGGCGGCAGTTGGTCCACCCCTTCTTGCTCATCACCTCCTTGCGGACCACCCGGAAGAGCGGCTGGTCCTCATTCCCGCGTTCGACACCGGCGTTGTCGATGTCGTCGATGACGTACGTGCCGGCCCCGCGGAAGGCGAAGGCGATCGCGAGGGACACGGTCCAGGGGCTCTGGTAGAGCGCGGTGGGAGGGAAATCGGCCGACGAGACCGCCCGGAGACGAGCGGGCTCTGCTGCCGCTGTCATGCCTCTTCCTTCCGGTCCGGATTCGGCGTGGCGGGAGGCTGGCGCTGAGGGCTCCCGAAGTCGAAGTGGGTTCCCACCGCGGACGCCTTCGCGGTCCCGTAGGCGTGCCAGGCCAGAACCAGGTCGAGGAACGGCAGGCCCACCGGCGCGTAGACGGTGGTCTCCCGCGCGCTGTGCCGTCCCGGGTGCGTGCCCGCCAGTACGTCGCCCAGGGTGCCGACGTCGTGCGGGTCGATGTCCGAGGCGTGCAGAACCCCACCCGTCGTGGCCAGAGCGATGTCGTCGACGAACAGCCGGGAGTTGTGCAGGAGGTCCGTCGAGAGCTCCCTCTTCCCCGGCTCGTCGTTGCCCAGTGACGTGAGGTGACTGCCCTGCGGTACATCGACCCGGTCCAGCAGGGGTGTACGCGACCAGGTGGCCGTCACAGTGATCTGCGAGGCCATGCAGGCGTGTGCGGCCGAGTCCACGATGAGGCAGTCGATGCCCCGCGCGGTCCACTCCTCGGCCAACCGCGCCGCGGCCTCGGGGCGTTCGTCGTGGATGACGAGCCGGTCGAAGCCGGTCAGGTGGTGCAGCCCCCGAAGGGTGAGGCGGGCCTGTTCGCCCGCGCCGACGACCCCGACGGTCCGGGCCGGTCCGGCTTTCGGCGGGGCGAGTTCGGCGGTCCCCAGAGCGGCGGACAGCCCGGTGCGCCAGGCCGTTACGGTGCCGGAGTCCACAAGGGCCAGCAACTGCCCGTTCCGCAGGTCGTGCAGGCAGATCACACCCGTGATCGCGGGTACGGACGCGGGGTACTTGGCGTTCACCTTCACCGTGTAGGCGGGCACGCCGGGGAGCAGGCCCGGGAATACGGCCGCGATCCGTCCCGGGGCAGGAAGATCGTGCTGGACGCGCTGGGCCGCGTACCCGGCGCGTTCGCCGTCCTCCTGGCGGGCAACGGAGACCAGGGCCTCCCGCAGCGTTGCCAGGCATGTGGGGACGTCGAGGAGACGGTGCAGCTCAGCCGCACCCAGGAGCAAGGTCATCTGTTTCACATCGCTGTTGTCGTGCGGCGGACCACCGACCGGGCGGTCACTACGATTCCGAGCAGGCACACCACCAGCCCGGCACTGAGCAGCGTAGTGTCCGCGGCCATCGTTCCGCTCAGGAGGGCGGCAGAGACGAGGCTGCCGAGAAATGCCCCGCCGAAGGCGATAGCGCGACAAATGCCGGAAACCCTTCCCAGATACCCCGAAGGGACATGGGCTTGCCGCATCGCACGCCAGTAGACCGTGTACACCAGCATCCCGGACACGAACGAAGCCTGTGCGCAGGCGACGACCACTACGGAATCGCTGAGCGCCACGACGATGACGGAGCCTCCCTGAGCAACGGTGGCCGCCCCCATGACGGTCATGAAACCCCGCGTCGGGGCTTTCCACGACAGCAGGAACGCCACGACGAACGAGAACGAGTTGACCAGGAGGGCGTACTGCGGAGCCACGTGGCCCACCAGCACTCCCGCGGCCGCCGGCCCGAGGACCACACACACGGTCCGGGACGCCTCGGTCATCGCATTGGCCCGGGACAGCTCCGACGCTTCCACATAGGTGGGGATGGAACTGCCGAACGCGGCGGCGGAGACCGGGGCGGCCACTCCGAGCAGGACGGCTGTCGCGGCCAGACCTGCCAGGTGGACTCCTGTGAGAGTGAAGGCCGCACAGACCGCCGCCAGGGTCGGAGCCGAGCACAGGTACCAGGCGCGAAGAACGCTCACCCGGTTGGAACGGTCCGCGACAACTCCGCCCAGCACCCCCATGGGCACTTGCGGAAGCAGTGAACACGCGAAGAGAATCGACATGGTTCCCGCCGAAGCGCCCACTTGATAGGCGATCAACGGCACAGCCGGAACGTAGAACTCGTCACCCGCCACGTTGACCGTATAGGCGACCCACAGACGTGAGAACGGCCCCGACGGCAGCCGCCCGGAGGCCGGTCCGGAGACTGTCGCGGAATCGGCGAATCTGCTCACAGGCTGAAGTGGTCGACCTTCAGCCGCGGGATGTAGTTCGATACATCCGAGTAGTACAGAATGATGCCGTCGTTGTACTGGTCGAATGAGTGCTTGAGGTCGTGAAGGTTGTTCACGGCCCGATGGGCCTGAGCGGCGGGAATGTGGGAGTGATGCTCCAGCGCCTCTTCGAGCAGGCCGGTGTGATTCGCCTTGACGTCCTCCGCCACGTGGGAGACCAGCGGTGACAGACAGTCCTTTGGGTATCCGTATTCCTCCGCGAGGCGCTGGAGCGTCTCGGCGCCTTCAAGGGTTTCCGTGCCACGGGCTTCGAACAGCTTTGTGCAGGCGAGATATCCGAGGGTGTCCTCGCGTGCGATTTCACAGAGATTGTTGATCCAGGACCAGGTGCTGATGACGGGGTGCGCGTTCTGCACTTCCGCCTTCGACAGTCCCATGTTCACCAGGCTGTCCCGGGCCATCCAGGCGTGGTTGTACTCCTCGGCCAGATACTCGGAGAGCAGACGCTTCCAGTGAGGGTCCGTACAGTGCGCGCTCGCCGTGGAGATGTGCCTGCTGGCGGAGTTGATGTAGTGGTACGTCTCCAGGATCAGGCCCAGGAAGACCTCGCGCCGGAAGTCCTTGTTCTCCAGCCCTGACCAGAGACGGTGGTAGCCGATCTGCTCGGTCCACATCGCCGTCGATTTGTCGATCTGCCGCAGGAAGGCGTCGGCGGGGATCTTCTCCAGTGAGGCGTCTTCCTGGCGGAGAAGATTCTGTTCCGAGAAACTCTCTCCACGATTCCCTGGACGTCGGACACGGCCACACCGGTGATCTTGGCTATCTCCTCGACCGTGTGACGCCCGTCGAGATACCGCTTCAGATTGAGGAAGTCCTTCAGCTCGGCGCCGTGCTGCTCAAGTTTGAAGTGCTGATCACCCACGATCATCAGAACCTTGCCCTGATGGGGAACGAAGAACGTACAGTGCCGAAGCTGAGGCTTGTGATCTGCATGCGCCGAGGTTGCCATGACCAAACCCTTCGGACAATGCGTGCGAGGCCCGACCGGGGGAGGCGCGGGAGGGGGTGGATGCGCCCTCCCGCGCCGATTCACCGTTGCCGCTGTGGATCAGCCACAGAGGACAGCACCGGCGACCTTGCTCATGACGGTCTTCGCGACGGGCTTGATGGTGATGGACATGTTCAACACCTCTCGGTCGGATCTCCGAACAGCCCCCGGAAGGATTTCCGGCGGCCCGATCGATCCTGCAACAGGCTGCCTGCCCTCGTATATGCGAACCCCGGGGGTCTCTGGTGCGCATCGAGTTCTTGACGGAGGTGGTATTGGGCCAGTGCGCGGGGCGTGAATGCCGACGGATACGAGGCGGGTCCCGTTCACGCCGGTCCGCCTGAGAAGGAAGAGCGACCGGGCGAACCGGAGCGGGATCGCGATCCGGGTTCCCGCACGGGTCCGGTCCCTTGGGGATGGCAGGCCGTCTCGTTGCGCGGGGCGAGGGCGGCCGCGAGGGGTGCCTTCCGCGCGGCCAGGTGACCCGCTTCAGGTGAACGAGGGTGCGTACCGCATGCGCAGGTGGGCGAGGTAGTCGTCCGGGTGCGGGTAGGGCCGGTCCTGGGCGCCGTGGCGGTGCAGCGTCAGACGGCCGTCGGGGTGCAGGGACATGGTGGTCGTCGCCCGCCGGGCCGTCCTGTTCGGCGGGTCGTCGTCCGGGTGCGGCACGTGCAGGACGGGGACGGCGGCGGGGAACATGGACAGTGCTTCGGCAGGGGTGGCGGCGGGCGGGCGGGCGGTCGGCCGGTGCGGTTGGCGCTGCTCACGTACAGCACGGGGTGTTCGTCCAGGAGCGGTACGAGCGGCTGCCAGCGGGCGCCGAAGAGCAGTACCCGGCCGTCCTTGCACGCGGGCGCGAGCCAGGCCGGCACACGGGCGCCCGCGCGGAGCGGCAGGAGCAGAGTCAGGTGTTCCTCGGCCAGCAGCCGGCCGGCCAGAGCCACGCTCGCGGGGCCGAGGTCGGTGCAGGCGGTGGTGGTGGTGTGGAGGGTTTCGGCGTGGTGGGCCCACAGGGCGACCGGCTGCCCGGGGGGCCGAGCCTTGGCCTCGTTCACGGTGTGCGGCCGGATGGCGGTGACTACGTGGGTCAGCGGTGCCGGGTTCGGCAGCACCACGGCTGTACCCTCGCGCAGGGCCCGACGGGCGTCGTCCATGCCTGCCGCCTCGCGCGCTGCGGCGGCGTCGGGGCTCACGGTGTGCCTCCAGCCGCCCGGTGGGTGAGGCCGTCGAGGTATCCGGCGAAGACGCCGTCCTCGACCACGGCCTCGCCGGTGCGGTAGGCGCGCTGTTTCACCCAGGCCATCGCCGCGGGTCTGTACCGGGCCGAGGGTGTGGCCGAGGCGGGTGGCCACGGCGGTGACGACCCGGGCACTGGCCAGGTGGGTGAGGACCACACGGGGCGTGATGCCCAGCACCTCCTGGGGATCGTAGGGCTGGAAGAGCCGTGGGTGAACGAACGGTGTGCCGGTGGAGAGGGAACCCACCCCGGTCCCGGCGATGGGTGTGGTGACGCTCAGCGGGACACCCGTCTCGGCGGCCACCATCTGTGCGATGACCGGCAGCCGCGTCAGATCCGGTGGGATCCACCACGGCGCGGCGTCCTCGCCCCGCAGTTCTCCGGAGTGCTGGGCGAGCAGGAACAGCAGCTGCTCTGTGGCGACCATGCCGGCCCGCTCGGCTATGCCCAGCCAGGAGGCGGACACCATCCGCACCCCCGCGCCAAGTGCCTGCAAGGTGTTGGCCAGCCCCAGCCCGAGATCGTTGTGCAGATGGGAGGCCAGCATCACCTCACTCCCGGTTTCCGCACGGACCCAGCGGAACATTTCCCCGCAGCCGTACGGCAGTTGGGCACCGACGGTGTCCGCCAGGACGACCAGCCCCGCCCCCGCACCGGTCATGACCCGCGCATGGTGCGCCACCAGGGCGTGATCGGCACGGGAAGCGTCCGCCAGGCACACATCCACCGCCACCCCCTCGTCCAGATCACGCGCCACCCCCTCGTCCAGATCACGGGCCGCCTTCACGAGATCGGCCCCGGCCTGCAGGGCTTCCGGCGCGGTGCGGTGGACCCATCACCTGCGCCATCGCCTCGGACGCGGCACCACCACCATCACCCGGGCATGCCGACTGCCCCGCACGGACGCCACCGCCTGCTCCAGATCCCGCCGCGCCCCGCGGCAGACCGCCGCGACACTCACCGCCCCTTCAGCCTCCACCGCGACCCGGCGCACCGCTTCGAACTCCTCGGCGCACACCGCGGGAAATCCGGCGGCGAACACTACGTGCCGGGGCCCGTCCGCACCGAACATGCGTCCCGACTCACGCGCCAGCCGCACCCGGAAACCAGGAGACATCAGCGTCTTCGCCTGCGCGCCGTCCCGGGCCGACTCCTCCCACAGCACCACCCGCCCCGCACCGGCCGACTCCCGCACCACATCCACGAACACCACATCCCTATGCGCCTGGGCACCGGCCCGCAGGTTCCGCCGACGGCCGGTTTCCCGGATGGGACCTACCTGTCAGCTCGTCAGCCGTCACCGTATGCACACCCGATGCGACCCGGGAGAATCTTCCAGGAAGCCCACCGCCGGGCAGCGACACCTGTTACGTCACGGGCGGCCCTCCCGAGTAAGATCGGGGACAGTCCCCGGGCGGCGGGTCCGGACCACCGATCCGGTGTCAGAACCCTTTCTCACGCGGAAGTGGAGCGGGACCGGTCCCGGGAACGGACACGATCCGTGATCGCGGGTTGCCGACCAATGGGCTGACCCACGATGGCTACTGCGGCGTGCTGGGTCGGGGGTTCGGCCGGCTGGTGTTCACTCGCGGATCGGCCCGCTACTCGTACCGATACTTCAGCGAGTCCGCCTCCACCTGTTCGATGTGGGCGATCGTCAGCTCCGGCATCCGCAGTTGGGCCAGCGTCACCTCGGCCGAGGTCGGCTGGGCGTCCGTCGGCAACCACTGCTCCGGCTTCCAGGCCCCGCTGCGCAGCAGCGACTTGGGGCAGTGCGGGTAGACTTCCTCGATTCCCAGTACGAGCGCACTGGCCGGCGGCTTTCCCACGGCGGTCAGCTGCGACAGCAGCTCCGGGCGGGTGGAGACGACAGCCCGGCCATTCACCCGCAGCGTGGTGGTCCGCCCGGGGATGACGAACAGCAGCCCGGCCCGTCCGGTGGCGATGACGTTCTGCAGGGTGTCGAGCCGTTTGTTGCCGGTCGCGTCCGGTATCGCCACCGTCCGTGCGTCCAGGACGGCGACGAACCCGGCGGGGCCGCCGCGCGGCGAGACGTCGCAGTTGCCCTCGGCGTCCGCGCTGGCGACCAGGACCAGTGATGAGCAGCCGATCAACCGGCGGGTCTGATCAGTGAGTTCGGTCATCTGCTTGCGCACGGCCGCGGCGCTGGGGAGTGCGTAGGCCCGGCGCAGCGTCTCCTGGTCGGGCACGGCGTCGTGGCGGAGCTGGTCGAAGGCGCTGCCGGCAAGGGGTGTCGTCATACCTCCGACCCTAACGAGCCGGCCTGCGATTGCTCTCGGCCGGTGAGGGCGGGGGCGGGGACAGGGGGACGGGCACGAGAGCTGTCTGGTGTGTGACGATCAAACAGGTCCGCGCTGCCATGCCCCATCCTGCCTTCTGCGGGCTGTCGCGCCGGCATCTGGGCGATTCGGCCGCGGAACTCGCCCCGAGCTGGATAGCGCGCCGCGCGTGCGGGCGTCACGGGCGATGTGCGGGTGATCATCGACGGGAGGCGCCGAGTTCGTCGAGCGTTTCGGGGGTCGCTATGACGGCGTTCCGGTGTACGGGCTGCGGAACGACTCGGACCTGCTGGAGCACGTGAGCGTCGTAGGCCTCATCCTGCGCTTCCGCCGCGACGGATGGCCCGGCACCGACCGGGGACTCGTTCGTGTCCTTCGGCCTCGCAGGCAACCCCCTCGTACTCACTCCCGATGGCTCCGTGACGAGCTGTCACCACGACGCGGGGCGTGCGTGTGAGCTCGCCCAGGGGTTCGCGGTGCTGGTCGACCAGCACGCCGAGGACGGAACGGGCTTCCATCGGTGGGCCCGGGGCCGTACACGGGACGCAGCGCGGGTCCGGGCCGCTCGTCGAGGCCGGGGGCGTAGCACGGGTACGCGGCTGTCCTGCTTTCGCCTGTGCGGTATCCGTTGCCGACTGCGGTGCGCGGTACTGACCGCCCGCTGCCGCCAGACCCCGGGCATCGCAACCGGATGACACGGCCCGGGGAGCGGGCAGACAGCCTGCGGACACTACGGAACGTCCCCCAGTTCGGCTAATCGAATGATTTACCGATCATCGCCTGTGTGGTGACCGGCTTTCCGCCCGGTGACGTTCCTACGCTCCCACCGACCCCGCATGGGAGGGCAAGGACCCGTGGCGGTTGGGGGCGACGACTGTGACGCGCTGTCCGACACCTCCCACCTGCTGCGGCATGGGCCCGCGTTCCCGTAGCGGTTGCTGGTGTCCGACGAGCAGCAGTCCCAGGGACAGGTGCCCTGGCGGCTTCTCCTTCTCCCACAAGGAAGAGCGGTATGCGTTCCATCATCGGTAAGAGAGTTCTGACCGCCACCGCGGTGTCGGGGATCCTGTCGCTGACCGGAGGTTTCGCGGTTGCGGCGAACCTTGAGGGCAACGGCGGTGGCACTCCGGAGTCGGCCCAGGGCGGCCACCACCAGGAGATCGGCAGGCTCCCCGAAGGTCTCTGCGGGAAGCTCAACCTCGGTGGGATCGCCGCCCAGGCGGTCACCGGCCTGTGCGCCCCTCCACGCCAAGCCCTCGACGCATCGGGATCGGGCGGTGACGGCTACGGGCGCCCCGGCCATCTCACACCGACGCCCCCTTCTGCGCCGCCCGCATTTCCGGACGAGCCGGAGGAGCCGAAGGAGCCGGGTCCGAAGCCGCCGGGGTATGGCGAGCCGGAAGAGCCGGGGTACGGGGAGCCGGGGTACGGGAAGCCGGAGGAGCCCGGTCCTACGCCGCCGCTGCCCGGGTATGGCGAGCCGGAGGAGCCGCGTCCGACGCCGCCGGGTTACGGGGAGCCGGAGGAGCCGGGCTACGGGGAGCCGGAAGAGCCGCGTCCGACGCCGCCCGGATACGGGGAGCCGGAGGAGCCGCGTCCGACGCCGCCGGGTTACGGGGAGCCGGAGGAGCCGACGCCGACGCCGACGTCACCTACGAAGCCGCCCACTCCTGGGGAGCCGACGCCGACGCCGACGTCACCTACGAAGCCGCCCACTCCTGGGGAGCCGACGCCGACGCCGACATCTCCCACGAAGCCGCCCACCCCAGGGCAGCCGACACCGACGCCGTCCCATCCCGGTCGGCCTCAACTTCCCGGCACCGGCAGTGAGCCCTTCCTCATGGGTGCCGCCGCACTGAGCGCGGCGTTCATTGTCGGGGGAACGGTCCTCCGCGTGCGGAAGGGGCGTGCACTGCGGCGCAACTGACGCAGGGCCAGACATCATGGGTCCGGAACGCCCTGGGTTCGGGCTCGCTGGTGGTGCGTGAGTGGGCTGGTGGAGATGGGGGCGGACCGGTGGCCGGCGTACGGGAGTCAGTGCGACGCGGGCGGTGTCCGTGGTGCTGGAGCCCGGCGCCGGGGCCGGGTGAGGACACCGTTCGGCCCCGGGGGGGGTGGCCCCATCCCGCCACGCGAACACGTTGGTCGTGTGATCCAGTGGGGCCGATCCGACGGGTAGTTCCCGGCAGGCCGCGTGTCTGAGCGCCTCATCGCCGCGCTGTTCGCGTCCGGCCAGGGCTAGCTATTGGTGCCGGGTGCCGGGTGCCGGGTGCCGGGTGCCGGGTGCCGGGTGCCGGGCGGGCGGTGGCCCATGCGGGTGTGCTCGTCCTCCCGCCGCCCGGTCGGGATCGCCTCGTGTCCCGTCTCGACGATGATCATCCAGCCGGGCGCGGTGGGGAGGGTGTTCCTGTCCGGCCCCCTCCCGTGCACCACCACCATCCCTCGGCCCGGACCCCGCACCGACCGGTCGGCCACTTCCGGTTCGCCGTGCCGGCCTTGCGCCGGGGCAGTGCGGGAGGGGCGGTGAGTACCCGCAGGCCGGAACGATGTGCCGCGGTGCCACCACCGGCGCCGGTCCGCTCACCTCCGCGCTTCCCACGCACCTCTCCCGCGGCGGCAGGGCCCATGGCCTTGTGGCGAGGACCCGAACGAGAACCGCACACGGGCGTTGTTCTCGGCCCACTCGGGTGGATTCGCGGTGACGCAGTCGTCACAGGCGCCGGTTCAGGGGATCCGCGAGGCGGCGTCGTCGATGCGACGTGCCGCCCGCCCCGCGCTGCGAGGGTCACGCCGTGGAGGCGGGACCGGGCGGCAGGTGGACGGTCATGATCAGGTGGCAGGTCTCGGCGCCGGCGCCGCGGTAGGCGTGGGGGGCATCGCCGTCGAAGCCGGCGGTCTGCCCGGCTTCGACGGGGTGCTCAGTGCCGTCGACGACCAGGATCATCCGGCCGGCGGTGACGCTGACGGTTTCCACGACCCCGGCCTGGTGGGGGTGGCTGGGGTATTCCTCGCCCGGCTGGAGTTGCCAGCGCCAGACCTCGGTGGGGGCCGGCCCCGCGGTCGTCAGCATGAGCCGGGCTTCGCTGCCCCGCTCGCCGGTCCACAGCGGCATCACCGTGTCGGCGGAGACGACGCGTACACGGCCCTCGGCCCGTCCTTCCATGAGGGCGGACACGGAAACGCCGAGCGTGTCGGCCAGCCGGACCAGGGTCGCGAAGTTCGGGTTCCCCTGCGCCTTCTCCAGTGCGACCAGGGCGCCCTTGCTGACTCTGGCGCGCCGGCCGAGTTCATCCAGGGAAAGCCCGGCCCGGGTGCGTGCCGCCCTGACATTGTGTGCGAGCGTCCGCAGAGCTGCGTCCGTCTCGGCCATCCGATCACCATCCTGACAAAGGGGACCGCTGGAATGCACCGTGCGGTCGGTTGGTTGACACGGGGCGGTCGGTTCGTTGTACGGTTCGGTCGTTCCATTGCATAGTAAGGGATGTGCCGTGATCGCTCTGCTGCTGGCCCTGGGCAGCTCCCTCGCCTACGGGTGCGCCGACTTCCTCGGCGGCCTCGGCGCGCGCAAGGCCCATGTGCTGCGCACCGTGATGATCGCGGCCCCGGCTTCTCTCGCGCTGGAGATCATGCTGTGGCCGGTGCTCGGCGCATCGTTCAGTGCCGGCACCCTCGGCTGGGGTGCCGCGTCCGGGGTCGCCTCGGCCGCCGCGTTCACCCTGCTCTACAGGACTTTGGCGATCGGTCCGATGAACGTGCTCTCGCCCGTGACCGCGTTGGTGTCCGCCATGCTCCCCGTCGGCGTGGGGCTGCTGCAGGGCGAGCACCTCGGCGCCGCCGGACTTGTGGGCCTGCCGCTCGCGCTGGCCGCGGTGGTGATGGTCAGTGCCGGTCACGGCGCCGGGACGGCGCGCCCCTCCCGTGCGGCGCTGCTGCTGGCCCTCGGCGCCGGTGCGGCCATCGCCCTCCAGCTGATCTTCCTGCACCAGGCACCCTCCGACAGCGGGGTGGCCCCGCTGATCATGGGACGGGCGGTCTCCTCGGTCATCACCCTGGCCGCGGCCGGGCTGATGTTCCGCAGGCTGGGCTCCGAGAAGCCCGTCTACGCGGTGTCGGCGGCGGCGGGCCTGCTGGACTCGGTGGCGAATCTGCTGTTCCTCATGGCTGCCCGCGGTGGGGACCTCGCCGTTGTCGCGGTGATCACCGCCCTCTACCCGGCGGGCACTGTTCTGCTGGCCCGCAGCGTGCTGGCCGAACGGATCCACCGAAGCCAGCTGGTCGGGCTCGGCACCGCGGCCATCGCCGTCGGCCTCCTCGCCCTGACCTGAGCCGCCGCCCGCCTTCATCGATCGCGCGCAAGGAGAGAAGCATGTTCATCCAGCCCTGGGACGCGGCCCTGGACGCGGCCGAATGGCAGACCTGGATCGCCGCAGGCCACGACTTCGGACAGCTGAGCGTCAACGGCCCGCCCGGCGAGCCGCCCGCCGTCGCCCCCACCCACTTCACCT
The DNA here is from genome assembly GCF_044542225.1 of Streptomyces sp. NPDC079020. Lineage (NCBI taxonomy): Bacteria > Bacillati > Actinomycetota > Actinomycetes > Kitasatosporales > Streptomycetaceae > Streptomyces > Streptomyces sp. NPDC079020. The sequence goes on from NZ_JBITUB010000014.1 coordinate 169,785, forward strand.
CCTACGACGGCGACCTGCTGATCCACCTCGCCCGGCCCAACCCGGTCTGGGCGGCGATGGAGCACGACCCGAACGTTACTTTCACCGTCATCGGCGACTACGCCTGCATCCCCGGCCCCTGGCGCGCCAAGCCCGGTACCCCGCCCTTCGACGGCGTCCCCACCAGCTACTACGCCGCCGTTCAGTTCACCTGCCGTGCACACCTGGTCGACGCCCCCGAAGCCAAGGCCGAACTTCTGCGCCGCCGGCTCGCCCACTTCCAGCCCGACGGCGACCATGCCCCGGTCGCCGTCGATCAGCCCCCGTACGACCGGATGCTGTCCGGCATCCGCGGTCTGCGCCTTCAGGCCACCGACGTACGGGCGAGGTTCAAGTACGACGACCACAAGCCCGTCGAACAGCGTGCCGGAGTCGCCGACCGCCTCCACCGAACGCGGCGGCCCGCCGACGAGAACGACCCGAGGATCGAGGCGTGGCACACCGCCTATCGGTCCTTCGGTACCAACCCCCGCCGCATCCGGCCCAGCGTCGACGCGCTCGGCCGCCGCCTTACGAAGAAGGGGACTCTGCCGCGCATCAACCCGGCCGTCGACTCCTACAACGCCGTCTCCGTCCAGCACGGCCTGCCCGCCGGTGCCTTCGACCTGGACCAGGTCACCGGTGACGTGGACATCCGGTACGCCGACGGCACCGAGGAGTTCACCCCGCTCGGCGAGCCCGGCACCGTCGAGACGCCCAAGTCCGGCGAGATCATCTACACGGACTCCACCGGCGTCCTGACCCGCCACTGGAACCACCGTGACGCCCACCGCACCCGCGTCACCGAAGACTCCACCAGCGTCGCCTTTATCCTGGAAACGCTCCACGCCACCCGCGACGGCCACCTTCTCAAGGCCGCGGCAAAGGAACTGCAGGGGCTGCTCGCCCCGCACACCGAGCAGACCGCCGTGTACCACCTCAGCCCGGACCAGCCCCGGATCACCGTCTGAGGACCGGCCCCCGCCCCCATTCCTGGTCAACCGCTAGCGGATCGAGGAGATACCGGGCTGAGCCATCGTCCCGGGCCTTGCCCCGAACGGCCGACCGGTGGGCACAACCCGTCCACGCTCCGGTCGTTGACACGGGTGTGAGAAGCACTGTCACCGCCGGGCACGCGTACGTTCTGGCCGTTGCCGGCTGTGCCGGTGTGCTCGCCGGTGCGGCGGGGGCCCACGCCCACCAGGCGTTCTCCCACGCCGCGAAACCGGCTTCGTGCTCCGATTCCGGTGTCATGGAGAGGGCATCGGCGTCCAGCGTGGACAGCGGCGAGGAATTGCTCTGGGAGGACGACTCCAAGTACAACGACGCCCTCGGATGGGCGACGGGTACGTGGTACCAGCGCTCCGGTGCACTCAGCCTGATCAGGATCGCCCCGGACCACGTGACCGCGGTCAACGATGTCGAATGGCGCGACTGGTCCAAGAACAATTCGACGCTGGGCACCTGGCAACAGAAGAACGGCATCGACCACATCTATTTCAACAAGACGAGGCTGGACAAAGCGCCGTTCAATACCCGGGACGCCCGCCGTGCGGTAGCGGTGCACGAACTCGGGCACGCACTCGGGCTCTGCCACAAGAAAGAGAACGTGCTGTCCGTCATGTGGACCAACCAGCCGCGCCGGACCCCGCTCCAGGCCCCCACCGACGTGGACAAGGCCAACTACGAACGCCTCTGGGGCTGAGCCATGACATCCATCCGCACCCTCGTGACCGGATCAGCCGCCCTCCTCGTCCTCGCAGCCGGCGGCTGGGGCGGATACACCTGGTGGCCGGACGCCGGGACCACCACCCGGTCCGACAGCCTGTGCGCACCGGACCTCTCCCGCCCCGAGTACGTCGCCGCGGAAAGCGCCAACCTCGCACTCGTCACCGTCACCGGCACGATCGGCTACCTCGAAGAGGAGCCCGAACTGCCCGGCGGAGTCCAGACGGTGAAGGTCCGCATCGACACGGCACTGAAGGGCGCGGCGGCAGGAACACTCGCGCTGGGGCAGTCGGTCGACGTCAAGCGCGACGGCGGTTTCAGCACCGCAGGTGCTGACAACCGGTACGACGTGCTGCGTCCCGGCCATCAGTACATCGTCAGCTTCTACAACGGCGGCAGTTACGGGGACGGCTACGTGCTGTACTCCGAGGACACCCCTGACCCGGACCAAGCCGTCGAGCGGTGGACCGGCCACATCGCCACGAAGGCCGCCCTGCCCCAGCCCGCGGAATGCTGACACCGCGTGCGCGCGGCCGACCTGCCGGTGAGGGGAGTGGCGCAGGCAGGCTGCGTCGTGGGACGTCAACGCGCCCCGCTCGCAGTGCTGGACAAGCGCGCAGCGCTTCACGGTGGGCACCTCACCGAAGAAGTCGCACCGCACTTCCCCGCACTGGCGTCCCCCGCACCCCTGGCTGCGGCGTGGTGACTTCGCTGCCGTCCTCGCGAGCCGGTGCTCCTGGCGACGGGGCGGAGCCCGGCGCGTTCCGTGAGGCCATGCGCCGCTGGGCGACGGGCGTCGCGGTCGTCACCACTCGGAGCGACCAGGGGCCGCATGGCGTGACCGTCAACTCCCTGCTGTCGATGTCGATCGATCCACCCACCCTGCTCATCCCGCTCAAGCGAGGCAGTCGCACCGAAGGCGTCATCGAGCGGGTCGGCCGCTTCACCGTGAACGTCCTCACCGCCGGCTCCACCGCCGCCGACGCCTGTCGTCTGCCGCCTGTAGAGGGCAGCGACAGGCCGGTCCGGTGTCCGCGACGGCAGCGGAGCGGCCGGAGCGGGGCGAGCGTCGGCAGCCCTGCCGCACGTGTCACCGTCGCGGACACCGGACCGGCGAGCCTGATGCCTGTCCCACTACGGACAATCAGCGCACGCCGCCGTGAGGTTCATGGTTTGCGGGCGACGAGTCCCCACTGGTCGACGAGTACCGGCTCCTCGCCGGCAGCCGGCCGCCACTGCGAGATCGACACGAAGCCCGGCTCGACCAGTTCCAGACCCTCGGCGCATCCGGTGATCTCTTCCGGTTCCCGCACCAGGTAGGGCGGGTTGTCGCCCGACGCATACGCCTTCTCGGCCGCGAGCGTGGCGGGTGTCTTCACCGTGTCGCACAGGATGAGGAAGCTCCCGGACGGCATACGGGACATGTATCTCTGGACCACGTCGATGCCCTCGGCCGGGGCCAGGTGTCCCAGGGTCGACAGCAGCATCACGGCGACCGGCTCGGACAGGTCCAGCGTCTTGGCGGCCGCGTCCACCACCGCGTCCGTGTCGGACAGGTCCGCCTCCACGTAGTCCGTCCGGCCCTCGGGAGCGCTGGTCAGCAGTGCCGCCGCGTGGACCAGCACAATGGGGTCGTTGTCCACGTAGACGATCCGGGCCTGGGGCACGATGCCCTGCGCCACCTCATGAGTGCTGTTCTCCACCGGCAGGCCCGTTCCCACATCCAGGAACTGACGCACGCCCAGCCCGGCAAGGTACTGGACAGCACGGGCCTGGAACGCACGCGAGGCGCGGGCGATGTCGACCGTCTGCGGGTAGGCCGCGCAAACCGCGTCGGCCAGCTCCCGGTCGACCGGGTAGTTGTCCTTCCCGCCCAGCCATGCGTTCCACACCCGGGCGGAATGGGGCACGTCCGATCGGATCCGCCTGCGGAAGTCAGCGTCGTTGCCGCTCAAAGCGCTCTCCATAATTGTCATATTCGTACGTCAGTTGTCCATGCGTATCGTCGCACGCCGGGTGAACGGCAGGGACTTGGCCATCACCACCGCTCGGACATCGTGCCGGAGTGTGTCTCAAGTCCATTGGTTCGGTTCCGGGTTGGACCGCAGGGCGCACCTTCCTGGGTGATCGACTGTTGGTCATCGCACGGAAGACTGAGTCGACGCGCAATCGGCCGAGTTGGTTGATCGGCGGGACGGGAACGGTCGCCGTCCGGCCGTACGCAGGCAGTTCCGGATCACGTCCCGGCGATCCAACGGGCCGGCGGGGGCGGTCTGCCCGCATGCCGGGCGCATGGGGTTGCGGGTACTGGTGGCGTGAGGGTCGGGTGGGTGCCGCCGGTGAGGGCGCCGAGGGGCTGGTTGATCGCGGCAGGTGGCGTGGGTGCGCGGTGCGGGGCCCTCACCCACTGGGGCTCGTCTGTGGCGATCCTGGGACATTTTCCGTGCGGGAAGTCGGGCAGGAATGGCGTCGACCAGTTCCGGCGGGCAACACCCGCAGGCCATTGAGCTAGGCAAGGAGCGTTCAGGATGCGTACTGACCGGAGGATTGCCCTCACTCTCGCCGCCACCGTGCTGGTGGGCGTTGCCGGTGCGGGAGTCGCGCAGGCTTCACGGACGACGGGCGGCAGTGGTGCCCCCTCGGCCTGCCGTCCCGCCAACCACACAGCGAAGATCACCGAGGCGGACCACACCGCGGGGCACCGTCACTACCGTGTCACTCTGACCGCGCCGCGCGGGTACGAGCCGTGTGAGCTGGCCGGTTCGCCGACTGACGTCCGTTTCTCGGACCGCGGTTCGGACAGCGGGGTCACCGCAGGCCGCTACGGCGGCCAGGAGACCGTGGTGACCTTCGGCCCGGGTCACCCGGTGCACTTCGACATCCAGGTCCCCAACAGCGTCCGGGGCATTCCCGTGGACGGGACATCGTTCACGCTCCAGGCTCCGGACGGGCAGATCCCCGGCACATCTGTCGCCGAGGGCACGCTCAAGGTGGCCGCAGGCACCCTCATCGGCCCGGTTCGGAACGGCGCCTGACCTCCGCCCGCACCCCGGTGGAGTTCCGGACAGTGCTCCTGTCGCGGAACGCCACCGGCCGTTCGGTGCGTCCGGACCGCCGATCGGTACGAGCCTCCGGCCGCTGGTGGTTGCGTGTCCTGTCCCGGTGATGTGCGGACGCCGGTCCCGGCCGGCCCACAGTCGTGCAGGGAGTAGGCCGGGGAGGGCCAGCGGGCAGCCCCCTGCTCGGCGTGCTCCTGAAATCGGTGTCCTCGCCGACCTGGATCGCTTGGATGGCCGCGCCTCCATCGCGGCCCGGGACCACTGCGGGGAGGAAACGGTCGGGGCGCCTGCCGGCGCGCGAGCCGGAGCGGCCCGTCGGCGTGCTGTGCCGGGGTCCGTTACGCGAGAGCCACGGGCCCACGGCATGCGCGGTGCCCGGTGGGGGCTCGCGGTCCGGGAAGCGCCACGGTCGCTACGAGTCCGAGGAGTTGACGGCGATGGCCCCGGCGGGACAGAGGCCGACAGCCATCCGGGCGGCGGCGCGGTGCTCGGGTGCCGGCTCGGGGTGCAGGAGCACCACCAGGCCTTCCTCCTCGTCCTGGTCGAAGACCGCGGGAGCCGTCAGGGCGCACATTCCGGCGCCGGCGCAGCGCTCACGGTCGGCGTCCAGACGCAGCGGCGCTTGAGGGTCGCTCATGGTGCTACTCCTTGTCCCAGGTGACGGGCAGGCTGACCACGCCGTAGATGTTGGAGCGGTTGCGCAGCGGTACCTCCTGGGGCGGCACCGCGAGGCGCAGGGTGGGGAAACGGGCGAGCAGCGCTGGGAACGCGACGGCCATCTCGACGCGGGCGAGCTGCTGCCCAAGGCACTGGTGGGCGCCGTGGCCGAAGGCCATGTGCCCGGTGGCCTTGCGGTGGATGTCGAGCCGGTCGGGGTCGGGGAATCTGCGGGGGTCCCGGTTGACGGCCTGCACGGAAATGGTCACCGTCTCGCCTGCCTTGATGAGCGTGCCCTCCACCTCGACGTCCGTGAGCGCCGACCGGAGCAGAGGGTCGGCCACGCTGAGGTAGCGCAGCAACTCCTCCACGGTCTGCTCGGCCAGGCCCGGGTCGGCGCGCAGAGCGTCCAGCTGGTCGGGATTGCTGAGCAGGGCGAAGGTGCCGAGGCCGAGCATGTTCGCGGTGGTGTCGAGTCCGGCGGCGAGCAGCAGCCCGCCGATCCCGGCCAGCTCCTCGTCGGTGAGGTCGGAGGTGGTCAGATCGCTGAGCAGGTCGTCGGTGGGCTCGACGCGCTTGGCGAGGACGAGTTCGGCCAGGTACTGCAGCAGCGCCGTATAGGCCTCGCCTGTCGCCTGCGCATCCGCTGTCTGATCGAAGATGGTCGCCACGTGGCCCTGGAACCGCTCCCGGTCGCTGTACGGCACGCCGAGCAGCTCGCAGATCATGAGCGCGGGCACGGGTTGTGCGAATGCCTCCACCAGGTCGGCCGTGGGCCCGGCCTGTTCCATGGCATCCAGGCATTCCTCGGTGAACTGCTCCACACGTTCGGTGAGTTGACGCATCCTGCGAACGGTGAACTTGCCGGTGAGCAGGCGCCGGTAGCGGGTGTGTTCGGGGGCGTCGAGGCCGATGATGTCGCCGACCGGCGCCGGTGGTATCTCCCCTGACAGGCCCGCCATCGGTACCGGCAGATGCAGGAGTTCGTAACGCGAGCTGAAGCGGGGGTCGGCCAGGATCGTGCGGGCCGTGGCGTGGCCGGTGACCAGTCGGCCCACATGTCCGTCGGCGTAGCGCATGCGGCGCATCGGTTCGTCGCTCAGGGCGGTGAGTCCTGCGGGCGGGTCGAAGGGGCAGCCGGTGTGCCGGTCGGTGGGCAGGGTGGGGAGATCATCGGCGGTGATGTCCTCGGTGGTGGCACCGGTGGTGGCGCCGACGGCCGTCGGGTCGTGCGACATGGGGTCCTCCCGTGATCGTGGGGCGGGGTAACGCTGGTGCGAATCGGTGAAGTGGTGCGTGGGAAACGTCGGTTACCGCTTGGAGCCGGTTCGGAAGGTGCGGTGCGTCCGGATACAGCCGGCCGGGGGAACACCTCGTACCGGACGAGCCCGATGACCGCGCTGGAGCCGGTTCGGTGCCGGGCCACGGCCGCGCAGGGTCTCGACGAGCGGAGTGAGGAGCTGTTGCTCGGCCGACGGGCGAGGGTTCTGCGGGCGCGGACTCCATCGGCACGATGACGCCGCCGACGACGCTCCGAGCCCGTCACCGACGTGGGCGCACCGCCCACGTCGGCCGGGTGCTGACCGGCAGGCGCTCCGCCGCGGCGCTGTCGGCGTGGGCCGTGAAGCGGGTGGGGAGGCGGAAGGCGATCCGCGACGGGGTAATCCCATCGGTATCCGCAGGCGGTGGGGGCGGTACGGGTACGGCGGGGCCGTGACCGGCACCGGCATCTTCCGGAACGCTACGGGCGCGGGCGGCGGCGTTTCCGTGGGCGCGGGGGCGAGCCAGGCAGTCGTACGCCGACGGAGATCGGCGTCGGCTTCCGTGTGGGCTTGCCCATGGCGGCGAACAGTGCGTTGAGCGGGGCGGGCCGGCTTGTGGGGCCCGGAGGGTCGGTGAGTCGCTGACGCGGCGTACGGGCTTCGTCGACGCCCACGTTTGCCGCGACGGCCCACTCCCGTCGGAGGGTGCTGCCGTCAAGTAAGAGGTTCATGATGTCATCATGGCACATTGGCGACGCCATGGCGAGCCAGGTTGGCTCTTTGTTGTTGATGGGCCTTGGACCTGCTGATTCTTGCTGAGTGTTGGGTGATGTCGTGCCGCTTTGACGGAGGGCGAGCTTGCGGCTGTGCGAGAGTGAAACCATGGTGACGCCATTGGGGTAGCGGACCTGGTGCCGCCCAGTGTCCACTGCTGTCCGGAGGTGGCGGGGTGGGGAGGCGCGGACGTTGCGACCCTCTGATCGATCGAGGAAGCTCTCCCGTCGGACCGGCCTGTTGGTGCGGCCATCCGGCTCTGCTCCGATTCGGGGGAGTCGTGCGGACGGCATCACCGCGCGACGCGCGGTCGGTGAGTCGCTCGCGTTCCCGTGCGGTCCGGTAGTGGCCCAAGGTGGTCGTGATGCCCTTGTGGTGAACGGGGTCCCGCAGGGCGTCGACGTGTGTCCCGGCACCCGCGCGCGGTCTTCGGTGAAGGAGCGGCTTGCGCCGGGGCGGTGACCGTGGGCGGGTCGCCCCGCGTGGCGATTGGGCAGACATGGTGTGGTGACCGCCTTTTGCGACGCGGGCAGCCGGAGGTGGTGTATTCCGCGACCGTTGATGTGAGGCGTGTCAGTCGCTGCGGACCTCGGGTCGGGCAGGCGCGCTCATGACCGGTATGGACGCTCGATGCCTCGGTATCCCCTTGGCGGAAGGACCGTTGTGCAGATGGCGCGGTCTGCCGTCCGCCGTCTGCGGTCTGTACGCGGGAGCGGGCATCCTGCCCGGTACGCGGTGCCAATCGCAGGCTCTGGTGGCGGTGGTTAGAGGTGAGCCGGGTGGCTGACCCGGTCGTTGCGGCGACTTCGCGGAGCCGGATGACCTCCGCGTGCTGTGCGGGCATCCCGCCGCCTCACAGGCACGCCAGGACGAGTGAAGCTGACCAACTCCTACTAGGCCACGCGAAGCAAGCGGCGGAGTGGGGTAAGTCGGGCACGCTCGAAGGCTCCGTACGATCACGACCGCAACACGGTGTGAATGGCGCAAATCGAATTCGCAGACCACGGCACCCCTGGAACCATCGACGCGAAAGGCCACGCAGATGAGCGACCAGAACGGCACGCCCGGAAATGAGGCATGGCCCAACGGGGTCGTGCGGCTGGGCGCCGCATCCGCGGGCACTGATCAAGGAGCCGACAGATTCTCCCTGGCGGGTCAGGGAGTCTTCGACCAGATCCTGCCCATGCGTTTCGTCACCTCCGCCTCCCGGGTCTATGTCTCCCTGGCGGAGATCGACCCGAACGGCGACCGCAAGCCGTTCATGGGGGCCGCGGCCCTCAAGGTTTACAACGTGGTCCCCAAGGACGACAACACCGTGCACCTCCGGATCGACATCGACTGGCCGGAGGAACTGGTCGTCGTGGCCTCCGTCTTCTATTTCAATGGGTCCTGAGCGTTCACCGCGCCAGTAGTGCGGCCACGGCCGCGATCGCGGGCTGATCGACGCGGCAGCATGCGTCGACCGGCCCGCCGGCGCCCGCTCGAGACCCGGTCGAATGCGGACCGGACCATGCCCGCCCCGCCCGGCGCCCTCGCCCTCGGTCCTGGCCCGCCTCGGCCCCGCCGCTCGCGCCGGGCACGACCGCCGACAGATCGACCTGCGGGGATCCAGTCACGTCGGCTCTCCCGGCCACGCCTGCGCCATCGCCGACATCAGGAAGCGGCTGTGCGACTCGGATCGTGGGCGGGGCGGGGGCAAGGAAGTCGGCCGCAGTCACATCGTGCGCGCTGATCAGGATCGTCGTGCACGTCTCGGAAGGAGGATGAATCCCGGCGGGATTCATTTGCGCCCAGGTGGCGGATGCGTATGCCGCGCCCGTGGTGAGGGACGCCGAAGGGTACGAGTTCGGCACGGTCACGGGCGACGACCCGGCGGACAAGCCCTCGTAACAGGCGTTGGCAGGTCGGCAGACATCGGCACGCCTCGTCGACACGTTCCCGGCGGCTCAGGACCTTCGGCCCTCGAAACCCTCAGGACTCGAAGATACCCTGGGGGGTATAGCGTCGGCGTGCACCCCAGGAGGTTTCCGTGAAGGTCGTCATCATCGGAGGCGTGGCGGGCGGCATGTCCACGGCCACCCGGCTACGTCGCCTGGACGAGCGGGCGGAGATCGTCGTCCTGGAGCGCGGCGCTCACGTCAGCTACGCCAACTGCGGCCTGCCGTACTTCCTCGGCGGGGTCATCGAGGAACGGGACAAGCTCCTGGTGCAGACGCCCGAGGCGCTGCGCGCCCGGTTCCGGCTCGACGTACGGGTCCGCAGCGAGGCGATCGGCGTGGACCCGGTGTCGCGCACGGTGCGGGTGCGGGACCTGGCGAGCGGGGAGGAGTACGCGGAGTCGTACGACCGACTGGTGCTCTCTCCCGGTGCCCGGCCCTTCGTGCCCCAGCTGCCCGGAATCGAAAGGGCTTTCACGCTACGTGATGTATCGGACGCCGATCGGATAGCCGCTGAGCTGGACGCGGGTGCGCGTACCGCCGTCGTGGTCGGTGCCGGGTTCATCGGCGTGGAGGCGGCGGAGAACCTGCGGCGCCGTGGCCTGCGGGTGACGCTCGTCGAGCTCTCCGACCAGGTGATGCCGCCGCTCGATCCGGAGATGGCCGCGCCGCTCGCCGCGGAGCTGCGTGCCGGCGGGGTGGAACTCGCGCTCGGCACTCAGCTGAAGGAGGCCGGCGATGACCGCGTACGCCTGGACGACGGGCGCACCGTACCGGCCGATGTGGTCCTGATGGCGATCGGTGTCCGCCCCGAGACGGGCCTGGCGCGCGGGGCCGGGCTGGCCGTCGGGCCGCGTGGCGGGATCGTCGTCGACGAGACGGGTCTCACCAGCGACCCGGCCATCTACGCGGTGGGCGACGCCTCCGAGAAGCGTGACGGGCTCACCGGCGAGAGTGCCCTGGTGCCGCTGGCCAACCTCGCCAACCGGCACGGCCGTATCGTCGCAGATGCCATCGCGGGACGCCCGGTGGTGGCCCGGCCTGCCACCGGTACCGCGGTCGTCCAGGTCTTCGGCCTGACCGCGGCGGTCACCGGCTGGAACGAGAAGCGGCTGCGCGCCGCCGGCCGTGCCTACCGGGCGGTCCATCTGCACCCCGGTTCGCACGCGGGCTACTACCCGGGTGCGTCCCCGATCGCCCTCAAGGTTCTCTTCGCCCCTTCCGACCTGCGGATCCTCGGAGCGCAGGCGGTCGGCGCGGACGGTGCGGACAAGCGCATCGACGTGATCGCCACGGCCATCGCAGGCGGACTGACCGCACCTGACCTAGCCGATCTGGAGCTCGCCTACGCGCCCCCGTACGGCTCGGCGAAGGACCCGGTCAACATGGCCGGGATGATCGCCGAGAACCTGGCCACCGGAACGGTCCGCACCATCCAGTGGCACGAACTGGACGCCGCCCGCGAAGCCGGCGCCACCGTCGTCGATGTGCGTACGGCCGCCGAGCACGCCCGGGGCGCGATCCCCGGCGCGCTCAACATTCCGCTGGACGAGCTGCGCGAGCGCGTCGCCGAACTGCCCGCGGGTGACCTCGTCGTCCACTGCCAGGTGGGTCTGCGCGGCCACAACGCGCAGCGTCTTCTCGCGGGTCTGGGCAGGGACAGCGCCAATCTCGACGGCGGTTACGCAACCTGGTCCGCGGGCCGGGCCGCCTGAACCTCCTCGCTTTCCTCGCGTCGTACGCCACCGCGGGAGGGGCATGAACACCACCCTCGCCTCGGGCGGCCTGTGTGCCCGGCACGCAGGCCGCGCGCTCGTCGCGGGCGGGGGTGGGCCCGGCATCCCCTCCACCGGCGGCGTCCCCGGGGAGCCGTCCGGCGTCGGGCGTGAGTGCGTCCGAACTGATGGTTCATCAAGAGAAGCGTTCCGGAGTATTGACTCTGCTGACGGTGGTCGCGATTCTCAACTCGCCAGTAACTTGAATGGACATGCCAATCAAGGTGAGTGATGAACATGGTTCAACATCCGCGCCGCAGACTGAGATCCCTGACAGTGGTGTCACTGCTCGTCTCCGTGATGGCCCTGTTGCTCGGTCCGATGCCCAGCTCCGCGGCGGAGCCCGGCTGGTGGACCCCGGCCGCGCGGCCCGCGCCCGACTCGCAGATCAACGTAACGGGCGAGCCGTTCAAAGGTACCGACGACCAGGGCCGTGTGAGGGGCTTCGTCGACGCCCACGACCACATCATGGCCAACGAGGGCTTCGGCGGCCGGCTGATCTGCGGCAAGCCGTTCTCGGAGCAAGGTGTCGTCGACGCGCTCAAGGACTGCCCCGAGCACTACCCCGACGGCACGCTCGCCATTTTCGACTTCATCACCAAGGGCGGCGACGGGAAGCACGACCCCAACGGGTGGCCGGCGTTCAAGGACTGGCCCGCCCACGACTCGCTCACCCACCAGCAGAACTACTACGCCTGGATCGAGCGGGCCTGGCGCGGCGGCCAGCGGGTGCTGGTCAACGACCTGGTCACGAACGGCGTGATCTGCTCGGTCTACTTCTTCAAGGACCGCGGCTGCGACGAGATGACCGCCATCCGTCTTGAGGCGCGGAAGACGTACGACATGCAGGCCTACATCGACAAGATGTACGGCGGTCCGGGCAAGGGCTGGTTCCGCATCGTCACCGACAGCGCGCAGGCCCGCGAGGTCATCAAGCAGGGCAAGCTGGCCGTCGTCCTGGGCGTCGAGACCTCCGAGCCGTTCGGCTGCAAGCAGATCCTGGACGTCGCGCAGTGCTCCAGGGCGGACATCGACCGCGGCCTGGACGAGTTGCACGAACTGGGCGTGCGCAGCATGTTTCTCTGCCACAAGTTCGACAACGCCCTGTGCGGGGTGCGCTTCGACTCCGGCGCCCTCGGAACGGCCATCAACGTGGGCCAGTTCCTGTCGACCGGCACCTTCTGGAAGACGGAGACCTGCCGCGGCGCGCAGCACGACAACCCCATCGGCAACGCGAAGGCCGCGGAGGCGGAGAAGAAGCTGCCGGAGGGGGTGGCCGTACCTTCTTACGCCTCGGGCGCGCAGTGCAACACCCGCGGGCTGACCGACCTGGGTGAGTACGCGGTGCGCGGCATGATGGACCGCAAGATGATGCTGGAGATCGATCACATGAGCGTCAAGGCCGCGGGCCAGGCCTTCGACATCCTCGAATCCGAGTCCTACCCGGGCATCATCTCCTCGCACAGCTGGATGGACCTGGGCTGGACCGAGCGGCTCTACAAGCTCGGCGGGTTCGTCGGTCAGTACATGAGCGGCTCCGAGGCGTTCAGCGCGGAGGCCAAGCGCACGGACGCGCTGCGCGAGAAGTACGGGGTCGGCTACGGCTACGGCACCGACATGAACGGTGTCGGCGGCTGGCCGGGCCCGCGGGGCGCCGACACACCGAATCCGGTGAAGTACCCCTTCCGCAGCACGGACGGCGGCTCGGTGATCGACAAGCAGACCACAGGCGAGCGCACCTGGGACTTCAACACCAGTGGTGCCGCGCACTACGGCATGGTCCCCGACTGGATCGAGGACATCCGGATCGTCGGCGGTCAGGACGTCGTGAACGACCTTTTCGCGGGCGCCGAGTCGTATCTCCGCACCTGGGGGAGTTCCGAGCGGCACAAGTCCGGGGTGAACCTCGCCTCGGGCGCGGCCGCCTCGGCGTCCACGTCGCAATGGTGGAATCCGCTCGTCAGCTTCGCGCCCGACCGGGCCGTGGACGGCGACAAGGGCACTCGCTGGGCCAGCGAGTGGAACGACAACCAATGGCTGCGCATCGACCTAGGATCCGCGAAGCTGGTCAAGCGCGTCACCCTCGACTGGGAGGCGGCGTACGCGAAGTCGTACCGGATCGAACTGTCGGCGGACGGCACGAACTGGCAGACGGCCTCGTCCACGACGGCTGGTGACGGCGGACTGGACACGGCCCGGTTCGACGGAACCCCGGCGCGCTACCTACGGATCCAGGGGCTGGAGCGCGGAACCCAGTGGGGCTACTCGCTCCACGAGGTCGGCGTCTACAGCGACTGACGGCACCGGTGGAGCGGTGCCCAGGGCCGGGGCCGGCCGGATCAGTTCTCTCCTGATCCGGCCGGCCCCGGCCGGCTTTCCGGCCCTTCCCCGGCGCGCCATGCGGAGCGAGGGGAACCACCCGGCCCCGGCAGGCATCGCGCCGCGCTGCCGTGTGCGGCCCAGCCGCAGCAGCACCCCGGGCGTGGGCATCCCGGAACATCCCCACAGGGGCCCGCACGGCCGCCGTCCGCCGAATCCCACCGTCGGACTTGGCGTAAGCCGTATGCCGTGACGCCGGGCCGTCCGTCCGGGAGGGCGTTGCCCGTGTACTCGTCCGGGTGAACGCGAGTTGACCTCGCCGCACCGGCCGGTGCGGCATTTTGCGATCTTTCGGGTGCTTTGCTGTATCGCGAGGACGGTTCCGGGCGCGTAGAGGGTGAGGAACGTCCGCATGTCTTCGCCTGCGGCGGTGCTGGACCCCGCGGCAGCGTCGCTACGATCGGCGCCGCTGCGGCCGATGCAACGACGAATCCCGTTATGCGCAGACCTGACCTGCTGTTATGCACACCTGCGGGTGCTGCGGAGGCCTGGCGGTTTCGCACGACAACCGGGAGGGGCACGAGATGGCGCAGGAGCCGGGCGGCCAGGGGCGGGAGCATGGCGCGGGGGAACAGCTGGCGATGCTGTTGCGCCGCTGGTGGGAGGAGAGCGGGAAGCCGCCCCGTAGTACCCGGCCGACGCAGCAGGCCCTGGCCCTGAGGCTGGGGGTCGACCAGACGACGCTCTCCCGCTACCTGAACCCGAGACACGTCTCGGTCGCCCCCTTGAACGTGGTGGAGACGCTGCATGCCCAGCTGCGTGCCCCGGCGATGGAACTCGAACAGGCGCGGGCGCTGCGGCGGGAAGCGGCGCGCGAGAGCGGCCGTCAACGGGCGGCGGGCGGAAATGGGCCGATTCCCGCGCCCGTTGGTCCCCGGCAGAGTGAGGCAACCGCCGTCCCTGCCCCGGCCGCCGAGCACGGCGCGGACGGCAGCGGTGCCCGGGGCCGGCACAGGGTTCCGTGGTTACGGCCCTTCCTGGGTACGGCGGCCCTGGCCGTGACGTTCACGGCGGGAGCGGTCGTCCAGGAACAGTTCTTCGCCCAGGACCTCACGGCCACGGCCAAAGGTGCCGCTGTCACGCCCGAGGAGCCGCGGAAGTGGCCGATCATGCGTATGGGTGTGGAGGACCAGTTCACTCGTGCCCGCGCCCTGCAGTACCTGCTGAACGGGCTGGGCTACAAGATCCGCGCCGACGGCTTCATCGGGGAGGAGACCCGGGACGCGGTCATGGACTTCCAGCTGAAGAAGAACCTGCCGGTCGACGGCAAGGTGGGCAAGCTGACCTGGCCGGAGCTGGTCCCGGACGTAGGGCCCGGGTCCAGGACCTTCGAAGTCCGCGCCGTGCAGGAACTCCTGAGCAACGCGGGTATGGGCGGCACGACGGTGTCGGGGAAGTACACCGCGGCGACCGCCGCGGACGTGGCGTTCTTCCAGTCCAGGCATCACCTGCCCGCGACCGGCCGGGTGGACGTGGACACCTGGCTGGCCCTGCTGGTGGAACAGGACCCCCCACTCAGAAGGCCGGACTACCAAAGGGGCACCGGTCCGCTGCCCTCCGACTCCGCGTGAGACCGGCCGTCACGTCGCCCGCCCGAGTACGCCGCACCCGTCCGGGGTATCGGCCCCGGCCCTGCGGCCCTTCCGCATCACGGCATATCCCGTGGTCAGCGCCCTGTCATGCAGGGCGCATCGATGCACCTGAGCAAGGAGCCGGAAGCCCCTTCCCCCGTCCCCGCCACCGCGGTGATGCTGGCTCCGCGACCGGCACTCCCGGACCGTCCGCCCCACCGGCGGACGGAGAGATCCAGGTCCCGTCCCGGTCCGTTCCCTGCCAGCACACCGCCCGAGAGGGGCCACCTCCATGTCCGCTGTCCGCAAGACCCTCACCTCCGCTGTGACCACCTCCCTCCTCGCCGCAGGGCTCGCCCTCGGCACAGCCGGCCCGGCGAACGCGGCCACCTGCCCGTCCTCCGCGTCCCCCGTCATCGACGGCGCGTCGGCCCACTGGAGCCTGCGCTGCTCCGGCGGTGACGTGACGGTGGCCGGCTGGCTCCAGGACACCCGCACGGACGGCAAGTGCGCGAAGGTCCGCATCAGCGCCGGCAACGGTGAGTACAAGGCAACGACGGCGTGCAACTCCGGCGTCCGTAACTCCTTCACGTACACCTTCAAGCGGACGGCCTCGGCCGAGGTACGCCTGGCCATCGCCTGACCCTGTATCCCCGGGGGCGGGCGCGCGCCGTCCGCCCCCGGCCGCACCACACCACGTACGCGGCCGCACGAGAAGAACGAGGAGAAACACATGAACCGCGCCTCACGCCACCTGCGCGGCACAGTGATCGCAGGAGCCATGGCGGCCACGCTGACCCTGGCACCGGGCGCCGCCGCACAGACACCCACCCCCGGGATGGCGGCGCCCACAGCCGCGGTCACCCTGGTCTTCGACAAGAACGGGGACGACCCCACCGACTCACGCCTCTCCGTTCACCGGGGGACGAAGCTCTGGGCCACCTACCGGGCCGGATCCGGCACCGGCACCACCGACGACTGCGCACGTGCCCGGGGCTGGCTGCCGAACGGCAACTGGAGGATCAAGACCAAGACCCCCGCCTATGACGGCAGTCTGATCAAGGGCTACGCCGTCCACCTCCAGGACATGAAGTGCTCCAAGGGCACCCGCACCCGCACGGAAATGTTCATCCATTCCGAGATGAACCGCGACGGCAGCCAGGGAGGCAGCGAAGCCCGCCGCTGGGACGGCTCCAGCGACTACAAGTCCAACGGCTGCGTGAAGCTGAACCCCACCGACATCAAGAAGATGTTCCGGCTCCTCGACCGCATCGGATGGCCCACCCACCTGCGTGTAGTGGCCTGACACCCGCGGCGGCGGAGCGGAAGGACCGCTCCGCCGCCCCAGCACGACGCCGGGCGCGCCCGGCAACGGTGCCCGCCGGGCCGCTTGTCGGTCGCACGGCTACCGCCCCTTCCGGGAGATGCCGAGAGCTGATCCGTCTTCGGGAATGCCGCTGCGCGGCCGGCCACCGCACGTTCCTGATTTCGGAGTCGTTGTCATGTGTACGGAAGCGGGTCGGTGTCGCGGGTCGTGCTGGGCAGGCCGCGGATGAGGAAGTCCTGGAGTTCGCGGTGGCGGAACTGATAGGCGATCCCGGCGGTGCGTATCAGACCCGCGTCGCAGCACCAGTCGAGGAATCGGCCCAGGCGCCAGGGCAGTGGCTGGTCGGACCACCAGCGGCGGGTGCAGAGCAGGAAAGCCATGTAGCGGACACCGGCAGCGCCGAGGCCTGGGCCGGCGCCGGTCCTGAACAGCGGCCCGAACACCCGCCAGGGCATGAACAACAAGTCGACCGCGCCCCGGTAACCGCATCTGAACAGGCGGTTGTAGAGGAGGGCGAGCGCACGCGCGCCGCCGAGACCGAACAGAAGCATGTAGATGAGTACTGCCCCGAGCGCGACTACGGGCCCGCCGGTGAACCAGTAGTAAGGGGCGAACCCGAGCCCGACCACGAGGCCGGTCGCGAACCCGGTCACGAGGTCGTCCCGAACCAAGCCGCGCGGCGATGCGTTTCCGCGCGACTTGCGGACTTCGGGTGCGTCCGAGAGCACACCGGCCAGCCCGGCTCCGACCATCGCTCCACCGGCGAGCCCTACCACCGCTCCGTATACGAGCCCGAGCACTGGCCCGACGACATTCCCCATGTCTGCCACGACGATGAGCCCACCCCAGAAGAGCCCGCCCACAAGCCCGTTCACGAGCTGGTGTCTCGCGGCACGGGTTCCGGCGGATACCCGTTCCAGCCGGGACGGTACGGGCCAGGGCGGGATTCCCAGGAGAAGACCGGCGATCACCATGAGGGTCACGTTCGTTGCGTACACCTGCCAGGTGTCGAGCAGGACGGCGGGCACGTCGATGGTGGCCCACACCGCGATGGTCATGAGGATGTGGACGGTGCGTGCGCGGCGATGGCCGGTGAGCGCCCACAGTTCATGGAGTACGAGGTCGGTGCCCGATAAGTGCCGTCCGGCCACTTCGCGGGGGCTGATGGTGTTGGTGTGCAGATAGCCGGCGAGGACTGTCAGCCAGGTGTGTACCTGCAGCCGGGTGTAGGGCGCTGTCGTGCCGCCCGTGGAGGAAGCGGCGAGAACGAACAGATTCAGCAGGTGGTCCCGGATCTGCCCGGGAGTCTGCGGGGTGAGTTCGAGGAGATCCGAGGGGTCACGGACCCAGCTGCCGTCGGGGTGACGTTCGTCGTAGACGGCGAGGGCTATGGTCAGTCGCCAGGGTGTGGACAGGCCCTGAGCCAGCGGACCGGACCGGGCGGCGTGGAGTGCGTCGAGGACGGGTTCCCAGCGGGCCGGTCTGCGGGCGCGGGCGGTGACGAACGCCTCGGTCGCGGCCGCGGTGACCGGGGCGATGTCGATCCGGGAGGCGTCCTCCGCCCACAGATTCGCACCTTCGAGAGCGTCGTAGGCGGTGCTGCGGCAGGTGAGAACGAGCTGGCCCTTGGTGGTGCCATGGAGGTAGCTGTTCATGGCCTCCAGAGCGGCCGCGGCACGGGAGTCTCCCGCCGGAGCCTCACTGCCGTCCATTTCGTCGAGCCCGTCGAGTACCGGGAGGATCAGCCGTGCGGTGACAAGGGCGGCCGCCGCGGCGGGGCGCAGCTGATAGCTACGGGTGAGCTGGTCGGCGAGCCAGACGTCGAGCTTGTGCCGGTGGGGGTCGAAGGTGGACAACGACAGGCGTACGGGAACGCGGTCGCCCGGCGCTCGGTCGGCGAGGAGGAGCAGCATGAGGTGGAGGGCGAGTACGGTTTTTCCGGCTCCGGGCGCGCCGGTGATGACGAGGCGGCCGAGCCGGAGATCACGGTAGTAGGTGACAACGTCCTCCAACGTGCCCCGGGGTGCCGAGCCTGTGGTGTGCTGGGCGGGGGAGGAGCGGAAGGCGAACCCGACGTTGATGGTGCGGTCACTGCCGCCGAGGAGTCTCCGGCGGGCTTCCTCTTCGCGTTCCCTGATGTGGTCGGCGAGGCGGTCGGCGAGTCCGGCGGTGTCGGAGTCCTGCGAGGCGGGGGAGAGCGTCGACTGGTACAGGCCCGCTATCGCCAATAGCAGGCTGACCAGCCCCAACGCCAACCCACCCGGGTCCACATCACCGGTTCCCGCCCGAATGGCAATGGTGACCGCCACCCCCACGGCCACCACGGCGAGCGCCAGCCATCCCCAGGGTGTGCGACATGCCGTTCCCATGTGCCTGCCCTCACCATTGGCTGCGTCGTTCAGGAAACGGAACGCCGCAGCGTGTTCACGGGTCCGTTGCCCCGGCACCCCGACCCCCTCGGGGCACCTGGCCCCCGGGAGGTCCACCTCTTCCCGCGTCGGCTTCGGCTCGCGCGTCCCGGCAGCTGGTGGGCCCCTCTCACGGGCTGCGCGTCGGACTGCCCGGCTCGGCGGACTGCACGGGGTGAGCTTTCCCGGCAGGCCACCGCGGCACTCCTCATCGTCTGTGTCGGATCCCGGGTTTCTCTCATCCTCGTTCGGGGATGGCAGGGTTCCGCCTGGTCACTTTCGGTGTGAGCGGAAGCGGAAGGCGGCGGCCACGACAAGGGTGCCCAGGACAACAGTTCCCGCGACCAACGGAATCAGACCCGTGATGCCCTGACTGCCAGTGGTGGCCAGATGGCCGGAGGATCCGGCCGGGCTTTCCGTGGTCGCACCGGCCCTCGCACTTTCGCCCGGCTGCTGCGGCACCGGCACAGTGGTGCCGGAGGCGGCCGTATCCGGCACCTTGG
This sequence comes from Streptomyces sp. NPDC079020, assembly GCF_044542225.1. Taxonomy (NCBI): domain Bacteria; kingdom Bacillati; phylum Actinomycetota; class Actinomycetes; order Kitasatosporales; family Streptomycetaceae; genus Streptomyces; species Streptomyces sp. NPDC079020. Next base: position 189,183 of record NZ_JBITUB010000014.1, read on the forward strand.
ACGGGGTCGGGCCGGTCGTCGTTCCCGGCCCGGTGATGTCGAGCGATGCCACGGTGTTGTTCTGTCCGGTGTCCAGCCTGCACGGCACGTCGAGTTCGATGGTCATGCCGCCACTCGCGGTGACGCGCATGACGAGGTCACCGACGGAGATCTTCGCCCTGCCCGGTTGGCCGAAGGTGAGACTCGGCGCGACACCGGTCGCCCTGACAGAGAACGGTCCGCTCTCCGGGACCTTGGTCCTGGCCACGTGGAACGGCACTTTGAGGTTGGTGTCGCCCTCCGGCGCTGTCACACGGACCTTGGTTTCCACCGTGCCCTCGATGATCTTGATACCGGCCCTGCGCAGCCCCTTCGTGTCGGCCGCGTTCACCGGCACCGCCGCACGGATGACGAATTTCGAGGTGGGCTTGCCGACCGCAGCCGACTTCGGGACATCCGAGTCGATCTCCACCGTGCCTGACCGGTCGGGGAGCACCGGAACCGAGCATACGTACCGCAGTTCGAGCGATACCGGCTCCGCGGCCGCGGGTCCGGCTCCGAAGACTCCCACGCTTGCTCCGGCAGCCCCCGTCGCCATCGCCAGTCCCAAGGCCCTGCGGGCCACGGGACGAATCGGGGCGGCACGGGACGCCCTGTGCCGCGCACGCGGGTTCCGGATCGGCTTGTCACTTGCCATCGTGATCCTCAGCCAGGCGCAAGGGCCTCTGGACAAGGCCCACGGGTTCCTCCCCGGACGGGACGGCTGTGGAGCCTGTCCCACCGCAGTCGGGCGGGGACCCGCCCTGCCCTGGCGCACAGCGGATCCTGTGACCGACCGTAGGACTGGATGGCGCGCCGGGAATTGTGCCTGTGCGTAAGAAATTTGTCGCTGTGCGCAACGCTTGATGCGGTGGCGCGAGAGCCGATTCTGGGTACGCACACTTCGAGAAGGCTTGCGGTGAGGGGTGTCTTCGATGGCCTTGGAAACGTACGTTGTGGATTCGTCGACAACCCGGGACGTGACATCGCGTGAGCGCACCGACTTCTGGAGCGAGCACGTGACGTCGTATCAAGGCCGGATGGGCTACAGCTACCCGCGCACCGACGACTTTCGTGCGGGGACGATCCGTCAGTGCACCGGCACCCACCAACTCGTCATGTTCTGGTCGGACACGATCAAGTACACCCGGACCGCGGGCCAGGTGCGGCACGATCCGGACGAGGACTACCGCTTGCTGCTGCCGGTCGCCGGGGAGATGGTGCTGCGACAGGGCGACCAGGAGCTACGGCTGGCCCTGGGTTCCGGATGCCTTGTCTCGTTCGCCAAACCGTTCGAGCTCCTGCAGGAAACCTCCACGCGGGCACTCATCATGTCGATCGCCGCTCAGGAGGTGAACGGACGATTGAACCGGTCGTCGCCGCTCACCGCGGGCCTCGATCTGACCTCCGGCCTGGGCCGGGTGCTGGGCGACATGCTGACCGGTCTGCACGAGGAGCGAGACACCCTCACCAGCGGCCAGTTCGACGCGGTGTCGGACCGGCTGGTCGAGCTGCTGTGCCTGCTCGCCGCCGGCGAGGACCGCCCCACGGCCCCGGGCCATCTGGCCGATGTGGAGACGGTCGTCCGCCGGTACATCCGCGAGCACGCGGCCGACCCCGATCTGACCGGCGTCAGCGCGGCACAGGCGCTGGGCTGGTCGCTGCGCCAGGTGCAGCTGGCCCTGCAGCATGGCGGGACGACTCCCCGCGAGCTGATCCGCGAGGAACGGCTGCGGCTGGTACGGGACCGACTGCGGGGACCCGCGTACCGGCACATGACGATCACCGAGCTGGCGTACGCGTCGGGATTCTCCTCTTCAAGCGCGCTCAGCACGGCATTCCGACAGCGCTTCGGGGTATGCCCCCGCGAGATGCGGCGCGCGAGCTCCAGTCCGTCGGCGATATGCGCCGCAGTTGATTGACGGCCGTCAGCCTTCCGGCCGAACCGGTCGGGGCGTTGAACGGCCAGGCGTGGGAGAACTCGTGGGTTCCGACCGCTCCGAGGATTCCCGGTGCTCGGGGCAGAACTCCTGCCCCGAGCACCGAACGATCCACGACTGATCGGCCGGCCGAGGCAGGGCGAGGGAGCGGGGCGGCTGTCACACATCGAGCTGCCGTCCGGTCCTAAGGGATGACTGAACGGTGATTCCCATGGCGCCGTCGATGTCTTCGGTCAACACCCTTCAAGAGGAGAACAATATGAGCCGGGTCAACATCGCACGCCCCGATGCGCCGGGGTATGACGAATTGGTTCCGTCGCGCTACGCGCTGAAGGTCGGCGACATCGACGTGATGGTGATCAGCGACGGGGTGCTTCCGATTTCCCCGGCGACGCTGGCCACCAACGCCGCCCCGGCCGACCTGGAAGCCTGGCTCAGTGACATGTTCCTGCCGCGGGAGGTGCTCGACTGGCCACTGAATGTGGCCGTGGTGCGCAGCGGTGGCCGGACCGTCCTGATCGATTCCGGGCTGGGGACAGAGTTTCCGGGCTTCCCACGGGCCGGGCAGTTGGCCATGCGACTGGACGCCGCCGGGATCGATCCCGCATCCGTGACCGACGTGGTGCTCACCCACTTGCACATGGACCACATCGGCGGGCTCCTCGTCGACGGGCTGCGGGGCCGGCTGCGCCCGGACCTGCGGGTCCACCTGGCGTCCGCCGAGGCCGAGTTCTGGGCAGCGCCCGACTTCTCCCGCACCGACATGCCGGCCCCGGTGCCGGACGTGCTTCGCACGACCGCCTCAAGGTTCCTGGACGTGTACCGCAGCCAGTTGCGGCCGTTCGAGAAGGAGTACGAGGTGGCGCCGGGAGTAAGGATCTGTCGCACCGGCGGCCACACCCCCGGCCACAGCATCGTCCGCCTGGAGTCCGGTGGCGACCGGCTGATGTTCGCGGGCGATGCCGTGTTCCAGTGCGGGTTCGACAAACCCGAGTGGCACAACGGCTTCGATCACGACCCCGAGGAATCAGCCCGCATCAGGACCCGTCTCCTGACGGAGCTGGCGGCGAGCGGCGAGCAATTGGTGGCCACTCACCTGCCGTTCCCGTCCGTCTGTCGTGTGGCGGCCGCCGGCAACGCCTTCCGTTTCGTACCGACCGTCTGGGACTACTGACCGCACTCCGGCCGGGCCCGACGCGTGAGCAGTGCGTGAGAGGCCGGTCCTGATACGTCGCCCTGGTGGTCGAGTGAACAGGGTGGAGCGGTGCCCACTTGCCCTCGCTGTGGGCACCGCTCCGGGACTGGATGTGTCCACCAGGCCGGGCGCTGCAGCCTGCCACCCAGGGGTGATGCCGGACGGAGCCCACCCGTTCCTGAAGCCGGCCATCACCGTGTTCAGGGTGTCCTCGCCGGGGGGCGAGGGGGACTTCAAAGCTCCGAGGCCGGCTTTTTCGGGTGCCAGACCCCTTCGGGCCAGTCGTACTCCTCGAAGGTGTCTGGCACCCGCCCACAGGGGGCGTAGACACTGATGAACAGAGTCGTGGTCGAGTCGTTCCACTGCACGTCGACCTGGTCGCCACCCTCCGGGTCCTCGAATCGGAAGCCCAGTTCGCGGAAAGTGGAGCCCGCGCGGTCGCCTTCGTGGGTGAGTTTCCACCCCTGCCGCAGCAGCTGTTGGCGCACGCGCCGCTGCGCCTCCAGCGCGGTGGCTTCGGGAACATCGGCCACGCTCCAATCGAGTCCGAAGCTGCGGACGTCGCTTCGTGCCTCGTCGATGTGGGCGATGCTCCTCAGCCCGCGGTAGTAGCAGGCGCCGGTATCGACCCTGCTCGACTCCGCGGTGTACGTGTCGGGCAGCGCGAAGCCCTCGTACACCCGGTCGGACCTGCTCTGGAGCCGTTGCGCGACCGCGTCGGGGTCGGCCGAAGGATACGGAGTGCCGTTCCATACGGCCCTCCCCGCCACCGCGGCAGCGACGAGCAGCCCGGTCACGACGAGCCCGCCGACGGCATACAGGGCAGGCCGCCCGGAGACCAGGGCTCTGCGCACAGGGATCTTGAACATGCATGCAACGCTAAACGTCAGCGAAGCGCGACGCATGAGTAGCCGTACCCACCACCCAACGATGGCACGTCGAATCACGGCGGCGATTTCGGTACGGCTCACGGCGCGTCCGCGCAGTATCGGATCTCCTGGCGGGCGGAACGTTCTTGCCGGGCGCCGGGCTTTCTGCCGCCGGCCGAGACCGCGTGCCGGGTACGGGCGAGGGGCCCGCAGGCGCTCTGCCGCTGACCGGCCCCGGTGCTCTACCCTGAAGCCCGGCAAGAGGAAGGAGACGTCCCGTGGACGTCGTGGCCGCCAAGCACCGGTCCCCGATCGGGGATGACGGACACCAGCCGAACCGCCCCGTACCTCCACCTCCACCCCCGCCTTCGCCACCTCCTGCCTCGGCCACGAAGTAGCCCGCGGTGAACGCACCGTCCCGAGCGGTGAACACGCAGAGGCTGCTCGCGGAGATCGCTGAGCAGTTCGGACACCCCGTGTCCGAAGAACTGGCCGTGGCACTGCGGGAGGTGCCCCGTCACCGGTTCCTGCCCGAGACGGTGTGGGTGCGCGACGGCCGGGGAGGGTACCGGCCCATCGACCGGGTGACAGATCCGGAGCAGTGGATGGCCGCGGCGTACGAGGACCAGACCCTGGTCACCCAGTTCACCGACGGCCTGCCCTCCTCTTCGGCGTCGATGCCCTCGATGGTGCTGCGCATGCTCCGGCTCGCCAAGGTCATCACCCCCGCGAGGAACGAGCAACAGCCCTTCAAAGTCATCGAGTTGGGCACAGGCGCCGGCTTCAACGCGGCGCTGCTGTGTGCGTTGCTCGGGTCGGGAGCCGTCACCACGGTGGAGCTGGACCCGGTACTGGCCGAACAGGGCGAGCGGAACCTGAAGGCCACCGGGTACGCCCCCGCCGTCGTGCGGGGGGACGCAGGGAAGGGCTGGCCGGACTCGGCGCCGTACGCGCGGGTACTGGCCACGTTCTCCGTCGACCGGGTGCCACCCGCCTGGCTCACCCAAACCATGCCGGGCGGCCGGATCGTGACGCCGTGGACGTCGTCCTGGTGCTGCTACGGCACCCTCGCTCTCACCATCGGCGCGAGCGGTACCGCGGAGGGCCGGTTCCATGACTTTGCCTCCTTCATGCCCATGCGCCCCAGCGTCGAAGAGCCGCCTCCGAACGGGGACCGGGGCCGGCCGGCCCCGGTCCCGGACCCGGTGCCGGAGGTGAGGTCGGTGACGGAGGTCTCGCCATGGGCGGTGGCGGGCGGGGATCTGGACGCCGAGTTCCACATCGGACTCACCGTGCCCGGCGCGTTCTTCTCCTGGGACACCACCGGCGAACACGTTCCCGTACGCCTCCGTGTCGGGGACAGGACCAGCACCTCGTGGGCGACCGTCGACTTCGACGGCACCCACACCACGGAGTTCACCCTCACCCAAGCAGGACCCCGCCACCTGTGGACCGAGATCACTGCGGCCTACGCGGCCTGGGAGAGCAACGGCCGCCCCGGCGTCGGCCGTCACGGGCTGACTGTGCACGGCGACGGCCGACACACCCTGTGGCTCGACTCCCCGGACCACCCGCTGACACCTTTTGGGCGTACGCCTCGGTGAGCGCCGGTGGCGGTCGGCTTCCCGCGACGTGAGAACTGTGTCACCAGGCCCGCCCCGCCACACGCCGTGGCGGGAAAGGCTGTTGGCCGGGAGGCAGCGCTTGGGCAAGGATGGCCGGATGTCCGAGCCCGTCACTCTCCGCGCGACCACCGACCTCAACCGCCCTGCGGTGCTGGCCCTGCGGGTGGCTGCCGGTCAGGAGGGCTTCGTCGACGGTGTGGCCCGCTCGCTGCGCGACGCCGCCGAGCACCCGGAACTCGTGCCCTGGCCGCGAGCGGTCTACGCCGGCGAGCGACCGGTGGGGTTCGTGATGCTCGCTGACGGCGTGGCCGAGGGCAACCCGGACGTTCCCTGGCCGTTCTACCTGTGGCGGATGCTGATCGACGGTCGGTTCCAGGGCCGCGGGAACGGGCGGGCGGCGTTGGACGCGGTGGTCGCGCACCTGAGGTCTCGACCGGGCGCGCGGGAGCTGGTGACCAGCGTCGTGCCGGGGGAAGGATCGCCGTGGGGCTTCTATCTGCGGTACGGCTTCACCGAGACCGGGGAGATGTTCGACCACGAGCGGGTGCTGCGCCTGGCCCTGTAGCGGTTCCGGGCCTCGGTGCGGGGCCGCCTTCCGGCGATGGCCGCCCGGCGGCCGGCGGGCGAGGCCCTGTTCGCCGGCCGGTGGGCCGAGCGGGGGCCGGGTGCTCCGGTCAGAGGCGCCGGGCCGTTGCCGTGGCCGGCCGGGGCGGGTGTTGTCGGCGGTCCCAGAAGGGGTGGGTGGCCCAGCGTTTCTCCCAGGAGTGGACCGTCCGGTGGCCGAGGAGATAGCCGTCGAAGGTCTCGTGCAGCCGTGCCGTGTAGGTGCCGGTCGCGTCGTACCGGCCCCCGAGGCGGGCGTCCACGGCCTCGCCGGCGCACTTGCCGGTGTAGAGGGCGGTGAGGAGGCCCTGGGAGGAGACCGGGTCGTAGGCGGTCGCGGCGTCGCCCACGGCGATCCACCCCTCTCCCGCCGCCGGTTCCAGCCGGGCGGTGTGGGCGGCGCAGCGGCGCGGCACGTCTCCGGGGCGGGGCGGGCGGCCCTGGGCACGGGCGGCGATGTGCGGGGCGGTGGCGAGCAGGTCGAGAAAGACTCTTGGGGTGGTGAGGGCGGGTGGGGTGAGGTCGGTGTCGGTGAAGTAGGCGACGAGGCGGCCGGTGGGGAGGCAGGGGGCGGTGTACCACCATCCGTCGGGCGCGGATTCGACCACGGAACGGCTCTCGCTGTCGTGTGGGTCGTGGGCGAGCCGGAGGTGGACGGCGACGAGCCGGTCGTAGCGGTGGCGTACGGCTCCGCAGTGCATGGCGATGCGGGCGCGCCGGCCGGTGGCGTCGATCAGCCAGCGGCAGTGAACGGTGCAGGACGCGCCGTGGGTGGACAGCGCGACCTGCCAGCCGCCGTCGGGCAGGCGAGCCGGTCGTCCCGCGGTGGTGTGCTCGGCGACCCGCGCGCCGTGGGCGAGGGCGTGGGAGCGCAGCATGCTGTCGAAGGCGGGCCGGTCGAGGTGCCAGCCGTGGCCGTGGGGGTCATTGATGAAGTCGGTCTGTTGCGCCCGGGGCGATCCCCAGGCGGAGAGGGTGCCGTGGCACGGGCGGTGGTCGTGGTCGAGTGCGCGGGGGTCGATGCCGAGGTCGTGCAACAGCATTCGGGCTGCCGGTGCGAGGGATTCGCTGGTCTTCGGCGGCCCGGTGTGCGCGTCGGCGAGCAGGACGCTGCGTCCGGCCCGGGCCAGCGTGATGGCCGCGGCGGCGCCGGACGGGCCGCCGCCCGCGACCACGGCATCGTAGTGACCCCGGTGGTCCGGGCAGCGCCCGGCGGCCGCCGCGGTGGTCATCCGCTGTCCCGGAAGGGGTCGACGTTGGCGATGTAGCCTGCCGAGATCTCCTCGGGATCGAATGCCGTGTTCCGGGTGACCTCGTCGACAGCCTGCTGGTTCACGTCGGTGCGCACTGCCGCGTCGAGCGCGGCGGGGCCGGCTTCGGGGACGTGGACGTTGACCAGGTTCCGGCGGTCGTTGACCTTGGGGAGGCCGGGTGTGGACTCAGCCAGGATGTGTTCGGGGAACTTCTTGTCCCCGGCCGTGTACGGGTGGGTCTCGACGATGCCGAACTTGACCCACCAGTCGACCATGTTCTGCAGGCCCTTCAGTTTGTCCCGGTCCAGGAAACGGTGCCAGACCGCGCGCCGGGCGAATGCCTGCTCGCGCTGGTCGTCGTTGCCGTTCTTGTCGTTGACGACGTTGAAGTCCTCTTCCTTCAGTACCTGGTTGGGTACCCGGGCGGGCCAGAAGGACGGGAGGTAGGGGCTGTAGCGGGGGCCGATGTTGGCCGCGAGTTCGTAGCCGGAACGGCAGCTCGCGGTGTCGGTCTGCCAGGGGAGTCCCATCCAGCGGGTGAGGTCGCCCGGACCCTGGGCGTGCAGCGGACCGTTGTCGGCCAGCGCCTTGTCGGGCGTGAGGTAGGGCCCGTAGTCCGGGTCCTGGCCGTCGGTACGGTGCAGGATGCGGAAGGGCTCCTGGTAGAGGGTGAGGTGGCGGATGGGCCAGGTGACCTCGCAGCCCGGATGGAAGGCGTCGGCGAGGCAGTAGTCCAGCGCCGCCCGGTCGAGCAGTCCGGGTTGCAGGGCCAGGGGTGCCAGATCGAGTTCCGGCCGGGGTGTGTAGAGCGTGGTGTCGTCGAACTTTCCCTCCACCCACAGTTCGAGCAGTTTCTCCTGCGTCTGTGTGAGTACGCCGTGCTGCAAGGGGGACTTCGGGTGACTGGACATGGCATCCCCGTAGAGCCAGGGCCAGGGAATCGGCGAGATGCCGTCGCGCTTGTAGTTGCGCATGGAGTAATAGACACGCTGCCGCAGGTCCCGGTACTGGGATTTGCTGCTGCCGAGCGTGTCGAGGACGTGCGGTGAGGAGAAGTCGTTCGGGGCACGCCATCCGAACTCGGACGCGAAGCCCTCGTTGACCCACTGGTGTCCGGTGAACCGCAGCAGCAGCGGCTTGATGTGTTTGTCGAACGTCACTTCGGCGGGGAAGGACAGGTCACCCTTCTGTACGAAGAGGTCGTACAGGAGGTCGTGGAGCGTCACGATGCCCTTGACGTCCGGTGCGTAGTTCGGCGGCCCGACCACCACCCAGGCCGGCTTCGCCTCGAAGGACCTGTCGCCGATCCTTACTTCGGCGGTCACCGGGCCGTCGGAGATGTCGTCGTACCACCCCTCGTTGTTGCCGAACGTCGTGAGCGCCGTCTTGGGATCGGTGAAGGAGTCGGAGTGCCCCTTGCCTCCCAGAACCACGAGCCGGCCGGCCTCGTCGGTCCGCAGTTCGCCCAGGTACACCGCGATTCCGTTGATCTTCCCGTTGTCGAAGACCTTGCCGCTCCGGCTCTCTCCGGAGACCGACTGCGCGGACGGGATGTTCTTGAGTCTGCTCCTGTCCGCGACATCCGCATTGCGCCGCGCGAACTGTTCGTCGGAGAAGTCCTTGACATCCGGGATGTCCAGCGCGAGGGAGAACTTGTACCAGGCTGCCTTCGTGTTCGCCAGGCGGGCGGTCCAGGTGACCGTGGCACCGTCCTGTCCGTGTTTGACCTCTCCGAGAACGTTGCCGTTCTCGTCGTAGCTGTAGACGCGGAACCGCGCCGCCTGCCTCTTGACCGCGGCGGAACCGTCCTTCGAGAAGCCCGGTGCCTTGGGTGGGCGGTTCGTCCGGGCTCTCGGGCCCGTAGAAGAACTTGCCGCTGTTCCCGACCCGCGCGATCCCGATCGCGGGGTGAATCTTCACGTACGCGATGTCCGTCATGGCGTTCTCCAGAGTGCTCACGGAGACCGCCGAAGAGCGTCGGCACGAGGTCCCGGCCCGCATGCCACCACGAGGGCCGCGTCATGGTGTGCGGCACGAGGAGGCCGCGCTGCTTTCTCCGGCGGCTGACAACTCAGGGCTCATCCCGAGCACAGCGTGTGAAGCCTCGTGTGCCAACGGGCTGCTCGTGTGCCAACGGGCTGCGAGAAGGGGCGCAAGCACCCTCGGGCGGTCCCCGAACACGCCGAAGTGATACGCACAACCCCTCATCACGATAGGCATGTTCCGCTCCGACCGCACATGGAGGACCGGTCGATGGCGGGGACGCACCGAGGCGCCTTACTGAGCGTGCACGCCCATCACCCGACGTGTCCCGTTGGGAGCCCACTCCTGCCCGGCGGCGACGCCGCAGGACCCGGCGCCGCCCCTGGCAGTGCTCGCACGCAACCGACTGCCCGTCCTTCTCCACCTGCCGCGAGGAGGCGGCCGGCATCTCGACGCGGCAGGCGGCCGTCCGGGGCCCGGGAATCCTCTTGCCCGTGCCCTCGTGCACTGCCGTTCGTCACTTGTACGGGGTATCAGGTCCGGGGACCTCGCGTGCCGAAGGAAGGCAAGGGGACGGAGAGTCCGTCCGGCAGCACGCGAGGCGGGAAGATGACGCAGACGATCACGGGAACCGGCGAACAGCAGGACACGGACGACACCATTGGCTCGATCGCCGGACGTGCGGTGGTCATGGAGCGGTTGCGGCGGATCGCCGATCCCGAGGAGCGCGTGGTCGCCTACGCTGCCGCCCTCAAGGAGAAGGTGATCAACCTCGGCATCGCGAACAACGTACTGCTGTTCCAGCTGCTGCACGACAACGTCTTCTCGAAGGTGTCACTGACGGAGGAGGACGCCAAGTACGTCTCGCCGCCCTACGGCGCACAGGAACTGCTCGACCCGATCACCGCCTTCCTGCGGCAAACGTTCTCGGACGGCATCGACCCCAGCTGCGATGTCTATGCGACCGCCGGCGGGTCGGGGGCACTTGAGTCACTGGCATTCGCCCTGATCCACAGTGGCGCACTGGCACCGGGGGACCGGTACTGCTGCCGGCACCGTTCTGGCCCGGATTCCTGTGGTGCTTCGAGCAGCGCCCCGGCCTGCGATGCGTGCCCGCGCGCCTGGACGGGGCGGATCAGCTCACCCTGACCGTGGACGCGCTCAAGCGCGCTTACGACAACTCACCCGACCCCAAGCCCAAACTGCTCGTGCTGACCAACCCCCACAACCCACTCGGCGTCAACTACGACAAGAAGCTGCTGGAGGACGTCTGCCGCTGGGCGCTCGACAAGCAGATGCACATCGTCTCCGACGAGATCTACGCCCACTCCCAGAGCACCGGAACGGACGGCTTCAGGAGTGTGCTGTCCCTGGACGCCTACGCCACCGATCCCGCGCGTTTCCACCTGGTGTACGGGCTGACCAAGGACTTCGGGCTGTCCGGGTTCCGCATCGGCTTCCTCGTCTCCAAGTCGAATGCTGTCCGCAAGGTCATGCAGGGCGACGAGACATGGAAGTCGTTGGCGTGGTTCGGACCGCTCGACTCCCTCAAGAGTGCCTATGTACGCCGGCTCTTCGGCACCACAGCACAACCGAGCGACTTTCCTGCCACGCTGATGGAGGACTACCGCAAGAGCCTCAAGGACGCGTTCGACCGGGCAGCGGCCACGTTCAGGAGCAACAAGATCAAGTACGTCGGCCAGGACGAGCAGTCCCGCAACGCCGCCCAGTTCTTCCTCCTCGACCTGAGCGCGTACCTGGACAGCAAGAAGTTCCCCGAGGGCCTGGAACCGCTCCACCACGAGATCGACCCGCGCGAGGCCCGCCTGGAGGCGTATCTGCGCACCGACGCCAAGGTCCTGCTCCTGCCAGGCGGGGAGATGCACTGCCCGCGCCGGGATTCTTCCGGCTGTGCTACACCGCCGACACACCCGACAACGTCAACACGGCGATCACCGACATCGCGACATCACTCGCGAAGCTCTGAGCCGCTCGCGAGGCGACGGACGCGGTGGTGGTGGTGGTGGTCCCCACCACCACCGCGGGCGGCACCACCGCCACCGCAGACTCTCAGGAAGCCTGCGAGCCTGAACACCGGCCGGACGGAGTCGGTGTGTCTGCATGGTTGTACGACGTGGACAGGGCTTCGGTGATGACGACCAGGACTCGGCGGTCCGGCCAGCGCCGTACCACGTACGTACCGGGGCCATCGCCCCAGGCCGGCGCCGCATCAAGCAACGGTTGCCCGGTTGATGACGGCGCGTAGGTGTCGGTCATCGGTGTGGGGGTTTCGCCGGATGATGGAGCGCCGGATCATGCTGCTTGTTCGTGTGGTCGGTGTGGCCGGTGCCGTCGAGGGTGAAGTTGTGGATCACGTCCCGGACCGGTCGCCGCCGGTGAACGAGACCTCGGCGATCCGCGCCGCCGGCATGCCCGAGCGGCCTGCGGCACCATCCGGGCCCGGCGCGAGATCACCACCGACGCGGTGCCCCTGCGGATGGTCCGCAGCAGCTGCTCTCCCTCAGCGTCATCAGCTCGCGCAAGCGCACCGGTACGGCACTGGCCGCATACTCGGTGGCCTCCCGGACGGCGTTGTAGCAGTATGCCCACAACATACCGAACAGAGCACTCTTGTCCGCCTGAAGCGGCACCGAAGGAACGCATGCACACCGGCTTCGACAACACCGCCTGGCACTACGGACCGCTGGCAACCCTGTTCTACGAACTCGACAAGCCCGTTGGCACGTCGTTCGGAGACGTCGAGTTCTACCTCGACCGCCTGCGGAACGTGTCCGGCCCCGTCCTGGAACCCGCCGTGGGTACCGGCCGCATGCTGATCCCCCTGCTCGAACGGGGACTGACCGTACGCGGCTACGACACCTCGGTCTCCATGCTGGAACAGTGCCGCGTCAACTGTGCCCAGCGAGGTGTGGAGGCCGACGTCTTCGAGGGTGACATGACCACGCACCACGACCCCGGTGCCTTCGAAGCGATCGTGGTTCCCACCGGGTCGTTCGCCCTGCTTCCCGACCGTGAAAGCGCGCAGACCGCACTCTCCTCGATGCACGAGAACCTGGCTCCGGCGGGACGGCTGATCGTCGACATCGAACCGCCGTCCGCAGGCACAGCTCCCGACAGCGGGCCGGTACCCCATCAGTGGAGCGGCAGCGATCTCGTTACCCTCACCACCTGGCGCACGCACGTGGATGCGGTGGCCCAGCGCACCACCCGCTGGCTTCGCTACGAAGCCTGGAAGGACGGCGCCCTGACACGTACCGAGCTCCAGATGTTCTCCCTGCTGTGGTTCGGGCTGGCCGAGTTCACAGCCATGCTGCGCCAGGCGGGCTTCGCGCATGTCAGCGTCCACGGCGGCTACCGAGCGGGTAGCGCACCAACAGCCGCGGATGACGTGTGGACCTTCGAGGCCACTCGTGCGTAGCGTGCCTTCCCTCACCGACAAGCCGCCGGGGGAGCGCCACTGACGCGGCGGCACCCCACGCGCCGATGAGCTGTCGGAACCGCACTGTGTCTCAGCGTCGCGAGCACCTTTTTGGGCCCAGAGGCTGTCCCGTATTCCTTGGCGGGCGCGCGACGACAGCTCCGGCACCTCGTGGCGTTGTCGGGGCGTCCGCGTACATCGACTATGCGGACGTCCCTCCGCCTCGCGACGCACCGCATCCGACGCCACGCGCTGATCCACCAGGCATTCCGGGACCCTTGGGTCGTGTAGCGGAAGTCGATCTTGAGGCGAGATGATCTGGTTCTGTGGCGCGTGGAGATACGACGGATACGCAGTGGGCCTGCCTGTAGCCGTTGTTGCCAGGGACCGGAGCCGGGTCGTCCGTGGATGCGGACCGGGCGACGGCTGATCGACGGCATACGGCTTCGTACCCGCACCGGCGTCCCGGGCACGATGTGCCGGAGCGGTACGGGCCTTGGGCCCGGGTGTACGGCCTGTTCCGCCGCGGGCAGCGGGATGGCACCTGGCAGCGACTCTTCGCCGAGTTGCGGGCCCGGGCCGACGCCAACAAGCTCATCACCTGGGACCTCGACATCGAATCCATCGTGTGCCGGGCCCACCAGCACGCCGCAGGGGCGGGGAACAGGCGGAGGGCCAGGGGAGTTCGGGTGGCTCAGGGGTTGATGGTGTGTTCGGTGAACTGGCCGCAGGAGCGGAACCCCAGGCGGCGGTAGACGGGCTCGCCGTCGGCCGACGCCTGCAGGACCGCGATGCGGTGATCCCGGTCGCGGGCGGTGCGGAGTGCCGCGAGCGTGATGGCACCGCCGTAGCCACGTCGGCGGTGGGCGGCCAGGGTGGAGATGTTGTAGATACCGGCGACCCCCGCGTGATGAAACACTTCGGCGGAGCAGACCGGACGGCGCTCCATGTAGCCGACCAGGTACCGCGCCGGGCAGTGCGCGGCCAGCGCCTGCGGGGCGGCCTGGGCGAAGAAGCGGCGGACGGTGTCAGCAGGCGGGTCCCAGTTCGCTGCGAGAACCGTGGCGTAGTCGGCCAGCTGTTCGGGCGTGGCCACCTGCTGGATGTCCAGTCCTCGCACGGCGGGCAGCGGCAGGGTGTCATCCAGCTCGGCCCACATGGCGGTTTCGCGTTCCGACGCCGACAGACCGGCCGCAGCCAGGCGGGCGGTGAGGTCCGGCGGTGTCGAGGCAGGCCCCACCCACCAGGAGAAACGGTGGCCGGTGCGGGCCAGCGTCCGAGCGGTCCCGGTGATCCGTGCCGGGGCGGTGGCAGCGGTGAAGCGGGCTGCGGCAACGATGTTGAAGGTGTCGTCGTCCAGGCCGCTGTCGGCGACCAGGAGGTCATCGGCCTCGGTGACGGCCGCACCGGGCATGCTCCGGTGCAGGTGACAGGCATGTTCCGCCAGGTTCCGTTCCATCCTGTCCATCAAGTCGGCTGCGTTGAGGAAATGATCGTTCATGGCGATTGATTCCAGCATGACTGGGTGAAGATCGCATGCGATTTCGGGTCGTCCGCCGACGGTGTCACGCCGGCGACCAGCACATCCGATACACGCCCTCGGGGCAGCCCTCAGGTCCCATTGGCGCGGTTCAAAAGGATCACCACGCGATCGAGAAGCTTGGTCACGTTGTGGATGCCCGGCTGTAGCTCTTGTCGGTGGACGAAGACAGTGAGGTCGAGTACAACCTGGGCGAAGCAGTAGGCAAGGGCGCCGGGGCCGGCGACCTGCTCGCCGGCGCTGCACAGCATTTCCAGCGCATCGGGCGTGATGTCGTGGGCGTTCAGCAGCGTTGCGTAGTCGAAGGCTCGGGTGCCGCTGCCCAGTGCTTCGATGTCGATGACGCCGCTGACGTGGTTTCCGTGGAAGAGGATGTTGCCGGGGCGGAAGTCTCCGTGGACCAGGCCACCCGTGGGCAGAGCGACGGGCCCGTGGGCAGCGAGTAGCCGCTCGCAGGCGGTGACCAGCTTCCGCCCCATTGGGCCGGTCTCGGCTGCGCCTTGAAACAGTTCGTCACGATGATCGGTCATCTGCCCCGTCACGAACTGGGACCAGCATCGCTGCGGGTCGGGGTCGAGGCCCGCATGCGTCTCCAGGACGCCGATCAGCAACTGGGCCTCGCACGCGGTTACTCGGTTCCGCTGCGCCCCGGCGCGAGCTCCTGAATCTGGTAGCCGAAACCGTTGGATGTCATACCGGCGGCGAGCCATGCCGGGGTTGGGTATCCGGCCGAGTGGACCTTCGCGACGCTTCTGGCAGCGCGCTCGATCTGTGAGGCCCAGCCACGGTCAGGGCTCCATTTCAGTACCGCCTGCTGTCCGGATCCGTCGGTCAGGAGCCAGGCTCCCGACGGGAATCCGTCAGCGAATCGGTGATCCAGCTGGAAGTCGGTGGCATGGGCTCGGTTGGCCTCGTTCACGACAGTGAAAGCGGTGTCCGTGTCGGCTCGGCCAGGCATGTGGCTCGGGGGCACAGTGGGAGATCTCCTGGGCATGTCCATGAGCCGCGGGCGGATGCCGACGGCGGCGGGGTGCACCTTCGACCGCCGGTCAAGCCGACGGGATGGGAGATCAAGCCACGTGCGGCACGATATTGCGCCCGAATCGTGAGTCGCAACGCCATTTCCGACCCGCCGGTCGGGCGGACAGCCAGAGGACGCTCCTCGGCCGTCAGCTGCAGGTGCCGATGACGATGGTCCTGGATCGGGGGACGGCGGCCGCTTCGGCGGGCGGCGGCGGCTCGGGGGACTATGACGGCTCGGGGACGGCCGCTGGTCGCGCAGGTGCGTGATCGTGTCGTACTGGGCAGAGATCGGCCGTCGGGCGCCGACCGATGAAACGCGCCCCCTCTGGGGAGACGTGCCGTCACACGCGGTGGCACCCGCCCGTCACGCCCCCTGGAAGGTCAGGGCCAGCACCTCCGTCAGACGCCGCTTCAGCGCCTCCGCGTGCGGCGGGCGCCCGGGGGCGTGGACACCGTCGACCCGGACCCCGGTGTCGGCGAGGAGGTACAGCATCCGCAGCGTTCGCATGGCGTTGGAGGTGTGCGCGGCCACGGTGGGGGCGCCGCGCCGGCCGGCGGCGAAGTCCGTCTCGATCGCGTCCAGCCAGCCGACGGCCTCGGCCTCGGAGAGTTCCGGCCGGGTGAGCGTGCGGGCGACGCCCTGGGCGAGCCGATCGTCCTCCTGCTGGGCGAAGAGCTCGTCGGTCGGAACCACGAGCCGCTCCGCCGCCAACGCGAGCATCTCCTTCGGGTCGACCTCCGGATGGAGCCCGAAGGCGCCCAGCAGGTCAGCGCCGTGCGCGACGGCGTGGAGCCAGCCGAGCCTCGGGTCGTACCCGCGCAGGTCCGTCTCGGCAGGGAACCAGCGTCGGAAGGCAGCGAGCCATGCCGGGTCGAAGTCGCCGCGACCGACGATCATGTCGAGCACGAGCGGGGCGAAGGTGCGTGCCTGGATCTCGGGGTCGTCGAACCGGTCGGCCATCAGGGTGCCCAGCTGGGCGCGCAGCGGCCTGTCGATGACGTCCCGCTGGATCCACGTCCGCATCACCACGTAGGGAGCGCCGTCGCGGATGTCCGGGTCGGAGTGGCGGAGGGCCTCTGCCAGTTCGGCGGCGAGGGCCGGCAGCTCGGCCGCTGCTGGGGCGGGGCAGTCGTTCTCGTAGAGGTACAGCCAGCGGGCCGCGTCGATCGGCGGCCTGTCGTCGGTCTTGGTCACTGCCTCACCTTCGGGGAGGGTCCCCGACAAGGCAACCGATTATCGGACGTGCGGGGTGAGGAGGCGGCCCGGGCCCAGTGGGCACCGCTTGTCAGTACGCCTCGCCACCTCGCCCATGACGACGCATGTAACCACGTTGACCGCATCTGGCCGTCGGCTGCGGGAGTTGGCGCCCTGCGTCGTTGCCGAGGATCTGCTGCGCACCTGACACGAATGCCGCGCGTGTCCGCCGGAAGTCCACGTTCTCGGCGTTCATCCGCCCGTCCCTCTCATCGAAGGAAACAGTGGTGTCGCAGGCGATTCTGAAGCGCTTCATGTTGATGTCGTAGAGCTTCTTCCCGAGATCGGCCATGTCCTCCGGCCCGGCCACTCGCACGTTCCAGATGGCGCGGCGCAGCATCCTCATGGATGCCTGGCTCTCCTCGCGCAACCCCATCCACTGGTCACCGCTGCTGGGCGGTATCGCGTCCCCAGCCGGCATGACCATCATCGACGGCACCCATCAGGCTTTCCTGAAGGTTCCCGCCTCCGGCTGGACGCCCGCCGTCGAACCGGGCGGGTGAGACCCGGCTCCGGCACTCGGGTGGCAGAGCGGGATGATTACGCCTGCCTCAAGGGCGGACTGAGGGGAATGCAGCGGACCACCGGTGGGAACGCCCGGGCCCCGGACGGCAGTTACGGTTCGCCGAGGAGACGGACTTCGGCTCACCGCGTTCGCCGCAGACACCGCCACCCCCGATCGCTTCGAGCGATAGGCACCTTGAAGAACGAGCCCAGGGAAGGGGAAGGTATCTATCACTCAGCAGCTCAGGTGCTCGACCTGTGAGGCGGTCCACGTACCACCGCGTGCGGATCTGTCACACCCAAGGCTCGGCATTCTCGCGGGAGGCTGAACACCGCCCTACGGGGCATTGACCACCGAGGTCCGGATCACTCCGGCGAGCCGGGCCGCGTCTTGGGTGTATCCGGTCAGCAGCAGTCGTCCGCCGCCCTGGATCCGGATCACCGAGTGGACGTCCCAGCCCATGAGCCGGCCCAGGGCATGGCCCTGCCCACGCTCGACCACACTGCCGATCGCTGTCCAGGGCAGCACCCGGGTTTCCCCGGTCCGCCGGTAGACCAGTCCGTCCTCGCACAGCACGAAGACCTCGCCGTGCCGCCGCAAGGTCCGTAGACCATTGGAGACTCCGCCGTAGACCCCGATGACTGCGCCGCCCCACAGCACCCCGGCGAATTGCGTGCCATCACCGTTCTCGGAGAAGACAGCGAAGGTCACCGGGACCGCGATGGCCACGAACACCAGGCCGACCAACAGCACGCTGATCGCGACGCGCCCGCGACGCGCGTTGTCCGTCGGATGGCTACTGATGAAAGCGCCCAGAGCGCGCTCAGCTTCCCCTACCATCGGTCCCCCACCAGAGTCTCAGCCACAGTGCCGTCAGTCTGTGGGACTGCCGGCAGGGAGGACAAGGCCGCGACGCGAGCGGGAGAGCAGCGGCGCGAAGTTGTTACTCGGGGCCGTTCGGTCAGGGTGGAGATGCGGGGCCATGACGGCACTCGCCGATTACCCGCGTCGGGTTTCGAATGAGGGCGGCACGAGAGTCTCGGAGACCGGCCCTCAGACCATGACGTGGATGAACTCCGCCGAGGCCACGGCGCCTTTGGACACTTCTGACCGACCATCACCAACGAAGTCATGCGCCATGCGGGCCGGCACTGACATGAGAGGAGATCAGCCAAGAGCGCGAGTCCGCGCCCGCGGGGAGCCCCGCTTCCATGTCGCGATCTCGCCGCCCTGGCCACCTGGATTCTGCCGGCGGAGGGTGCGTGTGCGTGTTTGCACTGGTGACACGAGGGGTTTGAAGTACGGGACAACGCATGGGCGGCTGCAGGCTGACCCCGTGTCTGCGTTCGGCCAGCCGTGTGATTCGTCCGGATCGGAGCTCGCCTTCGACTCCTCGGCGAGGATACGAGTTCGTCCCACGGCCCAGCCGTTTGGGGCGGGACGGCCTTAGGGGCTCAGGGCCGTTGAACCGGTCCGGAGCGCTCAGTGTGGGGATCCCTGTGGTTTGACGAGCACGCCACTGTCCAACCAGGCCCAACTGCCAGGACCTGAGCGCGATCCTGAAGCCGGGTGCGTACGAAGCGGCCGAGCTGCGGGGGAGGCAAGTGTCTTCATCTCGGCCTGGTTGCAGGTCAGTTGGACAGTTTGCCCCTACGGGGCCACGTGTTTGGCGGGCCGGCAGGTGCGTCCGCTCGCGCGCCAACCGGCCCCCATCGGTGTGGAGATGGGAAGTTAAAGGATCTGTAATGCGCCGTCTACTCGTCAGTACACACTCATATGATCATCGCACTGTGTCGTTGGCTCTCAGTGCCGCGTCCAGGAGAAAGCGGACCCGCAGACTGTAAGGAAACCCTCGTGAAGAGAATCAAGTCGTGGACAGCGATCGCACTTCCTGTCCTGGTCGCCTCGGCCGCCCTCACCGCTGCCCCGTCTGCCACCGCAGCACCCGCCCACACCCTCACCCCGTTCGGTGAGGTGACCACGCAGGCTTACAGCTGCAAACCGGACGGGAGGGCCGGGGTGACGAATGCCCGTACCCCGGTCCACACAGGCCCCTCCGGCAATGCTCCCGTCACCCAGTACCTCCCTGCTGGGCGGACGGTCCACAAGTACCTTGAGTGCATCAGCGCCGCAGGGAACATCTGGTACGAAATCACCGGCAAGCTCGACGAAGGTCCCACCAACGGCAGGTTCATCTACAGCGGCTACCTCTAAGCCGGACACGCTTGCGGTCGGCCGGCAGGAGAGGAGTCCCGGCCGACTCTGGTGACGTCCGCTGCAGAAGCACATGTCAGGTCATGCTGGTGCGCCATTTGAGGCGGGCACTGGCGACCGTGACACGGAGGTTCTCAACCTCCCGGCGGGGCCGGGCTCATAGGTGGCTCTGGGCGACGTCGTAGCGGTGACCGCCGTCACGACGTCGACTGCCTCTCTCGCTCAAGCCGCGCCGGCTCAGCGGTTCCGTTCGGGGAACGGTCACAGTGACCGTTCCCCGAACGGGTCACGTATCCCGTACAACTCCCCGCACGACCTGACCCACTTCACCGACATCGCCCCGGGCCGAACACCGCCCACGGCTGCACCGAGCGCCCCGGCCGGGCCGTCACCGTGCCGGTCCCGGCGGGCGCGACCCCGTGGTCGTGGATCAACCTCCGAAACTGCACCGCCGAACCGCCGGCCTCGGTCGTGCGAGGATGGCCAGACCGCCGCTGCTCAGGGCCTCCGCGCTTGTCCGTCCGGCCGTTGCCCAGGCCTGCGGGCCAGCACACTGAGCCCCGGCGGCTGCCCCACGCGAACAAACACCTGTCAGAGCCGTCTCCCTACGTGCCGCAGGGCACGGGGCTGCAGCGAGTGTCTGCGGGCGGCATTGTCCCTGGTGAAGCACATGTTCCGGGAGCCGGCGACGGACAGCGACTTCTGGTTCTGCAACCGGTGGATCACCGACTCCACACCGGTACCGTGCGGCATGTCACGCCCAACCGTCCAGGAGGCCAACCTGGCTGGGCTGGGCTGGGCTGGGCTGGGCAGAGCAGGGCTGGGCTGGCTACAGCTACGGCGCCTCGCATTCCCGGTTCTTCTGGAGCCTGCGTCTGTACCCAGCGTGCCCCGACCTGATTGCCGATCCTGTGGGCACCGGCCAAGCAGAGGATCGGCGAGGCCAAAGTTCTCGCCGCGATGCTGGGTGACGACCGATCTCGTTACCCAACGCGTCCTTGCGTTGGCCGCCGGGATCCGGCACAACAACGGAACCGGCGCACCGGCCCCCGTCACGATCGCGTTTGATCACTGAGGCCGAGGGCCGGGAGGGGAGTCGGGCAGGGTTCTCGGCAGGTCGGTCGCGACCAGTTCGGCAGCGCGAGTGGGGCTGCCGTCCGCGCGTTTGAGCAGTGCTTCTATGTCGTAACCCGATGGCCCGAAGGCGACGTCGACGCCGAGGGAGCGGCCCCAGCCGAACCGTTCCATCGAGACGGCGGCGTTCAGGTCGGGGCGGAGCCGGTGGAGTGTGGAGACCAGCTCCCAGGCCCAGGCGTCCAGGCGGGCCCGCCGCGCCGGGTTGCAGGCGTTCACGGCGTCGGTGACCCAGTCGCCGCCGGGCTCGTACTCCAGGAGTGCCGGCAGTGGCTCGGGGACGCCTGTGTTCTGTGCCGCGCTGAACGTGAGGACGTGTGAGCCCTCGGGG
This sequence comes from Streptomyces sp. NPDC079020, assembly GCF_044542225.1. Lineage (NCBI taxonomy): Bacteria > Bacillati > Actinomycetota > Actinomycetes > Kitasatosporales > Streptomycetaceae > Streptomyces > Streptomyces sp. NPDC079020. Next base: position 210,110 of record NZ_JBITUB010000014.1, read on the forward strand.
TTGCCGAGCAGTTCGGCCAGGAGAGGGACGGCGCGCGGGTCGTGCCGACAGGCCAGTGCGCGGATTGCTTCCGTACGGGTCTCGGCGTGCTCGTCGGTCGTCCGCTCCCAGAGCGCGGCCCGGATCGCGTGGCTGTCCACCTCGGCCTGGACGCCGAGGGTGAACGTCGCCCAGTCGCGGACGCGCGGATGCGGGTCCTGGGTCAGCCTGATGAGGGTGTGGATGTCCGGTCCGTCCGGCAGGCCGGTGAGGACCTGCGCGAACGAGCGGGCCACTTCCTCGCGGACCTCGGCGCCGGAATGCCCGGCGAGGGTGACGAGGACGGGGACGGCGCGTGGGTCGTACGTCATTCCGATCGCGCGCGCCAGCGACTGCAGCACGCGGTCCTGCGTCTCCCGCTGTGCGAGGGCGACCAGCGCGGAGGCCGCCCCGGCGCGGACTGCCTCGTGCTGACTGCTGGTGTCGCGCAGCAGGTCGCAGCCCGCCTCTCGCTCGATCGGATCGGCCGAACCGATCAGCTCCAGGCCGAATGGCAGCGCCGCCGTCCCGTCGGCGCCCGCCCGCCACAACAGCGGTGCGTACTCGTGCCAGGCGTCCCGGTCGTCCGGGTCCTCCGAGTCGTCCGGGTCGGTGGCGGCGCGCAATGCCGCCAGTGCCTGCGTGACCAGTTCCGCCACGGTGTCCGTTTCCATGCGGGCATTCTGGTGTGCGAACCGCGAGTGCGCGCGGGAATTGTCGGCCGGCCCGAGCTTCCGGTCCACCTGCGCCGTCGGCAACGCCGGACGTCCCCGACCACCAGGGGCGACGGGAAGACCTCTCGTCGCGCTTCGCGTGCACGGTGCGTTTATGCCGACGCTTGGGCGCCGCACTGCGGGGGAGGCTCTGCATTGCCACGTGCTGCGGTGAGTGAAGACTGTCGTGGTGGGCGACGTGTACAGGCGGTCCGAGAGACGTCAGGTGGGGACAGTTCGCCGATGTCGGAGCACAGTGCGTCGGGCGTGGTCGGCGGGCAGCTCGTACGTCACGTCCAGCCGCTTCCGCACGAAAGTGGTCACACCGTAGCGGCGGTCGTCCCCCGGTTCGGGGGAAGCGCTCACAGGGCTTCCACTGTGGTGCTCGCGTCCATGCCGAAGGGCTCGGCCGACGCCTCCACCTTCACGGGGACAGCGGCGGTGACCCCGTCGTGGTCCGGATGCCCGTTGGCATGAACCTGTCGGAGCCGGACATCGAGCGTGCGAGATTTGCTGCGGAAACCGAGGCGACCGGGAACTGGGGCGGAGGAGAACGTCGCGTCGATAACGTGGCGTTGTCCCCACCGCACGGCCCCAGGTCGCCCCAGCGCGGACTGCGAAACCCATTCAGCGGAGACCCAGCCCCTCGGTGCCTCGCCGCAGATCCGGAGTCGGGCAGAGAAATCGCCGGGAAGAAGGCGATTTTGATATGTATTCACTCGATCGAGTGACAGCTGATGCCGTGTCATCTAAGTCCGCCTCCTCGGAACATGATGCGCCTGGGCGGCGCCGTCGGCCGTATGGAGAGGGTGGTTCTTATGACTACTGGTGGTGGAGAGGCGATCCCGTCGATCACCGACGCGACACTCGCCGATGTCGTGACCAATGGCATCTGGGACGGTGCGGGCCTCAACCCCAGCCCGGCGGTCCTCGCCGTCGCGCGGACCCTGCTCGCGGCGCTCCAGGGCGAGACGGTCGGCGAGCTCCCGGAGGAGCTGGCCGGGGAGATGGCCGACGTCCGACGACGGGCCACCGTCGGCCTTCCCCGTATCCAGTCGGGTGAGATCAGCCTGTCGGCCTTATCGATCAAGCTGAACGACGGGGCGCCGCACCCGGTCGTGATCGTGCCGGCGGGCTGGAGTCCGTACGGCTGGCTGCCGTTCATGTACTCCTACATCTCGCTGGCGCTGCGCGGCTACCACGTGCTGGCCTACACACCCCGGGGCCTCGGCACCCCGGGGTGGCTGTCCACGTCCGACGGCTTCGTCGACGTCGCCGGGCCCAACGACTGGGCCGACGGGTCGAAGGTGATCGACTACGCGCAGGATCTGTTCGCCCCCACCCGGGTGGGCTTCCTCGGGGAGTCCTACGGCTCCGGGATCAGTCAGCTGGTCGCCGCGCACGACCCGGAGCACCGCGTGGACGCCGTGGTCGCACTGAGCACCTGGGGGAACCTGGCCACCAGCCTGTACGACAACGGCACCCGGCACCTCAAGGCGGCCAGGCTGCTGATGGAGTACACCGGCGGTGAGCCGCAGGAGAAGTTCGACCCGGAGACCTATCAGCTCTTCGACGGCTTCCTGAACGGTGCGGACCCCGAGGACGTGGTGGCCTGGGGTACCGAGCGGTCCCCGGAGACGTACGTGGACCTCACCAACGAGCATGGCATCCCCACCTTCATCTCCAACACCTGGCACGAGAGCCTGTTCCCGGCCCGCTCGATGGTCGAGACGTTCGCCCGTCTCACGGTGCCGAAGCGGCTGAACATGTGGATCGGTGACCACGGCGCGCCCGAGGGCGCGGGCCTGGTCGGGCTGCCGGTCGGTGTGCCTTTCCCCGGGCTGCGGACGCCGATGCAGGAGGCGTACGCCTGGCTGGACCACCACCTGCTCGGCGTCGCGAACGGCGTTGAGACAGCGCCGGAGGTGAACAACCAGGTCATGTTCACCTATGGGACGGCACCGGTCCTCGGCGGCAGCAACCGGATCACCGTCCCGGCACGGCGTGAACCGTGCCTGTCGTGGGGCGAAGTCACCAGCCACAGCGAGGCCTGGTACCTCACCGGCACCGGCGGCACCGGCGACGGCGCCCTCACCGAGAAGCCGACGCCCGGCTGGACGCGGGACTTCACCGCCGGTGGCCTGACCACCGCCACCGCGATGGACGACATCATGAAGACCGGGCAGAAGGAGTGGTTCGGCAACCCCAAGGGCTACGAGCCGGCCAAGTTCGAGCGGTCGCAGCTGCTGGTCTGGTCAACGGAGCCGCTGAACGGGCAGGACGGTGTGGCCCGGCGCATCCGCGGTACCACGACGGTGCGGTTGGCCGTCCGCAGCACGGCCGAGGCGGCCACCCTGGTGGCCTACCTGTTCGACATCGCCCCGGACGGTACCGCGCAGATCATCACGCATGAGCCGTTCACCGCGTCGGACCTGACTCCGGATGTGGAACGCGCCGTCGAATGGCAGCTGCAGCCCGCCGCCTACGACCTACTGGCCGACCACCGCCTCGCGCTGGTCGTGAACAGCCGTGATCAGCTGTACGGGTTCACCGGTACGGATGGCAGCACCACCACCATCTCCTCGCCGAGCGACGGCGAAGCCCGCCTGTACCTGCCGCTCGGCTGAGCGACGGGCTTGGACAGCCCTCAGGATCGGACGGCCCGCCGAGGTGCTGCGGTGGGCCGTTGGCGTTGAGGGGGAGGAGCGGGAGAGCCCGTCCCACCCGCACCCCGTCCGTGGTCCCCCTGGTGGGCGGCAGCAATGCCACGGGCGGCGGTGCTGGGGGCACCGGTGGCGCTGCACCACAGCCCCCCGCACTGCTCACCACACCCCCCCCGCACACTGCACCACAGCCCCGCGCCGCAGCCCCTCCCGCCGGCTGACCGGCCACCACCGACAACCGTGGAACCGGGGCCCGGACATGCCGCTGCGCTGGGGTTGGTGCACTCCAACGCCATTTCATGGAACCGAAGTTGCTGAGACGGAACCCGGACATTCACGAGATCATTTGAGGATCGACTCGGCCCTAGAGTCATCGGCGTCAGCAGGAAACACCGCGACCGACAGCCGTTGGAGATCATCATGCGTTCGCGTCTCGCCGCCCGTTCCGCCCGTCTCGTCCTGGCCGCCACCGCCGTGACGGCCCTCGCCGCCACCGCCACTGCCTGTGGCACCGAAAGCGATGGCGCCGCAGGCTCTGCGGCCCTCACCTCCGCCGGCGGTTCCGCTTCCGGCGGCTCCGACTCCGACGCCGGCGACTCCTCGGTCAAGACCGCCTCCGACGACGGCGGGAAGAGCGGCTACGGGCAGTCCTGCGGCACCAACGACCTGGACTTCACGGTCACCTGGGAGGCCCAGCCCGTCAGCTACTACCTCGTCACCGCCAAGGCCAAGTCCGGCATCACCTGTTACCTGGACGTCAACACCCCCAGTGTCTCCTTCGGCTCCAACGCGGACGGCGTCGCCTCCCCCGTCGGACAGGGCGGCGAGGACCCCATCAAGCTCACCGGCTCCGCCGTCGCGTACGTCGGCATCAACCCCAAGACCACGGAGGGCGACGGCGGCACACAGTTCGGGAACGTCATCATCGCCACCACCGAGGACGACCCCAACCCCGCCGAGCTCGAACTCCCCGACATGGCCACCGTGGACAAGCCCATCGTCACCAACTGGTCCACCAACCCCTCCGAGACCATCCCCGTCATCGTCTGACGGGTGAGTCCGTGAAGCGTTGAGCGGTCGCGTCCTCCCATTGGTTCATCCTGGCGCGCGTATTGAGTCCAGTGAGGTGCGGAGCGTGCCGGGAGGGTGCCCCGGACGACGCTGAGGCCGATGCAGGGGTGGCGGTGTGCTCGACGAAGTGTGTGCGGTGGCGGGCGTCCACCTGGACCTCGCGGATGATGGAGTGGGCGGGACTACCTGGTCGAGGAGGGGTGGCCTGCGGCGGCGTCCTCAGCGCCCGGCCGCGGTGCCCAGGAACGTGAGTAGCAGGCCGAGGATGCCGGTGCATGCTGTTCCGCTTGCGGCCCACTATCCTCGTGCGGCAGGCAGCGTCAGTGCACCCAGCGGGGTCCACATAGGGGATCACTCGCCCCGTGAAGGGTGAGACGTTCAGGCCCGGCGGAACGCGGTCACAGCGGTAGGGCGTGCGTCACGCCGGTCTCAGCCGCCGGCTCTCATGCCAGGAAGTGGCGAATGTTGGCATCTCCTGTCCGAACTGGTCAGCATAGGCACGTGTTGCTCTGAACGATGGCAGGCTCCTTCGTGGCCGGCTCATTCATTCATCCGCATCCGGACCGTGCGCCCCGGACACCGCTCGACTGCCTGTGCCTGCCGGTGCGCTCCATTTTCTGAGGAGGACTCCGACATGCCATCTTCCGCTTCCACGCAACGAACTGTCGCTGCGGTGCACGCCGCTCCGGTGTTCATGGACACCGAGGCAACCGTCGGCAAGGTCATCCGCTTCATCGAACAGGCCGGCCGGGAAGGCATCGACCTGCTGGTGTTTCCCGAGACCTTCGTGCCCGGATACCCGTACTGGATCGAGGCCTACGCCCCGCTGGACCAGCAGGGCGCCAACGCCGCCTACGCCGAGGCGTCCATCGAGGTGCCCGGTCCGCAGATCGTCCGGGTTCAGGCCGCTTGTCACCGTGCCGGGGTCGGCGCCGTTCTCGGCGTCAGCGAACGGCTCGCGGGGACCCGTACGTGTTTCAACAGCCAGGTCTTCATCGAACCCGACGGCACCCTTCTCGGGGTTCACCGCAAGCTCCAGCCCACCTACGCCGAACGGATCGTGTGGGCTCAGGGCGGCGGCGCCACCCTCAGCGTCTTCGACAGCGCTCTGGGCCGGATCGGTGGTCTGGCCTGCTGGGAACACACCATGAACCTGGCCCGCCAGTCCCTGATCACCCAGGGCGAGCAGATCCACGCAGCAGCGTGGCCCGGTCTGTCCACCATGACCGGCTTCGAGAACGTCGCCGACATCCAGATCGACGCCATGATGAAGACTCACGCACTCACGGCACAGGTGTTCGTCATCTCCGCCGGCAACCCGGTGGACGAGACGTGCCTGCAGTGGATGGAGTCCACTGTCGGACCACAGGAGCACATCACTGCGGGCGGCGGCTGGTCGGCTGTGATTCACCCCTTCAACCAGTACCTCGCCGGACCGCACACCGGCCTTGAGGAGAAGCTCGTCACCGCTGTCATCGACCTCGCGGACATCAACGCCGTCAAGGTCTGGGTCGACTCCCGCGGCCACTACGCGCGACCGGAGATCCTCGGCCTGCGGGTCGACCGACGCCCGCTCTGGCATGACGAAGGACACCGCGAATGGCCTGCCCCTCCGAGCGACGGCACCGCTGTCCCGGCGGCCGAAACGGGCTGAGCGGACGGCTTCGGTTCCCGTTGCGTCGGACACCGGATCAGTTCCGCTCGTAGCGTTGGGTCCGTGTCCGCAGGGGAAGTTGAGCGCCCCAGGTCCCCACCCCGCGTTTCCCCGCCGTCCTGCCCAGCGCTGGACGGCGTGTGCGGTGCCGTGCCTGCGGGTCCGCCGGTTGCCCTTTGCGCGGACACCTCATTCGGGGCGGAAGGGCTTCGTCCGAACAGGCACGTTGTCCGAACAGGTACGTCGTCCGAACAGGTACGTCGTCCGAACAGGTACGTCGTCCGAACAGGTACGTCGAGCGAATCGCCGTCATGCATGACGGACGAGCGGCCGCGTGCGGCCTTGGCCGAGGTGGGGCTCGCTTTGGCCGGCCGCGCCTGGGAGCCCGTCCTGCGGACGTCTTCGGCATCCCGTCAGCCGCAGTACGGTACTTCGGCCGTACTTACGGCCGCCTACCGCTGCACGCGCGAGGCCATCGATGTCCCCGCATCTCTCACTCCGACCCTGGCCGAAGCGACGAAGCTCCCTCCGACGCCGGCCGAAGCGATGAAGGCCATCCGTACGAAGGCGTTCGTGAACCCGTCGATCAGTCGTTCGTCCGCAGAGTTCGTCGGCGCCCGTCTCGAACAGCTCCACGGTCCCGGTCCCGGTCACGTTGTCACTGGTCGTCGGCGCATCTTCCGTGATCGGGAGTCACACCGAACGTTGTACGGGCCCCCGCCCCGCCGTGCTGCCACGCCGAAGGTCTCATGATCCGAGACCGCGTCCTGCCGCGCTTGGCTCCGTGGTGTGGATGCGATACAACGGGCCTCGCTGACGAGTGATCATCGCAACCCTCATTGCGGATGATGCAACAGGGTCATTCTGTTACCGGGGCACAGAAGAGCGTGACGTCTCGTCGGCTTTCATCCAGGGGGTGGGTGAACGACTGCTGGTGGAGGCTGTCGCGGAGCGTCGCACAGTGCCCTCCGTCCGAGGGGCGGATGCCACTCCATGCCCTGGCCCGGCCCGTCATGGCCCAGTGATGGAGCCGTGAAATTCCGGCCGGTGGCGGTCCGCGGATGCGTATCTCCTCGCTGAGGGATTTCACTGAATCAGCAGCAGTCCGGTTCATCTCCTCCGAATTCGTAGATCCCGCGCGGAACATTCTTGGCGCAATTCTGTGCCCCTTCGCCTCACTGTCGTAGCGAAAGGCTCGAAATGCGCGAATACCCTTTAGGAGATCCCGAGTGAGACATCATTCTGTGGCGAGAGCCGGGTGGCGCAGGATTGCCGCCCTGTTTGCCACGTTCATAGTCATGGTCGGAATCCTCGCCGCCCTGAGTCCCGGAACGGCGTGGGCGCTGGAGGACGACACGGACAACCCGGCATATCGGTCGCTGGGCAGGGCGAACAATCCTGACTGGATGCGGGGCGTCGGTGACAACACCCCGCTCGGCTGGATGTCCGTGCCCGGAACTCACGAGTCGCTGTCGATCCGCGGCGGCGACAGCACGTATACGCAACAGAACGGCGGCGCGAGCGGCGGGACCCTTGCTGCTCAACTCCAGGCAGGTATCAGGTCCATCGACATCCGTGTTCGGGTCATCGGTGGCAGTTTCACGATCCACCACGGTGTTGTGTACCAGGACGCGAACTTCGCCGATGTCCTCAGGGTGCTGGGTGACTTCCTGTCAGCGCATCCCAGCGAGACGGTCATGATGCATCTGCGGGCCGAATGCGACAACAGCAGCAACGCCATCACGGACTGCAATGACGAACCGGACAGTACAACCGACCAGGGCCGCGTCGACACCTTCCGCAAGTACCTCACCGATGACCCGAACGCCCAGTATGAGGTTCCCCCGTCACTCGGGAGTCGCTGATCAGCTGATCAGGACGGGTTGGCGGGCGTTCAGGTTCGCTTGTTTGGCTGTCGCCTGTTCGGCGTAGTGCCTTTCCTCGAACTCGATCGGGCTGAGGAAGCCGAGCCGTTCCTGGATGCGGCGGGAGTTGTAGAAGCCGTCGATGTACTCGAA
>NZ_JBITUB010000015.1:0-218240 GCF_044542225.1 Streptomyces sp. NPDC079020
CACCACTGATCAGACGGCCGTCCACCTGGATTTCCGGTGGCCATCAGCCTGGACTCGGCTGGCCGCACACCTGGACTTTGCCACGGCCGCCGTCACACATTCTTCGACGAAGAGTCCGTATCCCAGGAAAGTGTGAGGAGTCTACTTTCCTCGGCGGTCGAAGTATGCCGGGAGTCGTTGCAGGGTGGTGGTATCCGGAGAGGCCTCGCTTCCGGTCCGTGGGATATCAGAGAAATTCATGTATCCGATCTCGATCTGATCGACAGGGGTGGAATGAGAGTCCCTGCGCTGGTGCAAGGGGGTACGGCCCATCAGCCTCAAGTCTTCCGTGCCAATCCCCATTCCCTCTGGGGCGCCATTCCGGCGGACACGGTTGGCAGGATGCGCGCTCAGGGGGGGGAAGTGATGACGAGGACGGGCAAACGCCGCGAGGTGGCGTAGCTGTCGTCGTGCGCCTGCCTGGGATCACGCGACATTCTTTAGCCGAGGGCGTCCACCCAACCGTCACCGTGCGGAGGAACGAAGAAGTACCCGCCGCCGATGGTCAGCAGGTACTTCGCCATGGATTCCCCTTCAAGTCGTTTCTGGGTTGCTTCGAACCCCTGGGCCAGGTCTCGCTGGAAACAGGAGAAGATGATTCCCGTGTCGCCGTCGCCCTGGTCGTAGCTGTAGCTGCGCCGCACGATCGGTGGTGAGTTGCGGCGGTCAGGAGCTGCGAGACGTACATGCGAATCAAGCGGCGTAAGCCTGCCCGTCGGATCGGCCGCGAAGTTCGGTTGCTCGTCGCCCGGTGTGCCGTCCAGCCATCCACCGTCGCGTCGACGCCCGATGATCCGCTCCTGTTCGCGCACCGAGTCCTTGTCCCACAGGTCGGTCGCGAACCGGATGATGCGCACAACCTGATAGCTGCCGCCGACAGCCCACAGAGGCTCGTTCTGATCGGCAGTGGTGAGAGCGCGGTCGAGGGATTCCCTCTCGGTGCCGGGATTGCCGAAGCCCTCGGTGAAGTGGAACGGGTTACGGGCCAGGCCTCTGCCGTCCTCGACCCGGTTGGCGGGGCGAGAGCCATCGATCTGCCACCGAATTGTCCAGTTCGGGGAGGCTGTGTTCCTGATGCGTTCGACGGTCTTCCGTATCGCCGTGGCCTTATTGCCCGCCACGTGCACGAGCATGTCTCCGTGCGACATGGCGGGATCGAGAAGGTCGCCCGCGAAGTGCGGCATCGCCCTGAGCTGGCGGGGAAGCGCATCCGCGGTCCCGAAAAGTGTCGCCCCAAGAGCGAACCCCACAGACGTACCCGGCTCGGTGGCCGCGTGAACCCGATTCACTGTTTCTCTCAGCCCACTACGAGGCCGTCCCATATCGAGTGCGATCAACGCCGCATATCGCTCCGGCAGGAGTCCATGCAATTGGACGGGGCCGGCAGTCAAGTCGTCAGAAGTATCCCCGGCCCCTGCGGCGCCCCTGCCCGCCAATCCGTAGGCAGCCGCACCTCCGCCTGCCAGAGCAACCGCCATGCCCGAAGCCATCAGGTTCCTACGCCGTACCACTCCGACCTCACTCACTCCGATGAGCCCGTTGTCTCATCATTTCTCACCCTGTCAACCGAGGCTCGCCCACAACAGTGTTTTTACGGACTTTCTCTTGGAGCACCAGTTGTTGTCGGCACCGTTCGGCAGGGCAGCTGGGATGACAAGAACCCGCTGAACGGCGCCAGTTCGTACTTCACCGTAGTGTCGCCGCAGTTCTCGGTGACCAAGCGCGGGAGAGAAGCCCGCCGGGCGATTGGGCACCCGCGTCACGAGTGCCTGCTGGAAGTCCTCACGGGCGCGGGGCGATGTGCGGGGGCTTGCGACACGCGGCAGCACGCACTTTCGCGGCGGGTGCGACCGTGCTGGAGGGGAACGCGCTCTCTCGCGCTGGGCGGAACCCGGCAAGCTTCGGACTGCACCCTGCCCTCACCACAGCGGCAGGTCGGGCGGGTGGTGGCGTGTGTGGGAAAGAGGGAGGGCCTTCGGATCACGGGCGGCAACATGCTGGAGCCGGCGGCGAGTTCTTCGGCCCGCCGGCCGCCGGACCACCGTCCAGTCGTCGGGTGTCGGGCCAGGTGGGCAGGTCCATTTGCGGCAGGGGCAGCTCCGGCCAGGGCGCATTCACCGAGAAGCGGCGGGAGGGCGAACGGCTGGTTCGCCGCACGGAGTCTGTCCGAGGAAGGGACGTCGCTGTGGAGAGACCCGTCACTGTGGTCCGGCCGGCGGCACGGTACCTCACTGGCAGCGACCTCGGCCTGAACGGCGCTCCACTCTGCGGATGTTGCAGGACTTCCTCATCCGGCCCTGGAACGGGGTGGCGTCCGGCTGGTTGCGCATCGGGGTGAGCAGCGACGAGACGATCACGGCCGGCCCGCCATCCTGCGCGCGCAGCCGCAGGTCCTTGGTCTCGCTACCGTGAGATCTGTGGGGCGTGTTGCGGGCCTGGGAGGCTTGTGGAGAGGGCTCGCTTTCCACGCAAGGCCCTGGAGAAGTCCCACAGCTACGGCCACACCCCTCCGAATCTGCATTTACGCAGGTCAGATAGGGTGTGGCGTAGTGGTCACTTGTGCATTCTCAGATGTCGCGGAAGATCTCGATCTGGGCGCCCACCGAGTTCAGCCGCTCGGCCAGCTCCTCGTAACCACGGTTGATGACATAGACGTTGCGCAGTACGGAGGTTCCCTCGGCAGCCATCATCGCCAGCAGCACCACCACCGCGGGCCGCAGCGCGGGCGGGCACATCATTTCGGCGGCGCGCCAGCGGGTCGGGCCTTCGACCAGGACCCGGTGCGGGTCGAGGAGTTGCAGTCGGCCGCCGAGCCGGTTGAGGTCGGTGAGGTAGATGGCCCGGTTGTCGTAGACCCAGTCGTGGATGAGGGTCTGGCCGTGCGCGGAGGCCGCGATGGCCGCGAAGAAGGGCACGTTGTCGATGTTGAGGCCGGGGAACGGCATCGGGTGGATCTTGTCGATCGGCGCCTCCAGTTTGGAGGGGCGCACGGTCAGGTCCACCAGTCGGGTCCGGCCGTTGTCCGCGGCGTACTCCGTCGTGCGGTCGCAGTCGACGCCCATTTCCTCCAGCACCGCGAGCTCGATCTCCAGGAACTCGATCGGAACCCGGCGAATCGTGAGCTCGGACTCCGTCACCACGGCGGCGGCCAGCAGGCTCATCGCCTCGACCGGGTCCTCGGAGGGGGAGTAGTCCACGTCGACGTCGATGTGCGGCACACCGTGCACGGTGAGCGTCGTCGTACCGACGCCGTCGACCCGTACGCCCAGAGCCTCCAGGAAGAAGCAGAGGTCCTGGACCATGTAGTTGGAGGACGCGTTGCGGATGACGGTCGTGCCGTCGTGCCGGGCGGCGGCCAGCAGGGCGTTCTCGGTGACCGTGTCGCCGCGTTCGGTCAGGACGATGGGCCGGTCGGGCGTGACCGAGTGGTCGATCTGCGCGTGGTAGAGCCCCTCGGTGGCGGCGATCTCCAGCCCGAACCGGCGCAACGCGATCATGTGCGGCTCGATGGTGCGCGTACCGAGGTCGCAGCCGCCCGCGTACGGCAGCTTGAACTGGTCCATACGGTGCAGCAGCGGGCCGAGGAACATGATGATGGAGCGGGTCCGGCGGGCGGCGTCGGCGTCGATCGCCTCCATGTCGAGCTGGGTGGGCGGGACGATCTCCAGGTCCATACCGTCGTTGATCCAACGGGTGCGGACGCCGATGGAGTTCAGCACCTCCAGCAGCCGGAAGACCTCCTCGATCCGGGCGACGCGGCGCAGGACGGTGCGGCCCTTGTTCAGCAGGGTCGCGCACAGCAGCGCGACGCACGCGTTCTTGCTGGTCTTCACGTCGATGGCGCCGGAGAGGCGACGGCCGCCGACCACCCGCAGGTGCATGGGACCGGCGTATCCGAGGGACACGATCTCGCTGTCGAGGGCTTCACCGATGCGGGCGATCATCTCAAGGCTGATGTTCTGGTTGCCGCGCTCGATGCGGTTGACGGCGCTCTGGCTGGTGGCGAGCGCCTCGGCCAGCTGTGTCTGTGTCCAGCCCCGGTGCTGACGGGCGTCACGGATGAGCTTGCCGATGCGTACGAGGTAATCGTCTGACATAGCGCCAGGCTATCTCAGATATGAGATGAAGATCGCGCGGGGGTGCGCGTTGGGGTGACGGCCGGGCGGGTGACGGCCGCTCACCCGCGTCGGCGGGCAGCCGTGCGCCCGCGTCCGGACGCGGTCCCCGCCCATCGTCCTGCCGCCGCCCCGGCCCGGCTCGTGGTGCGCGCCCGTTCGGGGTGCTCCGCGAACCCGGCGGCAGTCCGGCGGCAGTCCGACGGCAGTCCGGGGGCTGCCGGGCCGACCGCCGTCCGGGCCTGCCCGTACGGAGGGCTCCGCCCATGCCCGGAGAGGGCGGTTTGACCTTCAAGCTGCTTGAACGCCGACAATCGCGCTCATGGACGACATCGACGCGTTGATGAGCATCGGCGCCTTCGGGCGACGGGTGGGACTGGCGCCCAGCGCTCTGCGGTTCTACGACGACTGCGACGTACTGCGCCCCGCCCACGTGGACGTGGCGACGGGATACCGCTACTACGCCCCCGACCAGGTGGCCCGTGCGGTGCTGGCGCGGCGCCTGCGGGCTGCGGGCGTGCCGCTCGGCGAAGCCGCGGTGGTGCTCGACGGCACTGATGAGGAGGCCCGTGCCGTCCTTGAGGAGCACGCCGGGAAGGTACGGGAGACCGCGGCATCGGCACAGTCGGCGATCGCGGCGATCCTCCACGACCTGCCCGCCGGGACGCGGCGGGTGAAGGCGCGCGTCGGCGGGGCGGAACTGGCCGGCGCCGTACGGCAGGTCGCGCCGTCGGTGGGGTCAGGTGCCGCGCGGGAGGAGTTCCCGGCGCTCGGCTGTGTCCTGATCGAGCTCGGTGCCGAAGAGATACGTCTGGTGGCCACGGACCGCTACCGCCTGGCCGTTCGAGCCCTGCGGCCCGCTTTCATGAAAGGAGATGAGTGCCAAGTCCTCGTGGAAGTCGGGGAATTGAAAGACGTTGCAGCCTGGGCGGTACGCCTGCCGGAAGTGAGCGTCGAAGTGGACCGGAACGGTGCGTGGCTGCGTGGCGGGGGCGCTTCGCGGGCTCTGCCGACCGTCGACGAGACGTTTCCCGACTACCGGATGATCCTCGACGATCTGCCGGACGCCCGGCATCGGGTGATCACGGGCCGCGCAGCACTCGGCGCCGCACTCGACGCCGCCGGTGCGCCGGGCACCCCGGTCACCCTGCGCGCCGGCGAGCATCAACTCACGCTCACCGCAGGCGCATCGGCCGACACCGCACTCCCCGCGCTCTGCACGGGGCCGCCGCTGCGCATCGCCTTCGACGCGGAGCTGCTCCGTTCGGCGCTCGATGCCGCCGTGGGGCCCGACGTGCTGCTGGAGATCGTGTCGCCGGACCGGCCCGTGGTCGTCCGCTCCGCCGACCAGGGAAGCTTCACCACCCTGGTGATGCCGGTCCGCGACACCGCGGACGACGCGTAGCCCCGCCCGCCGGGGACGGCCCGCAGCGCCCCGCTCCTCGAACAGCCCCCGCTCCTCGAACAGCCCCCGCCCCGCGAACGGATGATGGATGAGAGTGACCGTGGACCCCGCCAATCCCGTCGTCAGCCTGTGTGCCCGGGGCATGCGGGCCGAGGCCGCGGGCCGTGACGCCGAGGCGCATGACCTCTTCCGGCTCGCGTGGGACACGGCCGCCGACGACTACGAGCGCTGCGTCGCCGCCCACTACGTCGCGCGGCACCAGCCGATGCCCCGGGAGACACTGCGCTGGAACCAGGAGTGCCTCGACCGCGCGGACCTGGTGGCCGACGACCGGGTCGAGGGCTTCCACTCCTCCCTTCACCTGAACATGGCCAAGGCGTACGGGGATCTCTGCGAACCCGGCGCGGCGCGCGAGCACTTCGAGCGGGCTGCCGTACACGTACGGGAGGCGCCCCCGGGGCCGTACGCGGACGCCATGCGGTTCGCGGTCGCCGAAGGGCTGCGCTCCGCGGGCGCCACCGGACCACGGCCCGCCGATGAACTCCTGACGTCCCTGTTCGCCGCGCTGTGCCGACGCGGTGATCTCAAGGCCCTGGGGCTCCTGCTGCCGGCGTATCTGGGGGATCTCGGTACGGACGACGACGGGATTCGGCTGGTCACGGCCCTGCACATGGTGCACGCCGGCCGCTGGCTGCCGGAGGACGAACAGCGCACTCTCAGCCGGGCGATCGGCTCGCTGACCGCTGCCCAGGACCAGGACCAGGACCCGGAACCGGACTCGGAGTCCGTCCCCGGGTCTGCCGGCCTGCACGCCAGGAACGGATCGTCAGGGTGAGGCGCAGGGCGAGCGTCACGGCACCGGCGGCCGCCGCGACGCACACGGCGACGAAGGTGTCGGGCACCCAGTTCATCAGCTGGTCGGGATCCATCAGGGCCGTTGCCCGGACCAGCGCGGCCACCGGGGCCGCGCCCGCCAGGCACCAGAGGGCGGTCGCTGCGGTGCGGCGGGTCCGGGCGTCGGCCGTGACCGGGCGGCGCAGGAGCCGGACCTGCCATCCGACCGCCAGAAGCAGGGTCACGGCGAGGGCGGTGGCGCCCCAGACGGCCGGGTAGTAGACACCGGCGGACGGGCTGCTCGTGGGAGTCTCACCGGTTCCCAGGATCCGGGCGGCGCCGAATCCGACCTCCATGAGCGCCTCGTCCTGGAGCAGGCCGTACAGGTTCTGCTCCAGCACGATGGCGGTGTTCAGCTTCGGCAGCAGGAACAGCATCGCCGCGTAGCCGGGCGTCGCGCCCGTGTGCCAGACGGCGTCGTCGAGCGGCGCGTCCAGGCCGCCGACCCGCCAGCCCAGCCCGTATCCGGTCCCGGCGCCGGTGGGCCGGAGCCTGCCCTCCTCGCGCATCAGCCGTACGGATTCGGGAGTGAGGACGCTCTTGCCCCCGGCGGTCCTGCCCGATCTGAGCTGGAACGAGGCAAAGGCGGCCAGGTCGTCGAGGTCTCCGCCCGTGTAGCCGTAGGCCGCGCCGTGGTCATCGACGCCGTCGACGGTCGCGGACGGCACTCCCCACAGGAGCCGGTGCCCCGGGGACAGGTTCCGCTTCCGGGCCGAGGCCCGGTCGGCGATGGCGCCGTCCATCCCCGCCGGGTCGAACACGCTCCGCCGGAGATGCTCGGCGAAGGGGAGCCCGGTGACGGACTCGACCAGGGAGGCGAGGACCAGATAGTTGGCGCTGGTGTAGGCGTACGTGGTCCCGGGCGGCCCGAGCGGGCGCACCCCGTCCAGTGCGCCGAGGCGTTCCGCCGGACGGGGGCAGTCGGCGGCGAGGCAGTCGGCGACCTCGAACGTGGCCGACTCGGGCAGTCCGCCGGTCTGGTCGAGGAGATGGCGGACCGTGACCCCGGACGCGTGCGCCGCGCCGCCGAACCGGAAGTCCGGCAGATGGTCCACGACCCGGTCGTCGAGACGGAGGCGCCCGTCCTGGACGAGGGTCATCACGCTGGTCGCCGTGATCGGTTTGGCGACCGACCCCCACAGGAACGGTGTCCCGGCCCGGACGCGCTCGCCCCGTCCGTCCCTGCCCCAGGACCGCTGATGGACCGGGCCGTCGGGACCGACCACGGCGTAGGAGATGCCGGGCGTGCGGGTGGCCCGCATCCGGTCGCGGACATAGGCGTCGATCGCGGCATAGCGGTCGGGCATGACATCGCCCGAGGCGGCAGTCTCGGCGCCGGAAGCGCCGGAAGTGCCGGAAGCGCCGGAGGCCTTAGGGGTGTAGGAGGCGGCAGGGGCCACCGGGGTGCAGAGAAAGAGACAGAGCAGGAGGACCACCGTGTTCGCGGCGGCACTCCGCAGGCGGTTGGGCATGGGGCTTCCTCACCGTTGTCGAAGGCGTCAGGACGGATAACCATATGGCGATACGGTTTTTACCGTACGCTGGTACGGTTATCAAGTGCCCAGGACCGCGGACCATGAAGAACGCCGACGCCAGATCGCCGTCGCCGTCTGTGAACTCATCTCTGAACACGGGCTCGACGCCGTGACGGTCGCCCGCACGGCGGCCACCGCCGGAATGTCGGTGGGGCTCGTGCAGCACTACTTCCGTACGAAGGACGAGATGCTGCTCCACGCGTTCAACGCGGTCACCGCGCGCATCAGGATCCGGGCCGACGAGCGGATCCGGGCCGGGATCGCGCACCGGCGGCCCATCTCCCGGGTTCTGGGCGAGGCGATGGCCGAG
Source organism: Streptomyces sp. NPDC079020 (assembly GCF_044542225.1). Classification (NCBI taxonomy): domain Bacteria; kingdom Bacillati; phylum Actinomycetota; class Actinomycetes; order Kitasatosporales; family Streptomycetaceae; genus Streptomyces; species Streptomyces sp. NPDC079020. Next base: position 8,299 of record NZ_JBITUB010000015.1, read on the forward strand.
TGCATCCCCCTGGACGACGGGCGTCGCGCCGAGTTCCGGGTCACCAGGGCGTTCGCCGGCCGGGCCCTGGACGCGCCCGCCCTCGCCGACGTAGACATCGAGACCGCCCGGCGGCTGCGCGAGGACATCGCGCAGGCCGTTCGCAACGGCAAGGAGTGCGGCGAGGTCGAACCGGGTCTGGATCCCTGGCCCGCGGCCGTCCGGCTCACCGCCGTGACGGAAGGCCTCGCGATGCAGGTCTACCGGGATCCCGCCGGGGTCAACGGGGTGGCCGCGGGGGAGCTGGTGGCCTCGGTCATCGCCGACGAGCTCGCGGCGGTCTTCACCGGCGAGTGCGACCAGTACGCCGAGCGGTCCGGCGCCTGACCCGTACGCGGGGGCGTGGCGCGTCTGCGAGGGGAGCCGGCCCCGTACGCGGGAGGAGTCCGTTCCGGGGCTGCCTCGTACGCGGTGGAAGCGAAACGGGCCGGTCCGCCCGACGAATACCCCGAATGGGTGCGGGCGGTCGGGGGCTGTCCTGTCGTAGTGAAGGTTGAGCATTCCCGCTGAAGGTTGAGCGGCTGACGAACAGCGGGACCGAAATGCAGGGGCCCATTCCTGAGCCGAAGCGCGACAGCTGCCACCAACACAGGCGGCCTGTCACCAAGGCGGGCGGCCTGTCACCAGGACTTCCGGGCGGGGCCGCGCGGGGTCGGAAGCTGTGCCGGAACCCGTGACCTGTGACGTTCTGTGACAGCGGACGGGCCAGTAGAGCCGGTGTGGCTCACAGTGGTCACCTGGGGCTCATCAGTCTCTTGCTGGTGCAACAGTTTCTTGCTGGTGCAACCCATTTCGATGCCGGGCCGTCCAACTCCTTGACGGACGGCTGCCGATCACGCGGAGGGCGCATGGCGAAGAAGGACCGGACAACGGACGCGGCGAGGGACAAGGACCGCGAAAAGTGGATGGCTCGATTTCAGGTACGGCTGGCCATGCGGCCGGGCGTTGACCGGGCAGTGGTGCTCCAGGCGGTCAAGGAAGTCACGACGCACTGCGCGGATACGGGAGAGCACCCGCAGACCGCTTTCGGCGACCCGGACGCCTGTGCCGTGCAGGCCGCCGCGCGGCTGGTACCGGCGGACCGGGCGGCGCGCGCGAGGCGGCACGACGCCGCGGTGGACGCGCTCGGCTCCGTGCTGAAAAAGGCCCGGGACGTCGCCGGTCTGTGACCGGTCGACCCGACCTCCGTCACGGTCCGGCGCACGGGTTCCGGAACAGCTTCCATCCGTCGCGACTGCTGGGCGGCGCAGGCCGTCGGCGGCACGTCGGAGCCGATCGGGCCTTGAGCGCTGCTGATGACAGACGGCGTGCCGTCCCGGTGACAACCCTCGTACTTCCTTCGCCCGGTCGAAGCCGCAGGTCGGCCGACGCCGCCGGTGACACCTACCGTGCTTCGGCTCGATTCCAGGGCGATGTAGGCAGATCTCGGCATGTCCGCCGACGTCAATGGGATGACCGAGTACAGGCCGGGTGCTCGCCTGTGGGGCCCGGACGATGAGGACTCTGTGTGGAGGGTCGCCATCGGCCCGTTCCTGCTCAACCGCGGCAACGCCTACGAAACGAAGCAGTCAGGCGCGTGCCGCCGCCCCTCACCCTCCCCGCGCCAGTGCAGCCCGAACGGCTGGGAGGCGTTCCCCACCACGTCCGGGGCGAAGTCCAGCGGAATCGGACGGTCCCGCTCCGGCCACGACTCGTAGCCCCCATGGCCGCTGGTCGTCACGCGTAGTACCGGCCCGCGAAACTGCGGGCACCCTCGTTCCAGCGGAACCCGCGTACCGGCGCCACACCCTCCAACCGGACGCTCCACCCGGCACCCGGCACCCGACGCGACACGCCGCCACCGGCCGGCGGCGACGAAGTCCAGGTCGAAGGCGCTGAGTACGGATCGCCGTACGCGCGTAACGCTTCCCCGCCGTCTCCCCGGACAACCAGGCCTCAACGGCCGCTCAGCACTCGCTGGGAACACCGAGCCGCCACCGGCGTTCGCCGGGAACGCTCAACCTTCGCCGCGAGAGATCGGGGGCGCCCGGGCATGACCGGGAGGCGGCGATGTACTAGAGTTATCTCGACATCGAGATATCTGCCGAGGCGCACCGCAGCCGCCGCTCGGTAAGGGTTACCTAACTAAGCCTTACCTTAGCGGATGGTCGGGGCCGTAGGCGGCACCACGCGGCGCCGGCCGCCAATGAGGCGCGGCGCGGTAGTACGCGCACATTGAAGAAGGAGACTGTCGTGTCGGCGAACAGCTTCGACGCCCGCAGCACGCTGCGCGTGGGCGACGAGTCGTACGAGATCTTCAAGCTGGACAAGGTGGAGGGCTCCGCGCGCCTCCCTTACAGCCTGAAGGTGCTGCTGGAGAACCTGCTCCGCACCGAGGACGGCGCGAACATCACCGCCGACCACATCCGGGCGCTGGGCGGATGGGACTCGCAGGCCCAGCCCAGCCAGGAGATCCAGTTCACGCCGGCCCGCGTGATCATGCAGGACTTCACCGGCGTCCCCTGTGTCGTGGACCTCGCCACCATGCGTGAGGCCGTGAAGGAGCTCGGCGGCGACCCGGCGAAGATCAACCCGCTGGCCCCGGCCGAGCTGGTCATCGACCACTCCGTCATCGCCGACAAGTTCGGCACCAACGACGCGTTCGCCCAGAACGTCGAGCTGGAGTACGGCCGCAACAAGGAGCGCTACCAGTTCCTGCGCTGGGGCCAGACCGCCTTCGACGAGTTCAAGGTCGTCCCCCCGGGCACCGGCATCGTGCACCAGGTCAACATCGAGCACCTGGCCCGTACGGTCATGGTCCGTGGCGGCCAGGCGTACCCCGACACCCTCGTCGGCACCGACTCGCACACCACCATGGTCAACGGCCTCGGCGTGCTCGGCTGGGGCGTCGGCGGCATCGAGGCCGAGGCAGCGATGCTCGGCCAGCCGGTCTCCATGCTCATCCCGCGCGTCGTCGGCTTCAAGCTGACCGGTGAGCTGCCGGCGGGCACCACCGCCACCGACCTCGTGCTGACCATCACCGAGATGCTCCGCAAGCACGGCGTCGTCGGCAAGTTCGTCGAGTTCTACGGTGAGGGCGTCGCCGCCACCTCCCTCGCGAACCGCGCCACCATCGGCAACATGTCGCCGGAGTTCGGCTCCACCGCCGCGATCTTCCCGATCGACGACGAGACCCTGAAGTACCTGCGCCTGACCGGCCGCGACGAGCAGCAGGTCGCCCTCGTCGAGGCGTACGCCAAGGAGCAGGGCCTCTGGCTGGACCCGGCCGCCGAGCCCGACTTCTCCGAGAAGCTGGAGCTCGACCTCTCCACGGTCGTCCCCTCCATCGCCGGCCCGAAGCGCCCGCAGGACCGTATCGTCCTCGCCGACGCGAAGGCGCAGTTCGCGCAGGACGTGCGCAACTACGTCGCGGACGACGAGGAGTCGGGCAAGGAGTCCTTCCCGGCCTCCGACTCCCCGGCCGCCGCCAACGGTGTCCCGAGCCGTCCCACCACGGTCACGGCCCCCGACGGCTCGACGTACGAGATCGACCACGGCGCCGTCACCGTCGCCGCGATCACCTCCTGCACCAACACCTCGAACCCGTACGTCATGGTCGCCGCGGCGCTCGTGGCCAAGAAGGCTGTCGAGAAGGGCCTGTCCCGCAAGCCGTGGGTCAAGACCACGCTCGCCCCGGGCTCCAAGGTCGTCACCGACTACTTCGACAAGGCGGGCCTGACCCCGTACCTCGACAAGGTCGGCTTCAACCTCGTCGGCTACGGCTGCACCACCTGCATCGGCAACTCCGGCCCGCTGCCGGACGAGGTCTCCAAGGCCGTCAACGAGCACGACCTGGCCGTGACCTCGGTGCTCTCCGGCAACCGTAACTTCGAGGGCCGGATCAACCCCGACGTCAAGATGAACTACCTGGCGTCCCCGCCGCTGGTCGTCGCGTACGCCATCGCCGGTTCGATGAAGGTCGACATCACCAAGGACGCCCTGGGCACCGACCAGGACGGCAAGCCGGTCTACCTCGCGGACATCTGGCCCTCGGAGGCCGAGGTCAACGACGTCGTCGCCAACTCCATCGGCGAGGACATGTTCAACAAGTCCTACCAGGACGTCTTCGCGGGCGACGCCCAGTGGCAGGCGCTGTCGATCCCGACCGGCAACACCTTCGAGTGGGACTCCGAGTCCACCTACGTGCGCAAGCCCCCGTACTTCGAGGGCATGACGATGGAGACGACCCCGGTCGAGGACATCACCGGCGCCCGGGTGCTCGCCAAGCTGGGCGACTCGGTCACCACCGACCACATCTCCCCGGCCGGTGCGATCAAGGCCGACACCCCGGCCGGCAAGTACCTCACGGAGCACGGCATCGAGCGCCGTGACTTCAACTCCTACGGCTCGCGCCGCGGTAACCACGAGGTCATGATCCGCGGCACGTTCGCCAACATCCGTCTGCGCAACCAGATCGCGCCGGGCACGGAGGGCGGCTTCACCCGCGACTTCACCCAGGCCGACGGCCCCGTGTCGTTCATCTACGACGCCTCGCAGAACTACCAGGCCGCGGGCACCCCGCTCGTCATCCTGGCGGGCAAGGAGTACGGCTCCGGCTCGTCCCGCGACTGGGCGGCCAAGGGCACCGCGCTCCTCGGTGTCAAGGCCGTCATCGCCGAGTCCTACGAGCGCATCCACCGCTCGAACCTCATCGGCATGGGCGTCCTCCCGCTCCAGTTCCCCGAGGGCGCGACCGCCGAGTCGCTCGGCCTCACCGGCGAGGAGACCTTCTCCTTCACCGGCGTCACCGAGCTGAACGACGGCACCACGCCGCGCACGGTCAAGGTCACCACCGACACGGGTGTGGAGTTCGACGGTGTCGTCCGCATCGACACCCCCGGTGAGGCGGACTACTACCGCAACGGCGGCATCCTGCAGTACGTGCTCCGCAGCCTGATCCGCAAGTAGGCGGGCCCGCAGCATCAGGAGGGGCCGCATCCCGGTGACGGGGTGCGGCCCCTCCGCGTTGCGCGGCGGCGTGCGGCGTGCGGCGTGCGGCGTGCGCGTGCTGGGACGTTGTGTCTGTCCGCCCCGCGGTTCAGCCGTTCGACGGGGTCCGTTCGACCTCGGCGATACGGCACTTCGTACCGCGCGGCACCTCACCGAGGCCCTGCACCTTCGACTTGGCCGACTTACCGGGGGCCAGGCCGGTCACCGTGGTGACACCCTCGGAGACCTGGGTGCCGTCCTTGTCCACGAAATCGACGAACACGATGTAGTCCGCGGTGCTTCCGGACCCGTTGACGACCTTCACATCGGCCTCGGGCCACCCGATCACGGAATCCCTCGCGCACCGGGCGACCGAGATGTCGGCCCGCGGGGCCGTACCGGTCCCGGTCGGCTCCGCCAAGGGCTCCCCCTCCGCGGGTTCCTCCTCCGTCAGCGCCTCGGCGGACGGTGTCCCGCCCGGTGCGGGCGACGAGGAGGGCAGCCGCTTCAGCGACTCGGGGGCCGCTCGGTCCATCGCCGTGTAGACGAGTGCCGCCACGGCCGACATGGCCAGCAGCCCGCCGCTCAGCGACAGCGTGACGATCAGCCCGATGCGCTGCCTGCGCGGAGCCGGCGGAGGTGGCACGGACGAGGAGAAGGGCGACGGCGGCGGTGACAGCGACGGCGGTGGTGGAAAGCTGTCCGGCAAGAGGTCCCCCCACGGGAATCGATCAAGACATGTGTACGAGCCATACGGTACGTGGGTACGGACCATGACGGAGCGCCGGAAGGCGCGCACCCTCGGCGCGGAGAGCGGTAGGACCATGGGCGAGCTGATCCTGATCCGGCACGGCGAGACGGAGTGGTCCCGCTCCGGGCAGCACACGAGCTACACCGACATGCCGCTGACGGACATCGGTGAACGCCAGGCCCGCGCACTCTTCCCGCTCCTGGCCGGCCGGAACATCGCGCTCACCCTGGTCAGCCCGTCCGTACGGGCCCGCCGCACCGCCGAGCTGGCCGGGCTGGCCGCGCCCCGGGTCATCCCGGAGCTGCGCGAGTGGGACTACGGCGGCTACGAGGGCGTGACCACCGTGGAGATCCACCGCACCCGCCCCCTGTGGAACCTGTGGACCGACGGCGTCGACCCCGGCACCGACGAACACCCGGGGGAGAGTCCGCACGAGGTCGGCGCGCGGGCGGACCGGGTCCTCGCGGGGGTGCGGTCGGCCACCGAGCGGACCGGGGACGGGGACATCGTGCTCGTCGCGCACTCGCACTTCCTGCGGGTGCTCACCGCCCGCTATCTGGGGCTGACCCCGGCGGAGGGGCGGCTCTTCCAGCTGGCGACGGGCGCCCTCTCCCGGCTCGGTACGGAGCACGGGCAGCCGGTCGTCACCGCGCTGAACCTGGCACTTCCCGAAGGGCTGTCGGAGACCGGCGGCGGCGACGCCCGCTGAGCCGGACGGAGATGCCCACTGAGCCGGCCGGAGACGACGCGGCCGGCCCCTCGTGCGCGAGGCACCGGCCGCCACGCGTTCGGGCCGCCACGCGTCCGGGCCGCCACGCGTCCGGGCCGCCACGCGTCCGGGCCGCCACGCGTCCGGGCCGCCACGCGCCCGGGCCGTCACGCGCCCCGGCCGTCCTCCGTCCCGGCCGTCCATCCGGCCCGCGTGACGGCTCATGCCGTTTTGAGGCCGGTGAGATGGGCGAAGACGACCACGTTCGCCGAGTAGCCGCTCTTCTTGTCGAACCTTCCGCCGCACGTCAGCAGCCGCAGCTCCGGACGCGCGGTCGGGCCGTAGACCTTGTCGTCGGGGAAGTCTTCCTTCTTGTACGTCTTCACGTCGTCCACGGTGAAGACGGCAGTGCGGCGGTCGGCCCGCCGGACCTTGACGGTGTCCCCGCGGTGCAGCGCGTTCAGATTGAGGAAGATCGCGGGGCCGGTGCGGGTGTCCCGGTGGCCGACGATCAGGGCGGTTCCCGCCTCCCCGGGGGCCGGGCCGTCGCGGTACCACCCGACCTCCTTGGGCCTGCTCATGGGCGGAGCGTCCAGCCGGCCCTTCTTGTCCAGGCCCAGGCCGGTGACCGGGGCCTCGATCACGATGGCGGGGACGGCCAGTTCCACCGGCGCCGACGGCGGCAGCGGTGCGTGCGAGGCCGGGACGTCCTTCGCCGCCGGGACCGGTTCCCGCCGGACCGGGGCCCCGCCGCCGCCCACGGCGTCCGAGCCGTGGGCGGCGGCCGACGTGTCCTCGGACGAGCCGCTGCTCGCCCAGGCGACGCCGGCCACCAGGGAGAGCGTCACGCACACCGTCATGGTGAGACGGCATACGCGACTCGGGCCTCTTCGCTGCCGCTGTCGCCGGTGGGGGCCGTTACGCTGCGCCACTGGCGCGGCGGCGTGCCGACCTGCGGACCAGGATCAGCCCGGCCACTCCGGCCGCGCTCGCCGCCAGTGCCGTGCCCGTCCCGAAGCCGGATCCGCTCTCCGCGCTGACGGTCTCCATGGTCGGAACGCCACCGCCACCGGCGGGGACCGCGCCGGAGGGCCGGCTGCCCTTGTCCTCACCGGACCACGAGGAGCCCTCGCTGCCACTCTCGCTGCTCTGACCGTTCTGGCTGCCCTGACCACTCTGGCCGCTCTGGCTGCTCTGACCGCCCTGGCTGCTCTGGCCGTTCTGGCCGTTCTGACCACCCTGGCCGTTCTGGCCGTTCTGACCACCCTGGCCTTCCTGGCCGTTCTGGTTGCCCTGGCGTCCCTGGTTCCGGTCCTGGCGCTCGCAGTCGATGGTGAAGGTCTTCTGCTTCAGGCCGACCGGAACCACCCACTGGAGCTGGTACGTGCCGTCCGGCAGCAGGTACTCCTGGCTGATGGCCCTGCCCTGGGAGAGGGCGAGGGTGCCGACCAGGGTGTCCCCGGGGGGCACGGTCGGGGGCTGCGCGGTGATCGTGAACGGAACCGCCGGGAGAGTCTCGAAGTTGGCCGCGACCAGCTTGAACGCACAGACCGGGGCCCCGTCGCGGTTGTTGCCGCGCTGCTGGCCGGCCGATTGGACGCTCAGGTCGCCGCTGTCGCCCGGGGCCGCGTGTGCCGCGGGCGCTCCGGCCAGGGTGAGTCCGGCGACGGTGAGGGCCGCGGCCACCGCGGTACCGGTGCGGGTGCCGCGTGAGCGGACGGAAGCGGAGATGGGCATGGAAGCTCCTTCTAGCCGAGATGATTGTCGTACTGATCACCTGATCGCCCAAGAGATCCCACGAAATGCCCCAAAAGCTTATAAAGACACAAGCGAAATCACAGAAGTACCCTGACTAGCCGATACGCGGGATGGGTTGTCCGGATGACAGGCCCGCCTCCCGCGCCCACCGCAAGCGGCCCGTCCACCCGCGCCACCGCAGGCGGACGGGCCACCCGCCCACGCGGATGGCCCGTCCGTGTCCCGTCACCCGGTCGCGGCCGCGACCGGGTGACGGGGCCGGAAAGGGTGCCGGCCTCAGCCGAGCAGCTCCACCTCCGCCAGGGTCGCCGGGCGGTCGAGCACCAGCCGGTACTTGGCGTAGGCGCCCGGCCGGTCCACCGAGAACACCCGGGTCTGCTGGTCCCAGGCGAAGGTCTGCGCGGACCGCTTGTCGAGGTCCGTCCACGCCGTGCCGTCCGTGGACCCCTGCAGGACCCAGCCGCTCGGGGCTCCGTCCGCCCTGCCCGATGTCAGCGTGTACTGGAGAGCCTTTGTCGCCGTTCCCACCGGCAGGTCCACCGACCCGGCGGTCGCGGAGGTCGCCGAGGTGTTGTCGAAGAGGGCGCCCCCGCCCTTCAGCACATCACCGCGCGGCGACGGAACCTTGTCGTCCTCGGTGATGGACACCGGGGCCGCGTCCTTCCCCGTGCCCCAGGCGGACGGCCGGGAGCCCATGTCGAACTCCAGCGTGCCGCCCCTGGCCAGCAGATCGTGGGGGAGCGAAGTGGAGGTCCACTTCTTGCCGTTGACCTTCAAGCCTTGAACGTAGATGTTCTTCGAGCTGTTCTTCGGAGCGCTGACCACCAGCTTGCGGCCGTCCTCCAGGCGCACGGTCGTCCTCGTGAAGAGCGGCGAGCCGATCGCGTACTCACCACTGCCCATCACCAGCGGGTAGAAGCCGAGCGAGGAGAACAGGAACCAGGCCGACTGCTCGCCGTTGTCCTCGTCGCCGTGGTAGCCCTGCCCAATCTCGCTGCCCGTGTAGAGGCGGCCGAGGACCTCGCGCACCTTCTCCTGCGTTTTGTACGGCTGCGAGGCCGCGTTGTACATGTACGTGGCGTGGTGGGCGACCTGGTTGCTGTGGCCGTACTGGCCCATCCGCACATCACGCGCCTCCGTCATCTCGTGGATGACGCCCCCGTACGAGCCGACGAACTCCGGTCCCGCGGTCTCGGGCGTGGAGAAGTAGGTGTCCAGCTTCTTGCCCAGACCGGCCCGCCCGCCGTACAGGTTCGCCAGGCCCCGGCTGTCCTGCGGGGCGGTGAAGGCGTAGCCCCAGCCGTTGGTCTCCGTGTAGTCGTAGCCCCAGACGCGCGGGTCGTACTGGCCGGAGGGGAGGCGCCAGTCGCCCTTGGCGTCCCTGCCCTGGAAGAAACCGGCCTTGTCGTCGAAGAGCTTGACGTAGTTGCGGGCGCGGTTGAGGAAGTACGCGGACTCCTCCTTGTACCGCTCCTTCTTCGTCTTCCGGTAGAGCACCTGGCCCATCCGCGCGATGCCGTAGTCGTTGAGGTAGCCCTCCAGCGACCAGGACAGGCCCTCGTGCGTGGTGGTGTCGGCGTACCCGGTGAAGACCGAGGTCAGCATGCCCTTGCGGCCGACGCCGGAGGACGGCGGGGCCACCGTGGCGTTCTTGACCGCCGCGTCGTAGGCCGCCTCCGCGTCGAACTCCACGCCCTTGACGTACGCGTCGGCGAACGCCACGTCCGAACTGGTGCCGGTCATCAGGTCCGCGTAACCGGGCGAGGACCAGCGGGAGATCCAGCCGCCGTCCTTGTACTGCTGGACGAAACCGTCCACCATCTCGCCCGCCTTCTTCGGAGTGAGGAAGGAGTAGGCGGGCCATGTCGTGCGGTAGGTGTCCCAGAAGCCGTTGTTGACGTACACCTTGCCGTCGACGATCTTCGCGCCGGTGTGTGCCGGGGTGTCGGTGCCGGTCTTCGGGGAGAAGGGGCTGGCGTATCTGCTCTTCCCGTCGACCTGCTCGAAGCCCGAATTCGGGTACAGGTACAGCCGGTACAGGCTGGAGTAGAGCGTCGTCAGCTGGTCGGCGTTCGCGCCCTCGACCTCCACCTTGCCCAGGATGCCGTCCCACGCCTTCTGCGCCCGGCGCTCGACGCGGTCGAAGGAGGTGGACGCCGGGAGCTCCATGGCCAGGTTCTTCCTGGCCTGGTCGAGGCTGATCAACGAGGTGGCCAGCCGCAGGCCGACCGTACGGTCCCTGCCCGCGTCGAAGCGGAAGAAGCCGGTGACGTCGTCACCGCCACCGCCCTTGAGCCGTCCGCTGTCGGTGACCGGCGCGTCGAACGCCCCGTACATGAAGAGCCGGGTCGCCCCCGTCGAGCCGCCGCTCCTGACATCCGAATAGCCCGAGAAGGAAGCGGACTTCGCGTCGAGTGTCAGACCGCCATCGTTCGACACGTTGTCGAAGACGATGCTCGCGTCCTTGCCGGGGTACGTGAACCGCATCCGCGCCGCGTGGTCGGTCGGCGTCATCTCGGCCTTGAGACCGTTCTCGAACGTCACCCCGTAGTAGTGCGGCTTCGCCGTCTCCCTCTCGTGGCGGAAGGGCAGCGCGCGTGCCGTGCGAGAGGCGTCCGGGGTGCCCGCCTTCGCCGAGGGCATCAGCTGGAAGGTCTGGCGGTCGCCCATCCAGGGGCTCGGCTCGTGGCTGGCGCTGAAGGCCTGGAGCGTGGGCAGGTTGTCCTCGTTGTTGCCGCGCGCGTAGTCGTACAGCCAGCTCGTGGAGCCGGCGTTGGTGACCGGCGTCCAGAAGTTGAAGCCGTGCGGGACGGCGGTGGCCGGGATGTTGTTGCCGCGCGAGAAGCCGCCGCTGGAGTTGGTGCCGCGGGTCGTCAGCGCGTAGTCCGACAGATGCGCCCTGCGCTTCTCCGGAGCCTTCGGGGCGATCGTGATGTCGTCGATCCAGCCCTGGAACTTCGCGGGGCCCCCGGGGGAGTCGTACGCCACCAGGATCCGGTCGACGGTCCGGCCCGCCGCGACCGTTCCGATGCGCGAGGAGACCTTGTTCCACTGGTTGACGTAGAGCCGCTTGGCGTCGGCCTGGCCCCGGGGGGTCAGCGCACCGCCGTGGGAGTCGGTGGCCTTCAGCCCGCTCAGGTAGGTGCCGTCGGTGAAGGCGAGGTCCACCGCGACATGCGTCGCCGGGTAGGAGAGGTCGGTCTCGCCCATCTGCGGATACACCAGGTAGGAGAGCTGGGTGTCCTTGGTGACGGCGGTGTTCACGTCGAAGACCTTGTTGTACGAGTACGCCCGGCCGCCCGGCTTGTGCGTACCCGCGTAGCGAAGTGCCTTCCTCCCGGTGAATCCCGCGCCAGACTTGGCGGTGGGCGAGCCGGAGGGCCCCCGGTCGGCCTGGCTGCGCATGACGTCGGGGGCCGGGGCGGAGGTGTCGCCGTCGGAGAACTGGACGTCCGCGAGCTGGGTCGCGTCCGAGGCGCCGTTGTTCTTCGTGATCTCCAGCCGGAAGTGCTGGTACGCCGTGTCGGCGGTGAAGTCGTACGACGTGGTCTGGAACCGCTTCGCGAAGGTCTGCCCGGTCCGGGCGTCCAGGTCCGTCCAGGTCCGGCCGTCCGCGGAGCCCTTCAGGGTCCAGTCCCTCGGGTCCCGCTCGGCGTGGTCGTTGGCCGAGGTCAGCGCGTATGTCACGACCTTGACCGGTTCGGCCAGATCGAACTCGATCCAGCCGGACGGCTCGAACGCCAGCCACTTGGTGCCGGGTTCGCCGTCGATCAGATTCTCCTTGACCTCGCCGCCGCCGGTGTTCTCGCCGCCGGCCCGCAGATCCGTCACCTTGTCGGTGACATTGCCCGGTATCCCGGCGGCGAATCCGCCGTCGACGCCCGAGGCCCTCGGTCTGCCGTCCGGGCCCTCCTCCACGGTGTTGCGCCAGTCCGGCTGCTTCTCGTCCGCCTCGAACGAGGAACTGAACGTTTGCTCACCGGAGGGCTTCCGGGGTGTTCCGGCCGGTTGCGCGGCGGCGGCCGCGGAGGCCGTCAGCACCAGAGCGAGCGAGGCCGCGATGGTGGCGACTGTGTGGCTTTGTCTCTTTCGAGAGTTTTGATGGAGACCACGTGGTGGCTGCATGCCGAGCCATTCCTCCCCGGAAGCGTGCTGGACAACGTTGTCATAGCGCGATGCAAGGTCCAGTAGGGAGCCAAGTGGTCCGATGTGTCAAGGGTGTTGCAAGGGGTCGCTCAGGTGAATCGACCGTAATGCGGAAATAGGTGCCCCGCGATCGGGGCGCACGGTGCCGAGGTGTCCAAGAGGTCTCAACTCGGGAAAGACTCCAGCCCAAACCGGTATTCGATCTTGCTCAGTTGGCAACAAGTGGACTATACCTGTCGGCACCCGCGCAGCTGTTTCACACGGTTGCGCGGCGGGGGGACGGGGGATGTTCGCGGGGACGCCGAGGTGTTCGCGCTGTACGGTCATCTCCCGATACCCCGCGGCACGTCAATGCCGGTACATATCTGTTTGACCCAAGCGCAACTGACCGCGGTGGCGGGGCCCTTCGCCTGAGGCGAATCTTTACGGGTGACCGGCACACCGCCTGAGTCCTGGAGAAGGCGAGGACTTGAGCATGGGATCCACCTCCGCCCACAACAATGAGGGCCTTGGCCGTCGCGATCTGATCAAGCGGTCTGCCGCACTCGGCCTGATCGCTGTTCCGACGATGAGTTTCCTGTCCGCCTGCGCGAGCGGAGACAGCGGAAGCGACGACAAGGTCGAAAAGGGCACGAAGTCCGCCAAGAATCCGCTGGCGGTCAATGAGAGCGCCCCCCTCGAACTGGTCATCTTCGACGGTGGATACGGCACGAAGTACGCCGAGGACGCCCAGGCGTCCTACGAGAAGGCCTTCCCCAAGGCGAAGGTCACCTTCTCCAAGACGCAGAAGATCCAGTCCGTGCTGCAGCCGCGCTTCAACGGCGGCACGCCTCCGGACCTGATCGACAACTCCGGTGCCCAGCAGATGGACATGGGTGTCCTGGTCGGGAAGGGACAGCTCGCGGACCTCACCGCGCTGCTCGACGCGCCCTCCATCGACGACCCGGCCAAGAAGGTCCGCGACACGCTGCGCCCGGGCATCGTCGAGATGGGCCAGTTCGACGGCGACCCGTGCTGGATCCTCTACTACGCGTACACCGTCTACGGGGTCTGGTACTCCCAGACCGCGCTGGACAAGCTCGACGCCCAGTACCCGGAGAACTGGGACGACATGCTCGCGCTGTGTGCGAAGGCCAAGAAGCAGGGGATCGCGGGCTGGACCTACCCCGGCAAGCACCCCTACTACCTGCCCTTCTCGCTCTACCCGTTCATCGCCAAGATCGGCGGCGTCGAGGTCCTCGACGCGATCGACAACCTGGAGCCGAAGGCCTGGGAGCACCCCGCCGTCAAGGCGGCCTTCGACGCGTACTACGAGCTCTACGCCAAGGGCTACATCCTCAAGGGCACCCCGGGCCTGGACCACCGCGGTTCGCAGGGCGCCTGGGCCCGCGGCAAGGCGCTGTTCATCCCGAACGGCTCCTGGGTCGAGAACGAGGAAGCGGCGATCATCCCCAAGGACTTCAAGCTGTCCGTGGGCGCTCCCTCCAGCCTCGACTCCTCCGATGCGCTGCCCTTCGGCACCATGTGGGCATCCGGCGGCGAGCCCTTCATCGTCCCGGCGAAGGCGAAGAACCCCGAGGGCGGCATGGAGCAGCTGCGCATCATGCTCAGCGAGGCGTCCTCCAAGGTCTTCACCTCCAGCAGCAAGTCCCTGTCCGCCTTCAACGGCGGCACCGAGGGCATCGAGCTGTCGGACGGCCTGAAGGCGGGCGTCGCCGCGCTGGAGAAGGCCGGCACCAACGTGGTCAACCCGCGCCTGCAGGACTGGTACGTGAAGCTCCAGAAGGAGCAGATCGGTGTCGCCGCGCTCGGCGAGATGATGGCCGGCCGCGCCAACCCGGCGGAGACCATCAAGAAGATCCAGGCCTTCGCGGACGCGGCGGCCAAGGACCAGTCCATCAAGCACTACAAGCACCAGTGACAATGCGTCACCAGCGGCGGCAGCGCAGGAAGGTCGGAGTCGGTAACGATGCAACACGGTAAATACCGGTTCATAGTCGGGTTCTTGGTGGTGCCGATGGCGCTGTACGTCATCTTCGTCATCTGGCCGTTCATCCAGTCCATCTACTACTCGTTCACGGACTGGACGGGTCTGAGCCCCGACTTCAAGATGGTCGGCTTCGACAACTACACCAAGATGTTCGATGACGACGTCTTCTGGAAATCCCTGCAGCACAGTGTGCTGCTGGCGGTGCTGCTGCCGCTGGTGACGCTCGGCCTGGCGCTCTTCTTCGCCTTCATGCTCAATGTGGGCGGGCGGCGGCGCAGGGGCGCCGCCATCGCGGGTGTGCGCGGCTCGGGCTTCTACAAGATCGCCTACTTCTTCCCCCAGGTGCTCTCGATCGCGATCGTGGCCATCCTGTTCCAGTTCGCCTTCGACCCGGCCCAGGGCATGATCAACGGCACGCTCAAGGCCTTCGGCTTCGAGGACGTGCCGGACTGGCTGGGCGATCCCCAGCTGGCCCTGTGGTGCATCGCCGCGGTCCTCGTCTGGTGCACGGTCGGCTTCTTCGTGGTGCTGTTCTCCGCGGGCATGGCCTCCATCCCCAAGGACTTCTACGAGGCGGCGCTGCTGGACGGCGCGAGCCGCTTCACGACCTTCTTCCGGATCACGCTGCCGCTGCTGTGGGACACGGTCCAGTCCGGCTGGGTCTACATGGGCATCCTGGCGCTCGGCGCCGAGGGCTTCGCCGTCGTCCACATCATGAGTGTCGGCCCCGGCGGACCGGACTACTCGACGACCGTCCTGCCGCTGTACGTGTACCAGGCGGCGTTCCGTGACGGACAGGCGGGCTATGCGACCACGATCGGTGTCGCCCTGCTCCTCGTGACGCTGGCGTTCGCCGCCATCGTGATGCGGCTGGGCCGGCGCGAGCGGCTGGAGTTCTGATGAAGACCACTGAAACCCCTCCCACCGGCCCGTCGGGCCACCCGGGTCCCGCCGGCTCCACCGCACCCGGTGGGCCGGCCGTACCGGAGCAGCGCACCGGCGGGGCCCGCGAGGGCGGCTCCGCCCCGAGGAAGAGCGGCGAGGGCCACGTCCTCAACGTCTTCTCGCACGGGATGCTGATCCTCTGGGCCATCATGGTCGTCATGCCGCTGTTCTGGGCGGTGATGTCCTCGTTCAAGAGCGACACGGACATCTTCAACTCCCCCTGGTCGCTGCCCGGCTCGCTGGACTTCTCCAGCTGGGGCAGGGCCTGGAACCAGGCCAACATGAGCGAGTACTTCCTCAACACCATCCTGGTGGTGGGAGGGTCGCTCGTCGGCACCCTGGTCCTGGGGTCGATGGCGGCCTATGTGCTCTCGCGCTTCGAGTTCCCCGGCAACCGGTTCATTTACTTCTTGTTCGTCGGCGGGATGAGCTTCCCGGTCATGCTGGCGCTGGTCCCGCTGTTCTACGTCCTGGACAATCTGGGGCTGCTGAACACGATCCACGGCCTGATCCTCGTGTACATCGCGTACTCGCTGCCGTTCACCGTGTTCTTCCTGACCTCGTTCTTCCGTACGCTGCCGACCTCGATCGCGGAAGCCGCGATCATCGACGGTGCCTCCCACACCCGTACGTTCTTCCAGGTCATGCTGCCGATGGCCAAGCCCGGTCTGATCAGCGTCGGCATCTTCAATTTCCTGGGCCAGTGGAACCAGTACATGCTGCCCACGGTGCTGAACACCGACCCGGACAAGAGGGTGCTCGCGCAGGGGCTGGTCGAGCTGGCGGCCAGCCAGGGATACAAGAGCGACTATTCCGGTCTCTTCGCCGGTCTGGTGATCGCGATGCTTCCCGTTCTGGGGGCGTACATCATTTTCCAGCGGCAGGTCGTTTCGGGTATGACGGCGGGCGCTCTGAAGTAATTCCGTCCGCTCGGTCTCCGCGTTCGCGCATTCCGTGCGAACGGTGAATGCCCCGGCAGGTACATCCGCCGGGGCATTTCCGCGTCCACCTGGCGTTTCCGCCGGATCCGGCGGCGGACGGCGCGCCGCGCCGGCCGTCCCGCCAGGCCCTGCGCGCTCAGGTCTTGACGGGAGGTGCCCCAGAACGTTCAGCTTGGAGTTCACATGTTGGAGAAAAGTCGGGGCCCCATTTGGTGCGGCCCCGACCGGGACGGCCTTCCGCGCCGTCCGCCAAGGGCAGGAGTGGATGAGTCGATGGAGACTCCCGGGTCGCAGACGTCTCTGCATCGGGCCAACCTTGAGCGGGTCGTACGAGCCGTACGGATGGCCGGGTCGCTCACCCAGGCGGAGATCGCCAGGAGCACCGGCCTCTCCGCAGCCACCGTCTCCAATATCGTCCGCGAGTTGAAGGACGGCGGAACGGTCGAGGTGACCCCCACCTCGGCGGGCGGCCGCCGGGCCCGCAGCGTCTCGCTGAGCGGGGACGCGGGCATCGTCGTGGGGGTCGACTTCGGCCACACGCATCTGCGGGTGGCCGTCGGCAATCTGGCCCACCAGGTGCTGGCGGAGGAGTCCGAGCCGCTGGACGTCGACGCCTCGTCCGCGCAGGGCTTCGGACGGGCGGAGACGCTGGTCAGGCGTCTGATCGAGAACACCGGGATCAGCCCGGAGAAGGTGATCGGCGTCGGTCTCGGTGTCCCCGGCCCCATCGACGTCGAGTCCGGCACCCTGGGCTCCACCTCGATCCTGCCGGGCTGGACGGGGATCAATCCGAGCCAGGAGCTCGCCGGGCGGCTCGGTGTTCCGGTGTACGTCGACAACGACGCCAACCTCGGGGCGCTGGGCGAGCTGGTCTGGGGGAGCGGACGGGGGGTGCGCGATCTGGCGTACATCAAGGTCGCGAGCGGTGTCGGCGCCGGTCTGGTGATCGACGGGACCATCTACCGGGGCCCCGGCGGCACGGCCGGCGAGATCGGGCACATCACGCTCGACGAGTCGGGACCGGTGTGCCGCTGCGGGAACCGGGGCTGCCTGGAGACCTTCACGGCCGCCCGGTACGTCCTGCCCCTGCTCCAGCCCAGCCACGGTTCCGATCTCACCATGGAGCGGGTGGTCCAGCTGGCCCGCGAGGGTGACCCGGGCTGCCGCCGGGTGGTCGGTGACGTGGGGCGGCACATCGGCAGCGGGGTGGCCAATCTGTGCAACCTGCTCAACCCCAGCCGGGTGGTGCTCGGCGGTTCCCTGGCGGAGGCCGGTGAGCTGGTGCTCGGGCCGATCCGCGACTCGGTGTCCCGGTACGCCATCCCCAGCGCGGCGCGGCAGCTCTCGGTGCTGCCCGGGGCGCTCGGCGGACGGGCGGAGGTGCTGGGCGCGCTGGCCCTGGTACTCAGCGAGATGGGGGATTCAACCCTTTTGGAGAACACTTTCCCCGCAGGCACTCCTGCCTTCACTTAGATAACGAATGGCACCGTTGTCATCTCGTTAAGAATTTACTCCTTGACGCTGACGTTGCGGCCGAGTTGACTTCCGTCCACCTCGGCCGCGACGTTGCGGCCACGTCAGGGAGGCAAACCCCCATGATCGCAATGACGCGACGCATCGTCATCGGTACGGCGGCCATTTCCATGGCCGTCTCCCTCGCCGCCTGCGGCAAGGCCGGCGACGACGCGGAGTCCGACGGCGGAGGCGACAGCAAGACCATCGGCCTGCTGCTGCCGGAGAACAAGACGACGCGTTACGAAACGTTCGACCGCCCCATCATGGAGGCGAAGATCAAGGAACTGTGCGACGACTGCGAGGTCAAGTACAACAACGCCGCACAGGACACCGAGACGCAGAAGAAGCAGTTCGACGCGCTGGTCACGCAGGGTGTGAAGGTCATCATCCTGGACTCGGTCGACTACAAGGCCACCAAGTCCTGGGTGCAGCAGGCGGAGAAGAAGGGCGTCAAGGTCGTCGCGTACGACCGGCTCGCCGAGGGCCCGATCTCGGCGTACGTCTCGTACGACAACGAGAAGATCGGCCGCCTCCAGGGTGAGGGTCTGGTGAAGGCGCTGGGCGCCAAGGCCAAGGAAAGCAACGTTGTCATGATCAACGGTTCGCCGACCGACCCGAACGCGCCGCTCTTCAAGAAGGGCGCCCACAGCGTCCTGGACACCCAGGTCAAGAAGGTCGTCTACGAGCAGGACATCCCGGACTGGTCGTCGGACGAGGCGAACAAGAAGATGGGTGCCGCCATCGACTCGCTGGGCAAGTCGGGCTTCCAGGGCGTCTACTCGGCCAACGACGGCATGGCGGGCGGCATCATCACCGCGCTGGCCAAGCAGGGTGTGAAGGTCCCCGTCGGCGGCCAGGACGCCGAACTGGCGGGCCTGCAGCGGATACTGAAGGGTGATCAGTCCTTCACGATCTACAAGCAGATCAAGCCGGAGGCCGAGACCACCGCCGAGGTCGCCGTGCGGCTCCTGAAGGGCGAGAAGATCGACGACCTGACCCCGGTCAAGGTCGACAGCCTCACGGGCGAGTTCAAGGGCATCCCGGCCAAGCTGTACGACGCGCAGGTCGTGACGAAGGAGAACATCGCCTCCACGATCATCGCGGACGAGGTCTACAAGTCCACGGACATCTGCACGGCCGAGTACAAGGCGGCCTGCGAGGCAGCCGGCATCAAGTAGGGCCGCGGTACGGCCCCGAGCCCGCGCTACGGGCCCGGAGAACCCGCGGTACGGCCCCGGAGCCCGCGGGATCGCGTGGCGGCCCCCGCGGACACGTGTCTCCGGACACCCCAGCCGGTCCGGCACCCGCCCCCTTCAACGCCCCGCAGGCAGGGGCGGGCGCCGGGCTCCCCTCGCACACCCCCCTGCTCAGCAGCACCATCCCCGCCGGTCAGGCGGCGAAGGAGATGATTCACGTGTCCGCTACGCCCGTGCTGGCGTTGCGCGGAATCTCCAAGCGGTTCGGCGCCGTCCAGGCGCTCACCGACGTGGACCTGGAGATTCACCCCGGCGAGGTGGTCGCCCTGGTCGGCGACAACGGCGCCGGCAAGTCGACGCTCGTCAAGACCATTTCGGGCGTCCACCCGATCGACGAAGGCGCCATCGAGTGGGAAGGGCGGACGGTCCGGATCAACCGGCCCAACGACGCCCAGGAACTCGGAGTCGCCACCGTCTACCAGGACTTGGCCCTCTGCGACAACCTCGACGTCGTCGCCAACCTCTTCCTCGGCAGCGAACTGCGCGCGTTCTCCGTCCTCGACGAGATCGCCATGGAGAAGCGCGCCAAGGAGCTCCTGGACACGCTCTCCATCCGGATTCCGAGCGTCCGGATCCCGGTCGCCTCGCTGTCCGGCGGTCAGCGCCAGGTCGTCGCCATCGCGCGTGCCCTGATCGGCGACCCCAAGGTCGTCATCCTGGACGAGCCGACAGCGGCCCTCGGCGTCGAGCAGACCGCCCAGGTCCTCGATCTCGTCGAGCGGCTGCGCGAGCGCGGCCACGGCGTCATCCTCATCAGCCACAACATGGCCGACGTCCGCGCCGTCGCGGACAGGGTCGCGGTGCTCCGCCTGGGGCGCAACAACGGGGTCTTCGACGTGGCGAGCACCTCGCACGAAGAGATCATCGCCGCGATCACCGGCGCCACGGACAATGCCGTCACGCGTCGCCAGGCACGCACGGCCACGATCACGGCCACGACGGCCACGAAGGAGGACGCGAAGTGAGCGACCTCGCCAAGACCCCCGGAACGTCCACGGAGAAGCCGGCTCCCCCCGGGGCGCCGGCCGCCACCGGGAAGACCGCGACGGCCCCGGCCGCCGAGCCGACCGCGGCCCCGATACCCGCCGTCGACCCCCGCCTGCTCATCCGCGAGGAGGGCATCAAGGGCTACTGGTCGGAGTTCAGCCGCAAGGTACGCGGCGGTGAACTCGGATCGCTGCCGGTCTTCGTCGGCCTGATCGTCATCGCGGTCGTCTTCCAGTTCCAGAACAGCAACTTCCTCTCCGCCAGCTCCGTCGCCAACATCGCCGTCTACAGCTCCGGCATCGGCATCATGGCCGTCGGCATCGTGTTCGTGCTGCTGCTCGGCGAGATCGACCTCTCGGTCGGATCCGTCGCGGGCGTCGGCGCGGCCGTCTGGGCCGTGCTCAACGTCAACAACGGCTGGAACGACTGGACGGCGATCCTGGTCGCCGTGCTCTCCGGCACGGCCCTCGGCGCGCTGCACGGCTTCTTCTTCGCCAAGATCGGCGTACCGGCCTTCGTGGTCACCCTGGCGGGCTTCCTCGGCTGGAGCGGTCTCCAGGACTGGATGATGGGCGGGGAGGGCTCGATCAACACGCCGTCCGGCAGTGTCGTCGAGAACCTCACCAACTACTTCTTCGCGGACAAGGCGGCGGGCTACGGCCTGGCGCTGGTCGCCGTCGTCGCGTACGCCGCCTCGCTCCTGGTGGACAGCGGGCGCCGCAGGGCCGCCGGCCTGCCCTCCCGCCCCACCGCCGAAATCGTGCTGCGCACCGGTGTCGTCGCGGTCCTGTGCTTCGTCGTCGCGTACGTCCTCAACGAGCCGTCCGGCGCCCGCGGCCTGCCGCTCGCCCTGGTGCTCTTCCTCGCCGTCCTGGTGATCGCGGACTTCGTCGCCCGCCGTACGGCCTTCGGGCGCCAGGTCTTCGCGGTCGGCGGCAACCCCGAGGCGGCGCGCCGCGCCGGTATCAACGTCGACCGGATCCGGATCACGGTCTTCGCCGTGTCCGGAACCCTGGGCGCCTTCGGCGGACTCTTCATCGCCAGCCTCTCCGGCGGCGCCACCAAGAACGTCGGCGCGGGCAACACCCTGATGCTGGTCATCGCCGCCGCCGTCATCGGCGGCACCAGCCTCTTCGGCGGCCGGGGCAAGGTCTGGTCCGCGCTGCTCGGCATGATCGTCATCCAGTCGATCCAGCAGGGCCTGAACATGATCGGCATGGCCAACGCCGTGCAGTACATGATCACCGGAGCGGTCCTGCTGGCCGCCGTGGTGATCGACTCGGTGTCCCGCCGCACCCAGAAGACCGCGGGCCGCGCCTGAAGGCTGTCCGGCCCGTCCCGCCCGGCCATAACCCTCCCGGCCTGCACCGGACCGTGCCCGGCGCCCCCGACAGGGCGCCGGGCACGGTCGTGCATCCGCCGCTGGTGTGACAGCACACCCCCGCCCGATGCCCGCGTCGGCGGGCGGAACATTAGACTCATCGGATCGGCACGCTCGACCAGCTCAACGCAAGGAGGCACGGGTGGACCTGCTGACCCGCATCGAGGGACCGCGTGATTTGGACCGGCTCAGCCTCGAACAGCTGGAGCAGCTCGCCGGGGAGATCCGTACCTTCCTCGTCGACGCAGTGTCCAAGACCGGCGGCCACCTCGGGCCCAACCTGGGTGTGGTCGAGCTGACCATCGCCCTGCACCGGGTCTTCGAGTCGCCCCGGGACAAGGTTCTGTTCGACACCGGCCACCAGAGCTATGTGCACAAGCTGCTCACCGGCCGCCAGGACTTCTCGCGGCTCAAGAGCAAGGGGGGGCTGTCCGGCTACCCCTCCCGCGCCGAGTCCGAGCACGACATCATCGAGAACTCGCACGCCTCGACGGTGCTGGGCTGGGCCGACGGCCTCGCCAAGGCCAACGAGGTGCTGGCCAAGGACGACCATGTCGTCGCGGTCATCGGTGACGGCGCGCTCACCGGCGGTATGGCCTGGGAGGCGCTGAACAACATCGCCGCCGCCAAGGACCGCCCGCTCGTCATCGTGGTCAACGACAACGAGCGCTCCTACGCTCCGACCATCGGCGGCCTCGCGAACCACCTGGCCACCCTGCGTACCACCGACGGTTACGAGCGGTTCCTGGCGCGCGGCAAGGACCTCCTGGAGCGCACGCCCGTCCTCGGCCGGCCGCTGTACGAGACCCTGCACGGCGCCAAGAAGGGCCTCAAGGACTTCATCGCCCCGCAGGGCATGTTCGAGGACCTCGGCCTGAAGTACGTCGGCCCCATCGACGGACACGACATCGAGGCCCTGGAGTCCGCGCTCCAGCGTGCCAAGCGCTTCGGCGGACCGGTCATCGTGCACTGCCTCACCGAGAAGGGCCGTGGCTACACCCCGGCGCTCCAGGACGAGGCCGACCGCTTCCATGCCGTCGGCAAGATCCACCCGGACACCGGTCTGCCGATCTCCACCTCCGGCCTGGACTGGACCTCGGTCTTCGGCGAGGAGATGGTCAAGCTCGGCAAGGAGCGCAAGGACATCGTCGCGATCACCGCGGCCATGCTCCAGCCCGTCGGCCTCGGCAAGTTCGAGGAGGCCTTCCCGGACCGGATCTACGACGTCGGGATCGCCGAGCAGCACGGCGCGGTCTCCGCGGCGGGCCTCGCCACCGGCGGACTGCACCCCGTCTTCGCGGTCTACGCCACCTTCCTGAACCGCGCCTTCGACCAGGTCCTGATGGACGTCGCGCTGCACAAGTGCGGCGTCACCTTCGTCCTGGACCGGGCCGGGGTCACCGGCACGGACGGCGCCTCGCACAACGGCATGTGGGACATGTCGATCCTCCAGTGCGTCCCCACGCTCCGGATCGCCGCCCCGCGCGACGCCGACCAGGTCCGCGCGCAGCTGCGCGAGGCCGTGGACGTCGACGACGCGCCGACCGTGGTCCGCTTCTCCAAGGGCGCGGTCGGCCCGGCCGTCAAGGCCGTCGGCAGGGTCGGCGGCATGGACATCCTGCGCGAGCCAGGCACCTCCCGGCCGGACGTCCTGCTGGTCTCCGTCGGGGCGCTCGCCCCGATGTGCCTGGACATCGCCGATCTGCTGGCCGCCCAGGGCATCACCACCACCGTGGTCGACCCCCGCTGGGTCAAGCCCGTCGACGAGGCGATGGCCCCGCTCGCCGAGCGGCACCGGGTCGTCGTCACCGTCGAGGACAACAGCCGGGCCGGCGGCGTCGGCTCCGCCGTCGCCCAGGCGCTGCGCGACGCCGGGGTCGACGTACCCCTGCGGGACTTCGGCATTCCGCCGGTCTTCCTCGACCACGCCTCCCGCAAGGAGGTCATGGCCGAGATCGGGCTGACCGCTCCGGACATCGCCCGCCAGGTCACCGGCCTGGTCGCCAAGCTCGACGGCGGCTACACGAGCCACGCCGCGGAGCCCGCCCGCGACTGACCCGTACGGCCGATGGGCCGGTCGGACCACCCTGTACGAGTGGTCCGACCGGCCCATTCGCGTGAAAGCGGGCCGGTGCCGCGCTGGGCGGCCGGTGGTGTCCCAATCATGGCGTTCACGACGAACGCGTGGAGGTACGCCGGTGAGCGCGCAGCAGGACACACCACCCAGCGGGAACAGGCTGTTCCGGACCAAGACGGTCGAACAGTCCATCCGTGACACCGAAGAACCGGAGCACGCGCTCAGGAAGTCCCTCTCCGCCCTCGACCTCACGGTCTTCGGAGTGGGCGTCATCATCGGCACCGGCATCTTCGTGCTGACCGGCAAGGTGGCCAAGGAGACGGCGGGGCCCGCCACCGCCATCGCCTTCGTGGTCGCGGGCGTCGTGTGCGCCCTCGCCGCGCTCTGCTACGCCGAGTTCGCCTCCACCGTCCCGGTGGCCGGCTCCGCGTACACCTTCTCGTACGCCTCCCTGGGCGAACTGGTGGCCTGGATCATCGGCTGGGACCTGGTGCTGGAATTCGCGCTGGGCACGGCGGTGGTCGCGGTCGGCTGGTCCGGCTATGTGCGCTCACTGCTGGACAACGTCCACTGGGCGCTCCCCGACGTGCTCTCGGGGACCGATGTGGCCGCGGGGTTCGGCTTCGACATCCTGGCCTTCGGCCTCGTACTGCTGCTGACCGTCATCCTGGTGCTCGGCATGAAGCTGTCGGCCCGGGTCACCACGGTCGTGGTCGCGGTCAAGGTGGCCGTGGTCCTGATCGTGATCGTGGCCGGTCTCTTCTTCATCGAGGCCGACAACTACACGCCCTTCATCCCGAAGGCCGAACCGCAGCCCGCCGGTTCCGGCCTGAACGCCCCGCTGGTCCAGCTGATGTTCGGCTACGCACCCACGAACTTCGGCGTCATGGGCATCTTCACCGCCGCCTCCGTCGTCTTCTTCGCCTTCATCGGCTTCGACGTGGTGGCCACCGCGGCGGAGGAGACCAAGCTCCCGCAGCGGGACATGCCGCGCGGCATCCTCGGCTCGCTCATCATCTGCACGGTGCTCTATGTCTCCGTGTCCGTCGTGGTGACCGGCATGCAGCCCTATTCCGAGCTCTCGGTGAGTGCCCCGCTCGCGGACGCCTTCAAGGCGGTCGGGCACCCCTTCTACGCCGGGGTGATCAGCTTCGGTGCCGCGGTCGGCCTCACCACGGTCTGCATGATCCTGCTGCTCGGCCAGACCCGGGTGTTCTTCGCGATGAGCCGCGACGGACTGCTCCCGAGGTTCTTCTCCAAGACGCACCCGCGCTTTCGCACCCCGTACCGTCCCACGATCCTGCTCGGCGTGATCATCGCGGTGATCGCCGGGTTCACGAGCATCAACGAACTGGCCACCCTGGTGAACATCGGCACGCTCTTCGCGTTCGTCGTCGTGGCCCTCGGGGTGGTCGTCCTGCGCCACACCCGCCCCGACCTGCCCCGCGCCTTCCGCGCCCCGTGGGTGCCGCTGCTCCCGATCGCGTCGGTGGCCGCCTCGGTCTGGCTGATGCTCAACCTGCCCGCGGAGACCTGGCTGCGGTTCGGGGCCTGGATGGTGCTCGGTGCGATCTTCTACTTCGCGTACGGGCGCGGCCACAGCCGGATGACGGCCGGCCGCTGAGGGCTGTCACGGCCGCTCCCGGCGCTCGGGGCGCCGGGGCAGCGGCCGTACCGTGCGCGGGCCCACGCACCGCGCACCGTACGCCTCGACCCGCTGCCGCAGCCCCCGGTCGGCGGTCACGACGACGCAGGGGCGCTCGCCCCGGGAGGCGGCCAGCTCGGCGATCCGGTCGTCCCCGCTGCCGTCCGCCGCCTCGACCCGCACCCCCGGCACCGGCCCGACCCCCCGGGCCGCGCCCTCGACGACCAGCACGAGTTCGACGGGGCCGGGGAGTCCGGGCAGGCCGTCCGCGGCGTACGGGACCAGGGAGTCCCGCAGCCGCTCCGCCGCCCCGCGCCGGTCCCGCCACCAGCCGTCGGGGACGGAACCGACCACGTTCGCGGCGTCGACGATCACCAGTACCGGTTCGCTCAGCATTCCGGCAGCGTGTCACGCGCCGGGGCGCAGGGCCCGCTCAGCCGCCGGTGGCGGGCGACTTCTTCGCCGACTCCGGGACGGTGCTGTCCGAATGGATGGCCTTCCACAGCTCACCGGCCTGCGGCTCGGCCGCCACGACCCGGTTGGGGTCCTTCTTGTCGTACGCCACCGGCAGCATGATGGTCTCCATGGTGGCCGGGTCGACACCGTTCATCGAACGGGCGAAGTCCCCGAGCGACTTCAGCGAGGCCAGACCGGAGTCGGTGGTCAGGGACTTGGTGGCCGAGTCGGCGATCTTGTACGACTTCGTGGGACTGCCCAGCAGGTCCTGGGACTTGACCTCGCTCAGCAGTGCCAGCAGGAACTGCTGCTGGAGGCCGATGCGGCCGAGGTCGCTGCCGTCGCCCACGCCGTGCCGGGTGCGTACGTAGGCGAGGGACTGGGTGCCGTCGAGCTTGTGCGGACCGGCGGTGAGCTTGAGGCCGGAGGACTTGTCGTCGATGTCCTGCGGGACGTCGACGGTGACACCGCCGATGGCGTCGACCAGATCCTTGAACCCGGCGAAGTTGATCTCCAGGTAGTGGTCGATCCGGACACCGGACATCTTCTCGACGGTCTTGACCACACACGCCGGACCGAGCTGGGAGTAGACGGAGTTGAACATCACGCGCTTCTCGGACGGCTGCTGCGAGCCGTCGGCCTTGGCGCACTCGGGCCGGGTCACCAGCGTGTCACGCGGGATGGACACCGCGACGGCCTTGGTCCTGCCCTCGGGGATGTGGACCACCATCGCCGTGTCCGAGCGGGCGCCGCTGACGTCGCCCCCGCCGCCCAGCTCCTTGTTCTCCGCCCCGGCACGCGAGTCGGATCCGAGGACCA
This sequence comes from Streptomyces sp. NPDC079020, assembly GCF_044542225.1. NCBI lineage: Bacteria > Bacillati > Actinomycetota > Actinomycetes > Kitasatosporales > Streptomycetaceae > Streptomyces > Streptomyces sp. NPDC079020. The sequence continues at coordinate 34,682 of NZ_JBITUB010000015.1, forward strand.
GCAGGTTCTGGCCGGTGGTGGGCAGCTTCTCCGGGCGGTCGTCGCCGAGCGCCTCGTCGATGTCGACGCCCTTGATGTTCCCGTCGAGTTGGCTGTACAGCCAGTAGACGGTGCCGCCCCCCGCGAGCAGGAGGACGAGCAGGACACCGAGCGTGATCTTGAGGCCGCGGCGGCGCTTGCGCGGAGCGCGTCTCGACCGGCTTTCCCCGGATATGCGTGATCCGGTGCCGGAGGTCTGGTCTGTCATGGGCTCGTCTGGATCTTCCGTCGGGACACGCCTCGAAGCGCGTGCGGGAGGAGAGGAATTGAAGGCGGGCGGGTCCATGCGTGCCGAAGTCGCTCCGTGGGGTACCGCGCTTCTGCTCGGGCATGATGAGTGCCTCAAAGTCACATACTGCGACAGGAATCACCCGGAAATCGACCCCTGTCGAGTATTATTGTGACACCGGTTGTTGCTGTTATGGCGAAACCGGTCACTCAAACAGAGACACATGGGACTCCGCCCAACGCCGTTCGGCACCGGAGAAAGAATTCAGTGGAGAACGGTCGGGGAACGATGAGTTTGCGTACTGGGCGTAGGCGTGCCGCGGCTCCTTCCGGGAGGACCCCTGCCGGACCGGCCCAGGAGACCGGAGCGGTCCCCGGGCCCCTGGCGGCGGCACCGGTGCGGACGGACTGGCTGATACCCGCGCCGGACGGACGCCTCAGCGCGTTCGCCCCGGCCAGGACCGGCGGCGTCGTCCGCTGGACGGAGCGGCCGGCCGGCCGCGGCGGCTGGAACGGTCCCGAACTCCTGCTCGCGGACGCCCGGATACTGCCGTATCTCTGCGCCGCGCACGGTCCGGCCGGCTTCGTCGACCTGTTCGGCCTCCGGCGTACGGGCGACAGCCCCCGGGGACCGGTCGAGATCGTGTACGCCTCCCAGTACCAGGCAGGCCGCCCGATGACCGGCTGGCACTCGATCGGCAACCCGCACGGCAAGGACGCCGCCAAGGCGCCGGCCATCGGCGCACCGGTCGCCGTCGTGGACGGCGCCGACGCCCTCCATGTGTTCGTCCGCAACGCGGACGGGGGCGTGTCCACGCGCAGGCGTGCCGCCGACGGCGTCTGGGGCAAGTGGACGGCCATGCCGTGCAAGCGGGTACGCGAGGGGCTCTCCGCCGTCGTCACCCGCTCCGGCCGCGTCGAGCTCTTCATGCCCGCCGACAAGGGTGTGTACGTCTGGCGCCAGGAAACGCCGGGGGGCCCGCTGGACCGCGCCCCCAACCTGGTCTTCATCGCCCTGCCCCGGACGGCCTCCGGCACCGAGTCCTACGAGGGCCGGATCACCCACTACTGGCGCGACGAGACCTCCGGCGAGGTCGTCGCCCACCGGCTTCCGGCGGCGGACGCCCCCGACACCGTGCCCGTCTCGCTGGACGGCCGCTCGGGGCACGGCCCGCTCGCCCTCACCCGGTGCCTCGTCGACGGCTACGACTGCACCGTTCTGGCCCAGGCGGAGCAGTCGGGGACCCTCGCCCTCACCGCCTACCCGACCGAGCTGGAATCCGCCGGTGCCTGGTGGGCGGACACCCGTGAACCCTGCGAGGGCGCACCCGCGGTCGCCCTGGACCGGGAGGGGCGCCTCGTCGTCGCCGCGATCGGCCCGGACGGCCGTCTGAAGGTCACCAGGCAGCGTGCCGACCAGCAGGGCATGGCGCTGGAGGGCTGGCTCCGGCTGTGAGCCGGTGACGGCCCCCCGCGCCGGGCGCTCCCGTACGTCCGTTGTCCCGGTCATCTCCACGCTCCGCCGCTACTCGGCCTTCTCGGACACCCGGACCGACAGCTCGGTCCCGGCCGTGTAGTACGGCTTCACCATGACCGGCTGCCCCTCGCCGGTGGGCACCACGATGTTGGGGTAGGCGAACACGCCCTTCACGTCCACCACGTCCGTCAGGAAACGGCCCAGCCGCGCCACGACCGGGTCGTGGCGCCGGCCCACCCACAGGTCCCACAGCTCGTGCCGGCCCACCAGTTGCTCGGCCAGGTCCGACGCGGGCAGCGAGAAGGAGAAGTCGGCGCCGCCCGAGGAGAGGCCGGGCAGCCAGAACCCCGGCTCCTCCACACCACGCCTGCGCATCAGCAACAGCGGCTCCGCCCCGCCGAAGTCGGAGCCGTAGAGCAGCCCGCGCAGATGCATGACTCCCTGGTCGACCCAGACCTCGGTCGCCTCGGCATGCCGGTCGCGGGTCCAGGTCCGCAGCACCAGATGGCCGCTCTCGGACGCGTAGGGCAGCTGCACCACGGTGTACGCGGGCCCGGTGGCCACCGGGCCGAAGCCGCGCAGGTCCAGGGAGCCCGGCCGCACCTTGGCGGGCCTGCCCTCCCCGGTGTCCAGATGCACGTCCCAGCGGCCCTCCGCCAGCACCTCCGGGTCCGGGGGGACGAACGCCTCGTACAGATGCGGTCCGAGCCCCTCGGCGGGCAGCAGCGGCAGCCTGACGGGCTGTTCGCCGCGCGCCGCCTTCCGCTTGCGCAGGACCAGTTCGAGGTCCTTGCGGCCCTCCCGTACACCGGCCAGACGCAGGACGACCGTCCCGTTCCGCGCCACCTCGCACGAGACGGTGACCTCGGCGGCGGGGCGCCCCTCCCGGCGGTGGCGGCGGGCCGCGCGGATGACGCCCTCGAACCGTCCCGCCGAGACCTCCGGGCCGAAGGCGCGGGCGTCCTCGCGGGCCTGACGCCCCATCGCGAGGCGTGCCGGTTCGTCCTCGACCAGGCGCAGCAGCGCGGCGGCGAAGGCGTCGACGTCGTCCACCGGTGTGAGCAGGCCGTTGATCCCGTCCCGGACGATCTCCGGCGGTCCGCCCGGACAGGCGGTGGCGACGACGGGCAGCCCGCACCGCATGGCCTCGGCCAGCGACAGCCCGAAGGACTCCCGGTCCGAGGTCCCGGCGGCGATGGCGGCGGCGGCCCACCGGGCCTCCAGCCGGGGCTCCTCCATCATCAGGAACACATGGTTGTACAGGTCCAGTTCGGCGACCAGTGCGCGGAGCTGACCGTACTCCGGACCGGTCCCGAAGATCCGCAGCTGCCAGTCCGGGTGGTGTTCCACGACCCGTGCGAACGCCTGGACGAGCACGTCGTAGCGCTTCTCCGGAACGAGCCGCCCGGCCGCCATCACCACCCGGGAGCGCCCGTCGGCGGGCCGCACCCGGGGTTCGGGCACACAGTCGGGATGGGCGTGGACCGCGACCTCGCCCGGCAGTCCCGCCCGGGTGACCTCCCGGGCCTCGGCGGCACTCGGCACCACGACCGCGTCGAGCCGCCCCAGCCCCGCCCACGCGCGGCTCTGCTCCTGCGGGGACAGCACGGTGCTCAACTGGTGCAGCTGGCCCAGGCGGAGCGCCCGGGGACGTGCCCAGCGCGAGACGTAGGCGGCCAGTTCGAGGCTGGTGCCGACCACCACCTGGGCCTGGCTCGCCCGCAGGTACTCCTCGGCCTTGTCGTCCGTCAGCCCGCTGTAGCGCCAGGACATCTCCTGGGTACGCGGAATGACCCGGGACGGCGTGAGCCGGCGGACATCCTGCTTGTCCGGACGACGGCCCTCGCGCAGATCGAGCAGCGAGACGATCCGTACCCCGTGGGCGGGTGCGATGGCCGGCCGGTCGAGCCAGCGGAACACCGAGACGACCCGGACCTCGTGGGTGTCGGCGAGCGCCCCCGCGAGATTGAGGACGGCGCGGGTGGCCCCGTCCGCGGCATACGCGTTCTGAACCAGGAATTCGATCTTCATCGCGGGGCCGCGGACTTCTCGTACGGACTCGGAAGCGGAAAGTACGCCTCGAAGAAGGGATGGATCAGCGCTTCCTGATCGGCCACGTCGTCCTCGGTGGTGAAGGAGTCGTTCACACAGAAGACCGCCGCGTCACGCCGTTTGAGCAGCCGGTCCAGTTTCTTGGAGAGCTGCACCATCGAGAGATGGAGATAGGCGTACGGAATGGTGTCGGGCACGCCGCGCCCCGTGAAGTAGGAGTAGTACGGATACATACAGGTGCCGACGTCGATATCGGTCCGGCTGCGGAAACGCGCGGCCGCGGTCGCCCGGAAGACCTCGGCGAACTCGCGCTCCATCTCCTCCAGCACACTGCGCCGCAGCGGCACGGGGGTGTGCTTCATGGCGTCGATGATGGTGCGGCCGAAGCGGTCCTCCAGCAGGGCCCGGACGTTCTTGCGGGCCACCTCGTGCGGCAGGTCCTCCGGCTGGACCGGGCCCATGGGGATGCGGACGCTGTCCGGGTAGTACTTCGAGGCCCCGTTCGGCAGGAAGAACTCGTGCGGGGTGATCGGCCTGCCGACGAACACATCGTCGTTGAAGTGGATGAAGTGCTCCGACAGCCCCGGGACCCGGTGCAACTGGGCGCTGATGGCATGGGAGTTGAAGACCGGCAGCCGGCTGGTCTCGCGGAAGATCTCCCGGTGCGAGACCACCGTGATGCCCTCGGCGTCCGCATCGAGCCAGTGCGGGACCTGGTCGTCGGTGACCAGGAAGATGTGCCGCACCCAGGGCGCGTACATGTGCAGCGAGCGCATCGAGTAGAGCAGCTCGTCACGGTTGATGTAGCGCCCGGCGCTCGCGGACTCCTCGTGGAACACGTCGCCGGAGGCCTCGGCGCGGCGGCGCTGCCAGGCGGGGTCGTCGCTGTCCACCCAGGTGTAGACGACATCGATGGGGAACGTGATCTCGTCGGCGCCGGTGCAGACGAACTCCTGGCGGGTCGGCAGCCCGGCCCGCTCCGGCTTCCGGCCCCAGCGGCGCTGCTTCTGCGGGAGCTCCGGCTCCGGCGGCGCCAGCCGGGAGAAGCGGTGCGGCGAGACGAGTGTCATGTCACCCTGCACCGGGAGGAAGCTCGCGCCCCGGTTGATCCGCGGCGGCAGCAGCCGCCCCTCCTCCTCCCGCCAGAACTCGATGTCGCAGCCGTACTCGGTGCCGTACACGAGGTCGCCCGACGGATCGGCCTGGAACCAGATGGCGCGCAGGACGTCGACGGTCTCCAGCCCCTGCCAGGACGCCTCGCGGGCACCGAGGTGGAGCAGTTCGCTGGTGCGCTGGACGGGCACCTTGCGCTGGATGTACCCGGGGCTCCGGCCGAACAGCGAACGCAGCGTCTGGGCGACACGGCCCCGGTGGACGTCCCGGACACCGATCGCGGACGAGGTGTCCTCGGTCCCGGGCACCACGAAGTGCTCGACGCCGGCCTGGGTCAGCGCCGTGGACACCAGCGACAGATGCTGCGCGCGCACCGCCAGCGGCGTGAGACCGGGCTGCACGTGCGCCAGCCGGCGGTGCATGCCCACGGGAACCTCGTGCAGGCCCGGCGGCAGCGGACGCCGCTGACGGTCGACCGTGGCATTGATCGGGTGGATCACCGAATACTCCAGTACATCAGTGCGTCCTCAAGACGCCGGAACGACTCCGTCGGGCCCGGGGCCCCTGCCGGGCGGGGCCCCGGACACCGGACGGGTCAGACGGAGGCCAGTGGCAGGCCGGACGTCAGGTCGATCGCGGTCCGGCTCGCGGCGGCCGCGAGCACGGCCTCGGCCACCGCGACGGTTCCGGTGGCCTGCTCCAGCGTCACGATGTCGGCCTCCTTGCCGAGCACCGCGTCGCGGAAGGTCTCGTGCTCGACGAGCAGCGGCTCGCGCTTGACGATCGCGTACCGCGTCACATCGCCCTCGGAGACGCCCCGGAACTGCCGCAGCCCCTCCCACTCGGTGGGCTGCGAGCCGTTCGCGTAGAACCACAGGTCGGCGGTGAGGGTGTCGGCCACGAAGCAGCCGTGCTCACCCGTCACGATGGTGACCCGCTCCTTGAGCGGGGACAGCCAGTTGACGAGGTGGCTGGTGACGGCCCCGCCCGACAGATGCCCGACGAAGGCCACCATGTCCTCGTGCGGCCGGCCGCTGCGCGACACGGTCGCCGCACTCACCGACTCGTAACGGCTGCTGGTGAGCCAGGCGGTCAGGTCGATGTCGTGCGTGGCCAGGTCGTACACCACGCCGACATCGGCGATCCGGGCCGGGAAGGGGCCCTGACGGCGCGTCACCACCTGGTGGACATCGCCGAGTTCACCGAGGTCCAGCCGGGTGCGCAATTCGCGCAGCGCGGGGTTGAAACGCTCGATGTGACCGACACCGGCCACCAGCCCGCGCTCACCGAAGGCACGGGTGATCCGCTCGGCGGACTCCACCGAAGGGGCGATCGGCTTCTCGATGAGGGCGTGGATGCCCCGTTCGGCCAGGTCGAGCGCGACCTCCTCGTGCAGGGCCGTGGGGCAGGCGACGACCGCGTAGTCGATGCCCTCGGCCGCCAGCTCGGCGACCGACCGCACCACGGGCACGCCCGCGGGGGCGCTGTCCGGGCCGGCCACCGGGTCCGCCGCGGCGACGAGGTCGACGCCGTCCAGGCCGTGCAGGACGCGGGCGTGGTTGCGGCCCATCGAGCCGAGGCCGATCAGTCCGGCCCGCAGCGGCTTCGGGGTGCTCATACGCGGGCCTCCATGACCTCGTTGACGGTGGCGGCCAGGCGGTCCAGCTCCTGCGGCGTGAGCATCGGGTGCACCGGGATCGACAGCGCCTCCGCGGCGGCCCGCTCGGTCTCGGGCAGCTCGCCGACGGCGTAGCCGAGCACCTTATCGCCCGTCCGGAACGGTGTCAGGCGGTGCACCGGAGTGGGGTAGTACACGGCATTGCCGACGCCCCGCTCCAGCAGCTCGCGGGAGACCGTGTCGCGGTCCTTGCCGCTCCGGTCGCCGATCCGGACCGTGTACTGGTGGTAGACGTGCTCCGCGCCCGGTGCCACCGGCGGGGTGACGACCCCGCGCAGCCCGGCGTCGAGCGCTGCCGCGTTCGCGCGGCGCTGCCGGGTCCAGGTGTCCAGACTGCGCAGCTGTACGCGGCCGATCGCGGCGGCGACATCGGTCATCCGGACGTTGAAGCCGACGATCTCGTTGGCGTACCGCTGCTCCATGCCCTGGTTGCGCAGCAGGCGCAGGGTCCGCGCCACCGCCGCGTCGCCCGTGGTGATCATGCCGCCCTCAAGGCTGTGCATGTTCTTGGTCGGGTAGAAGCTGAAGCAGGCGGCCGCGCCGAACGCGCCCACCGGCGTGCCGTCCAGGGAGGCGGCGTGGGCCTGTGCCGCGTCCTCGACGATCGCGAGACCGTGCCGCTCGGCCAGCGCGGTGAGCGGGCCCATCGCGGCCGGGTGCCCGTAGAGGTGCACGGGCATGATCGCCGCGGTGCGCGGGGTGATCGCGGCCTCGGCGGCCTGCGGGGAGAGGCAGAAGCTGTCGCGCTCGATGTCCGCGAAGACCGGGGTCGCGCCGACGAGGCGGACCGCGTTGGCGGTGGCCGCGAAGGTGAAGGAAGGAACGATCACTTCGTCGCCGGGACCGATGCCGAGCGCCATCAGCGACAGGTGCAGCGCACTGGTACCGGAGTTGACGGCGACGCAGTGCCGGCCGTCGACGAACTTCGAGAACTCCTCCTCGAAGGCGGCGACCTCGGGGCCCTGCGCGACCATACCGCCGCGCAGTACGCGCACGGCGGCCTCGATCTCGTCCTCTCCGATCACCGGAGCTGCTGCGCGGATCATGCGCTGGTCATTCGTCATCGTTCCACTTCACAAAGGTCGGGGTGCTGGGTGCTGCTCGGACCGCTGCGCCGTCTGCCGGTTCGCGGGAGGCGGCGGGGAGTCCGGTCCGGATCTCTCGTAGGGGCTGGGTACGGGGAAGTAGCTCTCCAGGAACGTCTTGAGCATCGACGTGCGGGCTTCCGCCGTATCGGGGTCGTCGACCGTGTCGTTGATGCAGAAGGTGTGGTAATCGCGCTGGGCGAGCAGCCGGTTGAGATGCCGCCCGGTGTTGGGCGCGGCCAGGTCCAGATAGGTGTAGCGGATCTTGCCGGTCACCGAACGGCTCGTCTGCTGCCCGTAGTAGTGGTGCAGCGAGGAGGTGATCGAGAGGTCGCCGGGGCTGCGGAACTGCGAGTGCTGCGTCAGCAGATGCTCGGCCGCGTAGCGCTCCTCGATCTCCTGGAGGATGTCGCGGCGCAGCGAGTGCGGCACGTGCTTCATCTTCCTGGTGAGGACCCGGTCGAAGGTCCCGGCGATGACGACGCGATTGTTCTTCGCGGCGACCTCGGAGGGCGGGTCCTGCGGCGAGGACGGGGTCATCGGGACCAGCGCGTTCGAGGGGAAGTACTTCGAGAGCCCGTTGGCGTGGAAGAACTCGCCCGGCGTGACGCTGCGGCCGAGGAAGACGTCGTCGTTGAAGTACAGGAAGTGGTCGGAGAGCCCGGGGATGTGGTGCAGCTGGCTCTCGATGGCGTGCGAGTTGAAGGTCGGCAGCGCCGAGGCTTCGGTGAAGATGTCGCGGTGGTGGACGACCTTGATGCCGGGGTGTTCGCGGTTCAGCCAGGCGGGTGTCTGCCCGTCCGTGACCAGGTAGATGGTGCGCAGCCAGGGCGCGAACTGGTGGAGCGAGCGCAAGGAGTAGCGCAGCTCGTCGCGGCTGGTGAAGCGGGCCGCGCTGATGGCCTGCTCGTGGTAGTCGGTCCGGCCCAGCGCGGTGGCCCGGCGGCGGATCCACTCGGGATCGGCCCCGTCGACCCAGGTGTAGACGGCGTCCACCGGGAAGGTGACCTCGTCCGGCAGGGAGAGCGTGAACTCCGAGCGGGTGGTCACCTGCGGCGGGGCGTCCACCGCGCCGCTGACCGGGCCGGTGAAGTGACTGACCGGGACCTGTACGGGACTCTCGGCGGCGACCACGGCGGTGGCGGTGAGGTTGGGGACGGGGGCGATCAGCAGCCCGTCCTCCTCGGCCCAGAACTCGATCGCACAGGCGTGGTTGGGGCCCAGCGTCCACCGCCCGTGGGAGTCGGTGAGCAGCCACCAAATGCGCAGAACCGTTTCTGCGTCGAGCTGCGACCAGGAGCCCCGTTGGTCCGCGCGCAGCGGCCGGCCGCCCTCCGGGCCGCCCGCGAGCAGGGCGCCCTCGGCGAGCGCGCTCACCCGCAGGGCCCGTTCGGTCCGGCCGCGCTCGCTCGCGGGGACCGCGACGGCGGTCATCGTGACGGAGTTGCCCCGCACGCAGAAGTGCGGGATGCCGTGCCGCTCCAGTACGTCGCAGACGCGCAGGAGGTTGGTGGCGCGGGCGACGGAGGGGGTGAGGCCTTCGGTGATCCCGGCGGCGCGGACCTTGCGTCCGGACCAGACGAGCCGCACCCCGGGCCGCCGCGCTTCCCGGCGCAGGCGCCTGCTGAACCGCAGGCCCAGCTGCTTGCGCAGACCGCGCCAGGCGCTGCCCAGACCCGCGAGACCGTGCTGGAGGAGCAGCCGGCCGTTCGCGGGGAAGATCCTGACGAGCCGTTGTCTCAGCGCGTGGGGGAGGACTCGCCGGTAGAGGCGTACGAGGGTGGACGTCTCGGGATTGCCCATCGCTCGACTACCTCGTGCTTCCCCCCGCTCGGCCTCTCGGCGAGCAACCAGTACCTGTGACGGCGACGCGCGGGTTTGCCCGGTCCGGCGGATCGTGGGGGTGGGGCGTCCACCGTTCGGTACGGCCGAGTGAAGCAAACGTGTCGCAGGGGTGAAGATTAACAAAAAAATAAGGTTGAGACTGCAAGGAAAAGGTTCCGATCCGGCTACGTTTCGGACTTTTCGTCAATGAAAGCGGGCCGTACGAGTGACTCGTACGGCCCGCTGGGGTCATGCGTGTGTGCCTTTGGTGAAGGTGTGCCGCGTGTTACGCGGGAACGCTCGCCACACCCTGCGGCAGGAACTTCCTGCCGTTCACCCGCTCCGAGACACCCGCCCGGTCCAGGTACGGCGTGATGCCGCCCAGGTGGAAGGGCCAGCCCGCGCCGGTGATCAGGCACAGGTCGATGTCCTGGGCCTCGGCGACGACGCCCTCGTCCAGCATCAGGCCGATCTCCTGCGCCACCGCGTCCAGGACACGGTCACGGGTCTGCTCCTCGGACAGGACCACATCGCCCTGCTTCAGGAGCGTGGCGACCTCCGGGTCCAGCTCCGGCTTGCCGGAGTCGTACACGTAGAAGCCCCGCTTGCCCGCCTTGACCACGGCCGCCAGGTTCCCGGAGACGGTGAAGCGGTCCGGGAAGGCGCGGTTCAGGGTCTCGGAGACATGCAGGCCGATGGCCGGGCCGACCAGCTCCAGGAGCACCAGCGGGGACATCGGCAGACCGAGCGGCTCGACGGCCTTCTCGGCGACCTCGACCGGGGTGCCCTCGTCGATGACGTTCTGGATCTCGCCCATGAAGCGGGTGAGGATGCGGTTGACGACGAACGCCGGGGCGTCCTTCACCAGCACCGCGGTCTTCTTCAGCTTGCGGGCCACACCGAACGCCGTGGCCAGCGCGGCGTCGTCCGTCCGCTCACCGCGGACGATCTCCAGCAGCGGGAGGATCGCGACCGGGTTGAAGAAGTGGAAGCCGACGACCCGCTCGGGGTGCTTCAGCTTCGACGCCATCTCGGTCACCGACAGCGAGGAGGTGTTCGTGGCGAGGATCGCGTGCGCCGGGGCGACCGCCTCGACCTCCGCGAACACCTGCTGCTTGACGCCGATCTCCTCGAAGACGGCCTCGATGATGAAGTCGGCGTCGGCGAAGCCCTCGGCCTTGTCCAGCACACCGGAGACCAGGCCCTTGAGGCGGTTGGCCTTGTCCTGGTTGACACGGCCCTTGCCGAGCAGCTTGTCGATCTCGGCGTGGACATAGCCCACACCCTTGTCGACGCGCGCCTGGTCGATGTCCGTGAGGACGACCGGCACCTCCAGCCGGCGCAGGAACAGCAGGGCGAGCTGCGAGGCCATCAGCCCCGCGCCCACGACGCCGACCTTGGTGACCGGGCGGGCCAGCGACTTGTCCGGGGCCCCGGCCGGGCGCTTGGCGCGCTTCTGGACCAGGTTGAAGGCGTAGATCCCGGAGCGCAGCTCGCCGCCCATGATCAGGTCCGCGAGGGCCCGGTCCTCGGCGTCGAAGCCCGCGCCCAGGTCGCCGTCCTTGGCCGCGGCGATGATCTCCAGCGCGCGGTACGCGGCCGGGGCCGCACCGTGCACCTTGGAGTCGGCGATCGCCTTGCCGCGGGCCACGGCCTGGTCCCAGGCCTCCCCGCGGTCGACGTCGGGGCGCTCCACCGTGACCGTGCCGTTGAGCACGTCCGCGGTCCAGATCAGCGACTGCTCCAGGAAGTCCGCGCCCTCGAAGAGCGCGTCGGCGATCCCGAGCTCGAAGACCTGCTTGCCCTTGAGCTGACGGTTCTGGTTCAGCGAGTTCTCGATGATCACCGAGACCGCGCGGTCGGCGCCGATCAGGTTCGGCAGCAGTGCGCAGCCGCCCCAGCCGGGCACCAGCCCGAGGAAGACCTCGGGCAGCGAGAAGGCCGGGAGCGCCTTGGAGACGGTGCGGTACGAGCAGTGCAGACCGACCTCGACACCGCCGCCCATCGCAGCGCCGTTGTAGTACGCGAACGTCGGGACCGCGAGCGAGGAGAGGCGGCGGAAGACGTCGTGACCGCCCTTGCCGATGGCCAGCGCGTCCTCGTGGCGGCCGAGCAGCTCGACACCCTTGAGGTCGGCGCCGACGGCGAAGATGAACGGCTTGCCGGTGATGCCGACACCGGTGACCGCGCCCTCGGCGGCCTCCTTCTCGACCTGGTCGATGGCGGTGTTCAGGTTCGCCAGCGACTGCGGTCCGAAGGTGGTCGGCTTGGTGTGGTCCAGGCCGTTGTCCAGCGTGATCAGCGCGAACCTGCCCGCGCCCGCGGGAAGGTCGAAGTGGCGTACGTGCGCCTGCGTGACGACCTCACCGGGGAACAGCTCGGCCGCACCCTTCAGAAGCTCGGTGGTGGAGCTCACTTGCTGCCTCCGGCTGCGTTCTCGAAGTTCGGGTTCTCCCAGACGACCGTGGCGCCCATGCCGAAGCCGACGCACATGGTGGTCAGGCCGTAGCGGACCTCCGGCTGCTCCTCGAACTGGCGGGCCAGCTGCGTCATCAGACGCACACCCGAGGAGGCCAGCGGGTGACCGTAGGCGATGGCGCCGCCGTACTGGTTGACCCGCGCGTCGTCGTCGGCGATGCCGTAGTGCTCCAGGAAGGCGAGCACCTGCACGGCGAACGCCTCGTTGATCTCGAACAGACCGATGTCGTCGATCGACAGACCGGCCTTGGCCAGCGCCTTCTCGGTCGCCGGGATCGGGCCGTAGCCCATGACCTCCGGCTCCACGCCCACGAAGGCGTAGGACACGAGGCGCATCTTGACCGGGAGGCCCAGCTCACGGGCGACGTCCTCGGCGGCGATCAGCGAGGCGGTGGCGCCGTCGTTGAGCCCGGCGGCGTTACCGGCCGTCACCCGGCCATGGGCGCGGAACGGGGTCTTCAGACCGGCCAGCGACTCCATCGAGGTGCCCGGACGCATCGGCTCGTCGGCGGTGACCAGGCCCCAGCCCGTCTCTCCGGCCTCGGCGTTGGTGCGGCGCACGGAGACCGGCACCAGGTCCTGCTGGATCTTGCCGTTGGCGTACGCCTTGGCGGCCTTCTCCTGCGAACGCACCGCGTACTCGTCGGCGCGCTGCTTGGTGATCGTGGGGTACCGGTCGTGCAGGTTCTCCGCGGTCATGCCCATGAACAGGGCGGACTCGTCGACCAGCTTCTCCGATACGAAGCGCGGGTTCGGGTCCACGCCCTCACCCATCGGGTGGCGGCCCATGTGCTCGACACCACCGGCGACGACGACGTCGTACGCGCCGAAGGCGATGGAGCCGGCCGTCGAGGTGACGGCGGTCAGGGCGCCCGCGCACATGCGGTCGATCGAGTAGCCGGGGACCGACTGCGGCAGACCGGCCAGGATTCCGGCGGTCCGGCCCAGCGTCAGGCCCTGGTCGCCGATCTGCGTGGTCGCGGCGATGGCGACCTCGTCGATCCTGGCGGGGTCCAGATCCGGGTTGCGGCGCAGCAGCTCCCGGATGGCCTTCACGACGAGATCGTCGGCGCGGGTCTCGTGGTAGATGCCCTTCGGGCCCGCTTTGCCGAACGGGGTGCGGACGCCGTCGACGAAGACGACGTCCCGGATGGTACGAGGCACGATGGCTCTCCTCCAGGGTGCGGGATGGCACTGCTGCGGGGCGCGCCCACGGGCGCGCCGCCTGCCATCATGCTACTTGTGGGTAACCAGACTGCCCACCCCTCGTGGCCGGAGCGTCGAAGGTCACACCGGCGCGCGGGCGGCCACGGGGATCCGGGGGCGTCCACGAAGGCCCGGCCGGGCCCGCGCGAGGGGGTCACGGGCGCGCTTCGGGCTCTCGCGGCAGGGTGGCGCAACCTGGCGTGATTTCGCCCCTCCTCGACGGGCATTCGGAGCGCGGATCCGTGCTCAGGGGCATCGGCGGCGTCCGCTCCGGTGACCGGACCGGCTCCGTTCGCGTTCCGGGCGACCTGGAATCGCCGTACGGAAAGCGCCCCCCGGCCGGGGCCGGGGGGCGCATTGACGCGTGCGGTGGACGGTCAGCCGGTGGCGTCGAGCGCCCGGAGCAGGACCGGGCCGACCTGTTCGATCTGCCAGTGCCGTGCCCCGTACCCGGCGAGCGCGTCCTCGACGGCGCCCGGGGTGTGAATCTTGGGAGGCTCCCAGCACACCCGGCGCACGGTGTCCGGGGTGATCAGATTCTCCTGGGGCATGTGCAGCCGCTCGGCCAGCTCCGACACCGCCGCGCGGGCCGCCGAGAGCCGGGCCGCGGCCGCCGGGTCCTTGTCCGCCCAGGAACGCGGCGGCGGCGGTCCGGCGAGCTGCTGGCCGGGCTGCGGGAGCTCGGCGTCCGGCAGCGCCTTCGCCCGGTCCACGGCCGCCTGCCACTGCTCCAGCTGGCGCCGGCCCATGCGGTGGCCGAATCCGGGCAGTGCGGTGAGTGCCTGCACATTGACGGGCAGCGCGAGGGCCGCCTCCACGATCGCACCGTCGCCGAGCACCTTGCCGGGCGAGATGTCACGGCGCTGTGCGACCTGGTCACGGGCGTTCCACAGCTCCCGCACCACCGCCATCTGGCGGCGGCGGCGGACCTTGTGCATGCCCGAAGTACGGCGCCAGGGGTCCTTGCGCGGGGGAGCGGGCGGCGCCGAGGCGATCGCGTCGAACTCCTCCCGGGCCCACTCCAGCTTGCCCTGCCGGTCCAGCTCCTCCTCCAGGGCGTCGCGCAGATCGATCAGCAGCTCGACGTCGAGCGCGGCGTAGCGCAGCCAGGGGTCGGGCAGCGGACGGGTGGACCAGTCGACCGCGGAGTGGCCCTTCTCCAGTGCGTAGCCCAGCACGTTCTCGACCATGGCGCCCAGCCCCACACGGGGGAAGCCCGCGAGGCGTCCGGCGAGCTCGGTGTCGAAGAGCCCGGTGGGGATCATGCCTATTTCGCGCAGGCAGGGCAGGTCCTGGGTGGCGGCGTGCAGGATCCACTCGCTGTCGGTGAGGGCTTCGCCCAGGCCCGACAGGTCCGGGCAGCCGACCGGGTCGATCAGCGCACTGCCCGCGCCGGCCCGGCGGAGCTGCACGAGGTAGGCGCGCTGGCCGTAGCGGTAGCCGGAGGCGCGCTCGGCGTCGACGGCCACGGGGCCGGTGCCCGCGGCGAAGGCCGCGACCACCTCCGCGAGGTCGTCGTCGGACGCCACCACCGGGGGAATGCCCTCGCGCGGTTCGAGCAAGGGGATCGGCGCCGGGGCGACGTCGTCCGGGGGGGCGCCCCCGGTGGTTCGCAGTGAAGTGTCTGCTGCGGTCTCTTGGGCGTCGGTCACCTGTCAAGGGTATCCGTGCAAGCACGGCACCCGTCGACGGAACCTTCCGTCGACGGGTGCCGATGCACGTATTCCAGCCGGGGGCGCATCCGCGCACGTCCCGGCGCGGGCGGGTCAGTGGATGATGCCCGTTCGCAGGGCGACGGCGACCATTCCCGCGCGGTCTCCGGTGCCGAGCTTGCGGGCGATGCGGGCGAGGTGGGACTTGACGGTGAGGGCGGAGAGGCCCATCGAGACGCCGATGGCCTTGTTGGACTGGCCTTCGGCGACCAGGCGGAGCACCTCCACCTCACGGCCGGACAGTTCGCGGTAGCCGCCCGGGTGGCTCGGGGAACCGGGGGGCCGGCGGTGCATACGCGCGGCATTGGCGCCGATCGGGGCGACGCCGGGGCGGGTGGGGTGGCCGATGTTGGTCCGCGTCCCGGTGACGACGTAGCCCTTCACGCCGCCCGCGAGGGCGTTGCGAACGGCACCGATGTCATCGGCGGCGGAGAGGGCGAGACCGTTGGGCCAGCCTGCGGCCCGGGTCTCGGAGAGCAGGGTCAGCCCGGAACCGTCGGGCAGGTGGACGTCGGCAATGCAGATGTCGCGCGGGTTGCCGACGCGGGGGCGTGCCTCCGCGATGGACGACGCCTCGATGACGTCACGAACTCCGAGTGCCCACAGATGGCGGGTGACGGTGGAACGGACGCGCGGGTCGGCCACGACGACCATGGCCGTCGGCTTGGTCGGGCGGTAGGCGACCAGGCTTGCGGGCTGCTCTAGGAGAACGGACACCAGGCCTCCTGGGGAGTGGCGGGACGGGCCGGCTCGGGGATGAAGCCGGGGCGAACCGTGCTTGAAGGGTCATTGACCTCTTCGGCAGCAGACCCGTCCTCCTTTAGAGGAAGATCACGATTTGGTGAGTAACAATTCGGGCAAATAGGACATGCGATCGATTGTACGAAAAGAGAGCCGGTGCATGTGCGAGCCGAGTGACGGAGCGTCACGGAACCTGGGGTCCGCGCCGCTGTGGCAGCGTCACCACCGAGGCGTCCGCCGGACCCGAGGGCGGCAGGCCCGCGATCTGGCAGAGCAGATCACCCCACGCCATCAGGTGCGCCGCAGCGTCCGGCACCCCGCCGCGGCCCTCGCGCGGGGTCCACGAGGCGCGGATCTCGATCTGCGTCGCGGGGCGGCGCGTGGACAGCGCGCCGAAGTAGTGCGAGCCGGCGCGCGTCACGGTCCCCCCTGCCTCCCCGTACGAAAGACCCCGCGCGTCGAGCGCACCCGTCAGCCAGGACCAGCACACCTCGGGCAGCAGCGGATCGGCCGCCATCTCCGGTTCCAGCTCCGCGCGCACGAGCGTCACCAGGCGGAACGTGCCCTGCCAGGCGTCGTGCCCCGCCGGATCGTGCAGCAGTACGAGGCGGCCGTCGGCCAGATCGTCCTCGCCGTCGACGACCGCCGCCTCCAGCGCGTACGCGTGCGGGGCCAGCCGCTGGGGCGGCCGGGTCGGCTCCACCTCCAGTTCTGGGCGCAGCCGCGCGGCGCGCAGCCCGTCCACGGCCGACCGGAACGCGGGCGGCACGGAACTCCCCTCCGCACCGTCCTTGCTGTCAGCGCCATCGGAATGATCGGAAAATTGTCCCTGAGCCGGAGCCATGCGGGGAAGAGTAGGCGGAACCGGAGCCCGGCGCAGGGAGGGACACCCGTGCGAGGCCCGGCTCCTTCTGCGTGCGTGCGAAGATTCTGTGTGTGAGTGCCAACGACCGCCCTACGGGCCAGCAGACGACGACCTCCGCCACCCACGGGTCGGCGTTCCTCAAGGCGTGCCGGCGCGAGCCCGTGCCGCACACCCCGGTCTGGTTCATGCGCCAGGCGGGACGCTCGCTGCCGGAGTACCTGAAGGTCCGTGAGGGCATCGCGATGCTCGACTCCTGCATGATGCCGGAGCTGGTCACCGAGATCACGCTGCAGCCGGTGCGCCGTCACAAGGTCGACGCCGCGATCTACTTCAGCGACATCGTCGTACCGCTCAAGGCCATCGGGATCGACCTCGACATCAAGCCCGGCGTCGGCCCGGTCATCGCCGAACCGATCCGCACCCGCGCCGACCTCGCCCGGCTGCGCGACCTGACCCCCGAGGACGTCCCGTACGTCACCGAGGCCATCGGGATGCTCACCGCCGAGCTGGGCGGCACCCCGCTCATCGGCTTCGCCGGGGCACCGTTCACGCTCGCCAGCTACCTCGTGGAGGGCGGCCCGTCCCGCAACCACGAGCGCACCAAGGCCATGATGTACGGCGACCCGCAGCTCTGGGCCGACCTGCTGGACCGCCTCGCGGAGATCACCGGCGCCTTCCTGGACGTCCAGATCCGGGCCGGTGCCTCCGCCGTCCAGCTCTTCGACTCCTGGGTGGGCGCCCTGGCCCCCGCCGACTACCGCCGCTCGGTGCTGCCCGCCTCCGCGAAGGTGTTCGACGCCGTCGCCGGGCACGGGGTCCCGCGCATCCACTTCGGCGTCGGCACCGGCGAACTGCTCGGGCTGATGGGCGAGGCGGGCGCGGACGTCGTCGGCGTCGACTGGCGCGTCCCGCTGGACGAGGCCGCCCGCCGCGTCGGTCCCGGCAAGGCGCTCCAGGGCAACCTCGACCCGGCGGTGCTGTTCGCGCCGACCGCCGCGGTCGAGGAGAAGACCCAGGAGGTGCTGGACGCGGCCGCCGGGCTGGAGGGACACATCTTCAACCTGGGCCACGGTGTGATGCCGACGATGGACCCGGACGCGCTGACCCGGCTCGTGGAGTACGTGCACACCCGGACCGCCCGGTAGGCGTACCGGAGCACGCGAGGCCGGGACCCCTCAGGCGGTCCCGGCCCTGCGGACCGCCGCGCTCGCCTTGCGGGCCGCCACCAGGACCGGGTCCCAGACCGGGGAGAACGGCGGCGCGTACCCCAGGTCGAGCGTGATCATCTGATCGACCGTCATCCCGGCCGTCAGGGCCACCGCCGCGATGTCCACCCGCTTCGCCGCCCCGTCCCGGCCCACGATCTGCACGCCGAGCAGCCGGCCCGTGCGGTACTCCGCGAGCATCTTCACGGTCATCGGCCTGGCCCCCGGGTAGTAGCCCGCCCGGCCCGTGGACTCGATCGTCGCCGTGACGTACCGCAGCCCCACCGCCCGCGCGTCCTTCTCGCGCAGCCCGGTCCTGGCGATCTCCAGGTCGCAGACCTTGCTCACCGCCGTACCGACCACGCCCGGGAAGGTGCCGTATCCGCCGCCGGCGTTGGACCCGATGATCTGGCCGTGCTTGTTGGCGTGGGTGCCCAGCGCGATGTGCCGGGTGCGGCCCGCCACCAGGTCCAGGACCTCCACACAGTCGCCGCCCGCCCAGATGTCGTCGTGGCCCACGACGCGCATCGACAGATCCGTCAGCAGCCCGCCGTGCGGACCGAGCGGCAGGCCCGCCGCCCCGGCCAGCGTGGTCTCCGGCTCGACGCCGATGCCGAGCACCACCACATCCGCCGGGTAGGTCCGCGCGCCCGCCACCACCGCGTTCACCCGGCCGTCCGGGCCCGTGCGGATCCCGGTGACCGCCGCGCCGTTGACCGTCGTGATGCCCATGCCGTCCATCGCCTCATGAACGAGGGCGCCCATGTCCGGGTCGAGTGTCGCCATCGGCTGCTCGCCGCGGTTGAGCACCGTCACCTCGAAGCCCCGGTTCAGCATCGCCTCCGCCATCTCGACGCCGATGTACCCCGCGCCGACGACGACCGCGCGCCGCCCGGTGGCCCGGTCCAGGGAGTCCAGGAGCGCCTGGCCGTCGTCCAGGGTCTGCACCCCGTGCACCCCGGCCGCGTCCATGCCGGGCAGCGCCGGGCGCACCGGACGGGCCCCGGTGGCGATCACCAGTTTGTCGTAGCCCCTCCAGTACGTCTCGCCGCTCTCCCGGTCCAGCGCGCGCAC
The DNA here is from genome assembly GCF_044542225.1 of Streptomyces sp. NPDC079020. NCBI lineage: Bacteria > Bacillati > Actinomycetota > Actinomycetes > Kitasatosporales > Streptomycetaceae > Streptomyces > Streptomyces sp. NPDC079020. The sequence continues at coordinate 53,459 of NZ_JBITUB010000015.1, forward strand.
CCGCCGCCCGGCCGCATCGATCTCCGTCACCTCGGTGCGCGTCCGCAGATCGATGCCGCGCTCCCGGTGCTCCTGGGGGGTGCGGGCGATCAGGTCGTCGCGCCGCTCGACGTCGCCGCCGACCCAGTAGGGGATGCCGCAGGCGGAGTACGAGGAGAAGTGGCCGCGCTCGAAGGCGACGATGTCCAGTTCGTCCGGACCCTTGAGCCTGCGGGCCTGCGACGCGGCGGACATGCCCGCCGCGTCGCCGCCGATGACCGCCAGTCGCTCCGCTGCCATGCCGGGTCCCTTTCGCCGTGTCCGGGACCCCACGCTACGGCGCTCAGGGGGCCGGTGCGGACTCCGTCTCCGGCGCCGCGGCCGGTACGGGCCGCGCCGGGCCCGCCGACGCCGCCCGGCGGGCCCGCAGGGCGCGCACCCGACGCCACACCAGCAGCAGCACCGCGGCGACGGCCAGGAACGGGGCCGCCGCACCGATCGCCATCGCGATCCACCGGAGCATCGTCACGAACGCGTCCCAGCCGCCGCCCAGCGCGTCCAGGAATCCGGGCCCGTCGTCCTCCGTCCTCCCGGCCGTACCCTCCGGCTCGCTGAGGTCCAGGGTGATCGTCGCCAGCGAGGTGCGGTCCTTGAGACCGGCCTGCTGGGCCAGCAGCGACTCCAGCGCGGCCTGACGCGAGCTCAGTTCGCCCTCCAGCGTGACCACGTCGCTCAGCTTCCCGGCCCGGTCCATCAGCTTCCGCACCCGCGCCACACTTGCCCGCTGCGTGGCGATCCGGCTCTCCACGTCGACCACCTGGTCGGTGACGTCCTTCGCGTTCGACGTGCGGGACAGCAGCTTCCCGGACCCGGCGAGTTCCTTCAGGACCGCCTGGTACCGGTCCTGCGGGACGCGCAGCACGAGGTGTGACATCTCGTGCGTGTCGTCCACCCGCTCGGTGGTCTCGTTCGCCACCAGACCGCCGCTGTCCTCCGTGGCGGCGCGGGCGGCGGCCACGGCCTTCGGCACGCTCCTGACCTCGATGGACAAGGTCGTCGTACGGATCACATGGGTGGCCGAGGCCTTCGCCGTCGGAGCTGCGGCGGGACCGTTGTCGGACTTCGCGCCGTCCGCCGCCCCACCGGCCCCGGCCCGCTCCCCGGCGGGCTTGTTGTCCCCGGCAGCTGCGTTCAGCCCCGCCGCGCTGCTGTCGGAGGAGCTGTCGCCCGCGCCGCAGCCCCCGACGGCGAGGAGGGCGAGCAGCGCCCCGGCGGCGAGGGTCGCACGGGAGGCGCGGGCGCGTGGACGGGCGGTGCTGTTCGTGTTGTTCATGACGGGTCCCCCCAAGGACGTTGGCCAGTGGTGCCGGTTCGACGTACGGGACCCATGAGCGGGTTGCCCCACAGCGGTTTCGAAGTGGTCACGGTCACGACTCGGAACGGGTTTGAGAGAGTGGACCCATGCAGCGTTCTCATCAGCGCGTGAACACGCGTACGGGTCACGTCGTCGTCATCGGTGGTGGCATCGCCGGTCTGTCCGCCGCCCACCGGCTGGTCCGGGCCGGTCTGCGGGTCACGCTCCTGGAGGCCACGGAGCGGCTCGGCGGCAAGCTCATGACCGGGGAGATCGCGGGCACCCGGGTCGATCTCGGCGCGGAGTCGATGCTCGCGCGGCGCCCCGAGGCGGTCGGCCTGGCCCGCTCCGTCGGCCTCGGCGACCGGCTCCAGCCGCCCGCCACCGCCGCCGCCTCGGTATGGACGCGCGAGGCCCTGCGGCCGATGCCCAAGAACCATGTCATGGGCGTGCCCGGCGATCCGGCCGCCCTCAGCGGGGTGCTCTCCCCGGAAGGCCTCGCCAGGATCGCCCAGGAACGCGACCTGACGCCCACCGCCGTCGGCGACGATGTCGCGGTCGGCAGTTACGTCGCCGACCGGCTCGGCCGCGAGGTCGTGGACCGGCTCGTGGAACCGCTGCTCGGCGGGGTGTACGCGGGTGACGCCTACCGCATCTCGATGCGGGCCGCCGTTCCCCAGCTCTTCGACGTGGTGAAGGAGGGCGGTTCCCTCCTCGACGGGGTCCGGCGCATCCAGGAGCGGGCCGCCGCCCGGCAGCAGACCGGGCCGGTCTTCCAGGGCATCGACGGCGGCATCGGCACCCTGCCGGACGCCGTCGCCACCGCCGTACGCGACGGTGGCGGCGAGATCCTCACCGCCACCCCCGTTCTCGGGCTGACCCGTACCGACGCCGGCTGGAACGTCCGTACCGACACCCGGGTGATCACCGCCGACGGCATCGTCCTGGCCGCCCCCGCCTGGTCCGCCTCCACACTCCTGGCCGCCGAGTCCCCGGCGGCCTCCGCCGAGCTGGCGGGGGTCGAGTACGCCTCGATGGCCCTGGTCACCATGGCGTTCCGGCGCTCCGGAACCGACGCGACGAGCACCCTGCACGGACGCTCCGGCTTCCTCGTCCCGCCGGTCGACGGCCGCACGATCAAGGCCTCCACCTTCTCCACCAACAAGTGGCAGTGGGTGGCCGACGCCGCGCCCGGTCTCTTCGTCCTGCGCACCTCCGTCGGCCGCTACGGCGAGGAGGACCATCTGCACCGTGAGGACGCCGAACTGGTCGATGTGTCCCTGCGCGACCTCGCCGAAGCGACCGGGCTCACCGCCCGGCCCGTCGACACCGAGGTGACCCGGTGGATCGGCGGACTTCCGCAGTACCCGGTCGGCCACCTCGGCCGGGTCGCCCGCATCCGCGACGAGGTCGCGAAGCTGCCGGCGCTGCGGGTCTGCGGAGCGGTGTACGACGGGGTCGGCATCCCGGCCTGCATCGCGAGCGCGCACCGGGCCGCGGACGAGATCGTCCACGACCTGACGGGCGCGGGAGCGGCCGCGGACCGGGTCGCGGGGGACCGCGAGGGCGGTCACGGGGGAGACCGGGACCACGAGGACCGGGAGAGAGATCATCGCCACTCCGACCCTGGTTCGGGGCACTCGGAGCGAGGCGGGACAATAGCCGTATGAGTGCTCCCGAGACTGTGACATCAAGCAAGGGTCCGAACGCCGGCAAGAAGGCCAAGGACCTCAACGAGGTCATCCGCTACACGCTCTGGTCCGTCTTCAAGCTGCGCGACGTGCTGCCACTGGACCGCGCCGGTTACGCCGACGAGGTCCAGGAGCTGTTCGACCAGCTCGCCGCCAAGGACATCACCGTGCGGGGCACGTACGACGTGTCCGGGCTGCGGGCCGACGCCGACCTCATGATCTGGTGGCACGCCGAGACCGCCGACGAGCTCCAGGAGGCGTACAACCTCTTCCGGCGCACCAAGCTGGGCCGCGCCCTGGAGCCGGTCTGGTCGAACATGGCGCTGCACCGCCCCGCCGAGTTCAACAAGTCGCACATCCCGGCGTTCCTGGCCGACGAGACGCCGCGCAACTACATCAGCGTCTATCCCTTCGTGCGCTCCTACGACTGGTACCTGCTGCCGGACGAGGACCGCCGCCGTATGCTCGCGGACCACGGCAAGATGGCCCGCGGCTACCCCGACGTCCGCGCCAACACCGTCGCCAGCTTCTCGCTCGGCGACTACGAGTGGGTCCTCGCCTTCGAGGCGGACGAGCTGTACCGCATCGTCGACCTGATGCGTCATCTGCGGGCCTCCGAGGCGCGGCTGCACGTCCGCGAAGAGGTGCCGTTCTACACGGGGCGCAGGAAGTCCCTCGCAGACCTGGTGGCCGGGCTCGCATAGCCAGCGTTCCCCAGCCATCCAACCCGGAAGATCAGACGACGGGCACCGGCACCGTGTGTGCCGCCCGCCGTCCAGCGACACCGGGTTCGGCTCCGGGTTCGCCGCAGGCTCCGGCCTGCGGCGTTCCCGGGACCGGCGAAAGCCACCGGTAGCCCCGGGCGCGGCTCGGACGTCCGTACGACGGCCCGTCAGGGCGGCCCGCAGCGCCGGGTCCGGCACCGCGCGGACTCCCAGCACCGCCACCGCCGCCAGCAGTTCGCGATCCGGCCCCCGCACCGGTGCGGGCAGCGAGTCCAGCCACCGCTGACCGGCGGGAGAGGCCCACGGGCTGTACGGGCGGTTCTCGATCCGGGCGATGGCGAGACAGCCCAGGGTCAGCACGAGCGGCAGCCCGAACCAGGCCGGCACGGGGCCCCGTACTCCGGTTCCCGGCCCGGGACCAGTACGGCGGCCGTACCCATCACCACCACGAGCACCGCCGAACCGCGCACCGCCCGCACCGCCGACGCGATGCCCGTCCTCGTCCCGTGCGGCACGGCCAGGCCCCCACGACCAGCCGGGTCGGCCAGCGCGCGTACGGCGTCGGCAGCCGCCGCGGCGGCCCGTATCGGCGCTATCGGGGACTGCCCCTCCGGGCCGATGGCACGGATCACGGTCCGTTCGACCTCGTCGCGGCCCTCCGGATCGACGACCGTCGCCCAGCCGGTGTGGGCCGGCAGCAGCCGCCGCAGATGCATGGAGACCAGCGCCAGATCGGCGACCCGGTGCGGCCCCCCGGCCAGGAAAGCCGTCTCGTACAGGTTCAGTTCATGGTGTACGGGTTCCGGCGCGGAGCCGGTGGGCGGCTGCGCCGCCTCGACGGAGGCGAGACAGAGCCGGACACAGGTGATCGCCGCCGCGCCCCACGCGACCAGCAGAAACATGACCCAGAGCATGGCGGATTCCTACGCGAGGCGGACGGGGAGCGCCATGCCCTGTTCAGCATGCGGACGGTCCGGCGGCCGGCTCAGGAACTGCTGCCGCAGCTGGAACCGCTGGAGCTGCCGCAGCTCGACCCGCCCGAACCGCCACCGCAGCTGGACCCGGAACTGGAACTGCAGCTGGACCCCGAACTGCAGCTGGACCCCGAACTGCAGCTGGAACCGGAGCCCCCGCCCCCGCCGCCCCCGGACGAGCCCCCGCAGCTGGCACCGCCGGGGCTCGCCCCCGCACACCACACCGTCGCGGCGTACGCGTCCGCCGTGGCGGAGGACGAGGAGTACGGGGCCGCGGACGAAGTGGAACGGAACCCCCTCGACCGGCGGTTCCCCGTACGGAACCGCGACGCCGCCGTCAACTGCCCCTGGAGTACGGGGTCGGGCAGCGCGCCCAGCCCCAGTGTGGCCACCAGCTGGGCCGGAGCCATCGCGTAGGCGTGGGCGGCCCGGTACTCCTGGACCGCCTGCCGCCCCTCCTTCGTGATCCGGTTGCCGGTGGCCGTCATGACGATCAGGCCGGTCAGGCCGCCGATCACGATCGCGGGCAGCATCTTGGCGATGAACGGGAACGGCATGTCCGCGTATCCCTCGTGCAGCGCGTACTGGACGAAGGTCAGGACCAGCGAGAGGGGGAAGGCCGCGAGGCAGAACAGCCCCTGGACCATCGCCCACCGGCGGCGCGGCCGGGTCTCCCCCGGGGAGACCAGCAGCCCGCGGGCGGCGAGCCCGTCGCCGATCTCCTGTACCGCCGGATGCCGCATCACGGTTTCCCGCAGGGTGTGCAGCGCCCCGTTCGGGGCGGCGGCCAGCGTCTGGAGCACGGCCCGTTCCACCGGGTCGTGCGCCTCCGGCCGCTGTACGGCGACGATGCCGGGGCCGCCGATGATCAGGCGCCCGTCCGCGTGGAGGGCGGTCAGCGCGGTGTCCACCACCCTGGCCGGGCCGCCGTTCAGGAAGGCCGCCTCATAGAGGTCGTGAACGAGCGGGCGCGTCCGCGCGGTCCGCCTGCCGGCGCGGGCGGCGCCGACCTCGATGATCAGCAGCACCGAGGAGAGGACCACCGCGAACGTCAGCAGCAGTGCGAGAACATTCAACACGGGTCACTTCCCCACGAGGACGGCACGGGCCGCCCGGACGAGACGGGTCGCACGACGCGGGGGCCGCGGGGCCGCCCGGTCCTGCCACCAGTGGGTGAGCCGCCTCCTGGCGGCCGCGTCCCCCGGCAGCCCCGCGATCAGCAGGTGCTCGGCGAAGTCGAGTGCGTCACGGCGGTATCCGGCGGACAGCGGCCGGGTCATGGCGTACGCGAGGTAGGCGCTCCGGTAGCCGTCCCCGAGGATCTCCGGCAGCTCCGGCGCCACCTCGGCGACCACTCCGGCACGCTTGGCGGCCAGCGCCCGGCTCTGCACATCCAGGCGCCGGTGGTCGAAGCCCTCGGGGGCCTCGGTGCCCGCGACGAGAGCGGAGAGCAGCGCGGTCTGGGCGGCGGCGAGGCGTTCCCGGGCGTCGGCCCGTACCGCGGGGGCCGCAGGGGCTGCCGGGGTTTCCCGGACTGCCGGGGACTCCGGGTCCCTTGCGGACGTGGGGGCCGCGGCGTCCAGCGTGGCGCGGATCGTGGTCAGTTCGCCCGCCAGCTCCGCCGTCGGCGGGAAGTCGTCATCACGCTCCAGCAGCACACCGGGCGGGTCGACCCGCGAGCGCAGCTCGGCCAGCACGTCCAGGACAGGCCGGGTCACGGGATGGGCGTGCGTGTCGTGCCAGACGCCGTCCCGCTCGATGCCACCGGCCACATGCACGTACGCGATGGCCTCCACCGGCAGTTCGTCGAGGGCCTTCGCGGGGTCCTCGCCGAGGTTGACGTGGTTGGTGTGCAGATTGGCCACGTCGATCAGCAGCCGCACCCCGGTGCGCTCGACCAGCTCCGCCAGGAACTGTCCCTCGGTCAGTTCCTCGCCGGGCCAGGAGACCAGTGCCGCGATGTTCTCCAGGGCCAGCGGCACGGGCAGCGAGTCCTGGGCGATCCGCACGTTCTCGCACAGCACCTCCAGCGCGTCCCAGGTCCGCGGCACCGGCAGCAGATGGCCTGCCTCCAGCCGGGGCGACGCGGTGAGCGGCCCTCCGGCGCGTACGAACGCGATGTGCTCCGTCACCAGCGGCGCGGCGAGCAGTTCCGCCCGTGCGGCCAGGTCCGCGAGCCTGCCCGCGTCCGGGCGGTCGGCGCCGCCCAGGCCCAGCGACACACCGTGCGGTACGACGGTGACGCCACGCGCCCGGAGCCGTACCAGCGAGTCCGGCAGATGGCCGGCGCAGAGGTTCTCCGCGACGGCCTCGACCCAGTCGATCCCCGGCAGCGCCTCCACGGCGTCGGCGATCTCCGGCCGCCAGCCGATCCCTATTCCCAGCTTCATGGTGTCCCCCCTCGTCCACTCCGTGCGGGGGTCATGGCCCCGGCAGGCGGTGGTGAATCCGAACAGGGGGACGTTCAGAGCAGGATTTGAGGTTCCACCGACCCCAGGACCGTCCGTGGCCGTTGCAGCCGCCGGTGCCCGGCAGCTTCGTCCCCCCGCCGGGCGGCATTGCGGTCAGCGGCGCAGCGCAGGGTGGTCGGCGACCACCGTGCAGGACCCCGGGGCGATCTCCGTGAACCCGGCGTCGCGCACCACCGGCAGGCCGCTCACGGTCAGGCCGCGCCAGCGGTCGGGGTCCGCGGTGGCCACGGCGAGCGGGAATCCGGCCTCGCGCCACGCCTTGCGCTCCGGCTCCGACAGCTCCCACCAGGCGAGCTGCGCCCCGTGCCCGGCCTGTGCCATGGTCTTGCCCGCCGACATGTCCAGTTCCGGGTTGAGCCACAGCACCGGACCGGCCGGGTCGGGCGCGGCCGGGGGCCGCGGGTCGTCCAGGTCGGTCCCCGAGACCTGGAGCTTGGCCAGTTCCTTGGGCCAGCCGTCCAGGGGCACCGGCGGGAACACCCGTACCTCGGCGCTCTCGCCCGTCACCGTGATCCCGGGCAGCGCGGAGGCCTTGCGCCACTCAGCGCCGCGCGCCCGGCGCACGACCTTGCGGATACGGGCGTCCTGCCAGTCCCGCATCACCCGCGCCCACTCGCCCTCGTCCAGGGAACGTTCGTCGGACAGCATCGTGAGCACCGCGCGGGCGGCGGTCCGCAGGGCGTCGGTACGGGCCGGGGGGTCCGTCTTCTCCAGGTGCAGCACGAGCGGCAGCACGAACTGCGGTGCCTCGTCGCGGTCGGTCGGCTCCGTCCCGAACGGGCTGTCCGGGGCGGGCCCGGCGGGTCCGGCCGCGGCGGACGGGGGTGCGGCGGGCCGGGGTGCGGCGGGCCGGTTCGCTGGGGTGTCGTCGCTGCTCACCCGTCCAGTCTGCCAGGCCCCGGACGGCGGCTGTCCGGCCCCCGGCGGCGGCCGTCCCGGGCCCCGGGGGAGAGTGGCCGGCCTTTGCCGACGGCCGTCCGGCTTCTATCGACGGCCGTCCGGCTTCTGTCGACGGCCGTCCGAGGTGCGGCCGTCGGACCGGTGAGCAGGACGTCCGCCGTGACCGGGTCGCCGGGCGGCTGGGGCGGCAGGGCTCGGGCCGTGGCGCGGGCGGCGCCACGGCCCCGGGTGGTCCTCCGCCGGACGCTGACCCATACGCGTAACCCGACCCGTACGCGTGCCCCCTGCCAGAACCTGCTTCCGTCTCCGTCGTTGGCCGTGTCGAGGAACGCTCCCTCTCCAAGGACGCCCATGCGCCGACGCATCACCAGGTCCCGTGCCGGAATCCTCTGCGCCGTGCTCGTCATGGCCACGTTCGTCTGGTTCCAACTGACTTCACCGGCCGGGCGGGATTCCCCCGATTCCAAGAACTACCTCTCCTACGCCCTCCGGCTGAGCGGCGAGACCCGCGCCTCGGCCACCGCCCGCGCGATCGACCACACCTGCGCCGACGAGACCGACCCACACCTGGCACGGGCATGTGTGCGGAAGCTGACGGCATCGACCGCGTACTGGAGGCGGCACGGCAATACCTCCGGCATGACCGGGCCGTTCCTCAACTCCCGCTTCATGGCGATCTACGAAGCGCGCCCGGGATATCCCCTGCTGCTCGTGCCGTTCATCGCCGCCTTCGGTCTCGCCCCGGGCGTCTGGCTGGCCGGGGTGACCGTCACCCTGGCGGGCAGCGTCCTCGTCCTGGCCACGCTGCGCGCCGCCGGTGCCAACCGGCCCGCGGCACTGTGCGGACAGATCCTCTATCTGACGCTGCCCACCGGCACCATCGCGATGTTCCCCATGGCGGACGGACTCACCCTGGCCTGCACGGCGGCGGTGACACTCGGCTGCACGCTGACCTTGAACGGAGAGCGCCGGACAGCCGGGACCGTCCTCGTCACCGGCGGCCTCCTCGTGGCCTTCCTGGCGCGCTACTCCCAGGCTCTCCTGCTGGCCGGCGCCCTCGCCGCGGCCTTTGCCGGACTCGCCCGGTACCGCAGGCGCCGCCACCGCTCACCCCGGTCCGCGCTGAGCCTCTGCGTGCTCTGCGGCGGCATGGCCGCGGCCATGCAGCTGACCACGTACGCACTGGGCTGGCCATCCGGCTACGACAGCGCCCAGGACCTGCTGACCCACCACTACCAGCGCCCGGACGTGCCCGACCCCTGGCCCCGTTTCCTCGCCGCGGAAGGAACGTTCTGGTCCGCGTGGGCGGAACACCAGCTGAAGGACCCCCTGCTCCTGATCACCCTGGCCCTGGCCGCCTGTGCCACGCTGCGCCGCCCCACGTATCTCGGTCTGCTCGCCGCCGCGACGGCCGCGGGCGGAGTGCTCAACCAGGCCGGACACCCCAACCTCGACATGCTGGCCGGTCAGCGCCTCGTCGTCCTGATCTGGTTCCTGCCGGTCCTCACGATTCCCCTGCTCCTCACGGCACGGCCCGGGGCCGCCCCCGGGGCCGGCCGGCGGACCGCACGCGAAACGGCCCCGGCCCCCGGAACTGTCACAACGGCAGGCCTTCACGGTCTGCGTCGTGACGACTGAGCACGGAAACCGCGGCCGGGAGACGTGATGCCCCCGGGTGCTGACGGATGCGCCCGGGGTCGCGCTCCGCACGGGCCGTGGACGCTTCTTGGCGGAATGGCATGCTCCGGGCGAGGATGCTGCGTATGAAGAGCGACCTCTTTTCCAGCGAGCACATGGCCCAGCAGGCCACCGCCCCCGGGATGACCCTGCAGAACGCCAAGTCCATCAAGTACGCCGTCAACGGGGAGATGCACGCGCGTCAGGGATCGATGATCGCCTTCCGCGGCAACCTTCAGTTCGAGCGCAAGGGCCAGGGCCTGGGCGGCATGCTCAAGCGTGCGGTCACCGGCGAGGGACTGCCGCTCATGGCGGTCCGCGGCCAGGGAGAGGCCTGGTTCGCCCACGAGGCGGCCAACTGCTTCATCGTGGACATGGAACAGGGCGACGTCCTGACCGTCAACGGCCGCAACGTCCTGTGCTTCGACCCCACCCTGACGTACGAGATCAGGACCGTGAAGGGCGCCGGGATGACCGGTGGCGGACTCTTCAACAGCGTCTTCAGCGGCTACGGCAAGCTGGGCCTGATGTGCGAGGGCCACCCCATAGTCATCCCCGTCACCGGGCAGCAGCCGGTGTACGTGGACACGGACGCGGTCGTCGGCTGGAGCGAGCAGCTCTCCACCTCGCTGCACCGCTCGCAGAGCTTCGGCTCCATGGTGCGCGGCGGCTCCGGCGAGGCCGTCCAGCTGATGCTGCAGGGTGAGGGATTCGTGATCGTGCGGCCCAGCGAGCTCAAGCCCGAGAAGACGGCCAACTGAAGCCGGCGGGCGTCGGCGGCCGGCTCGCCGTACGGCGTGGGTGAGTACGCTCGTACGCATGGACGATACGTACTGCGGGACTCCCGCCCAGGCATCCGTCCCGGCCTCCGGCCCGGCTCTCGCGGGGCCGCCGTACGCGGAGTGCGTGCTGTGCCGCGAGCCGACGGAGTACCCGGAGTCGACCCGGGGCAGCACCCTGTGCCCGGTCTGCGAGTGGCAGGAGGCGGGCCGCACGGCCTGCTCCGGCTGACCGGCGGCCGGGCGCGGCGGTGCGGCTCCCGCATCGCTCGTGCCTCACTCCCGCATCAGGTCGGAGACCTTCACGAAGCGGTAGCCGCGCCTGCGCAGCTCCGGCACGACCTGCCGTACCGCTTCCTCGGTGACCGGTGCGGCGCTGCTCGTGCAGTGCATCACCACCAGTGAGCCCGGCCGCACCCCGTCCAGCACCTGGGCGGCCACCGCGTCGGCGTCCGTGGCGAAGGCGTCACCGCTGACGACGTCCCACTGCACCGCCGTCACCTTCGCCGGTGCCAGGGCGCGCAGCGACGTGTCGTCGTAACAGCCGCCCGGGAAACGGAAGTACGGCACCACATTGCGTGCCCCCGCCTTCCGGAAGGCGGCGAACGCCCGTTCCACATCGCCGCGCATCCCGGCCCTGTCCACCTCCGGCAGGCCGTAACAGGGCGTCGTGAAGGCGTAGTGGCTGTACGAGTGGTTGGCGATCTCGAACAGCGGATCCGTACCGATGGACCGCGCCTGGGCCGGGTACTCCTCCGCCCAGCGCCCGGTCATGAAGACCGTCGAGGGGACCTTCAGCCGGCGCAGCAGCGCGATCAGCCGGGGGTTGTCGAAGTGCTCGCCCGCCGCCGCCCGTTCTCCCTGATCGGCCGTCATGTCGGCGTCGAAGGTGAGCGCCACCACCTTGCCGCCGGACCCGCCGGCCGCCGCCCGGGTGAAGACCGGAGTGCGTCCGGCCGGCCCCGGCGCCATCGTCGGCGGCTTCCTCGCGGCCGGACCGCCCTGCTGGGAGAGGGAGGCGGAGGGGACGGCCGAGGGGGCGGAGGACGGGGCGCGCGACGGGACAGGCTCCGTGAGGGTGCCTCCAGGGGATCCGCACCCGGCGAGCACCCCCAAGAGGGTCAGAGCGGTCAAATGTGGAGCTTTCCGTGCAGATAGGGTCACTGACGGAAAGTAACCGATATGAAGATCGGAAAATGCCTACGGCACTCCGGATGCCCCGTTCGGCCGACCCCGCCCGCTCCGGGGGTGGTGCGGGCCATCCCGCACCACCCCCGGAGCGGTTCAGCGGATCAGCGCCACGGGCCGGTCACGGCGAACGTCGTCCCCGGCGTATAGCAGTTGAGGAACATCGTGCCGCCGTCCGGCGAGAAGGTGACCCCCGCGAACTCGCCCCACTCGGGCTCCTCGGGCGTCCCGATGTTCTGCCGGCCGCGCGCCATGGCGTACACCTCGCCGCGCCGCGTCACACCGAGCACATGCTGCGCGCCGCCGCCGTCCTCACACACCATCAGCCCTCCGTCCGCGGCCAGACAGATGTTGTCCGGGGACTCGCCGGGCAGTTGGACATCGGTGTCGGGACCGAAGACCACGACCAGCGTGAGCCGGCGCTTCTTCGGCTCGTAGCGCCACACCTGGCCGAAGTGGTCGGCCGCCGAGCCCTCCGAGCTGTGGGCGAAGCTGGAGACGAAGTAGACGGACGAGCCGCCCCAGTAACAGCCCTCCAGCTTCTGGGCGTGCGTGATGCCCTTCGGCCCGAAGTCCTGGAGCCTGATCGGCGTCCCGGCGGCCAGCGGATCGGGTACGGGAACCCACTCGACCCGGTCGAAGCTCGCACCGGTCTCCTGCACGGCGGAGAGGTCGGGCAGGCCCGGCACCCGCATCGCCTCCAGCGCGCCGCCGGCCCGCAGTGAGCCGGTGCCGCCGAGCGGCTTCTCCGGCAGGAAGCGGTAGAAGAGCCCGAACGGTTTCTCGAACGCGTCCTCCGTCTCGTACACGATCCCGTTCTTCGGATCGACCGCGACGGCCTCGTGCTGGAAGCGGCCCATCGCGGTCAGCGGGACGGCGCCGGTGCGGCGCGGATCGGCGCCGTCCACCTCGAAGATGAAGCCGTGGTCCTTGGTGTAGCCGTTGGTCCCGGCCTTGTCCTCGGTCTCCTCGCAGGTCAGCCAGGTGCGCCAGGGGGTGGGCCCGCCCGCGCAGTTCACCGCCGTACCGGCGATGGCCACGCGTTCACCGAGCACTCTGCCGCGGCCGTCCAGTTCGAGGGCCGTACAGCCGCCCTTGCCCATCGGGTCGTACGTGAGCCCTTCCACGGTCGGTACGCCGATCCTGCCGGTGACCCGGTTCTCGTGGTTGCGGACGAGATGGACGCGGCCGTGCCGGCCCGCGAAGGCGGCCATCCCGTCGTGGTTGCTGGGTACCGGGCCCTCGCCGGAGCGCAGCGGTTCGCCCTCCCGGGACAGCACCCGATAGCGGAATCCTCCGGGGAGGTCGAGCAGGCCGTCCGGGTCGGTGACGAGGGGGCCGTAGCCGCTGTGGCCACGGGCGGCGGCGGTGCCCGCGAAGAGCTCGGTGAAGGCCCCGGCGAAGGCGATCGAGGCAGCGGTCGCGCCGCTGCCGGCCAGGACCTGTCGTCGTGTTGCGAGTCGTCGTGGTGCTGAGGACATGAGGCAACTCCCTGTTGGCGGACAGGTGAAGTGACCCGCATGTGTGTACCACGGGTGGTGCCGCACGGGAACCACGCGGGCCACTGTGGCCTGTGGTGTCGCGGGGCGCCGACGTGCCCGACGGTGCCGGCGTGATGCGTGGCGGCGAGGGGAGGTGTGTGGCGTTGAGGGGAGGTGCGTGGCGGTGAGCGTGGTGCGGGAGGTGAGCGTGGTGCCCCCGGCCCCGTGCCGCCGTCGGAAGGCCTCCCGGCCCCGGCCTCCCGGCCCCGGCCTCCCGGCCCCGGCCTGCCGGGCCCGGGAGGCCCCGGAGTCAGGCCAGGGAGGCCGTGAGGGTGATCGTCGTACCCGTCAGCGCCTGGCTGACCGGGCAGTTCGCCTTGGCGTCCTCGGCCGCCTTCACGAAGCCCTCCTCGCCGAGACCGGGCACCTCGCCCTCGACGGTGAGGTGGATGCCGGTGATGCCGGTACCGGGCTGGAAGGTGACCTCGGCCTTGGTGTTCAGCCGGGTCGGCGGGGTGCCGGCCTTGGCCAGACCGTTGGACAGTGCCATCGAGAAGCAGCTGGAGTGCGCGGCCGCGATCAGCTCCTCGGGGCTCGTCCTGCCGTTCGCCTTCTCCGCGCGCGACGGCCAGGAGACCTCGTACTCGCCGATGCCGGAGGAGTCGAAGGTGACGACGCCCTTGCCCTCGATCAGGTTGCCTTCCCAGACCGTGTGCGCCTGACGCGTGGTAGCCATGCTGGATCCCTTCAAACGGTGTGCGCGGTTGTACGGGGTGTACGAGGCACGCCCTCGTGCCTCACGGTTGTTACGCCGTTACGCTCCCCGAACCTACTGCGCCACCAGACCCTTCGCGTCACGTGCCAGCGCCGTCAGCCGGGAGATGGCTCGGAAGTACTTCTTCCGGTACCCGCCGTTCAGCATTTCTTCGCTGAACAGCCGGTCGAACGGCAGTCCGGAGGCGAGCACCGGAACCTCCCGGTCGTAGAGCCGGTCCGCGAGCACCACCAGGCGCAGCGCCGTCGACTGGTCGGGCACCGGCTGCACATCGGTGAGGCAGACCGCGGAGATTCCGTCGGTCAGCGCGCCGTACCGGCTCGGATGGACCCGGGCCAGATGGTCGAGGAGCCCGGGGAAGTCGTCGAGGGAGGCGCCCGGCGCGGCGTACGCGGCCGCGGTGACCTGCTCGTCGGAGTACGGCGGCGGGGCCTCGGGCAGCCCCCGGTGCCGGTAGTCCTCGCCGTCGATGCGCAGCGGGCGGAAGTGCGAGGACAGACCCTGGATCTCGCGCAGGAAGTCGGCGGCGGCGAACCGGCCCTCGCCGAGCTTGCCCGGCAGCGTGTTGGAGGTCGCGGCCAGTGCGACTCCCGCCTCGACCAGCCTGCTGAGCAGCGACGACACCAGCACCGTGTCGCCCGGGTCGTCCAGCTCGAACTCGTCGATGCACAGCAGCCGGTGTCCGCTGAGCGTCCGTACGGTCTGCTGGAAGCCCAGCGCGCCGACCAGGTTCGTCAGCTCGACGAACGTACCGAAGGCCTTGAGCGACGGGGCTGCGGGCGTGGCGTGCCACAGGGAGGCCAGCAGATGGGTCTTGCCGACGCCGTAGCCGCCGTCGAGATACACCCCGCGTGGCCCGGTCGGCGCAACGGGCTTCTTGCTGAACCACTTGCGCTTCCCCGCGCCCGTGGCGTGCGCCCCGCCGAGCCCGGCGGCGAACTCGGCGAGCACCGTGACCGCCTCGGTCTGACTCGGCTGGTTCGGGTCGGGTACGTACGTTTCGAAGCGCACCGAGTCGAAGCGCGGCGGCGGCACCATCTCGGCGACCAGCCGGTCGGCGGGGACGTGCGGCTCGCGGACGCACAGGGACAGCGGGGCCGTTTCAGCTATGGGGCTCTGCCCCGGAACGGCGGTGGAGGACGACACAACTCTCCACCTTAAGCGCCATGCCAGACTGCACGGTATGCGAAGCCTGTTCCCTGTGACGGACCTGACAACCAGCGACAACGCCGGGACCGGCCCCCGGCCCGAGGGCGAGTGGAGCCTGGACGAGCTGGCCGACGCCTACGCCTATCCCGAGGGGGACGGCCCCTGGCTGCGCGCCAACATGGTCTCCACGCTCGACGGGGCCGCCCAGCACGACGGCCGCTCGCAGGGCATCTCCTGCGCCTCCGACATGCGGATCTTCGGCACCCTGCGGGGGCTCGCCGACGTGGTGATCGCGGGTGCGGAGACCGTACGGCTGGAGGGCTACCGGCCCGCCCGCGCCCGGGAGGCCTTCGCGGCGCGCCGGGCGGCCGCCGGGCAGGGGCCCGCGCCCGCGATCGCCGTGGTGAGCGGAAGTCTGGACCTGGACTTCTCGCTGCCGCTCTTCACCGAGCCGCTGGTGCCGACCCTGCTGCTGACCGGTGCGGGGGCGCCGCCGGCCAGGGTCGACGCGGCCCGCGGGGCGGGTGCCGAGGTGGTGATCGCGGGGGAGGGGACCCGGGTGGATCCCGCCAGGGCCGTACGCGAGCTCGCGGACCGCGGCCTGACCCGGCTGCTGACGGAGGGCGGGCCCCGGCTGCTGGGGCAGTTCGTGGCGGCGGGCGTGCTGGACGAGCTGTGTCTGACGGTCTCCCCGATGCTGACCGCGGGGGATGCCCAGCGGATCGCGGGCGGCCCCTCGGTAGCGGTGCCGGAACGATTCGCCTTGGCGTCCGTGCTGGAGGAGGCCGGGTTCCTCTTCACTCGATACCGTCGGATCTGATACTTAACGGAATTTCCCGTTCCGGTTAGCTTCGGATGGGCACACTTAATCCAGCAGACCCCGTGCGAACGCGGGGAAGGACGGTTTCAGCAGCGGCCGGCGACGGTCGATGAGATGGAGCGGAAGGGCGCCTGACGTGTTCACCAGCGTTTTGATGATCGAGAAGCCCCTCACCCCCGAGGACGTGGACTTCGTCACCACCCTGCACGGCGACGAGCAGATCTCGTTCGTGGTCCTGATGCAGCCGCGCGGCGACCAGGCCGACGTACTGCTGCGTGCGATCGACGACGTCGCGATGGGGGAGCTGAAGGACGCGGCCCGTGAGGGCGAGGAACCGGAAGGCAAGGACGCCCTGGAACCCGCCGGACTGGCGCTCGAATTCTCGCTCCGGGCCCTGCGCGAGGCCGGATCCGAAGCGGTCGGGCAGGTGGTCGAGGACCACCCCCTGAACAAGCTGAAGTCCGCGGTGGAGGACGCGAGCGCGGACGAGGTCATCGTGCTGACCGCCCCGCACTACGTGGAGGAGTTCTTCCACCGGGACTGGGCCTCCCGGGCCCGTCACAAGGTCGGCGTACCGGTGCTCAAGCTCTTCGCGCACAGCGAATAGGCTGGGGGACCGTCACTCGGCCGGGTTCGCACCGAACCGGCGCCGACTCGTACCGACCCTGGGAGACACGCGCATGGCACCCGGTATTCCTGCCGCCATGGAACGGCCGCACTTCATCGGCATCGGCGGCGCCGGAATGTCGGGCATCGCGAAGATCCTGGCCCAGCGGGGAGCCGCGGTGGCGGGCAGCGACGCCAAGGAGTCCCCCACCGCCGAGGCGCTGCGCGCGCTGGGAGCGACCGTCCACATCGGGCACGCCGCCGCCCACCTGGCGGACGACGCGTCCTGCGTGGTCGTCTCCAGCGCCATCCGCGCCGACAACCCCGAGCTGGTCCGCGCGGCCGGGCTGGACATCCCGGTGGTACACCGCTCCGACGCCCTGGCCGCCCTGATGACCGGCCTCCGGGCCATCGCGGTGGCGGGCACCCACGGCAAGACGACCACCACGTCGATGCTCGCCGTCGCCCTGTCGGAGCTGTCCCTCGACCCCTCGTACGCCATCGGCGGCGACCTGGAGGGCCCCGGTACCAACGCCACCCACGGCAGCGGCAACATCTTCGTCGCCGAGGCGGACGAGAGCGACCGCAGCTTCCAGAAGTACGACCCCGAGGTCGCCATCGTCCTCAACGTCGAGCTGGACCACCACGCGAACTACGCCTCGATGGACGAGATCTACGAGTCCTTCGAGACCTTCGTCGGCAAGGTCGTCCCCGGCGGCACCCTGGTGATCGCCGCCGACCAGCCCGGCGCCGTCGAGCTCACCCGGCGGGTCCGCGACCACTCCTCGCTGAACGTCGTCACCTACGGGGAGTCCGAGACCGCCGACGTACGCGTCCACAAGGTCACCCCGCGCGGGCTGACCAGCGAGGTCACGGTCGTCCTGAACGGGAAGTTCCTCACGTTCACCGTCTCCGTACCCGGCCGCCACTACGCCCACAACGCCGTCGCCGCGCTGGCCGCCGGTGTCGCGCTGGGCATCCCCGCCCACAACCTCGCATCGGCGCTCGGCAAGTACACCGGGGTCAAGCGCCGCCTCCAGCTCAAGGGCGAGGCCGCGGGCGTCCAGGTCATCGACAGCTACGCGCACCACCCCACCGAGATGACCGCCGACCTGGAAGCCATGCGCGGCGCCGCGGCGGACGCCCGCCTCCTGGTCGTCTTCCAGCCCCACCTCTTCTCCCGCACCCAGGAGCTGGGCACGGAGATGGGCCGGGCCCTGGCGCTGGCCGACGCCTCCGTCGTCCTGGACATCTACCCGGCCCGCGAGGACCCGATCCCCGGTATCACCAGCACCCTGATCATCGACGCCGCCAGGGCGGCGGGCGCCGATGTCGCCGCCGCCCACGACAAGGCCACGATCCCCGAGGTCATCGCGGGAATGGCCAAGCCCGGTGATCTCGTTCTCACCATGGGGGCGGGCGATGTCACGGACCTCGGCCCGCAGATTCTGGACCACCTGTCGAGCTGAGGAGCCAGACGTGTCGTACGACGTCGAGAAGCCGGACGAGCAGTGGCGGGCGGAACTCTCGCCCTCCGAGTACGCGGTGCTGCGCCAGGCCGGCACCGAGCCCGCCTTCGTGGGTGAGTACACCGACACCAGGACGGCGGGGGTCTACTCCTGCCGGGCCTGCGGCGCGGAGCTGTTCCGCTCCGACACCAAATTCGAGTCGCACTGCGGCTGGCCGTCCTTCTACGACCCGAAGGACACGGACGCGGTCGAGCTGATCCAGGACCGCGGCCACGGCATGGTCCGCACCGAGGTGCGCTGCGCCCGCTGCGGCTCCCACCTGGGACACGTCTTCGAGGGCGAGGGCTACCCCACTCCCACGGACCAGCGCTACTGCATCAACTCGATCTCGCTCACGCTGGCGCCGGACGAGAGCTGACGCCGGACGAGAGCCGGCGCCTCCGGGCAGCCGGAACCGCCGAGGCCGGGTCATTCCTCCTCGGCGGTTTCCGCCGTCTCGGAACGCAGCAGCGGGTGGATGACGCCGGGGAACACCCGCGCCCGCACGACCTCCTGCGCCGACCCGCCCTGCACCACCGTCTCGGCCACGCCCCACGGGCGGCCCGCCAGGTGCACGGTCAGGGTGTACGAGGACGAGCAGCCGGTGCACTCGTACCGGTCCGCCCAGGTCTCCACGTCCGTGACACTGCCCGGGTACCGCTTCACATGCAGATGCCAGGCATGGCAGTGACCGCACTTCTCGCCCGGCTCACAGGTCCCGCCGCACGGACACGGCACGTCCAGGGACTCCGCCGGACGCCAGCGCTGCACGAGCACCGCTTCACGGGTGGCGCCCATGTCCTTCATGGCCTTGAGATTGCGGGCGGCGACGTTGTACGACTCGCCGGTGGCGGCCATCCGGTCCCGGATCACGTCCTTGCGTCCGCGGTTGGTCGTCATGCTGCTCCTCCTGGGGTTCACGCAGCCCGCCAGGAGGCCCACGAGATCGGTACTCCTAAAGGTACCCGCACCAGCCGCGGGGCCTGTCCGGGCCGAGGCCCTGTCCCTCCGGGACGGGGCCTCAGGGGGGCTCACATCCGGGCACACCGAGCCCCGGCACACGCGTCTGCGGACCTTTCTGTTCTCACAGCCGCCGCACGCGCAGCACGGCGGTCCGCATCGGGAGGTCGAACTCGCCGTCGGCGGTCTCCGGTCTGCCCGCGAGGAACGCGCGGATCCGGCCGAGCGCGGCCTCACGTTCCCCTTCCGGCATGACCAGCATCCCCGCACGCGTCGCGAGGGTCGCGACGAGGGAGTCGGCGGTACGACGCTGCCCGTGCGGGAACTCGGCCTGCTCCGGCGAGCCGAACCGGGCGGCCCCACCGGTCTTCGGCAGGTGCATGTCCGCCGTCTGCGCGCGCCAGGCGGCAGGCGTGTCACGCGGGCCGATGGCAGCGCTCCCACTGATCCGCGCGAGCCCGGCAACCCAGTCGACCTGGTCGTCCATGACGTTCCACAGCCCGGCCAGGGTGCCACCGGGCGCGAGAACCCTGGCGATCTCGGGCCCGGCGACGGCCATGTCGAACCAGTGCATGGCATTGCCGGCCAGCACGGCATCGACGGACGCGTCCGGCAGCGGAATCGCCTCGGCGCTCCCCGACAGGGCACGGACGGCAGGCAGCGCGCGGCGCAGCTCGGTCAGCATCGCCGCGTCGGGCTCGACCGCGACGACCTCGGCGCCCAGCGCGGCCGGCGTGGCGGTCAGCTTGCCCGTTCCGGCGCCGAGGTCGAGCACCCGCCGGCCCGGCGCGGACTCAAGCGCCCAGCGCACCGCTGCCTGCGCGTAGTCCGGGCGGTGTTCGGCGTAGGCGGCCGCGGCCGCGCCGAACGAAGAGCTGTGAAGTAACCGTTCGTTGTTTTCCACCCGGACACCTTAGAGGTCGCGCAGATCGGCGCGGTGGTGGTACCCAGGTAGCAGAGCAGGCAACAGGTCCTGTCGATCATGGAGTTGCGCCGCTCTGTGATCACCGGGAGATCTGTGCCTGTCCTGCCGTCATGGCTGACCGAACCACTCCGGGGCCAATTCGTGGCCCTGCTGCCCTGCCTTTGGACGAGATCGCATCCGATGAGGTCGCTAGTGACCAGCGGCGGCAGGTGGCATTCAGTCTTCCGGCCTGGCTGTAGAAGTTCGAAGCCCCACACATGGGTGAACATTGCGGTGAGGTATGCGGAGGCTCGCGGTCTGTTGCACCGAGTAGCTGGTCAGCAAGGCAGACGGGTACCAGGTGGGAGCATGCACCCTTACTCTGGGTGACCACTCGACCGAGGGTCGGTGTCGCTGGAGGCGTCGGGCGGCGCCTCGCTCAGGGCGCTGTTGAGCGTTTTCAGCGCGGCGATCACCACGTCGACCTCTGCGTCGGCGAGTGCGGGGAGCATCTGTCGCAGAGTTGGTTCCGCATCCCGGTTCCTGGCTTCCCGGGCCTGGGCGCGGGCATGATCGGCGATCTTGGCGACAGTGCGGCGCCGGTCGGCGGGGTCGGCTCCCAGCTCGACCAGGCCCCGCTTGTGCAGCGCCGCCACCACGGTGGATACCCGGCTTTGGGCGAAGCCGGTGCGCTGGGCAATGGCCCCCACCGGCTGCGGACCGGCGGTGTAGAGGTGCTCCAGCACCAGAAGCTCGGTCGGCCCCAGGTCGGAGGCGTCTTTCATTGCCGAGACCGCGGCAGCGGTGAGCCGCCTGGCGAGATGGTGCAGCTCAGCGAGATCTAGGGAACTGGTCGGCAACGCCACGTACATCCTCCTCAGGAGCATCTCCCATGATACATCCGTCATAATGCATCACATGAGATGTATCTTGCTAGGTGCGTTTACCCCGGGAGGCGTGACGTCCCCGACCCGTCCCCAGGAGGAGACATGACCCGACCGATAGCCCGAGTGCTGCTGTTCCCGCTCGCCATGGCCGCACTGCTGGTCGGCATCTACACCGCCGCCATGCATGCTCCGACCCCGCACCACCTGAAGATCACGGTCGCCGGACCATCTGCGCAGACGGAGCCACTGGCCGCTTCCCTGCGCGGGGCTCTGGGCGATGCGTATGACGTCAGTACCGTCACCTCCACCGAACAGGCCCGGCAGCTGGTAGCGCACCGGGCCGTGGCCGCCGCCTACGTCCCCACGCCGACGCCCGGTGACCGCAGCGCCGGTACGGCGGGCACCGCCTTCGCCCAACCCCAGCAGCCAGACGGCCCCGTGCTCTACATCGCCTCAGCCGCCGGTGCCGCCCAGGTCAACCTGGCCGCCCTGCCGTTCCAGAACGCCGCCGTCCAGCAGCACCAGTTCCTCCAGGTCCGCGACCTGGCCCCGCTCAGCGCCCACGACACCAGCGACACCAGCACCATGTACGCCGCGATCGGCCTGACCCTCGCGGGTTACCTGTCAGCCGTCATGCTCACCACCGTGTTCGGCACCGCCCTCACCCTCAAGCGCACGGTGGCCACGCTCGCCGCCTTCGGCGCCGTCGCCGCAGCCGCCGTCTGGCTCATCAGCGGCCCCCTCCTGGGCGCCGTGCACGGCTTCGCCCCCGCCATCCTCGTCACCGGCTGGCTCACCGTCATGGCCGTCGGCATGGCCACCTTGCTCCTGTCCCGCTTCTGCGGCCGCATGACCGCGTTGCCCGCCGTCGGGATCTTCATGTTCCTCGGCATGCCCGCCTCCGGAGCCGCCCTGCCCATCGAGACCATGCCCGCACCCATCCGCGCCCTGCACGACCTGCTGCCGATGACCTCAACATCCGGCAGCCTGCGCCAGATCATGTACTTCGCCGGCGACGGCATCGGCCGCTACTGGCTCGCCCTCACCCTGTGGGCCGTCACCTGCCTCGCCCTGACGCTCACCTACGACGCCATCAAGGCCCGCCACACCGCCCACCGCAACAACACAGACACCCTGCCCCGGCAGACCGCCGAACCCACCCCCTCCCGCTGACCGCACCCCCAGCACACATCCACCGCCACACCCCAGAACGAGGCCAAACCCGTGACCGAAACACCATCGCCGTTCAACGACCACAACACCGACACCGCCCGGCCGCCAGGTGACCCACTGACCCTGCTCGCCACCGAAACCGAACTGACCGGTCTCGACTTCACCGGCCTGGACCTGCGCCCAGCCCTGCGCCGCGATTCGCACCCCCGGACATTCACGCGCTGCACCTTCACCGAAGCCAACCTGCGCGGCGCCCAACTCGCCGAGGCCGTCTTCACCGACTGCACCGCCGTGACAGCCGACTTCACCGGCGCCCTACTCGATCAGGCCCACTGGAAGGGCGGCAGCGCCGCCGGCGCCAACTTCACCGACGCCGACTGCGGCGACCTCATCTGCGACAGCGTCGACCTGGCCAACACCAAATGGGGCGGCGCCATGCTCACCGACGCCACCTTCACCGGATGCCGCATGATCGGCGCCCGCCTCACCGGCCACCGCGGACTCGGCCTCAACCTCACCCGCTGCAACCTGGCCGTCGCCAACCTCAACGGCCTGAGCCTGCGCGGCACCCACCTCGTCGGCATCCGCTTCACCGACGCCGACCTCGGCGGCGCCGACTTCCGCGACTCCACCCTCGAAGACTGCCGACTTGCCGATGCCAACCTACGGGCAGCCACCTTCACCGACGCCGACCTACGCGGCGCCGACCTCGGCGAACTCACCCTCGCCACCGCCGCCCAGTTCCGCGGCGCGGCCATCTCCCCAGACCAGGCCGCCCAAATCTGCGCCGCCCTCGGCCTGAACGTCATCGGCTGATCCCCCATGGCAAGACAGAAAACTGGCCTCCCACACCTCTCCCATTCCGCCGCGTCCCAGCGGGCGCACCGGACGGTAGCGGTCAGCAAGTATCAGATCCCGGTCGTCCACAACCCCAAATTCCCCGGCGGTAAGCGGTTTTCACTCGGCAGCGTTGATCGTGGACCGGTCGGCCCGCGCCTGTGCCCGCCATGTTTCGGCGAGAACGAGAACCCCACCGGGCCGGCGCGCCCGAGACGCATGCCCGGAATCCCTGACTACGCTGCCGGGTTCACGGGGCTCGCACCGCGGGTTCGGTCCGAGGGCCGGGTCAGGCGCACTTGAGTTCTTTCTGGGCGGATGCCGTGAACTTCTTCAGGAGCTTCGGCAGCGCCTGGCGCTCGTTCTTGTCGCTGGATGCACGTACGTCGATACGCAGTTCCAGGTACTTCCCAGGGGAAGGGCCTGAATTGGCAGTGGGTTTGCACGCGAAGTAGGTAGCTGCTCCATTGTCCCAGACAATGCCCTTCTTTCCGATGTCGATGGGGTCGGGTTTCGCAGGGTCCCATGAACTCCACTCGATGAGCGTCTCATCCTCATGGAGTTCTGCGTAGGCGCTGAAACCCTGGTTGCCGTCGATGTACAAGTTGCAGCTCACCTGACGTGCACGATCGGTGAAGTAGAAGATATCGGATGTCTGGGTGGCCGTCTCTCCGGTGGGGAGGAGCGGTGACAATTCTTGAGGAGTCAGAAATCCCCAGCAGAACTCTTTCGGGAGTTGGGGGACGGACTTAGTCTCGTCTTCGGAGCATCCTGCTGTCACCGTAGCCAGGATCAGGGAAGCAGTGACAGCTGCTGCGGTCTTTATGAACTCACGCATGAATGGCTTGTCTTTTTCGAGAGGTCGTGGATATCAGGTCGCAACCGATAGAATCCGGGATGGGTCGGTTCCGCTGCTTCTTCATTTGGGGGCGTCGTCACTGGCACCCAAGTTTTGGCCCCGCGAACGCCACCAGCTTGCGCAGCAGTTCTGGCAGGATGCGGCGAATCTCCTTCTCCGGATTTTCCGTACTGAATGTGGTGAGGCGAAACTCGATGAACGAGCCGCGCCCGGAAGAGTCCTTGGGGGGTTCGCAGACGAAGTACGTGGCAGCTCCGTTGGGCCAGATGAGGCCCTTCTTGCCCACGTCGATCCTGTCGGGATTTTTCCCGGCGATGGAATCCCACTTGACCCACTTCTCATAGCTTCTATTCCAGGCCAGCACCTGGAATGAAGGCAGGCCATCGATGCGGATGGTGCACAGCGCTGTGGACCCTGGGGGCATGGGATTCGGGAGAGCAGTCGATTTCGTCAGCTCCAGAGCTTTCTTTCCGGCAGGGAGGAGGGGCGCCACGTCCTGTGATTCGAGGGCGCCCCAGCAGATATTCTTGGGTAGTTCCGGAACGGAACTTTTCTCGCCGGAGGAGCAGCTGGTCAGGGCTGTTGCCGCGATGATGGTGGTCGCGATTGCTGCGACGAAGTTGTTGATTCTGAGCACTATTGATCCCCTAGGTCAGAGAGTCGGCCACCAGTCATTCCCGCGCGACCTGTATGGGTGTGGGACGAGAACATTTCTTTCGTGAACGCCGCGAATTTTTCCAGAAGTTTCGACAAGCTGCCACGCTTGGTTTCTTCGCGGGACATTCTTCGGCGGCCGCCGTGATTCTTTGGGTCGGTGAATGGATCGCGCGTTGCTAAGGATGGGTCGAGGCCGCCAGGTCGCGTCCGACGGCGTGGGCGTTCGCGGTCTCGGTGGAGGCGGAGCCTTTGTATTCGTTGTACTGCTCGGGTGTCAGACCCGCTGCCTTCCCGCCTGTGACAACAGCGTTTGCTGCTGCCGCCTTGGCCGACCCTTCACCTGTTGCGTATTCAGCGCCTGATTCGAGGCCGGCCTCTTCCAACGAATCCAGTTCTGCGCTCTCCACCACGGAGTCGGCGACGTCTTCCTGGATCCAGGTCACCACGTCGCCGGCCACAGGAACCATCTCGAGATACTTGGCTCCTACAATGTCAATGACGCGATTTGTCCACTTGGCGTTGTCTTCGACGCCCTTGCTGTACTCCGACTGCTCGTGCGTCTTCAGCTCGTGAATCGCATGTGTCCTCGCCTCGGTCATCATTCCCGCGATCTCACCACCCGGATGCACCGCATTCCTCACCGCTTCTCCCATGTCGGCATGCCTCTCGGGATGCTGGAACGCGTCGCTCACCAGTGCCGTCGTGTACGCCTGCTGGGCGTGTGAGATCGCGCCGTACGCCTGGGGGTCCTGGCCGACCGATCCGAGGAAGCGGGCCATCAGGGCCTTGTCGAAGTCGGCCGGGACTCCGAACGGCTTGATCTGGCCCGCCGCGTTCTCGGCGGTGGCCTGGAGGTCGGGCATGTATTCCGCGGCCATGGCGCCGAATCGCGGGGCGAGGACGCTCAGGGGGCCGGGTGGGTCGCCCGCCTTGGCCGAGACCAGTTCTGGGTTGGTGCCGATCTTCTCGACGACCTTTTCCATCACCTGGCTCATGTCCTTGGTGTGCCGCACCGACGGTGCGTCGTCGTCGCCGGGTACGCGGCCCGTGACGGCCGCTTCCAGGGCGTTGCCCATGGCCGTCTGGCCGGGGGTGTGCTCGCCGTCGAGCGTCGTGTCGTACCAATCCGCCGTGGGCTTCTTGTCGAGCAGGTAGTCGACCACGCTCTGTGCCTTCTTGCCCTCGGTCTCCTTGTCCGAGAGGGTGACGATGCCGTCCTTGTCGGTGTCGTCGCGCAGGTTCTCGTTGAAGAGCTCCGCCGATGCCCCGGGGTTGTTGCTCAGGGCTTCCATGAGGCTGGTGATCGGATTGAACCCTCTGCCGCCCTCGCTGCCGAGGTTGAGGGACATCTTCTGGTCGTACGGCAGGCTTTCGGACCAGATCTGCGGGTTCTTCCTGTCCATGGCGATCATGTCGCGGCCGACCGAGGTCAGGAACTGCTTGTCGTACGTGCCCTCCCGCAGCAGCGATCCCAAGGCCTGGTAGCCGTACACCTTGGCGTTGCCCGCGAAGCTCGAAACGTCGATCTCCTTGCGGCCCGCCTTCATGAGCTGGGTGGTCCAGGTGGCGTCCAGATGGTTCGGGACCGATGGTGTGGTGGCGAGGCCGAGCATCGATCCCATGTCGCTCTGGATGTTGCGGACCATCGCTGCCCGGTCCTGGCCGGCGGGGCCGAGGGACGTGGAGTCCAGCGACATCCGTGTGTACGCCTCAAGGGTCCCTTCCGCGCCCAGCTTCCGGTAGAAGCCGGTGGCGAACTCCGGGTCGTCGCGGTTGTCGTCGATGACCTCTTCGAGCTTCCGCAGCGCTTCGACGTTGCGGGCGGTGCCGCCTTCCCCTGTCGCCTGCTTCAGCAGCGCGGCGGCGCGGTCGACCTGCTCCGCGTCGAGGCTGGTGTACTTCGGCGAGCTGAAGTTGTGTTCGTCCTTCACGTTGGCCTCAAGGGCCAGCTTCAGGGACTCGTCCGGGTCGGAGCAGTCCTCGACGATGCGGTCGATCTTCTTCTGCAGGGTCGTGACAGCGGTCTTCTGCTTGCGCAGGGCCTCCGGATAGTCCGGATCGTGGCGCGCCGCCGTGTCGGTCTCCAGGTCGTGCCGGGGTGACACCTTGCCCGCCGCGCTCACGACGACACCCGTGGCGGGAGCCTCGTCGTCCCTGAGCCGGACCAGCTCGTCCTTGGCGAACTTGAACGATGTGTGTGCGTCCGCAAGGACTAACTTGATGCCCCGGGCCTGGGCCGCCGCGTCCTCGAACTCCGTGGCGGTCCTGGTGATGAAGGACTTGGTGACGCCCGCGTTGACGCCCTCCCGCTCCGCCTTGTCCGCCTTGGCTTTCATTCTGTTTCGGGCGTCTTCGGCGAGCTTTTCCAGCTTGGAAAGCATTTCCGCCCAGTCATCGACAGCCGCCTTGAGCTTTTCGACCGGCGCGTTGACGACGTCGTCGTATTGCAGCACGTATCCCCCCGGCGGCCTGCTTGAAGGTCAATGGGTGCGTGGCCGCCACGCGTCAGACTAGCGACGCGTGGTGCCTGGAATACGCAATTGCAATGTCACAGCCACCGTTCCGGCGATTCCGGCTGGAATCAGCCCCTGCGGACGCGCCCCGCGATGCGACGGCCGAGCCGGCCGAGGGTGCTGGACCGGTTCCAGTCGCGGAACGCGTCGGCCCGGCCGCTGCTGCCCGCGCGCCCGACGGCCGCCTCGATCTCCGATACTCCGGCCGTGGACAGCGCACGAACCGCAGGGCGCAGCACCTCGTCCAGAAGGGCCTTCGCGGTCGTGGTCCAGGCGCGGCCCGCGTGCGGATGGGAGGTCCAGACGTTGAAGCAGTCGGCCGCGTACGCGGGGTCGGCCCTCAGGCGTGCCCCGACGGCTGCCGCTCGGGCGGCCCGGTCGTAGGCGGCGATGAGGTCTCCGTCGTCGCTGTGGACGAAGGCGTACAGCTCCGCCTCGGGCCGGTCCGAGGCCAGGAGACGGTGTACCAGGGCTCCGAACGCGTTCTCCCGGACGGCGGGTTCCACCGGTTCCGCGAGCGTGCAGAGCGAACGCGCCCGCTCGGCCCAGCCGGGATCGGCGATGCCGGAGCGCACCTCGCGCGCGAAGTCCAGGAGAAGGAGCGCACCGCGCACCCGGCCCTGGATCTCCTGGGGGAAGGCGCGCAACAGGTCATGGGCGAACGCGGCGGCGTCCTCCTCGTCGGCGGGCGCCCCCAGCACCGCGTCGACCAGGCACGACCACGTACCGGCCGCACGGTGGGAGTCCGAGGTGGCCGCGTCCAGCAACAGCCGGGCCTCACCGATCGTCGGCGCCCGGTCCCCCCACACCAGCCCTGCGGCGGTCCGCAGCACCAACGGCTCGGCGAACGGTGACATACCGGCCGCCCGCAGCACCCGGTGCCACACGGCCGCCCGGTCCCCGCCGAGGGTCGCCCGGGCCCCGCCCGCCTCGGCGCACATCCTCAGGTGCGGCAACGCCTGCGACCCCGTGAACGGCAGCGCCACCCGCTCCAGCAGCCGTTCCACCGCCCCCGGGTCGTCCGGCGCGATCCGGTCCAGGGCGCCGAGCAACGCCGTACGGACGTCGAACTGCTCGTCCAGCAGCTCCAGCAGGGTGGGCGCGAACTCCTGGGACCGCTCATCGGCCAGCAACGCGGGAGCCAGCCTGCGTACGACGGTCGGCAGCAGCTCCGCACAGTCCACGTCGAGCAGCCGGGCGACCCGCAGCAACTGCACGGTCCGTGTCACATCGCCGTCGGCACCCGTACCGGCAGCGGACAGTTCGGCCAGGATCTCCGGACCGAGCACGGTGGCGATGGCCTCGCCCTCCGGCCCGGAGAAGGCGGCCCGGCGGGGAAGCTCCAGCGAGCCGTTGCCGCCGCGCACCGCCTCGGTGACCAGCATCGCGGCCAGGGGAGCGGTCGTGGTGACCGGGGCACGGCCGTCGAGTGCGCCGAACAGTCTTCCCGCAGCGTCGAATTCGGGTCCGGTCCGGTCATCGATCCCGGGCGAGGTCAGGGCGTCCACGAGCTGCCGGGTACGTTTGGCGTCCAGCGCGTAGGGCCTCTCGGCGGCCCAGTCGGCGGCGGCCGCCCGCTCGTTCGAGCCGAGCGCTATGCCCGCGCACAGAGCGATCACGGCGGGCGGACCGGCGGCGAAGGGCTCCCCGGGCAGCTCGCTCGCCTCCCGGAACAGCTCCGGCGCCCGGCTCCGCCAGATCCGGGCGGCGGTCTCCGCCCAGGCATCGTCCGTGACCACCGGCGGGCGCGACCCGAAGCACGTGTGGACACGCAATCCGCCGTCCGCCAACTCCCGTGCGTCCTCGGGCAGTACGCCCATGACGTGATGCGGGGAGGTACCCGGACGTCTGGTGTACGTGGTGTACGTCAGCCGCTCCGCGCTCCCGCCCGGCAGTACGGCCCCGGCCAGCGCGACCCACCGCGCGACATCGGCACTCTGCCGCTCCACGAGGACGACCGGCGGCGATCCCGGCCCCTCCTCGCTCACCCGGCGCAGATCGGCGAAGACGGCGGCCAGCCAGGGACTGCGGGAGACGGCGAAGTCGTCCAGCCCCTCGCGCACCGGGCCGGGGCCGGGCGGCAGAGCACTGAGCGGGTCGGGTATCGCGCCGCCGGGCGTCACGGACACCCAGCGCGGGGATCGCCACGCCTCGATCGGCAGCCGGTCGCCCGGCAGCCGCGCCCCGGCGGGCAGATGCACCGCGTGCGCGTGGAACCGTACAGGAACGGAGCCCGTACCCCGTACCGCCACCGTCCGGCAGACCAGCCGGCCTCCGTCGGACAGCGGGGTGCAGCTGAAGGCCTGGGGGAGCGAGCGAAGTTCGTCATCGGTCGGCAGGTAGGGGGCCTCGCCCGGAAGCTCGTACCCGAGGTACGGCTCGATCTCCGTGAGCAGCGCCGCCGGAATGCCGGACCCCACGGAGGTGAACCGGCCGCTCGCCCCCTCGTCCCCCGGCGCGGCGGAGGTGTAGTGCAACTGTTCAAGGCTCATCTGTCGGCCCTCATCGTCCCTGCCGCGACCGGTCCCCGTACCCACCCATCCCGCGACCGGGTCGGGGGGAAGTCCGCAGCCGCGTGGGGGCGACGCTATCAAGGACATCGGTGCTCCCGGACCCTCCGGCGATTGGGTACCTCGCGCATACCGAGCAGGGATATCACCACGGTCAGGAAGGAGAGGGCTCACTGATGAGTGACTCCCGGCCGATCCTTGTCCCGTTTTCGTAGATCGTCACAGTGTCGCCCTTGATCCGGTAGAGGTATGGATCGTTGCGCGCTTCGTAGCCGTCCGGGATCTCCTCTGCGGGCATCGCGATACCGGGTTCACGCTGATCGCTGAATTCGCCGTAGTAGTAGAGATCTTCACTGCTCGTACGGCAGATCGTGATCTGTTTGTTCTTGGTGCGGAACGCCTCGACCAGTTCTGCTCCCTGGCCGGAAGGGATGGCCTCGGAGATCCTCTCCGGGCAGGTCCCGGCGGTGGGTGACGCCTGAGTGCGGGAGTCGGGACTGTCCGCGTCGAATGGCGAGGAGCCGTCACAGCTGCTGGCCGCCAGGGGAAGCAGGAAGAAGACGGCGATCGCTCCGAGACAGCCGAGACCGCAGCCCTTGCCCTTGCTCGTCTTCTTCGGCGTCCGGTAGAAGGGTCTTCCCGGCGGAACGTAAGGCGGGACGTACGGGGGAACATATGCCGGGGCGGTCGGCGGCGGGGCGGCGGCGGGGGTGGCCGGTGGAGGGGCGTACCCAGCGGTTGCCGAGGGGTAGAAGACTTCGGCCGGTGGTGGCTTGGGCCGTGTGGCCCCACGGAGCGTTGCTTTGCCGTCGGACGGCGAACCCGGTCCGGCAGAGGTTCGCTTGGTGGCGGTCGCCTTCGGCGTCGCAGTGGTCTTCTTGGCGGCGCCGGTGGCGGTGGTCTTCTTGGCTGTGGTGGACTTCGCCGCAGGCTTCTTGGCCGCTGGTTTGCGGGCCGGTGGCTTCTTCGGGGCGGCCTTCTTGGTGGCCGCCTTCCAGCCGGTGCCACACGCCAGGCAGTTCAGATCCTCACGCAGATTGTTCACGTCGCACTTGAGACACGTCCAGTCGCCCGGTGGCCGGGCGGACGGGGGCTTGCGGGCGGCGGGCGTGCTGCGCGCCGTATCGCATGCCTGGCATGCCTTTGCGGCACCTCCGTTGAACTCTTCGCACGCCGTGCAACGCCAGTTGGCCCCGGCCACCGGACGACCCCCTTCTCTCTCGGTTTCCCCTCAGGAAGCCGTGTCCGTCATGATCCGGTCGAGGATCTCCGCGTGCAGGTTCTCGGAGTCCGTGTTCACCGGGGAAGCGATCCAGCGACTGCTGTCACGCGGGACGCGCCGCACCGTGTCTTCCTGGTCCGCATCCTCGGTATCCACCACGATGCGGAACTGGTTGCGCAGCTGGTCCATGAGTATGGCGGCCGAGGACACGTAAGGTTCAGGAACGTCCAGCCGCACCATGAACATCCCGGATGCACGGGCGTTCACCCGCAGGTCCGCCCGCATGTCCGTCGAACTCACTCCCGCCGCCTCGCTCAATTCCCGCCGAAAGTGGAACAGGAACTGCAATGAGCCGTCCTCGCGGTGGGCCAGGGTGCGCAGCGACGTCAGGCAGTCGGCGGAGACATCCAATGTGCCGTAGCCGTACAGGTTGAAGTGGAACTGCCGGTCGGTCACTCGCATTTCGAGGTCCGGAAGTTGCAACGTCATGGACCGTGGACGGGCGTCACCACGCACGGCCGGCTGCTGGTGATCGTTTCGATGCATCACAGGCTGTTGGCGATCGTTTCAATGATCTCGTCCATTTCGAACTCCTCCAGCCCCTGACCAGCCTTGGACTCGAAGTGCAGGGTCAGATCCCACTCCTCGGCGATGGGGTCCTGCCACGGCGCTCCTTCCGGGGCGAACAGCACCAGTCGCTTGGCGGACTGCTCCATCACCGCCGACTGACTGCGCGCGTACCCCCACTGCTCAAAGAGCTCGTCCATGCTGCGAGGGATGCTCGACGGATAGCTCTGGGAGCTCGCGCCCACCGTGCCGAGGGGGTGCGCGGGTGCGTCGGTGAACATGACCACGACGTGCCGACGGCGGTCGAGGCCCTTCTCCCACGGGGAGTTGATCGCCAGGGCGAGTGCTTCGAGCCCCGACTCGGGGATGTCTCCGCCGCCTCCCGCGTCGATGCCCCGTACAAATGTCTCGAAGTCCCTCGACTGGTCGGGCAGTACCAGGAAGTCGGTCTGCTCGATGGCGTCGTCGGGGTTGTCCCCGAAGTCGCGGAAGGCGATGACCTTCAGGCGCAGCTGGCTGATGGCCTTGCCCTTCTTCGCCATTACATCGTTGAGCCGGTCGTGGAACTGGAGGGCGCTGGTCTTTACGGTGTCCAGGACCGGGAACATGCTGCCGGTCGCGTCGATGCACAGCACGATGTCGACGGCGTACTGCAAGTTGCCCTGGTACTGGTCACTGTTGGCATTCACGGTGGGTTCTCCTGGGAGCTGCTTCGGTGCGTGGGTTGCGGTCTGTCTGTCTGTTCGCCGGCTGTTCGGATCAGGGCTTGCGGCGGTCGCCGAGATTGATGCGTACTCGCGACCTCTTCGCGGATGTGGATGCGGATGTGGAAGCGGATGTAGGTGTGGATGTGGAGGCGGAGCCTTCGCCGTCACGCCTCGATTCCTCGGCGCCGGGCGGCGCCGGAGCGGGAACATGAGGCGAAGCGGGAGGAGGAACCGGTTCGGTGACCGGTTTCGCGGCAGCGGATGCGGAGCGACCCCAATTGGCCCGGATACGGCTGACGCGTGCGGCGGAGCCGTCAGCGGGAGTCGGACCCGCGCTCGCCGCCCCGGTGCCGGGCGTCCCGGCCGGGGTCGGCGTCTTGGGCTTCGTACCGGCTGACGTACCCGGGCGCCGGTGTACCAGGGCGCACACTTCCGGATCCTTGAGCGCCCTGAGATACGTGGCCATGCGAGGGCGGTTCCTCGGATCGAGCGAGGTCATCGCCCTGATCAGCCCCTGCATCGAGTCCGAGAGGCGCGCGTCGAGCGTCAGTGATTCACCCGCGTTGACCGCGTCGGCGGGGGATCCGAACCTCGTGCTGTGTCCGGGGAGACTACCGGTCAGGTAGTAGTGGGTCATCAGCCCCAGGGCGAAGACGTCGACTGCTGTCGTCAAGTGCTCCGGCGACACCGACTCGTCCTCCTGGACGTACCGGCGCCACTCGGGTGCCCCGTACAGCGAGTCGCCGGCGACGTCCTGACGTCCGGGCGGACGCCCCGAGAGGTAGGAGTCGTCGAAGTCGATGAGCTTGGCGGAGTAGAAGGCGGCCGCTT
Source organism: Streptomyces sp. NPDC079020 (assembly GCF_044542225.1). Taxonomy (NCBI): domain Bacteria; kingdom Bacillati; phylum Actinomycetota; class Actinomycetes; order Kitasatosporales; family Streptomycetaceae; genus Streptomyces; species Streptomyces sp. NPDC079020. Next base: position 86,163 of record NZ_JBITUB010000015.1, read on the forward strand.
CGCGCTTCTGGATCAGCACATTGAGCGGCTTCAGGTCGCCGTGCACCACATCGATGTCGTGGAGGAGTTGGAGACTCAGCGCCAGAGTCTTCAGCAGCACCGCCTTCTGACGGGGCTCCAGGGACTGCGGTTTCTCCAGGCTGGAGGTGTCGATCCGGTCGGTGACTTTGTAGTACGTGCTGCCTTCATGGAAGAAGTCCGTGGCCAGCACCAGATTTCCGCCGCCCCGGGCCCCAGGACGGAGCCGCTTCATGAGGCCTCGGTGCCGGTCCTCGAACTCCTGGCAGACCTCCAGCCGGATACGTTGGCTGGCGGCACTCGCGGTGGAACCTTCGCGGGGCCGCTTGGGTTCAAGGAATCGTTTGAGAAAGAACTGACCGCCGCCCTTCTCGGCGAACGCCCACATGCATTTGCCGCCGTTGGCGTTGGTCGGTTCGCTGACGATGCGGTACCCCGCGATCTCGTCGCCCAGCTTCATGCCTGCTCCTCCTGCGCCGTCGGCAGGTATGCCGCGTAGTCCGTGCGGTAGTCGTGCCAGGTGCGGTCCTGCCAGGTCCGCACGGTCGTGGCCTGGTCGGCCCGCGTGGGACGGTCCTTCGCGCAGAACGTGGAGATGTGCCCGGCGCGTTCCTCGAAAGCGGTCCGCAGTGCCGTGAAGTCGGCGTGCCCCACGGCGACAAGGGCCAGAGAGGCGTCGTCCGCCGTGTAGGCCTGAACCTCCCGGCGGATCAGGTCGGCCCACTCCGTCGCGTTGTTCGCCCGCAGCAGCGTGGACAGCAAGGTGTCCTCGAAGTCGGCGGGAGTGTGAACGTATCCGAAGAACCCGTCCGTCGCGGCCAGCAGCACGCTCGGCATAGGGAAGTCGAGATCTTGCTCCTGGATGAAGAACTCCCGGTCCGCGCAGATGGTGTTCGTCATCGGTGGGTCCGACCGCAGCAGTTCCAGCGCGTCGCTCTCCTCGGTGTGGTCGCGGGTCAGTACCTGGAGTCCCACGTCCGGGCTCAGCAGATAGGCGCGTGAGTCACCGGCCCACAGCGCCTTGCCCTCAAGCTGCATGTCCGGCCCGAGCCGGTACTTGACCGCCGCCAGCGTCGTGGGCAGCTGCCTCCTCATCCGGCCGACGATCTTGCTGCGCCGTTGTGGTGCCCGCTCGTGGAAGAAGTCGAGGAAATCCTTGAGGTGGTCGGCTTCGGCAGGTTCGTCGGCCGAGGTGATCTCCTGGAACCAGCAGTCCGTGGCCAGGTGCGCGACGCGCGCTCCCACCCAGGCACCCGTCCGCTGGTCACCGTCCGGCGCCTGCCAGGCTGGTGAGGAACCCGAACCCCCCGATCCGTCGAAGACGCCGATCAGCCCCCGTCGCGTGTCGACGTGGTACACGTTCAGCGGTTCGGCGTCCTCACCACGACCCGGTACACGCTCCGTCCATACGGCCAGGACGTGCAGCCCGGTCCTGTCCTCGCCCCAGATCATCCTCGGCACCCGCGCGGGTGCCGCCGCAGCCGGTGGCGGATGTCCCGAAGAGGCCCGGTCCTGCGGTGCCGGCGTGGAGGCGGAAGCGGCTGTCGCTGTGGCTGGTGCGGCTGTAGGGACACCGCGTCCCTGGCGCGCGCCGGTACCCGCAGATGCTCCGGCTCCCCCGTACGAACCGGGAGGCAGTGAACGACGCGCGGTGACGTCGCCACGCGAGATGTCGCCGCGAGCGGTGGGCTGTTCGCGAGAGTGGCGGGCGCCGGACCAGGCATCGGGCCTGTTGTGGTGCGGGTTGGTCATGAAGGTGTACCGCCGTCCCTGTTCTGCCGCTTGGCGGTGCCTCGCACCCGGCTGACACGCGCCGGCTGTTCCGGGGCCGGTGCACTCGACGGAGCCGCTGGCGAGCTCGATGGAGCCCCGGTCTCCCGCGAATCCTGAGGCCTTGAAGTCCGTGAGGTTCCGGAGATACGTGACGGCCGGGAGGCTGCCGCGCCGCGCTCCGGAGCAGGGCCCGTCGCCCGTGGCTCCGGGCGGACCGGCGGCGGCGTCGTCGGGGAATCCGGCCGGATTGCCCCCGCGCTCGGCGGCACGGGTTCGTCCTCCGGAGGAGTGACCACTGGCATCACCACCTCGCCCCGTAGCGGTGGCCTCGCACGGCCTCGCCTCGGCCCTGCCCCGCTTCCCCGGGTCTCCGCCGCGCGTTCTGCGGAGGCCGGGGCCGATGAGGGATGCTCGTCCTCCGCCTCGCGCCCCGCGGAGAGTACGCCGCGCAGCCGGCCGCGCCGCACTCCACCGGACGGCCGGTCCCCGCCCCCGAGGATGCCGTCGATCACGGCACGTTCGAGTTCGGTCTGCTCAAAGGGCTCCCGGTCGCCGTCTCCCCGCTCCAGCACCATGCGTAGAGTCTGGAGGTTCGCCTCCCGCTGCTCGGCCTCGCCCTTCTCGATCCACTCGAGTGCCGCACGCGGCCCCTCCCGCTCCATGATCCCGGCGATGATGCCCTCCACCCCCTCATCACGCATCAGGTCCAGGTGGCGCCGTCGGCGCATGCCGTCCAGTCGGGTCTCGCGCTCGACATCACGGAACGCGCGCCCACTGGTGGCGATCTCGTCCTCGTCGACCAGGAGCTCGACCTGGACGCTGCGCAGCCGTACGGCAGAGTCCCCCTCGAAGCTGCGCAGTGACGCGTTCAATGCCCGCTCGGCGTCGTGGAACTCAGCGATGTCGTACTCACGGGAGACACCGCGGAGCATCTTGCGCAGCGCTCCGTGCAGAGCCCCGCTCATATCGCGGATCCCGCGCCGGACGACCTCCGCTGGATCACCGACCCGGCACACCAGATCGACTCGACCGCGGAACGAGAACGAAGGGTCCCTGCTCAACAGGGGAATGTCGAGGACCAGCCGGTGCTCGGTCATATCGACGGTGTACACGCTCTGATACGAGCCGAAGCGCGCGGCCGGAATCTCCTCGCCCGGCAGGATGGTCAGCGCTCGCCCTTCGTCCGGCACCAGCACCAGCGCCCGGCCGGGCACCGGAGGACGCAGCGGATTCATCAGCCGCCAGCGCGGCACCGGCTGGCTGTCCAGTACGGGGTTGTACGTCAGTTCCTCCACCGTTCTCCTCTCACATGCTCCACTCACACCGGATCGCTCAGCGACGTACCTCCGACCGCTCGAATTCAGCGATCGAGCACGCGGGCCAGTTCGGCCGCGTGGGCGGAGGGGGACTCCTTGTCGGAGGCCCACTTCGACAGCCACCAGAAGAGTCGCTCCCGGTGCTTTCCCGGGGCTCCCGCGATGTCGAGCACCAAGGTGCGAAGAGCTGCGCGGCCGCCCGGGGACGCGTCCGCATGGGTGTCGATCCACACCCGCAGTGCCTCAAGTGCTGTTTTCTGTACGGGTTTGCGGGCCAGTGCGCGCGCCCAGAGCTCCGCGAGTGCGACCCGGTGGCGGGGGAAGGAGCTGAGCAGCACCGGCACCCCGTCCACGGCGTCGGCCGGTCCCAATCCGTCCGGCGACACCGACGCGTACGGAGTCGAGACGGCGAACACGAACGACGACAGGGTCTTGAGAACCAGGGGAGAGGTGTCCTGCGGCCGCGACCAGTCCAGGTAGGCGGCGAGCACCTCGGCGGTACGTCCCTGGTGGATGAGATGTACTCCGCTCCAGGCCACCGGCGTGAGCGTTCCCCAGTCGTCGCCCCGGTCCAGGGCGCTGCGCAGCAACTCCAGTGCCCGGACCGGCGCGTTCCGGCCGAACAGGCCACCCACCGTGTTGGCGGCAGTGCTTGCCAGGCGCCGCTCGTACGCGGAGTGACCGCCGCGCGCCCATTGGTGCAGCAGTTCCCAGACAGGTTCCTCGGTGGCGGGCGTCGAACCGGTGACTCCGAGAGCGGTCGCGGCGGCCTGTCGCACGGGCCAGGACGGGCTTCCCGCCCAGGACTTGAGGAACCGGTGGATCGCGTAGTGGTAGTCGGCGCGCGCCAGTACTCCCGCCGAGACAGCGGCTTGGGCCCTCACCTCAAGGTCGGCGTGCCGGAGCAGCCGCCGCAGCCACTGGAGCACCGCTTCCCGGCGGCCGTCGAGGGTGGTCCACGCGTAGGTGAGCACCGCCTGCCGTACGAGGGCGCTCCGGAATCGCACTCTCGGCGATCCGGGCGGTTCCCCCGGTCCCGGGAACACCAGCTCGATCCAGGGCTGGTCATGTGCCAACCGGTCCCGGAAGCGGACGTCGGGCGGGGCGATATCCACCGGCGACAGGTCCTTGCGGAGACCGACCGCGGCGTCGGCGACGGTGAGGTAGCCGCTTCCTTCCAGGACGGCGACGGCCATGGCGAACGCGACCGCTTCCGGCTCATGATGGGTACGGAACCACGTGTACACCTGCTCGCTGGGGTCGCGCAGCGCGGCAACCGCCGCCGCAAGGTCACCGCCTGCGGTGATCACCGAGGCGAGCCGCGCCGCCTGGGCGGCCTGAGGCCGCTCGCGCAGGGCGGTCACGGCGCCGGAGGTCCTGAGCAGGGCGGACAACTCGGCCTTTCGGTCGGGATCACCGCTGTGACCCAGCACCCGCCGCTCAAGGAGAGCGACCGGGTCGACCGGGTCGAGGCCGTGCCGTGCGATGTCCTCACCGCCGTGCCCGTACACGGCGGCATCCAGTCCGGGCCCGCCGACGAGTACGAGATGGGCCTCCGCCGCCCGCAGTTTCGAGGCCGCACCGGTCAGTGCCCGCGCCATCGTCTCGGGCAGCCCGTCGTCCAGCACGGCGAGGCAACCGCTGTGATCCGCCGGGGGCTCCCAGTCCGGCGCGGCGATGGACAAGGGGTCGAGGATCAGGTGGCAGCCGCCGTCCTCCGCGCCGTTCAGGGTCAGCGCCTCAGCGAGCAGATTGACTGCGGCGGCGGTGCGTCCGCTGCCCGGCGGGCCCGACAGCAGAAGGAGGTGGCGGGTGCGCAGGGACTCCAGGGCATCGTCGTAGCACTCCGGGTGCACATACAGTTCGGTGTGCGCCGCGATCTCGTCCTCGGTCAACCGCACCGCTGTGCCGTTTCTCGTACCCGGACCCCCGGCGGAGGCAGACCCGCCGCGACCGCCCAGGTTGAAGGCACCGCCGAAGCTCACCGAGTCGTTGAAGAGCGCTAGGGTGCCGATGGTCGTGCCCGCACCGTCGGCATTCAGCCGCTCGGCGATCCGGTCGGCGATGGCTCCGGCACGCAGCGCCTCGGCCCGTTCTGCTTCGCCTTCGCCCCCGCTGGTGAGTGAACGCAGGGCGTCCGACTCACTGACCGGCCCGTCCTCGTCCGCCGCGCCACCGGCTGTTGACTCGGGCGTCTCCCCAGGGGTGGCCGGTTCGGGCCTGCCCGACGTGCGCACCGCTTCGTCCGGCGGTGTTTCCTCGCTCATGGAGTCTTCAGCCCGTCAGGAGATGTTCCAGTCGCCCTTGATCTCCACCTTCTCGTTGAAGACCTGGGCATTCTTGATCACTGCGGCATTGACCTGGGCCTGGCCGCCCTGCGCGGCGACGGCCTCGTCGACGGACCTGCGGATATCGGCCTCGAAGTCCCGGTCGCGGAGCATGTGGGCGAGCACCATGCGCTGCAGCTCGTCCTGGGCGGCCGTATCGCCGGGGCTCTGCTGCACCCGGTCGAGAGCCCCTTCAGCCTCGGTATCCCCGCGGAATCTGGCCCGCATCCGCTCGATGAGCCGGGCGCTCCCGCTCCACCCCGAGCGGCCCGCTTCCTGGCCGGCGGATTCCAGCGCGCCTTTGACGATCAGCGCGACTCCGGCTACGGCGGCAGCCGTGATCGGATCCATGTGCTTTCCTGCTTCCCCGTTTTCAGCAGACAGGGTGCCGACCCTAGAGGGTGCGAAGCAGGGTGGCGAGTGCTTTCGCCACCCTGGTCCGGAAGTCGCTCTTGGTGATGGCCAGGACTCGCTGTAACGGGCTGCCCGATCCGGCGGACCGACGGTCCGGTACCGACGAAAGCGGGCCGTGGATCCGCGTGGATCAGCCCTGCGTGGCGTACGCGAGGAAGGTCGTCCAGGTGGGGGAGGAGAGGGCGAGCTGCGGGCCCTCGGTGACCTTCGAGTCCCGGACGTGCACGGTGCCGGGGCAGGTGGCGACCTCGACGCAGGAGTCACCGGAACTGCCGCTGTGGCTGGACTTGTGCCAGTCGGCGGCGACCTCGACGCAGTCGTCGCCGGAACTGCCGCTGTAGCTGGATTTGTGCCAGGAGAGGGCGACCTCGACGCAGCTGTCGCCGTCGCTGCCGCTGTAACTGCTCTTGAACCAGGCCAGGTCTGTGGTGTTCATAGCGCTCCTCGCATCTGCCGCAACAGGCTCAGGGAGTACTCCAGGGAGTGAGCCTGTGACCGCATCCTGGCATATCGCATCAGGTAGGTGCTGACCACTTGGGGATCGGACATGAGTTGCCCGCTCTTCTGTCCCTCGGAATAGCCGAACCAGCGGTGGTCCGGACTCTCGCAGAGCTGCAACGGACCGTCCATCCCGGCGTGGTCATGTCGTACCAGTGGCATCAGCTGGATCTCGACGTTGCGCAGTTCGGCGAGCTCGATGATGTGGTCGATGAGGTCACGAGTGACCTCGGGCCCGCCCATCTGCCGCAGGAACAGATGCTCCTCGACGATGAAGCTGTAGGCGGTGTTGGGCCGCTCGTGCAGCAGGCGCTGCCGTTGCGACCGGGTCGCCATCTGCGCCCCGATCTGTTCGTCGTCCAGCGGAGGGAGCCGGTTGACGAACAGCGTCCGGGTGTACGCATCCGTCTGCAACAGTCCCGGAATCAAGCGGCATTCATACGTGTTGAGGCTGAGCGCCTCCGCTTCCAGTCGCGCCCACACCCGGAACCAGCTGGCCAGCCCCGGACGCCGTGAGAGGTGCTTCGCCGCTGCCCTGATCACGCCGAACGCGTTCAGTACATCTTCCGCCCGGTCCACGAACGCGGGCGGTGGGAAGCGGCGGCCCTGTTCGATGGAGGCGATGGTCGGCACCGAGTACCGCACCAGCGGCGCGAACTGTTTCTGTGTCAGCCCGGCTCGCTTCCGGAAGGCCTTGACGACCTCACCGAACGCCTTGAGGCTGTCGGTGGCCTCCGGCTCGCCGCTTCCTCCCGTGGCTCCGCCGGTCATTCCACCCGTACCGCCCGCGATGTCCGTCATACCCGTTCACCTCTCGCGCCTGTCCCCAACCGCACCCAACTCGTTTGATCCATCGTCACGTTGTGTGACCCGTACTGTCCACCGTGTGCACCCGTACGCTGACGGAGCGTACGGGTTCCAGAGCTGGGCAGAGCGCGTGACGGGATGTCATGGTCACGGGATTCTGGTCAGGACGCGCAGGTGTCCGACAAGGGCGTGGACGTCCCGCGCGGCGATGGCCTCGGCGGCCGGATCGGGGGCGGGCCCGGGGGCGCTCTCCGGGCCGCCGGAGGGGGCGGGGCGGCAGGCGCGGCAGAGGCCGTCGGGGAGGGCTTCGGGGCGGCCGGGCGCTCCGCACTCGGTGCACTCGACCATGGTCCGGCGTACCGCTTCCAGCGCCGGTGCCGGGGAGGCGGGGGAGGTGGTGGCGGCCATGGCGGTCGCGGGCAGGCGGGGCGGCATCTTGTCGTGCAGGCGGCGGCGCACGAAGCCTCGCGGGACATTGACCACGTCGGGGAGCCCGGAGGTGAGGGCGTGGATGAGGTGATCCGTACTCACGCCTCGCGCCAGCCAGGCGGCGGCCAGTTCCTCCAGCGCCGCGCAGTCGGCGGCGGAGAGAGCGAGCCGGGGTTCGGTCCGGCCGAGCAGGGCGAGGGCGACGTACGCGGGCGAGGGGGATTCCGGGGCGGGGAAGTCGGAGTGGGAAGGGGAGAGGGGGAGGGAGGGGGAGGAGGAGCTGGAGGTCGGGGAGTTGGCGGCCGGGGCTTCGGCTGCGGGTGGGGCCTCCCGTGTGGGCGGGGCTTCCCGCGCGGGAGGGTGGGGCGGCGGCGCCTCGTCGGCCCGTGTTTCCTCGCCCCGTGCTTCCCCGCCCGGCGGCTCCTCGGCCTGTGTTTCCTCGCCCGGCGGCTCCTCGGCCTGTGTTTCCTCGACCGGCACCCAATGCGGTGGGGGAGCGGCTTCGGGAGCTGCTTCAGGAACCGCCTCGGGGGTGCACTCGGTGGAGAGGTACGCGGTCCACCACTCGTTGTCGCGGGCGGTGCGGGACCAGAAGGTGCGGAAGACCCAGCGGACCTGCTCGCCCTCACCCACCGGACGCCGGACCCTGCGCAGGTGGCCCGCGACCGAGAGCGCCGTGAGTGCGGTGCTGACGGCCTGCTGGCCGTAGAAGGGGAGCTGTTTGGCGAGGCTCTTGACGTTCATCGCGGCGCCGTCCGGCAGCCGGTCGACGAAGGCGGCGATGTAGCGCTCCCGCTCCGGCAGTAACAGGAAGTCATCGGCGCGGCGGGGCGCCTGGCCGGGGGTGGATCGCTTGCCGTAACCGGGCTTGGCCATCGGGTTCGAGGGCGAGGACGCGGGGTTCGGCGGCGAGGATGCGGGCGCGGGCAGCGCGGCGCTAAAGTTCTCTGAAGCCACGAGATCGGTTCCTGATCTTGGGGTGAGACCCCGGCCCGGTGCGCTAACACCGTGTCGGGGTTGTTTGGTTGTGTCGGCACCGTAAGCAGTCGCGATGAGGCTCCGCAAGTTGGTCCCGATTAGTCGTACTTGCTCGCCGTGACGGGTGGGGAGGGAGGGTGGTATCTCCCCAACCCCCTTTCTCTTACCTTCGGTTGAAGAAGGGTCTCGAATCCCGAACCCCGAGTCCCGGCGCCCGGAACCCGGGTCTCAAGCTTCGGGGAAGCGCTGGGATTCGTGCACACGAAAGAGTGAGGGCGTTGTCATGAGTTCCGTGGCCGAGTCTCGTGGTCCGAGTCTCGTGTCCCGAGCCTCGGAACTTGAGCCGCGAGCCCCGAGCCCCGAGCTTCGGGCCGGTACCCGGCGGGCCACGACGCAACCACCGTATGGTTACGGTCTGTTGCGCCTACTGCTCACCCTGCGTACTCGTACGCAGATCTCGCGTACGCCCTGCCGATCTGGTGAGGCGGTACGCACCGGCGCCACGCTCGTCGTATGGAAGCAACCTCCACCACCCCCCACCCGGTGACCGCCCGTGAGTTCACCCAGCGGTTCAGCTCCACTCCGCGAGGCGCCCGCCTGGCCCGGCGCCTGGCGCTCCAGGCGCTGGACAGCTGGGGCATCCCGTACGCCGGTGATGTGTCCGACACGGCGGCACTGCTGGTCGCCGAGCTGGCTGCCAATGCCGCGACGCACGGCCGCGTGCCCGGCCGTGACTTCGGAGTGACGCTGACCCTCACCCCGTCCGGGCCCGCCCGCAGTACCCTGCGGATCGAGGTCTCCGACACCCGGGGCGAACAGCGTCCACCCGGCCCCGGACACCTCGCGCCGCCTTCGGCCGACGCGGCCTCGGGCCGAGGGCTGATCCTGGTCGAGGCGCTGGCCGACCGGTGGGAGGTGATCGACCGCCTGCCTCCCGGCAAGACGGTCCGCGCGGAACTGGACCTGCTGTACTGACGCCCTGTGTACGCGGAGCCCCCGAAGGAGGTTGCTGCGGATCTCGGGTCAATCCTGAGACGCCGCGCAACTGGCTCCGGGCAGCTGGCGTCCGGCGTCCGGGCTCCCATTCCGGGCCCCGATGGCCGCCGCGGAGAGGCCGGCGGTGACGCCGCTGGGGGCCTCTCCGCGGCGGCGTTGTCCGCGGAGCTCCCGAGGGAATGCCCGTGCCGGTTGACCGGGGCGACCGCGTCGGCTTGGCGCACCGCGTGCCCGGCGGGGAGCTGACGCTTGGGGCGGTGCTGGCGCGACTGTGGGTGGATGCGGAGCTTCCTCTTCTGTCAAGTGATGTATGCCACACCGAGAGTGATGTTCAGGTAACGGGATCTTGCACCCCACGTGATGATCTGGTGAACCGGGCGGCACATGAGCCGCACAGGTCACTTCAATAGGGGGAGGGAACAACTATGCGCAGAATCAAGGCGATTGCCGCGATATCCCTGGTCATCGGGATCGGGGTGCCCACCAGCACCGCGATGGCGCTCGACGCCAAGGGGGGTGGTGTCACCGCGACCAGCCCGTGGAACAACGACAGCGGCCTCATCTCCGTCTACGACGGCAGTGACGACGGCGACTCGGGCAAGGCCGAGTACTACCGCCAGGACAGTCCCGGTACTCTGCGCACGCTGTGGAACCAGAGCGGCTACAAGACCCGCGTGATCTCGGGCGACGGCTCGAAGGTCATCAAGTTCAAGGCGTGCGACGACAACGATTGGGACAGCGACGACTGCTCCGGGTGGAAGGCTCCGTAACCGGAGTTACCGCTTGAATGCCCGTCGGGCAAACCGTGCCACGGTTTGCCCGACGGTCCCTTTTCGCCTCTGCTCGCCTCCTTCCAGATATGGATGTGCTGTGACCCGCACCCCTCCACCGGGCGGTGGTCTCCAGATCGAGGGCCTGACTTATCAGGTCGGAGACCGCGTACTCCTCAACGACGTCAGCCTCACGGTGGATCCGGGGAAGTCGGTGGCCGTCACCGGACCCAGCGGATCGGGCAAATCAACACTGTTGATGTGCGTGCTCGGCCTGATCAAACCGGCCTCTGGCACGATCACGGCAGGAGGGCACCGCCTTACAGGACTTCTGCCCGGCGCATTGACCAAAGCCCGCCGCAAACACCTCGGTATGGTCTTCCAGTTCGGTGAGTTGCTGCCCGAGCTGACACCAGTGGAGAACGTGGCTTTGCCCATGCTTCTCGATGGAGCTGACCATCATCGCGCCTACGAGTCCGCCACCCGTCTTCTGGAAGAACTCGAAGTGCCCCACGGCAGTACCCCTACGGGCATGCTCTCGGGAGGAGAACGCCAGCGCACGGCAGTGGCCCGTGCTCTCATCGCGGAGCCGGCGGTGCTTCTTGCCGATGAACCCACCGGTGCCTTGGACCCCAAGGCGCGCGAGAACGTGGCCGAGCAACTGTTCGCGATCTGCCGCGAGCGGAGTTGCGCGTTACTGGTCGTCACCCACGATCCCGCGGTCGCCGATCGCGCGACGGAGGAGCTCCAACTCCAGGAGAGCGCGCTCATCTCGGTCGAGCGGGGGGTGCGCGCGTGACGGACCGGCACACCCCTCTCCGTCGTCCCGGACAGCTTTGGATTCAGCTTCTGCGGATCGGGCGGGCCTCGGCACGCACCACGCCGGGAACGAGGCTGCGCATGTGGGCCCTCATGGCGGCCTCTGGAGCTCTTGCACTGACGGCCTTGGCCATGATCACTACCAGTGCGACCTTTGACGGCCGCACCCAGCGCGATGCTGCTCGAGGCCCCCTTCTGGCCAGCAGCGCACAACAGGCCACAGCTCTGTGGAAGGAGGCCATCGATGCATTCGGCGAGTCACCGCACAGCATCATTTACATCGAGCCCCTCGCGGCTGACACGCCTCCGCCACCGGGTCTCGCTCGCTGGCCACAGCCAGGCGAGGTTTTCCTGTCTCCAGAACTTGCCCGGGCGGCAAGGGACAACAACAGCATCGACCGATACGGCAGTTACGCCGGGGTGATCGGCAAGGAGGGGCTAAGGTCCCCCTCTGAACGAATTTCCTACGCTCGCCCCACTCATCCGCCAGCCAACCCCACGGCAGCATCCTGGCAGTACATCACGGGCTTCGGTCAGCTCTTCCCTATGAACCAGGACATCTACCCCCACACCAAAGGGGAGACCATCGGAGTCATCGGGGTCCTGATGGTCGTGCCGGCCTTGGCTTTGCTGGTCGTGGCCACTCGGGTCGGATCAGCAACCCGGGACCGCCGAAGTCGCCTCGTCAACGCGCTGGGGGCTTCCTGGGCACACCGGGCGGTGATCAACGTGGGGGAAGCCTTTACCCCGGCTGCCATAGGGGCACTGTTGTCCCTCATCCCTGCCGCCGTACTGCTGACCACCGACGTGCGACTGCCCTTCACCGGCTACGTCGTCAACGCTGCTGACCTGCGCCACGCGTGGCCGCAGCTGATTACCTCACTTATTGCCTCGCTGGTTCTGACGCTGCTACTGGTCGTGATCCTCCACCGGGTCCAACGAACGAAGACGGCCACGCGACCCAGCACTTCATCCTCGCACCTGCCGAAGTGGCGCCTGGCCTTGTGTGTAACCGGCATTCTGGCAATCGCGTTCAGTCAATACGCCCCAAAGGGGCCGGATGTCGTGGTCTTCCTGTCCGGAACCGTCCTGATGTGGGCGATGCTGCCGTCAGCGATCACCATGCTGAGCGTCGCCAATGGAAAACGAATCGCCGCAAGTGGATACCACAAGGGGAACGCGGGACGCCTCATTGCCGGTCGCTGGACCGCAGCCCACCCCGGGGTACTTGTCAGGCTCTCCGTAGTCTTCATCATCGGCATCGGTCTCATCAGTCACCTCCAGGTCTGGAACAGCCGGCTGGGAGACAGCGCTGCCGCCGCCAAGCAGTTGACTCAACGTGTGGGGGACACCCTTTTCACCGTCTCAAGCAGCAACCTCACGCCTCGCGTTACCGAACAGCTCTCGCAGGCCCTTCCTGGCGGGACACATCTGCTGGCAATCACCGCCCACCCCGAAGGTGACCACCCCCGCATCGACTTGGCCGGCACCTGCCCCGACCTCAAAGCGCTGCGCTTGCCCTGCCTGACAACTGCCCAGCCGGTTACCACGAAGGACCCACGGCTGGAAGAACTGGCCAGCCCCTACAACGGGAACCTCACCGTCCAGGCCGTCAAGGGTGCATTGCCCGCCGGGCGTGCCAATCAATCGCTGATAGTGACCGCCGACGAGCCTGGGCATCAGGCAGAAATCGAGAAATCCGCCTATTCTGTACTCCCTGGCATCAACGTCGAAACGCCCGGCGAATCCTGGGTAATCGGCTCCGAACAGAAAAACCGACTCAATAACTGGCTCTATCTTTTCGGCGGGGCGGGTTTGGCTCTGCTACTGGTGACAGGGCTGATCAGCGCTTCCGCTGAGTTCGTACGCATCAGGACAGGGCTAGCGCCCCTCAGCGTCCTCGCCGGAAACAACCGCGTCTTCCGCACCATTGCTTTGTGGTACCTGACGGTGCCATTGCTCATCTCTACAGGCATCGCAACATTCATCACCAACTGGCATTCTTTGTTCTTTGTCATCTCTTTGCGAGAAGGCAAGTTCTCCTGGCCCGTTTTGATCACTGCAGCCACTGGCTTCGCACTGGCTGCAGTGGCCATCGGCCTCCTCGCGGCACACTCGGCGCGCCGTGCTGCACCGTCCTGGCGCCCTGAATCCGACTGACCTCGCCGTTTCAGTCGTCGCCGCAGGCCTACGTTGGAGCCATGACCGAAGTTCAGCTTTCCGCGGGCGTGGTGGAGTACGAGGACACGGGCGGCGACGGCCCGGTGGTGGTCCTTCTGCACGGTGTCGCCATGGACGGTTCGCTGTGGCGCAATGTCACCGGTGAACTCCGCTCGTCCGGCCTCCGGTGTGTCGTGCCGACCCTGCCCCTCGGCGGACATCGTCGGCCCATGCGCCCCGATGCCGACCTGTCGGTGCTCGGGGTGGCCCGGATCGTCGCGGAGTTCCTCGACGCACTCGAACTCCAGGACGTCACCCTGGTCATGAGCGACTGGGGCGGGGCGCAGGCCCTCGTCGCGGACGGGCGGGACCGGCGGATCGGCAAGCTGGTGATCACGTCCTGCGAGGCGTTCGGCAACTTTCCGCCCGGGCTGCCCGGCGGCAATCTGTACGCCGCGGCCAAGGTGCCCGGGGGCCTGAAGGCCGCCTTCGCACTGCTGAAACTCAAGCCGATGCGGCGGCTGCCCGTCACCTGGGGATGGATGAGCAAGCGGCCCGTACCGCATGAGGTGATGGATGCCTGGTTCCAGCCGCTGTGGTCGTCGCGCGAGATCCGGCGCGACCTGCGCTCCTATGTCCTCGGCGTCCCGGCCAAGGCTGAACTCCTGCGATGGGCCGAGCAGTTGCGTACCTTCGACCGGCCCGCGCTCGTCGTATGGGCGACCGAGGACAAGGTCATGCCGCCGGAGCACGGGCGGCGGCTGGCGGACCTTCTTCCGCAGGGAAGACTGGTGGAGGTGCCTGACAGCTACACGCTCATTCCGGAGGATCAGCCGCTCGTGCTCGCCGCACACATCCTGGCGTTCCTGAAGGGCGATGGCGGCACGTAAGCCCTGTCCCGCCCCCCGGAAATGTCATGTTCCCGCAACGTCCGCGTAACCGGGTTCTGATGCTGCAACAGTTCGGTACCGCCCGCCCCACGACGCCATCCCGATCGTATGATCGCCCCGGTGTCGATGACGTGAGGGCGGTAACTCGTGGCATTTCGCGGGTCGTTGAACAGATTCCGGTACGGGGCCCCACTGCTCCTTCTGCCACTCCTGCTGACAGGGTGTTCCGACGGCGGCGCGGCGGGGGACGCGCAGGGGAAGGGGTCACCGGTCAGCGGTGCCCCCGGCACAAAAGCCCCGGCCTCACCCGGCACACCCGCATCCGCCTCCTCATCCGCATCCACGCCCCCGCTTCTCGACGCCGATCCGGCTCGCCTGCCGAAGACCCGGAGCACCGCGCTCGCCTTCATCGGCAAGGTCATCGCCGATCCTGACAGCTTCGGCCCCGGGGTGGTGAAGCGGAGTCCGTACGAGAGCGGCCCGGACGCCTGGCCCGTCCTGGGTGCCGACTGCGTCTGGGAACAGCGCAAGCCCGCCGGCAGTGTTCTGGCCACCCTCACCCGCTCCTTCGAGGTGCCCGCCGCCAAGGGCAAGGGGCCGGTACGGCTGGCGGCCGTCGTCACCGTGCACCGGACCCGCGAGGACGCGCGGTGGGAGATGGCCGAGTCGCTGGAGGAGACGATGCGCTGTCCCACGCAGCAGTTGCGGGAAGGAGAGCTCATCGGCTCGATGATCTCCGGCGCGCTGCTCCAGGGTGAGAGCACGCAGGAGAACTCCGAGGACGCGCTGACCGAGTTCGGACAGTTCCAGAGCGCGGAGCTCGGTGGCCCGCACCACTACGCCTGGCAGCAGGCGCAGACCCTCCAGTTCACCGTGGCGGTGACCGGCAAGGGCGCGAAGGGGCGCACCGAGAAGGAGATCGACAGCCTGGCCACCGAGGCCCTGGCCACCATGCTGGTCCGGCTCGAATCCGCCGTCGAGAAGCAGAGCTGAGGCATATCTGATGGACGAACTGAGGCCGTCGGACCCGTCATGGATCGGCGGGCACCGGCTCCTGGGCCGCCTCGGGGCAGGCGGCATGGGCGTCGTCTACCTGGGGCGCACCGACGCGGGGGCGCTCGCCGCCATCAAGGTGATCCTGCCCGAGTACGCGCAGGACGACGACTTCCGGACCCGGTTCCGCCGCGAGGTCGAGGCCGCCCGCAGCGTGCACAGCCCCTGGGCCGTCCCGGTCACCGGAGCGGAGACCGACGGCGAACGCCCGTGGCTGGCAACGGCGTTCGTGCCCGGCCCCGCGCTCTCCGACGCGGTGGCGCGGCGTGGCCCGCTGCCCGCCCGCAGCGTCATGGTGCTCGGCCGGCTGTTGTCCCGCGCCCTGACCGCCGTACACACGGCGGGACTCGTCCACCGTGACGTCAAGCCGGGCAACGTCCTGCTCACCACGGACGGCCCCCGCCTCATCGACTTCGGGATCGCCCGCGCCACCGACGCCACCGCGCTGACCAGCACCGATCTCATCGTCGGCAGCCCCGGCTTCCTCTCGCCCGAGCAGGCTTCCGGCGGCGGCACGGCAGCCGGGCCCGCGAGCGACATCTTCTCGCTGGGCTGCCTCCTCGCCTACGCCGCCACCGGACGGCCCCCGTTCGGCAGCGGGGCCGTCCAGGCGCTGCTCTACCGCACCGTGCACGACGAACCGGACCTCGACGGGGTCGATGACGCCGGACTGCGCGCGCTGCTGGCCGCCTGCCTGGCCAAGGACCCGGGGGAGCGGCCGACGGCCGCCGAGATCGACGGGCGCATCACCGAGGACGTACCGGGCAGGCCGGTGGAGTGGCTGCCCGAGGACGTCGTACGGCTGATCGCCGACCGGTCCGCCGCGATGCTGGCGCTGCCGGACATCGACGTCACCGTGGCCGAGGAGTCCGCCACGCCCCCGGAGCCGGCGCTGTCCGACGCTCCTACGGAGCCCGGTGAGTCCGGCGCCCCGGCGGCCCATTCCGGCAGACGGCGTTTCCTTCTCCTTGCCGCCGGTGGGGCGGTGGCCGTCGCCGGAGGCGCCTTCGCCGCCGTGCGGCTGGCGGGCGAGGACGCCGACAGCGGCGGAAAGGGGGGCGCCTCCGGCGGGCGGCGCTGGATCATCGGCGTGCACGCCGATCTGAGCGGGCCTCGCAAGGCGTTGGGGAAGGCGCAGGAGAGGGGCGTCCGGCTCGCGGTCGAACGGTTCAACTCCCGTAAGGACAAGCCCTTCACGCTCACGGTGAAAGCCCTCGACGACCGGGGGCGGCCCGACCGCTCCGTACAGGTGGCCGAGCGGTTCGCCCGTGACCGCGATGTCCTCGCCGTCATCGGCCCGACGGACGACGCCACGACCGGCGCGTCGCTGCCCGCGTACGACGAGGCGATGCTCGCGGTGCTCACGCTGTCGTCACTGGCGATGGCCTACGCGCCCCTGTCCAAGAAGTCCTTCTTCCAGGCCTCCCCCTCGTGGGGCGCCCTCTCCATGCCGATCGTCAACCGCCTGCTCCTGCGCCCCGACGTCGAACGCCTCGGCGTGCTCATGGACCGGGCCGGTGGGCAGTCCGCCTACCAGGTGGGTTACGCGACCAACATGATGACGCCCTCGCTGACCACCGGGACCACCTATCCGCGCGTGGTGCCGGCCGGAGTCGCGGACCTGGGACCGGTGATCACCGACATGCTCACCCACAAGAGCGATGCCTTCTTCTA
Source organism: Streptomyces sp. NPDC079020 (assembly GCF_044542225.1). Taxonomy (NCBI): domain Bacteria; kingdom Bacillati; phylum Actinomycetota; class Actinomycetes; order Kitasatosporales; family Streptomycetaceae; genus Streptomyces; species Streptomyces sp. NPDC079020. Next base: position 103,085 of record NZ_JBITUB010000015.1, read on the forward strand.
CGCGGGGGACGCGGCCGGAGCCGCGCGTGCGGCCCTCGCCCTCGCCGGCACCCCGTTCAAGGGGCCGCGCATCGGCCAGCACACCGTCATGGGAAAGGAATTCCTCGCGAAGGCCGGGGACGCCGCCACGGGCTGGGAGTTCATCACCCCGTACACGGACGCGACCGCGCCCGCCGCCAAGGAGTTCGCCGCCGCGCACCGCGAACGGTTCGGCACCGCGCCCGCCGCCTGGGCCGCCGAGGCGTACGACGTGGCCGGGCTCGTCGCCGAGGCACTGGTCGCCCTCGTGAAGGGGCAACGGGACGACGTCACGGGGAAGCCGGGGAAGCCCGGGGAATCGGGGAAGCCGGGGGAATCGGAGGGATCGGCGAGGCAGGGAGACAGCGAGGGGAAGAACGGGGCGGCGCCACCGGAGAGCAGCGCGTCACCGGAGAACAGCACGTCACCAGGAGCCGCACCCTCCCAGGACACCGGGAGCGTCTGGCCCACCGCGCGCTCCGGACGCGTCGTGCGGCCCGGCCGGGCCGCGATCGTCGCCGAGATCGCCGCCTCGACGTACGAGGGGATCTCCCGCACCTACGCCTTCGACGAGAAGCAGTCGCTGGTGGGCCGGGACGCCCACCTCTACCGTGTCGAGAACGGCCGCTACCGCTATCTCGGCCCGGCCCCGAAACCCGCCTCCTGACATGCGGCCGCTCACCTCCGAGGACCCTCGCACCATCGGTGACTACCGCACCCTGGTCCGGCTCGGCGCGGGCGGGATGGGCGTGGTGTACCTGGCGCGGTCCCCGGGCGGGGCACTGGCCGCCGTGAAGGTGATCCGTGCCGAGCACGCCGCCGACCCCGGCTTCCGGGCCCGCTTCCGCCGCGAGGCCGAGGCCGCCGCGCGGATCACCGGTCCGTGGGTGGTCCCGGTCGTCGGCGCCGACACGGAAGCCCGGGAACCGTGGCTGGCCACCGGATTCGTGCCCGGCCCCTCGCTCGCCGAGGTGATCGCGGTACAGGGGACCCTGCCCGCCGTCACCGTGCGGGCGCTCGGTGCCCGGCTCGCGGCGGCCCTCGTAGCGGTGCACGGGGCGGGGCTGATCCACCGGGACGTCAAACCCGGCAACGTTCTCCTCGCCCTGGACGGGCCCCGGCTCATCGACTTCGGCATCGCGCGGCAGGAAGGCGCCACCGCGCTCACCGCCACCGACGCGGTCATCGGTACGCCCGGCTACCTCGCGCCCGAGCAGGCGTCCGCCGGGCCCGTCGGACCCGCGTGTGACGTCTTCTCGCTGGGCTGCGTGCTCGTGTACGCGGCGACCGGGCGGCGCCCGTTCGGGGACGGCGCCGGGCCGGGCGTGCTGTTCCGTACGGTGCACGAGGAGCCGGACCTGGAGGGGCTGCCGCCCGGACTGCGGGCCCTGACCGCCGCGTGTCTGGCCAAGGACCCGGCGGCGCGGCCGACCGCCGAGCAGGTGTACCGGGCGCTGGCCGACGAGGCGCACACCGACCCGGCGGCCGACCCGGACCGGTGGATGCCCGCCGGACTCCCCGCGCTGATCGCCGAACGGTCGGCCGCGGCCCTCGCGCTGCCCGACCCCGAAACGCCGTTCGGTCCGGGGACCCCGGCCGGTCCCGGGACACGACAGCACGGGCCGGAATCGGCCGCGGGCCCCGGGACGGACCCCGGATCCCGGCAGGCCGGGCGCCCCGGCCCCTCCCGGCGGCGCCTGCTGACCGCCTCGGCGGCCGGGGGCGTACTCCTCGCGGGCGGCGGCACCGCGGCGTGGCTCGCCGGGCGGCGCGGCAGCGGGAACGGGAGCGGGAACGGCTCCTCGGCGGGCGGCGGGAGCCGCCCCACGTACACGCTCGGGCTGCACGCCGACCTCACCGGACCCGGCCGCGCCACCGGGCTCGCCCACCGGCGGGGCGTCCAGCTCGCCGTCACCGACCACAACTTCCGTACCGACGCGCCCTTCCGCCTCGCCCTGCGCACCGAGGACGACGCCGGGGACGCGGCCGGCGCGCGGCGGGCCGCCGGCCGGCTGACCGCCGACCCCCGTGTCCTGGCCGTCATCGGGCCCACCGGCGACGTGATCGCCGAGGACATCGTCGTCCGGTACGGGAAGGCCGGGATGGCCGTGGTCATCGTCGCGGCGGGTTCCACCGCGGCCGATTTCGTCGATCACCAGGTCCTGTGCGTCACCCGGGCCCTGGACGACAACCTCAGTGTGGGACTCATCAGTTACCTGGTCCACACGCGGCCCTCGGAGCGGATCCATCTCATCGCGGACGACGCCGATCCGCAGCGCAGCTGGGCCATCCTCAACGACTTCACCGAAGCACGGTTCGACGGAGCCACCATCACCTCCCACACCGTCGCCGCCGGGAAGGGCTTCGGCCCGGTGGCGCGGGCGGTCGTCGGCGCGCGGGCGGACGCCGTGGTGTACGCGGGCGGTTCGCCCTCCCGGGGTGCGCGCTGCGCCACCGCCCTCGCCGCCGCCGGGTTCACCGGCGCCCGCGTCAGCGCCGGCCCCGTTCTCTCACCCGGCTTCCTGAAGGAGGCGGGGAAGGCCGCCGAAGGATGGGTCTTCGCCGAGGCGTACGCCGATCCGCTGTCCCTGACCTCCGCGAAGAAGTTCACCGCCGCGCACCGCGCGCGTTTCGGGGCGCCGCCCGCCACCTGGTCCGCCGAGGCGTACGACGCGGTCGGGCTGATCGCCGCGGCGGCCGAGACCACCAGCGCCGCCGGAGCGGACCGCGGCGGGATCGCCCAGCGGCTGTTCCGCACCCGCTACCGGGGCATCGTGCGGGACCTCTCCTTCTACGACACCCGGCTGGTGCGGTTCGACAACGGGGTCTTCCTCTACCGCACCGAGGACGGGAAGCCCGGGTTCCTGGGCCCCTACGGCGAGGTGTGAAGCGGAGCTGCGGCCGCGCTTAAGAAATCCTCGATGGACCTGGGACCGCCTGGTGCGGCAGATTTCTCCGTGACGGCAGCAGGCCGGCGCACGCCCTTCACCTGGGGTTTTCCACCACCGTGCCGCTCCGCCGTCCCCTTCGACGTCCCCGGGCCGCAGGCTTCCTGAAGGCTGCCCCGGCCCGGGGCATCCACCACCCGCGTACATGTGCAGGGAGCCGCAGCCGTGAAGGCACTCGTGAAGCAGAAGGCCGAGCCGGGCCTGTGGCTGATGGACGTCCCCGAGCCGGAGATCGGCCCCACCGACGTACTCATCAAGGTCCTGCGTACCGGAATCTGCGGCACCGACCTGCACATCCGGGCCTACGACGGCTGGGCACAGCAGGCGGTGCGCACCCCGCTCATCCTCGGCCACGAGTTCGTCGGTGAGGTCGCGGAGCTCGGCGCCGATGTCGTCGACATCAAGGTCGGCGACCTGGTCAGCGGCGAGGGCCACCTGGTCTGCGGGAAGTGCCGCAACTGCCTCGCCGGACGCCGTCACCTCTGCCGCTCCACCCTGGGCCTCGGCGTCGGCCGCGACGGGGCCTTCGCCGAGTACGTCGCCCTGCCCGCCTCCAACGTCTGGGTGCACCGGGTCCCCGTCGACCTGGACGTCGCCGCGATCTTCGACCCCTTCGGTAACGCCGTGCACACCGCGCTGTCCTTCCCGCTGGTCGGCGAGGACGTCCTGATCACCGGCGCGGGCCCGATCGGGATCATGGCGGCGGCCGTCGCCCGGCACGCGGGCGCCCGCAACGTCGTCATCACCGATGTCAGCGAGGCCCGCCTGGAGCTGGCCCGCAAGGTCGGCGTCAGCCTGGCCCTCAACGTCGGCGAGGAGACCATCGCCGACGGGCAGCGGCACCTGGGACTGCGGGAGGGCTTCGACATCGGTCTGGAGATGTCCGGCCGGCCCGAGGCGATGCGCGACATGATCGCGAACATGACGCACGGCGGCCGGATCGCGATGCTCGGCCTGCCGTCCGAGGAGTTCGCCGTCGACTGGGCCCGCGTCGTCACCTCGATGATCACGATCAAGGGCATCTACGGCCGCGAGATGTACGAGACCTGGTACGCCATGTCCGTACTGCTGGAGGGCGGCCTCGACCTCGCGCCCGTCATCACCGGACGGTACGGCCACCGCGACTTCGAAGCGGCCTTCGACGACGCGGCGAGCGGCCGCGGCGGCAAGGTCATCCTCGACTGGACCTCCTGAACCCTAAGGACTGACGCATGTTCGACTCCGTACGCGACGACCTGCGCACCACGCTCGAAGAGATCGAGGCCGCCGGGCTGCACAAGCCCGAGCGCGTGATCGGCACCCCGCAGTCCGCCACCGTGTCCGTCACCTCCGGCGGCCGCCCCGGCGAGGTGCTCAACTTCTGCGCCAACAACTACCTGGGCCTCGCCGACCACCCCGAGGTCGTCGCCGCCGCCCACGAGGCGCTGGACCGCTGGGGCTACGGGCTCGCCTCCGTCCGCTTCATCTGCGGCACCCAGGAGGTCCACAAGGAGCTCGAAGCGCGGCTGTCGTCGTTCCTCGGACAGGAGGACACGATCCTCTACTCCTCATGCTTCGACGCCAACGGCGGCGTGTTCGAGACCCTGCTCGGCCCCGAGGACGCGGTCATCTCCGACGCCCTCAACCACGCCTCGATCATCGACGGCATCCGCCTCTCCAAGGCCAAGCGCTTCCGCTACGCCAACCGCGACATGGCCGACCTGGAGCAGCAGCTCAAGGAGGCCTCCGGGTCCCGGCGCCGGCTCGTCGTCACCGACGGCGTGTTCTCCATGGACGGCTACGTCGCCCCGCTGCGCGAGATCTGCGACCTGGCCGACCGCTACGACGCGATGGTCATGGTCGACGACTCGCACGCCGTCGGCTTCGTCGGCGCCGGCGGACGCGGCACCCCCGAGCTGCACGGCGTCATGGACCGGGTCGACATCATCACCGGCACCCTCGGCAAGGCACTCGGCGGTGCCTCCGGCGGCTATGTCGCGGCCCGCGCCGAGATCGTCGCACTGCTGCGCCAGCGCTCGCGCCCGTACCTCTTCTCCAACTCCCTCGCCCCGGTCATCGCCGCCGCCTCCCTCAAGGTCATCGACCTGCTGGAGTCCGCCGGAGACCTGCGTGAGCGGCTGAACGCCAACACCGCGCTCTTCCGTACCCGGATGACCGAGGAGGGCTTCGACATCCTGCCCGGTGACCACGCCATCGCCCCCGTCATGATCGGGGACGCGGCGAAGGCAGGCAGGATGGCGGAACTGCTCCTGGAGCGCGGTGTGTACGTGATCGGGTTCTCGTACCCCGTGGTGCCGCAGGGCGCGGCCCGCATCCGCGTCCAGCTCTCCGCCGCCCACTCCACGGACGATGTGAACCGTGCCGTGGACGCGTTCGTCGACGCGCGGGCCGAGCTCGGCTCGTAGGGACGGCCCGGCCCACCGGTACCGCTCGGCTCGCAGGTACCGACCGGCCCACCGGGGCCCACCCGGCCGGGGGTTCCCCCGACGCACTTCCGCGGCGTCGGGGGAACCCCCGCGAGCTGGGACAATAGGCACATGATCGATGCACGGCGGCTGCGAATCCTGCGTGCGGTGGCGGACCACCGGACGGTGACCGCGGCCGCCGCCGCGTTGTACCTGACGCCCTCCGCCGTCTCCCAGCAGCTTGCCGCGCTGGAACAGGAGACGGGCCACCGCCTCGTCGAGCGCGGAGCGCGCGGCGCACGGCTGACGGCGGCGGGGGAGATCCTGCTGACCCACACCAATGTGGTGCTGGCCCAGCTGGAGCGGGCCGAGGCGGAGCTCGCCGAGTACAGCGCGGGCATCGCCGGTACGGTCACGGTCGCCGCGTTCGCCACCGGCATCGGCCTGGTCCTGGCCCCCGCGCTCCGCGAACTGTCCCGCACCGCCCCCGGCATCCGGATCCGCGTCCAGGACGCCGAGGGCGACGCGAGCGTGCCGATGGTGCTGGACCGGCAGGTCGATGTGGCGGTCGCCGTCGAGTACCGGGGCGCGCCCGCCGAGGACGACCGGCGGCTGACACGGGTACCGCTCTACTCGGAGCCGTTCGACGCGGTGCTCCCGGTCGGGCACCGGCTGGCCGATGAGGAACAGGTGGCGGTCGCCGACCTCGCGAAGGACCCGTGGATCGGCCCGTACCCCGGCAACCCCTGCCACGATGTGGTGGTCCTGGCCTGCGAACTCGCCGGGTTCGAGCCGATGCTCGAACACTCCTCGGACGACTTCCGCGCCGTGATCGCGCTGGCCGGGGCGGGTGCCGGGGTGGCGCTCGTACCGAGGTCGGCGCTGCGCGGGACGGAGCTGAGCGGGGTGGTCGTCCGCCCGGTGGAGGGCAGCGCCCCGACACGTCGCGTCTTCGCCGCGGTGCGGCAGGGGGCCGAGGGGCATCCGCTGATCCGGCCGGTGCTGGACGCGCTGGGGGCGGTGGCGGTGCGGGACGCGTAACCGCGCCCCGAATCCCGCCACCGCCCCTTGCTTCGCGCGCCCCGCACACGGCGGGCCTCCTGCGCCCGTAGTCCCGCGCGCGCAGTCCTGCGCCCGTAGTTCTGCGCCCCCGCGCCCGCAGCCCTGCGCCCCCGCGCCCGCGTGCTTCGTGCGCCGCGCGCCCGCGCGCTTGGTGCGCTCCGGCTCAGCCCTTGCGCCGCTTGAGGACGAAGCGGCCGCCGGAGGCTCCCGGCAGCACCGTCGCCGCCAGCGCGGACACGGTCACCGCCGCCGCCAGCACCCCGTACTGCGCCGGTGGCATGTAGGGCGCCATGCCCGTCGCCGACACCGCGAACGCGGTGAGCGGGACCGCCGCGACCACCGTGCCGATCACCAGCCCCGCGACCGTCACCAGACCGGTCTCCAGCACCAGCATCCGCCGCAGCTGCCCGCGCCCCGTGCCGACCATCCGGAGCAGCCGGAACTCACCGCGCCGGCCGGTCGTGATCAGCGCGAGCGTGCTGATCACGGACAGCAGCGCGAAGCCGCCGATCACTCCCACCCCGATGATGATCATCGCGTTGTCCTCGTCCGACACGGACGGAGCGATCCGTATGTCGTCGGCCGTCGCGGGCCGGACCTGTACCCCGCCGTAGGGGGCCAGTGCCCTTTGCACGTCAGCCGCCGAAGCGGCCCCGGACCGGGATTCCCTCCCGGCACCCTGTGCGGTCCCGATCAGGACGCTCTGATCACGGGCCGTCGTGACATGCGGTGCCAGGGCCTCGCGCGGGAGCAGGAACTCCCCGATACCCAGGGCCCGTTCGTACAACGCGACCACCTTCAGCTTCACCTGCGTACCGTCACCCAGCCGCAGCTCCACCGTGTCACCGGTGCCGACGCCCAGGTCGTCCGCACGGTCCGTGCCGACCGCGACCGTTCCCCGGCCCGTGAGCCGGTCCAGGGAGCCCGCCGTCACCTGCGGGTCGAGCGTGCCGGACAGCTGGGAGGCCGTCACCCCCAGCACCGGGAAGCGGTCCAGCTTCGGCTCGCCGACCTCGCGGTGGGTCAGGACGACGCCGGAGCGCAGGACGCCCGTCGCCGCCGTGACGCCAGGTACCCCGCGCACCGCCTCCGCGGCCCCGGCCGGCAGCCCGGTGCCCGGGGCCGTCGCCACCAGGTCCGCCCGCAGCGCGGCCGACGCCTGCCGGTCCGAGGCCCGCTCCATCGTCGAACCGGCCGCCAGCTGCACGCAGACGAACGCGACCACCAGCACGATCGGCGTGAGCGCGGCACCGAGCCGCCGGGTGTGCGCGGAGGCGGTCCGCGCGGCCAGGAATCCGGAGACCCGGCCCAGCCGGCGTACCGGAGCGCCGAGCACCCGCATCGCGATCCGCGCGATCCACGGCCCCAGCAGCGCCACCGCGATCACCAGCGAGGTCGCCGCGCCCGACGCCGCGGCGGCAGCCGCCGGGCCGCCCTGCGACGTGGCGACACCGGCCGAACCGAGGCCCGCGAAGACGAGGACCAGCCCGGCCACGGTACGGAAGCGGCCCGGCTCGCTCGGCTCGGGAGCGTTCGCCGCCCCCAGGGCCGCGGCGGGCCGCAGCTGGGTGATGCCCCGCGCCGACAGCATCGCCACCGGACGTACGAGCAGGGTGATGAGCAGCGCGGCAGCCCCGCCCGCCGCGAACGGCAGCCACAGGGGAACGGGCAGCGGCAGCTCGTCCGTCGTCAGCAGCGAACGCATCGCCAGCCCCAGCGGTACGGCCCCGATGCCGCCCAGCACCGCCGCCGCGGCGGACACCCGGCCCGCCTCACGGCCGATCGCGGACCGGAGCTGGCGGGGGGTCGCCCCGACCGCCCGCAGCAGGGCCAGTTCCCCGGACCGCTGGTGGACGGCCTGGGACAGCGTGGAGCCGATGACCAGGAGCGCCACCATCAGCACGCTGCCGCCGATCGATCCCAGCAGGGCCAGCTGGTCGCCCCGCCCGCCGAGCGCGTCCGGCCGCTCGGCCTCGCCCCGCTCCGCACCGGTCAGCACCCGCACCCCGCGGTCCGACCCGGCCGTGGCGCGCTCGGGCAGCACCTCGGCCACCGAGTCCCGCAGCGCGTCGGCGGAGACGCCCTCCCGTGCCACGATCCCGATCGCGTCCACGGTGTCCGGATGCCCGGCCAGGCCGGTCAGCCGCTGCTCGGTGAAGAACACGGCCGGGGCGCCGTCGCCCCGGTGCCCGGTGTCCGCGATGCCGGTGAGGGTGTAGGACCTGGTGGTGCCGTCGACCTGGACCGCGACCCGGTCGCCCGGCCCGCTCCCGGCGGGCGCCAGTGCCGTGTCCAGGACGACCTCGCCGCCGGACTCCGGGGCCCGCCCCTCGGTCAGCTCGTACCGGGTCAGCACGGCGGACGGCCAGGAGCGGCCGACCGCGGGTGCCGCACCGCCGCCCACGGTCACCGGCACGGAGTCGTCCGCGACGGCCCGCGCGACACCTTCGGCACCGGCGGCCCTCGCCAGCACGGAACGGTCCAGCCGGACCCGTTCCGGCAGGTAGGCCGACACGGTCCGCGGCTCGCTGCCCCAGGGCTTCGCGGTGTACGACACCTTCTGGTCGGCCGCCACCACCGCGTCGGCGCCCGCGTACCGTTCGACCGGCGGCTGGGCCACCAGCAGCGAACCGAGCACGAACGCGAACGCGCCGATCAGCGCCGCCGCGGCGGCCGTCGCCGCGATCACCGCGGCCCAGGCCCGTCGATGGGCGGGCAGCGAGCGCCGGGCGAGGAACGCGGACGCCCGCCGCGAACCGTGCCGTACGGACGCGGGCTCGCGTGTGTCCTTCTTCGCGCCGCGCCGCCCGGCGGCGGGCCCCTGCGGGTCCGGGCCGTCGGCGTGCCCGGCCCCGGACCCGTGCGGGTCCTCCGCCGCCGCGCCGGGGTGCCCGGCCGAGGACGGGTGCGGGCCCGTCCGGCCCGTGCCGTCGTGGACGGCCCTCTTCCTTCTCGTGTCGCGCACGGCCCTCTTCACCGCAGCCGCCCGCCGTCCATCGTCAGGACGTTGTCCGCCCAGCTCGCCGCGACCGGGTCATGGGTGACCATGACGACCGTACGGCCGTCGATCCGCACCGCGTCCCGCAGGAGCCCCAGCACCAGCGTGGCCGACTCCGGGTCCAGCGACGCCGTGGGCTCGTCCGCGAAGATCACATCCGGCTCGGTCACCAACGCGCGGGCCACCGCCACCCGTTGCTGCTGCCCGCCGGAGAGCGTCGAGGGACCGTCGCCGCCGCGCCCCGCCAGTCCGACCCGGGCCAGCAGGTTCCGGCCACGGGCCAGGACCTCCGCACCTGCCGGGTCGGCGCCCGCCAGTACCAGCGGCAGCACCACGTTCTCCTCGATGGAGAGCGACGGCACCAGGTTGAGCGCGTGCGCCTGGAACACGAAGCCGATCCGGTCCCGGCGCAGCCGGGTCAGCGCGGCCTCGGAGAGCGAGCCGAGATCGGTGCCGCCGATCCGTACCGTTCCCGAGGTCGGCCGGTCCAGGCCCGCCGCGCACTGGAGGAACGTGCTCTTGCCCGATCCGGAGGGACCCACCACAGCGGTGAAGCTCCCGGCCGGGACCGCGCAGCTGACCATGTCCAGAGCTGTCGCCTCATTGCCGCCGCCACGTCGCCCGTAGCGCCGGCTCACCGACTCCAGACTGAGCGCGGCCGCCTGTGCCGTCATGACCGTGTTCACCGTTGCCCTCACCGAACCTTTCCTTACCTCGTACCGTTGACCTGCGAAAATGCTACGAGGAGGAAGATTCTCGGGCGAGGGTGCGCGCTCCCGGCCGGGGGTACAGCCTGCTACACCCCGGGCCGGGGGGAGCGCACCAGTCCGGTGGTGGACGGACCCCCGTAATGTGACATGTCATGAGCCCCGATCCCGGCCCGTTGACGGCCGCCATCCGTCGCGCGTGGGAAGCGTCGCAGTACCTCTTCCTCGGCATCTCCGTAGCCCTGCTCACCTATCTGAGCGGGTTCCTGGTGGTGGCCGTCATGATGTTCGCGGTCGTCATCATCGGGCTGCCCGCGCTGCCGGAGGCCGCCAAACTGCTGCGCGCGTTCGCGGAGTTCGAGCGCCGCAGGGCATCCGCCCGGCTCGGGGTCCCGTTCCGGCCGACGCGGTATCTGCCACTGGACAGCGGGGAACTGTCCGAGCGGGTCAGACGCGTCCTCACCGACTCCACGACCTGGCGCGACGTGCTGTGGCTGCCGTTGCAGACCCTCTTCGGCATGGGGCTGGGCTACCTCACCATGGTGCTGTGGCCGATCGGCCTCCTCGTGGACGGGGCCGCGCTGCCGCTCGTACGTCTCCTGGACCGGCGTACCGCCGACGAGTACGGCACGCCGCTGCCCGAAAGGCGCGGCTGGGTGCTCCGCTGGATCCCCGTGTTCGCCGATCTGTCGGCGAACTGGACCCTGTCCCTGCTCTCCTCCCGGCCGTCCGCCGCGCTCGCCGAGCGGATCGAGCAGCTCACCGAGAGCCGGGCCGGGGCGGTCGCGGCGCACGGTGCCGAACTGCGCCGTATCGAACGGGATCTGCACGACGGCGCACAGGCCAGGATCGTCGCCCTGTCGATGCGGATCGGCCTCGCCAAGCAGCTCATCGACCGCGATCCCGAGGCCGCGCGGGCCCGCCTGGGCGAGGCGCAGGACGGCGCGGACGAGGCGCTCGCCGAGCTCCGGCACGTGGTGCGCGGCATCCACCCGCCCATCCTGACGGACCGCGGACTGGCCGGTGCGGTACGGGCGCTGGCCGCCGATGTGGCGGTACCCGTGACGGCCGACCTGGACAGCGTCGAGGACGGCCGGCGGCTGCCCGCCGCGATCGAGGCGGCCGCGTACTTCGTGGTCGCCGAGGCGTTCACCAACATCAGCAAGCACAGCGGTGCCACCTCGGCGCGGGTCCGGATCGACCGGGGTCCCGACACCCTGCGGGTGGTGATCGGCGACGATGGGCACGGCGGCGCGGACGAACGCGCCGGCAGCGGGCTGGTGGGGATCCGGCGGCGGGTCGCCGCGCTGGACGGCACCACCCGGATCAGCAGCCCCACCGGGGGGCCGACGGACATCGAAGTGGAGCTGCCGTGCGGATCGTGATCGCCGAGGACAACGCCCTGTTGAGAGAGGGCCTGATCCTGCTCCTCACCAGTTCGGGCCATGATGTGGTGGCCGATGCCGCCGCCGGCCCGGAAGTGCTGCCCGCACTGCTCGAACACCGGCCGGACGTGGCGGTGCTCGACGTACGGCTGCCGCCCACCTTCCGCGACGAGGGCCTGCGCGCCGCCCTCGCCGCCCGCGCCGAACTGCCGGAGCTGCCGATCCTGGTCCTCTCGCAGTACGTCGAGGAGACCTACGCCGCCGAGCTGCTCGCCCAGGGAGCCCAGGGCATCGGCTATCTGCTCAAGGACCGGGTGGGACGCGTCGACCAGTTCCTCGAAGCCCTGGAACGGGTGGCCGCCGGTGGCACGGCCCTCGACCCGGAAGTGGTCTCCCAGCTGCTCACCCGGAAGTCCGCGGCGGGCCCTCTCCAGAGCCTCACGGCGCGCGAGCGCGAAGTTCTGGAGCACATGGCCCAGGGCCAGGCCAACGCCACCATCGCCGCCGAACTGGTCGTCTCCGAGCGTGCGGTGAGCAAGCACATCGGCTCGATCTTCGCCAAGCTCGGCCTGGAACCCGATGACGGCTCGGTGCACCGCCGGGTGCTGGCGGTGCTGGCGTACCTGGAGAGCAAGGGGGCGAACTGACGGGGCGGGGTGACGGCGGGGGCGAGTGACGGAGGGGCGGGGTGACGGCACGGGCGGAGTGACGGCGGCGGCGCACCGGGCGGCGGGGGCGCGCCCCTCGCCCCCTCGCAGCGCAGCGGCTCACGCGGGCTGCAACAGGTCCCACCGGTTCCCGTACAGGTCCTCGAAGACCGCCACCGAGCCGTACACCTCGTGCCGGGGCTCCTCCAGGAACCGCACCCCGGCCGCCCGCATCCGCTCGTGGTCGCCCGCGAAGTCCTCGGTGTGCAGGAAGAAACCGACCCGGCCACTCGTCTGCGCCCCCACGCTCGTGGCCTGGGCCTCGTCCGCGGCGCGGGCCAGGAGCAGGCCCGTACCCGGGGCGGTGCCGCGCGGGCGCACCACGACCCAGCGCGAGCCGTCGCCCCGGTCGGTGTCCTCGGCCAGTTCGAAGCCGAGGGCGTCGCGGTAGAAGGCGATGGCCTTGTCGTAGTCGTGGACGACCAGCGTGACCAGGGCGATGAGGGACATGTTCGGGTCCTTCCGGGGGAGCGGCACGGCGGTCATCGATGACCGGTGGGTGGGCCGACACGACAGTTATACGTAACACTAACGTTCCTCCGTCCCGCCCCCGCACAATGCCCCGCATGGACACGAGCGACCTCTCCGAGCTCACGGACCGCGCCCGGCGCCTCGCCGCTCCCGGCCACCGCCGCATCCTCGGCATCACCGGCCCGCCGGGCGCCGGGAAGTCCACCCTGGCGGCCCGGCTCGTCGGCGCCCTCGGAGGAAGCGCCGTCCTCGTTCCCATGGACGGCTTCCATCTCGCCGGCGCCGAACTGGACCGCCTGGGCCGTGCCGACCGCAAGGGCGCCCCCGACACCTTCGACGCCGCCGGGTACGCGGCGCTCCTGCGCCGCCTGCGCGACCCCCACCACACCGCGCCCGTCTACGCCCCCGCCTTCGACCGTGCTCTGGAGGAACCCATTGCCGGATCCCTGCCCGTCCCCCCGGACATCCCGCTGGTCGTCACCGAGGGGAACTACCTCCTCCACGACGACGCGGCCTGGGCTCCGGTGCGCGGGCTGCTCGACGAGGTGTGGTTCCTGGACCTCGACCCGGTGGTGCGGGTGCGCAGGCTCGTCGACCGCCATGTGCGGTTCGGCAAGTCCCGCCCGTACGCCGAGCGCTGGGTGGCCGAGTCCGACGAGGTGAACGCCCGGCTGATCGCCAGGGGCCGGGACCGGGCCGACCTGCTGGTACGCGGCTGAGCCGACGGCGCGCGATCCCTCCACGGCCGCGCCCGTGGCCAGCGGTCAGGTGTCCGGGTGTACACGGCCGGCCGTGCACTGCCGGGTCCGACCGGCCGTGTACACGCTGAACCGACCAGCCCTGTGCGCGCCGTACCCGGCCGGTCACGTGTCCGCCGTACCCGGCCGGCCACGCACTGCCCCGCACTGCCCCGCTGTGCCCGCTGTGCCCGCTGTGTCCGACCCCCGCTCGCGCCGTTTCCGGCGTACGGGCAGGATGCTGTGTGCCGTGTCGCCCGCCAGGAGGTCTGCCATGTCCAGCCCGAACCAGTCCGTCCCCTTCACCGCCGACGACTACCGGGCCCGGATGACCCGTGCCGCCGAGGCGGCCGAGGCCGCCGGGCTCGCCGGTCTCCTCGTGGCGCCCGGCCCCGATCTGGTGCACCTCACCGGCTACCAGCCCGTCAGCACCGAACGCCTCACGCTCCTCGTCCTCAAGGCCGGCAAGGACCCCGTCCTGGTCGTCCCGACCCTGGAGGCACCGGACGCCGAGCACGCGGTGGGCGCCCCGGCCCTCATCCTGCGGGACTGGACCGACGGCAAGGACCCGTACGCGGTGACCGCCCCGCTGCTGGACGCCGGGGGGCGGTTCGGGATCAGCGACAACGCCTGGGCGATGCATCTGATCGGCCTCCAGCAGATCCTCCCCGCCACCTCCTACACCTCCCTCACCGAGGCCCTCCCGATGCTCCGGGCGGTCAAGGACGCGCACGAGCTGGGCCGCCTCGCGGCAGCGGGCGCCGCCGCGGACGCCACGTACGGCGAGATCCTGAAGGTGCGCTTCTCCGGCCGCAGGGAGACCGACGTGGCGGCCGATCTGTCCGCGCTCCTCAAGCAGTTCGGGCACTCCCAGGTCGACTTCACCGTCGTCGGCTCCGGCCCCAACGGCGCCAACCCGCACCACGAGGCGGGCGACCGCACCATCGAGCGCGGTGACATGGTGGTCCTCGACTTCGGCGGGCTCAAGCACGGCTACGGCTCGGACACCTCCCGTACGGTCCACGTCGGCGAACCCACGGCCGAGGAGCAGCGCGTGCACGACATCGTCCGGGAGGCGCAGAAGGCGGGCTGCGCCGCGGTCCGGCCCGGCGCCGCGTGCCAGGACATCGACCGCGCGGCGCGCGCCGTGATCACCGAATTCGGCTACGGCGAGCGCTTCATCCACCGCACCGGCCACGGCATCGGGGTCACCACCCACGAGCCGCCCTACATGATCGAGGGCGAGGAGCTTCCGCTGGTCCCCGGCATGTGCTTCTCCGTGGAGCCGGGCATCTACCTCCCCGGCCGGTTCGGCGTCCGGATCGAGGACATCGTGACGGTCACCGAGGACGGCGGACGGCGGCTGAACACCACCTCCAGGGAACTGGCGATCGTCGAGTAGGGCCGCGTGATCGGCCGACGCGCGCGGATTCCCCCGCGGCCTCGCCGGAAGCGGCTTTCGGCGAGCCCGGTCCTGACCGGGTGACGCCGTCCCCGCCCCCCGGCCGTCCCCCGCCCCCCCCCGGCCATCACGCGGGTCACCCGCGTCGGGCCGGTCAGAAGCGCGTGCCCCGCGCCGTGTCCGGGCCTCCTCAGTCGTCCGCCAGTACCACGCACGACTCCGCCGGCAGGTGCAGCAGGCCATCGGCGCCGGGTGCGCGGACCGGGTTCCAGGACGCCAGTACCCTCCCGGCGCCGCGCCGGTTCCGGCCGACGCCCAGGGGGATGGCGGCGGGGCTGTCCGCGAGGTTCACCACGATCCGGAGATCGCCCCTGCGGTACGCCAGCCAGCGGGCGTCCTCGTCGTACGCGACCCTTATCGTGGCGAGGTCGGGGTCGTGGAGGTCGGGCATCGCCCGGCGCAGTGCGATCAGTTCGCGGTACCAGGCGTGCAGCCGGGCGTGCGGCTCGCGCTCCGGCTCGCTCCAGTCGAGACAGGAGCGGTCGCGGGTCGCCGGGTCCTGCGGGTCGGGGATGTCCTCCCCTGCCCAGCCGTGCGAGGCGAACTCCCGCCGTCTGCCGCTGCGTACGGCCTCCGCGAGTGCCGGGTCGGTGTGGTCGGTGAAGAACTGCCACGGCGTCCGGGCGCCCCACTCCTCGCCCATGAACACCATGGGGGTGAAGGGGCCGGTGAGCACCAGGGCGGCGGCGCAGGCCTGGAGGCCGGGGGAGAGCGTGGCGGCCAGCCGGTCGCCGAGGGCCCGGTTGCCGATCTGGTCGTGGGTCTGGGCGTACCCGACGAAGCGGTGGGCCGCGCTCCGGGTCACGTCGACGGGGCGTCCGTGCGTACGGCCCCGGAAACCGGAGTACGTCCCGTTGTGGAAGAAGCCACTGGTCACCGTCTTGGCCAGGGCGGCGAGCGGGGCCCGCGCGAAGTCGGCGTAATAGCCCTGGGACTCGCCGGTCAGCGCGGTGTGCAGGGCGTGGTGGAAGTCGTCGTTCCACTGGGCGTGCAGCCCGAGGCCGCCGGCCCTGCGCGGGGTGGTGGTGCGCGGGTCGCAGAGGTCCGACTCCGCGATCAGGGTGAGCGGCCGGCCGGTCTCCGCCGCCAGCGCGTCGACGGCCGTGGAGAGTTCCTCCAGGAAGGTGAGCGCGCGGGTGTCGGCGAGGGCGTGGACCGCGTCCAGCCGCAGTCCGTCGAGGTGGTAGTCGCGCAGCCAGGCGAGCGCACTGCCCAGCAGGTACGCGCGGACCTCGTCCGAGCCCGGGGCGTCCAGGTTGACCGCCGCGCCCCAGGGGGTGTGATGAGTGTCGGTGAAGTACGGGCCGAAGGCCGGGAGGTGGTTGCCGGACGGTCCGAGGTGGTTGTGGACCACGTCCAGGACGACCGCGAGCCCCAGACCGTGCGCCGTATCGACGAACCGCTTCAGCCCGGCCGGGCCGCCGTACGGTTCGTGCACGGCCCACAGCGACACCCCCTCGTACCCCCAGCCGTGGGTGCCGGGGAAGGGGCAGACGGGCATCAGCGACACATGGGTCACCCCCAGCTCCGCGAGGTGACCGAGCCGTTCGGCGGCGGCGTCGAAGGTGCCCGCGCCGGTGTACGTCCCGATGTGCAGCTCGTACAGGATGCCGCCGGGCAGTCCGCGTCCCGCCCACGCGTTCCGCCAGACGTACGCCTCCTGGTCCACGACCGCGCTCTCGCCGTCCGGGCCGTCCGGCTGGCGGCGGGAGCGCGGATCGGGCCGTACGGGGCCGTCGTCCACGCAGAACCCGTAGCGGTCGCCGTCCACCGCGTCCGCCTCGGCGCACCACCAGCCCGCCCGCGACGGGTCGCGCACCATCGCCCGCCGCGCGCCGGAATCCGCTCCCGCGCCGGTCCGCGCCCCGGCGCCCGCGCCTGTTCCGGCCGCCGGGCCCGACAGCCGGAGCACGACCGACTCCGCGTCCGGGGCCCACACCTCGAACCGCATTCACCACTCCTCGTTCATGAACAGGTCGCCCGAAGGCGGGCTCCGTGATCGGCGGAAGTCGCGTTCACGGCCCCGGAACACTAGAGCGAGCCCGTTACTGGCGATTAGGGTCTGGTCCTGATCATTGCCCTGCTTGCTTCTGCTCATACGTACGGCTGCTGGAGGCCGAGATGACCGTGCCGTTGTTCCCCCCGGGCTTCCTCTGGGGAGCCTCCGCCTCCGCCTTCCAGACCGAGGGGGCCGCCGACACCGCCGGCAAGGGCCCCTCCGGCTGGGACGCCTTCGCCGCGCAGCCCGGCCGGATCAAGGACGGCACCGACACCACGCGGGGCACCGGGTTCCACGAGCACTACCGCGAGGACGTGGCCCTGCTCGCCGGACTCGGGGCGGACGCCTTCCGCTTCTCCATCAGCTGGCCGCGCGTGGTGCCCGGGGGCAGCGGTGCGGTCAACCCCGAGGGGCTCGACTTCTACGACCGGCTCGTCGACGAACTCTGCGCCCACGGCATCACCCCCGCCCCCACCCTGTACCACTGGGACACCCCGCTGCCCCTGGACGAGGCGGGCGGCTGGCTCGACCGGGACACCGCCTACCGCTTCGCCGAGTACGCGGGCATCGTCGCCGAACGCCTCGCCGACCGCGTACCCATGTGGATCACCATCAATGAACCCGCCGAAGTCACTCTGCTGGGCTACGCACTCGGTGAGCACGCCCCCGGGCGCACCCTCCTCTTCGACGCCCTGCCCGCCGCCCACCACCAGCTGCTCGCCCATGGCCTCGCCGTACGCG
Source organism: Streptomyces sp. NPDC079020 (assembly GCF_044542225.1). NCBI lineage: Bacteria > Bacillati > Actinomycetota > Actinomycetes > Kitasatosporales > Streptomycetaceae > Streptomyces > Streptomyces sp. NPDC079020. The sequence continues at coordinate 120,725 of NZ_JBITUB010000015.1, forward strand.
CCCTGCGTGCGGCGGGTGCCGACAACATCGGCGTCGCGCTCTCGCACGCCCCGGTCTGGACGGCAGGGGACACCGAGGAGGACCGCTTCGGCGCGGAGCTCTACGACACGCTCACCAACTGGCTGTTCGCGGACCCCATCCTCACCGGCCGCTATCCCGACGAGAACTTCGCGGCCCTGATGCCGGGCCCGGTGGCGGACGACCTGAAGGTCATCTCGGCACCGCTCGACTGGTACGGCGTCAACTACTACAACCCCACCCTCGTCGGCGCGCCCAAGCCGGAGGCCCTCGACTCCTTCTCCGGCTTCGGTATGCCCGCCGAACTCCCCTTCGGCATACGCGAGATCGAGGGCTACGAGAAGACCGACTTCGGCTGGCCCGTCGTTCCCGAAGGCCTCGGCGAGACGCTCACCCTGCTGCGCGAGCGCTTCGGCGACCGTCTGCCGCCCGTCCACATCACCGAGAACGGCTGCGCGATCGACGAGCCCGTCGCCGACCACCGCCGCATCGCCTACCTCGAAGGACACCTCACCGCGCTGCGCGCCGCCATCGACGAGGGGATCGATGTGCGCGGCTACTTCACCTGGTCGCTCACCGACAACATCGAATGGATCGAGGGTGCCGCCAAGCGCTTCGGGCTCGTCCACGTCGACTACGGGACGATGCGCCGGACGCCGAAGGAGTCCTACGGCTGGTACCGCGACCTGATCCACGCTCAGAAGACCCGGCAGCAGCGGTAGCCCCCCGGCCTCCTCGCGGGTGCGCCGCCACCGCGCGAGGAGGCCGGGGGCAGGGTGCCGGTCAGGCCACCGGGGCGAACACGGCGAGATGCTCGCGGACGAAGGCGTCGAGTGTCCGGGCGGGGCGTCCGAGGACGGTCTCCACCGTGCCGTCCGGGGACTCCGGACACGCGATGGCCAGTTGCTGGATCTCCACGACATGGTTCGCGAGCCAGTCCGGCATGTGCGCGGTCCGGACGAGATGGCCGTGGAAGTCGTCCGGTGTCAGGTCGATGTGGCGGACGGGCCGGCCCGTCCGCGCGGTGAGGAGAGCGGCGAGCTCCGGATGGCTGAAGGCCTGGGGGCCGGTCAGCGTGTACGTGGCCCCGCGGAGGCCGGGGCGGAGAAGGGCCTCGGCGGCGACATCGCCGATGTCCCGGACGTCGATGTAGTTGCAGGGCACGTCGCGCATCGCTCCGATGAGCACGCCCTCGGCGACCGCCGGAGCGTTCAGGAGCAGGTTCTGCATGAACCCGTAGGGCCGAAGCAGCGTGGCCACCATGCCGGTCGCCGCGAGGTGTGCCTCGATCCGCCAGTGCCCGCGCGAGATGACGACCGGTGAGTCGGGCCCGACCGCTGGGGAGGAGAGTTTGACGACGTGCTGTACGCCGCACGCGGCCGCGGCGTCTATCGCGTTGATCTCCAGCGCCACTTGACGCGGGCTGTTGGCCATGGCGAGGAACAGCTGCGAGGAGCCTTCGAAGGCAGCGCGGAGCGCGCGGGGATCCGCGGCGTCCGCACCGACGACCTCGACCCGCGTTTCCCCGCCCATCGCGGCACGCAGTGTGTCCGGAGTACGGCTGACGGCACGGCAGGGGATGCCCAGTTCGGTCAGGCGCCGGAGCAGCGCTCCGCCGGCGGAGCCCGTCGCGCCCATGATGGTGATCACGATATGTCCTTCGTGGTTGTGGTGAATCCGGGGAATCGGGTGGAGACCGGCCGCGTCACTTCTGCTGCCGGGATGCCGTGCCACGCCATCGCCAGGTGACGATCGTGGTCGCCAGGGCGGCCGACAACGGCAGGTCGATCCGCAGCCGCTCCAGCCACCCGGCATCGGGCAGCGGAGTGTGCGCGGGCAGCCAGTCGGCCGCGAACCACCCGGCCAGGCCCGCGATTCCGGCGGCGACCGTGCCGAGTCCGATGGTGATGACGGGACGCGGCACCGATGTCGTCCACCGCCGCGGCCGGCCCCGGCGGTGCAGCCACCCGCCGACGGCGAAGGCCACGGCGGCCGATGTGGCACCGATGGAGGTGAAGGCGGCCACCGTCAGTTCGGGCTGTCCGCCGAGCACTCCACCGAGCCCGGCCGTGAGGGCGGGGGCCAGATAGGCGACCGCGACTTCCTTCCGGAGTGTGAAGGGCCGTGCCGTGGGACCGCGCTCGGCGGCCGTGGTGCGGGTGGGGCTCACGTGCACTCCTCGAAAAATTGTTAGGGACCTAACTATGTGGGCATGGAGGGGCCGCCCGGTCGGGGCGGTCGCTTCTCGCTGCTCGCCTCTTGTTTTCTCGTGCGACGTGAGGGGGGCTACTCGGCGGTCAGTGCGCCGATCCCCTGTGTGATCCGTTCCAGCAGGTCCAGGAACTGTCCGCGTTCGTCGGCGGTCAGTCCGCCGACCAGCGCCTGCAGGCGCGCGAAGTGGTCCGCGGCCATGTCGCGCAGCCGCTGGGCGCCGCGCGCCGTCAGTACGACCACCGCGCCCCGTCCGTCCTCCGTGGACGCGCGCCGGGCCACGAGGCCTTCTCGTTCGAGGCCGTCCACCAGGCCGGTCACCGTGGCGCGCGAGACGCCGAGGCTCTTCGCGAGACGTGACGGCGACTTCTCCCCGTCGCTGTCCTCAAGGTCCACCAGGAGGCGGTAGCGCCCGGTCGACAGCCCGAAACGGGAGAAGTGCACTTCGGACGCGCGGTCCAGTCGCACCCCCGCGGCCATCAGGCGCACCGCCACGAGCACCGCCTGGGGGTCGGCATCGAGCCCGTACCGTGCGATCTGGTGCCGTGCCTGATCGAGTGTCGGCACGGCACCAGGGTTCGCTTCCTCGCTGCTCATGGAACTAATATGGCAGCTAACTACATGCCGGTCAACTCGTCCGGCGCCGCCAGGGCAGCCGCCCCGCCGACTCCCTGCGGGGTGACGGGAACACCAGCGGCCGGCCTGCCGGTGAGGTCACCGTGCTCACGTCAGGTGAACGCGTTCCTGAGTGATGCGGTGGCCGGCGCGGGCGAACGCCACGGCCATCGGCACGTTCCCCCGGTCGGTCGCCCCCGCGATGTACTCGGCACCCTGCTCGGCCAGGAAGTGCATGCACTCCACGAGCAGGTCGTAGCCGTAGCCGTGGCCGCGCGCCCCGGGGACGACCCCGATGAAGCCGATGCACGGACCCGACGGGTTGTGCGCGGGCACATGGATGCCCGCCACCGCGCCGTCCGGCGTGTACGCCAGCTGCCACCAGGAACGCGGCGAGGGGCACCAGTAGAAGAAGTCCAGCTCCTCCTGGGCCGCCGCCTCCAGCCCGCCGGGCCCCTCGATCGCCTTGCGGGCATGGGCGTCCAGCGTGACCGAGTGGACCCGGCGCAGGACGTCCAGGATCACGGCGTCGTCGGGCTCCGGGCGGAAGGTGAGCCGGCCGGGGCGCGCGGGCAGCCCGTCGTCCGGGGTCCAGTGGTAGCGGTAACGCTCGACGAGCGGCCGCAGCCCGGCCGCGGTGGCGGCGGCGATCCGCGACCGCGCGGCGGCCGTGACCTCGGGGACCTCCCGCCAGTCCGCGGGCAGGATCAGTTCGTACTCAAGGTGGAACGGGGCGCGCCGCAGGAGTTCGGCGCCCGCCTCGTCCTCGCCGTCCGCGAAGTCGAACCAGTTCAGCAGGACGGGCTCGGTGTCATCGGGCCCGCCCCACCAGGCGGCCCTGGCGACCACGGTGCCCTCGCGCAGGGCGACCCAGGTCCACTCGGGGCGGTAGTCGCCGCCGGCCGCGACGGTGGCATAGCGGTGGCCGAACGCGGCCCGGCCGACGAGAGCGCGGTCCTGAAGGGAGTCGAAAAGCTGGGCGTCGCTCTCATCGAGCGCGCGGATGACCAGATCGGTCATGGAATTGTCCTCCGGGGACTGAAATCGCGCTCCCGGTCAGACGGAGTCCGACACCGCCCTGCGGACGGGACGGGAGCGCGGGAATGAGGTGCTGCCGATGGTGGTGCTGTTGCTCGTACGCACTTCTCTCGCCTCCTTCCACGACTCGCTCGGCCGGTCCGGTGTTTCGCGAGCACACTAACCCGGCCCCGGGCGGCCCGTCCATCGGATTGTCGGGACGCCGGAGACACGAGCCCCGATCCCGGACGATCGGGCGACGGGCCATTCCCGGACGTTCAGTCCCGGACCGTCCGGGCGGTTCAGTCCCAGACCATGTTGAACGCGCGCTCGAAGTTCACGTACCCCAGGCGCTCGAAGGCCTTCGCCATCGGGACGTTGCCGAGGTCGGTCGCCGCCCTGATCCGCTCCACGCCCTGCCCGGCGAGCACCCGGGTGCCCTCGGCGAGGATGTCGTCGATGTAGCCCTGTCCGCGGTGTGCCGGCAGGACGCCGATGTACGCGATGATCGGGTTGTAGTTGTTGCGGGCAGGGACGACGAAGCCGACCGGTTCACCGGAGGGCAGTTCGGCTGTCCGCCACCATTCCCGCGGGCTCGAATATCCCGCCAGCTCCTCGTCGAAGTGCTTCTCCGCCGCCTCGCGGGCGCTCAGCCCGGACGCCAGGTCCGCCTGTCCGTGCGCGTCCAGGGTGCCCTCCATCACCGGTGTCATCAGGGCGACCAGATCCTCGCGCCCGGTGACCGGCCGGAACACCAGACGGCCGCCGGCCTCGGGGACCGCCGTCCCGGCCCGCCACTCCAGACGCAGCCGCTCCACCAGCATCCGGGCACCCGTACGTTCCATCACCTGGATCCGGGCTTCGACGATCTCGCGCGCCGCCGGGTCCTCGTGCCAGTCCGGCGGCACGAACCTGCCGTACTCGGGGCGTGCCGCGCCCGCCGGCAGCACCGCAGCGGCGGCCGTCTCCAGCAGCCGGACCCCGATCTCGACGCGCTCCGCGACCGGCAGGGTGTCGTCCAGGTCGAAGAAGTCCAGTGCCAGCGGCTGCCCGTCCTTCTCGGCGGTCCACCAGGCGGCTCTGGCCACGACGCGCTCGCCGTGCAGCGCCACCCACATCCACTCCGGCCGGCGGCGGCCGGTCGCCAGATCGTCCGCCAACTCGTGGTCCAGGACGTACGACAGACGGCGGAAGAGCCCGAGCTCCTGCGCTCCGGCCAGCGGACGAACGGTCAAATCCTGTGGTGCAAGGGTCACGAAGTCTCCTCATGGCGCATGGGCCGCAGACACTAACAACGGCCCCGGCCGAGGAGCACCGCAGGTCAGCACGGGCGGAAAGAGGGGTTCTTCTGGACACCCCGGGGCGGTCGGCCCGACAATCGACCCTGTGACGTCCTCCTTCGAGTTCCACACGTATCCCGCGCGGCTGTCGGACGCCCAGCGCGACCGTGTCCTCGGCGTGCTCAGAGAAGGGGCCGCGCAGGGCAAGCTCTCCCACGACACCTTCCTGCGACGCATGGAACTGGCCCTCGTCGCACGCCGCCCCGAGGAACTGGCGGCGCTCACCTCCGACCTGGACTCCGGCGGACGCTGGACCCAGAGCCTGGCCCGTGCCGTGGGCGGCCTGTCGGCCTTCCCCGGGCGGATGCGCCGGGCCTGGCAGACCGAACGGCTGCCCAAGCTCCTGCTGCCGGCCCCCGGCCCGTACCCGCTCCTCATCGGCCGCGACCCGGGCAACGGCCTGCGGCTCAACCACGAGACGGTGTCCCGGCTGCACGCCGAACTCACCGTGCAGGGCAGCCGGTGGGTGCTGCGCGACCTCGGTTCGACGAACGGCACCTGCGTCAACGGCCAGCGGGTCGTCGGATCGGTCCCGGTCCGTGACGGGGACCAGGTGAGCTTCGGCCGGATGAGCTTCCGGCTGACCGCCCAGGCGCTCCGTCCGCCGGCCTGACCGCGAACCCCGCCGGGTGCCGCGCGACGCCTTCTCCCGCACCTCGGGCCCCGTACCCCGGGCCAGGCACCTCGCCCCTGTGCCTCGGGTCCGTACCGCAGGCCACGCACCGCAGCTCCGCGCCGCAGGCCCCCGCCACGGTCCCGCCCCGCCCTGCCGTGGTCGTGCCCTGCCACGGTCCCGCCCCGCCCTGCCCCCGTCGTGCCGCGGCCGTCACCCGAACGGCCGCACACCGACTGCGGTGAGCCCCCGGCGGTGGTCGGCTTGAGGCACCCGCGTCGGACAGCGACGCACCGATCCCGGGGGTGCGGATGCCGGTCGACGGACCCGAGCGCGTACCCGCGGCCCCCGCACCGCGACGGCGGACGGGCGGGCAGCCCGGCCTCCTGGCGCCCGGAGCGGCCACCGACCCGTGCCGGCTCCGGCTCTACCGCCGCCTGCGCGAGGCCTACCCGCTCTGTTACGACGAGGGCCTGGGCGCCTGGCTGCTCAGCCGGTACGCCGATGTGGCCGTCGCGCTCACCGACCCCCGGTTCGCCGGCTACCCGCACGACGGCGCGCCGCGCGGCGGCCCCGCCCCGCTCGGGCTCTGCCGGGGCAGCATCCGCTGCACAGCGCGGGACGAGGAATCGCAGGGACCCGCGCTCCAGGCCCGCCCCGCAGGCCCCGCGGGCTCTGTTCACGCTGTGGACCCCGCCCGCCGCATGGCCGTCGAGCGGACCGCGTACGTCCTCGCCCGCCGCATAGCCGGGCGCCGACAGGCCGACCTGGTCGAGGAGTTCTGCCGCTGGCTTCCGGCCGGTGCCGCGGCCGCCGCGGCCGGTCTCTCCTACCCGGACCTCAACCGGCTGCCACGCGCCGCCCTCCATCCGCGGCTCGTCCACCCCGCCTCCGGCCCCGCCGACTGCGCCGGGCACACGGCTCTGCGGGAGACGGCCCTCGCGTCGTTCCTGGCCAACCTGATCGACGACGGCGACCTGCTGGCCGCCGTACGCACCGAACCAGAGCTCATCGCGCGGGCCTGGACGGAGACGCTGCGCCGCGACCCGCCCGTCCAGATCGTCCTGCGCCGCACTCTGACCGAGGTCCCCGTCAGCGGCGGCACGCTCCCCGCGGGGGCGCCCGTCGCCTGTCTGATCGGCGCGGCGGGACGCGATCCGGACCGCTTCGCCGATCCCGACCGCTTCGACCCGCTCCGCCCCGAGCCGGGCGGCCTCACCACCGGCCCCGCGGGCTGCCCCGCCGTACTGCTCGGCCGGCTGGAGGCCGAGTACGGGCTTCGCGCCCTGCTGGAGGCCATGCCCCGCATCCGCTGGGCGGACGGCTTCCGGCCGGCCGGCACCGGGCTGCTCACCCGTGGTCCGCGGACTCTTCTCGTACGGCCCTCCTGAGCAGGGCCACCGGGCGTTCGGCGAACAGTTCCTCCACCGCGACCGTGCCGCCGGAGAACTCCCGTCCCGGGGCCAGGACGTCCTGCCAGGGGCCCGCGTCCGGCAGCGGAAGCACCGTGCCGCGCCACCCGCCCTCCTCCGCCAGCCGCAGGGACAGCCGGGTCACCGCCGTCACCACCTCGCCCGACCGGCAGAACGCCAGACAGTGCCCGGCCGCCGGGCCGTGAGCGGCCAGTGGGGCGTACGTCCCCGACTCCCCGAACACCTCCGGCCGCGCCCGCCGCAGCCGCAGCGCGGCCATCGTGAGCGCCGCCTTCTCACCGGCACCGGCCGAGCCGTACGCACCCCCCGGGTCTTCGGCGCCGACCGAGCCGTCGCCACCTCCCGAGCCGTCCGAGTCGTCCGCGCCGTCCGAGCCGTCCGTTCCGGCGGCCGGCCGGCGGAACGGACGCCGGTTGTCCGGGTCGACCAGCGCGATGTACTCGTGCTCCGTGCCCTGATACAGATCGGGCACCCCCGGCATCGTCAGATGCACCAGCGCCGCGCCCAGCACATTGGCCCGCACGAACGGGACGAGCGTCCCCGCGAACCGTGTCACCAGCATCCGCGCCGCACCGGTGGCGCTGCCCGGACCGGCCGCGACGAAGTCCGACACCGCCCGCTCGTACCCCGGATCGGGCTCGGTCCAGCTGGTGAAGAGCCCCGCCTCCCGTACGGCTTTGAGCAGTGCGGGTTCGAGCCGCCCGGCCATCCTGGTGCCGGACAGCCCCGCGCAGCCGTACGAGTACTGCCAGGACTGCCAGGCCAGCTGCGGGTCCGGTGCCGTCACCGCCGTCGCCCGGGTCAGCTGCTCCACCAGCGAGGACCATCGCTCGGGGCACTCCGAGAGCACCGCGATCCTGGCCCGTACATCAGCGCTGCGCTTGGTGTCGTGCGTGGTCAGTACCGTGGCGGAGCCCGGCCAGTCCCGGGCCAGCCGTGCGCAGAACGCGTGGAACTCCTCCGGCGCCACGGCGGGCCTGCCGGGGTCGCCGCCCACCTCGGTCGCGGAGATCAGCGGCACGTAGCGGTAGAACGCGGTGTCCTCGACCGACTTGGCGTGCAGCGCCGACGCCGTCTGCGCGAACCTCGCACAGAACGCCGCCTGTTCCGGCCCGTCGCCGAGCCGCCCCAGCGCCAGGTCCCGCACCGCGTCGACGGCAGCCGCCTCCTCCGGCACGGAGAACACCGCCCTCGCGTCCCGCAGCGCCTCCTCCGGCAGCGCCGATGCGGCGGCGTCCGTGAGCGGCCCGCCGGCCGTGACGTACGGGCGGTAGACGGGGATCCGGACGAGCAGCTCGCGTACGGCGGTGTGCAGCGCCCACGGGGCGTGGTCGCGCAGGACGGGATCCGCGGCGCACACCCGGACCGCCAGCCGGGTCAGCCACGCGGTCTCGGCGGCGAGTTCATGGGTCACCACGCGGTACGCGGCACGGCGCACGGTCGCCGCCCAGTAGCCGCCCCGGTCGCCGGGCGGGCCCGCGAAGTCCCGGTAGCGGCCGAGCAGCTCCGCCGCGCCCGCCGGGTCGGTGAAGAGCCCGTCGATCCGGCACAGTGCGTCGTACCCCGTCGTCCCGGCGACCGCCCAGCCCGCGGGCAGCGTTTCCGGACCAGTGAGGATCTTCTCCACCACCGTCCACCGGCCGCCGGTGGCCCGGTCGAGCCGTTCCAGATAGGCCGTCGGGTCGGCGAGGCCGTCCGGGTGGTCGACGCGCAGCCCGTCGACGACGCCGTCCCGGAGCAGTCCGAGCACCGTGCCGTGGGTGGCGTCGAAGACCTCGGGATGCTCGACGCGGACCCCGATCAGCTCCGAGACGGTGAAGAAGCGCCGGTAGTTCAGCTCGGTACGGGCCAGCCGCCACCAGCCGAGCCGGTAGTGCTGGGCGTCCAGCAGCTCGGGCAGCGGCAGCGCGGCCGTGCCCTCGCGCAGCGGGAACACCTGTTCGTCGTAGTGCAGTACGTCCCCCTCCACCGAGAACCGGTCGAGCTGATCGCCGAGGCGCCCCGGGAGGACCGGCAGCAGGATCCTGCCGCCGTGCTCCGTCCAGTCGATGTCGAACCAGCGGGCGTAGGGGGACTCCGGGCCCTCGCGCAGCACTTCCCACAGCGCCCGGTTGTGGCGGGGCGCGGTCGCCATGTGATTGGGCACGATGTCCAGGATCAGCCCGAGCCCGTGCTCGCGGGCCGTCGCGGCGAGCCGCCGCAGCCCCTCCTCACCGCCCAGCTCGGCCCGGACGCGGCTGTGGTCCACGACGTCGTAGCCGTGCCGGGAACCGGGAACGGCCTCCAGGACGGGCGAAAGATGCAGATGGGAGACGCCGAGCGCGGCGAGGTAGGGCACCGCGTCCCCGGCTGCCGAGAAGGGGAACTCCGGCTGGAGCTGGAGGCGGTACGTGGCGGTGGGCGTCATGCGAACGTACGTACCCAGCGGGCGGCGGTGTGTGTCACGGCGGCCGTGAGCATCACCCGTTCTTGTCGCGGGAGGCACGGGGGTGACGTCGGGCGCGGGCCGGGCTCACGACGGGGCGCGGGCCGCGCGCACGCCGGGTTCACGCCGGCCGCTTCAGCACCGCCAGACTCCGCCCGATCAGCGTCACCCGCTCGCCCGCCGACACCCTGGGCCCGGCCCCCGGCGGCACACCGTCCGGCCGTGCGGTGTCGACCACCACCTGCCACTGCCGCCCGTGGTTCACCGGAACGGCGAAGTCCAGGGTGTCGGCGCCCGCGTTGAACATCAGCAGGAACGAGTCGTCGGAGATCCGCTCGCCGCGCGGTCCGGGCTCCGAGATCGCGTGCCCGTTCAGAAAGACCGTCATGGCCCGGGCATGGGCCGCCTGCCAGTCCCGCTGGGTCATCTCCTTGCCCTCGGGGGTGAACCAGGCGATGTCGGAGAGCTCGTCATGGGTTCCCTCCACCGGCCGTCCGTGGAAGAACCGGCGGCGCCGGAAGACCGGATGGTCACGGCGCAGCCACACCATGGCCCGGGTGAACTCCAGCAGTCCGCTGCCGGGAGCCGAACCGGTCCCGGCTCCGGCTCCGCCGTCCGTGTCCCCGCCGGCGTCCCCGCCGGTGCCCGCCGACGACGGATCGGGCCAGTGCACCCAGGCGAGCTCGTTGTCCTGGCAGTACGCGTTGTTGTTGCCCCGCTGGGTGCGGCCGAACTCGTCCCCGTGGCTCAGCATGGGCACGCCCTGCGACAGCATCAGCGTGGCGATGAAGTTCCGCATCTGCCGCCCGCGCAGCTCCAGCACCTCCGGATCCCCGCTCTCACCCTCCACACCGCAGTTCCAGGACCGGTTGTGGCTCTCGCCGTCCCGGTTGCCCTCGCCGTTCGCCTCGTTGTGCTTGTCGTTGTACGAGACCAGGTCGTTCAGCGTGAATCCGTCGTGGCAGGTGGTGAAGTTGATCGAGGCGAGCGGACGGCGCCCGTCGTCCTGATAGAGGTCCGACGAGCCGGTGAGGCGGCCCGCGAACTCCGCCAGGGTGCGCGGCTCGCCGCGCCACAGATCCCGCACCGTGTCGCGGTACTTGCCGTTCCACTCGGTCCACAGCGGGGGGAAGTTCCCCACCTGGTAGCCGCCCTCACCGACGTCCCACGGCTCCGCGATCAGTTTCACCTGGCTGACCACCGGGTCCTGCTGCACCAGATCGAAGAACGACGACAGCCGGTCCACCTCGTGGAACTGCCGTGCCAGCGTCGCCGCCAGATCGAACCGGAACCCGTCCACGTGCATCTCGGTCACCCAGTACCGCAGCGAGTCCATGATCATCTGGAGCACGTGCGGGGACCGCATCAGCAGCGAATTCCCGGTTCCGGTGGTGTCCATGTAGTACCGCTGGTCGTCCATGAGGCGGTAGTAGGAGGCGTTGTCGAGACCCCGGAAGGAGAGCGTCGGACCGAGATGGTTCCCCTCGGCCGTGTGGTTGTAGACCACGTCGAGGATGACCTCGATGCCCGCCTGATGCAGCGCCCGTACGGCCTGTTTGAATTCCAGCACCTGTTCCCCGCGGTCGCCCCAGGAGGCGTACGCGTTGTGCGGGGCGAAGAAGCCGATGGTGTTGTAGCCCCAGTAGTTGGCCAGTCCGGCGTCCGCCAGCCGGTGGTCCTGGACGAACTGGTGCACCGGCATCAGTTCGATCGCGGTGACGCCCAGCTCGGTCAGATGGGCGATGACCTCCGGGTGCGCCAGTGCCGCGTACGTACCGCGCAGCTCCTCGGGGAGGCCCGGATGGAGCATCGTCAGCCCCTTCACATGGGCTTCGTAGATCACCGTGCGGTGGTAGTCCGTACGGGGCCGCCGGTCGTCGCCCCAGTCGAAGTACGGATTGACCACGACCGAGCTCATCGTGTGCGGGGCCGAGTCCAGGTCGTTGCGCGCGTCGGGCCGGCCGAAGGGATAGCCGTACACCGCCTCGCCCCACTCGATCCTCCCGGCCACCGCCCGCGCGTACGGATCGAGCAGCAGCTTCGCCGCATTGCACCGCTGCCCGCGCTGCGGCTCGTACGGCCCGTGCACCCGGAAGCCGTAGCGCTGACCGGGCATCACCCCGGGCAGATAGGCATGGCGGACGAAGGCGTCGGTCTCGCGCAGTTCCACCGCCGTCTCGGAACCGTCGTCGTGCAGCAGGCACAACTTGATTCGGTTGGCGGCCTCGGAGAAGACCGCGAAGTTGGTCCCGGCGCCGTCGTACGTGGCACCGAGCGGATACGCCTGTCCCGGCCAGACCTGCATGGATAGGATCCTTCCCCTTCTGATCCGGGTACGAGGGGTCTCTTGAGCCAGATACGCCCCGAATGAGCCAGATACTCCCCGAAAGAGGTGCGTCCGCCTCGCGGCTGTCCCGTCATCCCTGGTGGGCGCGCGACGAGAGCTACGGCACCTCAAGGCTCTGTCGAGATGTCCGCATACATCCAGTATGCGGACGTCTCTCCGCCTTGCGGTGCACCGCATCCCGTGCCGCGCGCTGATCCATCAGGGATCACGGGGCATCCTTGAGGGCGTCGTGCCGGAGCGGCCCGGCCCGGTCGGCCCCCCTGGGCGGGCCCGCGGCGGGCCGTCGGGTCCGCACCGGTCAACTTCGGACACCTCGATGCCGCCCGGGGCGGAAAACTGCCGCCGCCCGGCGGCCGGGCGCCCGGAATGCGGCATGCGGTGGGGTGGTTAATCACTATGAATCAGCTCACTCCGCCCAATGTTGCCGCTTGGAACGGGCTTGTCCCGCAGGGGAGTTGAGAAAGCAGCCTGCGCATCCGGCTGCACCGGCTCCCGCTCGCGGAGTACCCTTCCTTGATCGTTGGGTGGGGGAGTGGAAGGCGGTACGCGGGTGAGCTCGGGAGGGTTCGAGCTACCCCCAGGTGACGCAGGTCACGAGGGGGAGTCGACCGATGCCCCGCCCGGGGCGGTGTCCCTTGCGCAGCCCCTGGAGATCGGTGCCGAGCTCGACTGGGGAGCGGATGCCTGGACCGAGGTCCGCACCCGGGCCCAGCGGGCCGGACGGGCCTATATCTGGCTGAATCTCGTGGAACAGCGGCTGCGGGCCGTCGTCGCCGCGGTGCTGCGGCCCATCTACGAACCGGTGCACGGCGAGGACTGGGTGGTCGCCGCGGCCGGACCCGCGGGGCAGGAGTGGGTGCAGCGGGCCGTCGCCGTCCGCGAGGTCTCGCGCCGCAAGGGCTATCTGCTCGACCCGGCCGACGACAACGTCCTCAGCTTCCTCACCCTGCCGCAGCTGCGCGAGCTGATGGTCCAGCACTGGCCGTGTTTCGAGCCCTACTTCGACGACCGCCGGGATGTCGAGCTGGCCCTGGACGAGCTGGAGGTGGCGCGCAATGTGGTCTCCCGCAACCGCGCGCTGAACGAGGCGGTCCTGGCCCAGGCGGAGCGGGCCTCCGCACGGCTCCTCGAAATCCTCGGCAGCGGGGCCGCGGTCCCGTCCGCGGACCGGCTGCCCGTCGACGCCGTCGAGGAACTGGTCGGCGACCGGTACGCCGACGTGGTCTCGGTCCACCCCGACCGGGTGCGGCTCCAGCGCCAGCTGCCCGCCGAGGACCTCTTCGGCGGTGCGCGGCGCCTGGACGCCGTCGGGATAGGGCTCAACCTGCTCGTGCAGAACTTCTCCGGCCGGCGGCTGGTGCGGCTGGCCGAATCGGGCTGCCGGGTCCGGCTGCTGTTCATCAACCCGGCCAGCAGCGCGGTCAAGCGCCGCGAGCGGGAACTGGGCCTCAAGAAGGGCGAGCTGAGCCGCTCGGTGGAGATGAACATTCTGCACATGCGCCGGGTGCGCTCCAAGCTCCGCGACCCGGGCGCCTTCCAGATCCAGGTCTTCGACGAGACCCCGCGCTTCACCGCCTACCTGGTGGACGGCGACGGACCGGACGCCGTGGGTGTCGTACAGACGTACCTGCGGCGGGCCCGCGGTATGGAGGCGCCCGTGCTGGTCCTGCGCGGCGGCGGACGTTCGGTGGTCAGGGTGGGGCAGGACAGCGAGCACGGACTGTTCGAGACGTACCGGGAGGAGTTCGAGTCCGTGTGGACGGACTCGCGGCCCGTCTCCTGATGAGCAGGCCAATCCCCTGACGGGCTTGACGGGCTCGAAGGCTGGACGTGCTCGGCCGGTGGCCTGACGGTCCTGCGGTGTGCGGGCCGGTGCGGGCTTGTCAGTGGTGCGTGGGAGGGTGTTCATCACCTGGGGGAGAGCACCACGAAGGAGGTACGGGATGAGCTGGCACCGTGAGCCGCTGGTCGGCTTCGACCTGGAGACGACGGGTACGGAACCACTGGAGGCCCGGATCGTGACCGCCGCGGTCGTCGCGGTCGAGGGCCGCGAGGACGAGCCGGTCCGACGGCGGTCCTGGCTGGCGGATCCGGGCATCCGGATTCCCGCGCAGGCCTCCGCGATCCACGGCATCAGCAGCGAGCGGGCGGCGGCGGAGGGCCGCCCGGTGCGCGAGGTGGCGGACGAGATCGCCGAGAGCCTGGTGGCCTACTGGCGCGAGGGGGTGCCGGTCGTCGCGTACAACGCGTCGTTCGATCTGACCCTGCTGACGGCGGAGTTGCGGCGGCACGGGCTGCCTTCGCTCAGCGACCGGCTGGGCGGCGGCGGAATCGGTCCGGTCATCGACCCGTACACGATCGACCGCGCCGTCGACCGCTACCGCAAGGGCAAGCGCACCCTCGAAGCGGTCTGCGTCGAGTACGGGGTGGTGCACGGCGGCGCGCACGATGCGGGGGCGGACGCGCTGGCCGCGGTGCGCGTGGCGTACGCCATAGCCGAGCGGCACGGCTCGGTGGCCGCGCTCACCCCGGCCGAACTGCACGAGCGCCAGATCGAGTGGTACGCGCGCTGGGCGGCCGATTTCGAGAAGTTCCTCCGCCGGAAGGGCAGTGCCGACGCGGTGATCGACGGCCACTGGCCCCTGCGGGAACCGGCGGCGACGCTGTCCGGGATATCGGCCCCGTCCGAAGGCTGAGGGCGGCACTTCCGCCGCCGATCAGCCGGTCGGCCGGTCACCCGGTCAGCCCGTCCCGGTCCGGAGGCCTTTCGGTCCGCCGGTCGTCCGCTTCAGAAGGGATACCAGCGCACCTCGGCGTCACCGTCCCGCAACGACGCCACCCGCCGCCGGAACTCCGCCAGTGCCTTCGGGTTGGCCGGCGCGTGCTGGGAGACCCAGGCGCAGCTGGCCGTTTCCCGTGCCCCGCGCAGCACCGCGCAGCCGTCCCACTCCCGCACGTCCCATCCGTACGCCGCGGTGAAGGCGTCGTACGCCGCGGCGGGCAGGCCGTAGCGGTCCCGGGAGAGGGCGAGCACGACCAGGTCGTGTTCCCGCAGATCGAAGGAGAACGTCTCCAGGTCGACCAGCACGGGGCCGTCCGGGCCGACATGGACGTTACGGGGGAGGGCGTCGCCATGGATCGGACCGGGCGGAAGGTGCGGGGTCAGCGCGGCCGCGGCCGCCGCGAAGCCGTCGCGGCGCTCGCGCAGATAGTCGGCGTCGGCCGGATCGATCGTGTCGCCCGCGAGCCGCAGCCAGCGCTCGACGCCGCCGAGCAGTTCGCGGCGCGGCAGGGTGAAGTCCGCCGGGGCGGGCAGCGCGTGGACGAGGGAGAGCAGGGGCGCGAGATCCTGCGGCTCGGCAGGGCGTACGGCCTCGGGGAGCCGGTGCCACAGGGTCACCGGGTGGCCCTCGGCCAGGCGTGCCCCGGGTTCGGCCGACCGTACGGCGGGGACCCCGGACGCGGCGAGCCACCGCGCGACGGCCACCTCGCGCTCGGCCCGGTCCCGTAGCTCCGGGTGGAGCGTGGCGTCCCGGCCGACCTTGATCACCAGGTCGCCGTCGGCGAACACCGCGTTCTCGCCCAGCGCGAGCAGCTGCGCCCCGTCGGAAAGCCCGGCAGCGGTAAGCACCTCGCGTGCCCGCATCTCGTTCATGGCTCCGATTTTCGCATCCGCGCAGGCCGCCTTGACGAACGGACGGTCCGTCAGCACGATGACGGGGGCCGACCGGGCGGCCATACCGGGATGAACTCCATCCAAATGAGCGAAGAGGTCGAATTCGTGACATTGCCGACCGCGACCAAGCGGTCCGGCCCGTCCGGCGCACGTGGTCCGCGTGGCGGACGGGCCGGAGGGGGAACCGGGGCCGGACGGGCTGCCCGGGACCGGGCCACCTGGTTCCTGGTGCTGCCCGCGCTCATCCCGATCCTGATCCTCAGTGTCGGGCCGCTGCTCTACGGCATCATGCTGGCCTTCACCGACGCGCAGTCGGGGCGTACCCGCTCCACACAGTGGATCGGCGCTCTCAATTTCCAGGACCTGCTCCACGACACCCTGTTCTGGGACTCGTTCCGGATCGGTCTGCTGTGGGCGGTCGGCGTCACCGTTCCCCAGTTCTTCCTGGCGCTGGGCCTGGCCCTGCTGCTCAACCAGAAGCTGCGCCTGCGCTGGCTGGCGAGGGCGCTGGCGATCATTCCCTGGGCGATGCCCGAAGTGGTCGTCGGCATCATGTGGCGCCTCGTCTACAACCCCGACGCGGGCATTCTCAACGAGACCGTCCGCGATCTGGGGCTCGGCGACGGGCGGGACTGGCTGACCGGACCGGCCACCGCGCTGCCCGCCGTGATCCTGGTCGGCATCTGGGCGGGCATGCCGCAGACCACGGTCGCCCTGCTGGCCGGACTCCAGAACACCCCGCACGAACTCCACGAGGCCGCGGCCCTCGACGGGGCGGGCGCCTGGCGCCGGTTCCGTACGGTCACCTGGCCCGCCCTGAAGCCGGTCGCCCTGTCCATCACCGCTCTCAACTTCATCTGGAACTTCAACTCCTTCGCCCTGGTCTACGTCCTGACCAGCGGCGGACCCGGTGGCCGCACCAGGCTGCCGATGCTCTTCGCCTACGAAGAGGCATTCCGCTACGGCCAGTTCGGCTACGCCGCCGCGATGGGCTGCGTGATGGTCGCGGTGATCTCCGTGATCCTCGCCTGCTACCTGGCCGGCCGCCTCCGGGGAGGCGAGGACGCGTGAGTCTCCGTACCAGCAGGCCCGCACGCGCCGGGCAGTACGCCGCGCTCCTGGCGTATCTGATCTTCCTGGCCTTCCCGTTCCTGTGGCTGATCTCCACCGCCTTCAAGCCCGCCCGCGAACTGGGCTCGCTGCACCCGACCTGGATCCCCCGGGACCCGACCCTGGACAACTTCCGGCAGGCCTTCGAGGAACAGCCGCTGCTCCAGGCGGCGGCCAACTCGCTGATCGCCGCCGTCTGCGCCGCGCTGATCGCTGTCGTCATCGCGACCCCCACGGCCTATGTGATGGCCCGCCACCGGGGCAGGGTCTCGACGGCGGCGACCGGCTGGGTGGTGGTGAGCCAGGCGTTCCCCTTCGTCCTGGTGATCATTCCGCTGTTCCTGATCCTCAAGAACCTGCATCTGATCAACACCCTGTGGGGGCTGATCATGGTGTACGTCGTCTGGTCGCTGCCGTTCGCACTGTGGATGCTGGCCGGATATGTGAGAGCCGTGCCGCCGGAGCTCGAAGAGGCCGCCTCGGTCGACGGGGCGGGCCGGGTACGGATACTCGTCTCGGTCGTCGCCCCGCTGCTGGCCCCCGGAATCGTCGCCACCGCCCTCTTCGCGTTCATCACCGCGTGGAACGAGTTCTTCTTCGCGCTCGTCCTGCTCAAGACACCGGAGAAACAGACCTTGCCGGTCGTACTCACGCACTTCCTCGGCGCGGAGGGCGTCGCCGACCTCGGTCCGCTCGCCGCCGCCGCCTTCCTCGCCACCCTTCCCTCCCTCGTCCTCTTCGCGGTCATCCAGAAGCGGATCACGGGCGGCATGACGGCCGGGGCGGTGAAGAGCTGATGGGCGCCTTCTCGCGGGCGGCGGCCGTCGCCACCGCTCTGACCCTGCTCCTCGCCGGCTGTTCCGGCGGCGGGGACGGGAGCGGCGCGGACGGCACGATCAGGCTGCGCTTCCAGTCGCTGGCCTGGCAGAAGGAGTCCGTCGACGCCAACAGGCAACTGGTGAAGGAGTGGAACGCGGCCCATCCCGGCATCCAGGTGGACTATGTCCAGGGCAGCTGGGACAACGTCCACGACCAACTGCTCACCTCCTTCGAGGGCGACGAGGCGCCGGACATCATCCATGACGCCTCCGACGACCTCGCCGACTTCGCGTACGGGGGCTATCTCGCCGATCTGCGCACCCTGCTGCCCGCGCGGCTGGCGAAGGACATCCCGGAGCAGTCCTGGCGGACCACCACCTTCGACGGCGGTGTCTACGGTGTCCCGTTCCTCCAGGAACCCAAGGTCCTGATCGCCAACACCAGGATCCTCAAGGCGTCCGGGGTCCGCGTCCCGACCCCCACCAGCCCCTGGAGCTGGGAGGAGTTCCGGCGGATCACCGAGAAGCTGACCGGGAAGGGCACGTACGGCGTCGCCTGGCCGCTGAAGGAACCGGTCTCCGTCACCCTCAACCTCAGCCTGTCGGCCGGCGGACGGTTCTTCCACCACGACGCTGACGGCAAGGTGGTCATCCGCTTCGACGAGGGCGAGCGGGTGGTTCCCCGGACCATCCATGACCAGGTCAACACCGACCGCAGCGCCGCCCGGACGGCGCTCGGCATGGGTGGTTCCGACACCCTGCCCGGCTTCTTCGGCGGCAGGTACGCCATGGTGCCGCTGGGGTTCTCCTACCGTCAGCAGGTCGTCGAGCAGGCGCCCGAGGGCTTCGAGTGGACGGTGCTGCCCGCCCCGGCGGGAAGCGCCGGAGCCACCCAGGGCGTGAGCCCGCAGACGCTCTCGGTCGCGGAGGGCAGCCCGCACAAGAAGGAAGCGGTGCGGTTCATCGACTTCCTGCTCCAGCCGCGCAACATGGTGCGGCTGGCCAGGGGCGACTGGATGCTCCCCACCGGCACCGAGGCCCTGGCCGACCCCGCCCTGCACACCGCCGAGAACGGCTGGGCGACCGGCACCGCGCTCGCCCGGGGGCTGCGTCCGGCGCCCGCGCAGTCCGTACGCGGCTACCCCGAGTGGAAGGACAAGGTGGCGACCCCCGCGCTCCAGGAGTACTACAGCGGGGCGATCGGCATCGACGAGCTGGAGCAACGCCTGGTCGAGGACGGAAATCGGGTCCTGGCCCGCTACCAGCGCTGAGCGGAGGGGACCGGCCCCACGGGAATATGCTTGCACGATACGTATCGTCTCGTCTAGGTTGAGCGGCATGACGGAATCTCCGCGTGCCCATATCGCCATGTTCTCCATCGCCGCCCACGGGCACGTGAACCCGAGCCTGGAAGTCATCCGGGAGCTCGTCGCCCGTGGGTACCGCGTCAGTTACGCCATCCCGGCCTCCTTCGCCGAGAAGGTCGCCACGACCGGAGCCGAGCCGGTGATCTACCGGTCGGTCCTCCCCACGGAGGAGGACCACGAGGCCTGGGGCACGGAATGGATCGACAACATCGAGCCCTTCCTCAACGACGCGGTCCAGGCGCTCCCGCAACTGGCCGAGGCCTTCGCGGGTGATGAGCCCGACCTCGTCCTGCACGACATCACCTCCTATCCGGCCCGCGTTCTCGCGCATCGCTGGGGCGTGCCCGCGCTCTCCCTCTGGCCCAACCTCGTGCCCTGGGAGGGATACGAGGAAGAGGTCGCCGCGCCCGTGACCGCCGAGCTCAGGCAGAGCGAGCGGGGCCGGGAGTACTACGCGAGATTCGCGGCCTGGCTCACCGCGAACGGCCTCGGCGATCTCTCCGCAGACGACTTCGTGGCCCGTCCGCGCCGCGCGCTCGTCCTGATCCCCGAGGTGCTCCAGCCGAACGCCGACCGGGTGAACCACGAGGTGTACACCTTCGTCGGCGCCTGTCAGGGCGAGCGGGCCGACCAGGGGGAGTGGAAGCGTCCGGCGGACGCCGGGAAGGTGCTGCTGGTCTCGCTCGGCTCCGCGAACACCAATCACCCCGCCTTCTACCGGGAGTGCGTCAAGGCGTTCGGTGATCTGCCCGGCTGGCATGTGGTGCTGCAGATCGGTGCGTTCGTCGACCCGTCCGAGCTCGGCGAGGTACCCGCCAATGTGGAGGTGCACTCCTGGGTGCCGCAGCTGTCCGTGCTGAAGCAGGCGGACGCCTTCATCACCCACGCGGGCGCGGGCGGCAGTCAGGAGGGGCTGGCCACCGGTACGCCGATGGTCGCGCTCCCGCTGGGCGTCGACCAGTTCGGGAACGCCGACATGCTCCAGGGGCTCGGCGTGGCACGCCGGCTCTCGATGGAGGAGGCCGACGCGCCGGCCCTGCGCGCCGCCGTACTCGGCCTGGTGGACGACCCGGAGGTGGCGGCGAGGTCCTCCGAGGTCCGCCGGCGGATGGCGGCGGAGGGCGGGACGCTTCGCGCGGCGGATCTCATCGAGGCCGAACTGGCCTCCTGAGCCGCCCCATCGGTGTCCCCGCCCGGGGGCGCCGGTAGGGCCGCGGTACCGGAAACCGGAGCTGTCACAGGTCGTGGCGGCTCCGGTTTCCGTATCTTCACGTGTCTCCTCGTGACTTCACACAGCTGCGCGTCTCATTCACCTGCCGTCATTCACCTTCATGGCGTGCGCGGGGACCTTCGCGGATTCACCGGGGTCTTCACCCGTCCACGGGGAGTGTTCCGCCGATTTCGGGGCCGCGTGCGCGGTGGGCCCTCAGGGGCGAAATCAAGCCAACTCGACTCGCCCGGCCGTGTGCCGGACGGGAGTTGTCCAGGTGCCGGCTGTGCGGCGTTGTGGCCGGTGATGGCGGTGCGAGAGGGCTGTGGGGCGGATTCGTCTGCGCGCGCCGCCCGTTGGGGCCCGGTGTGGCTGATTTCTTATTAAGAAACCTTGTTGTGTAAGTCACAGCCACGGGAAGGCCTTGATCTGCGCGCGTCAATCGGTCAGGGTTTCGAGCCAGCCCCCGGAGATCTTCCGGCCGAGGGCCAATCCCCCCACAAAGAATGACGAGGAGATCCCTCTTCATGACCACTCAGCAGCGCACCCGCCGGTTCAAGCTCACCGCCGCGATAACCGCCGTGGCGGCAGCGGCCGGAGTCACCCTTCTCAACACCACGCTCGCCGGAGCCGCGCCGGCTCCCGCGATGGGCACGGTCTACGGCGCGGACGCGGCGACCGCCGTGTCCGGCAGCTACATCGTGATGCTGGACCAGAAGGCGGACAAGGCGGAGCTCGCCAAGGAGTACGGCGGCAAGCTCAAGCGGAACTACTCCTCCGCCATCAACGGCTTCTCCGCCAGCGGCCTCACGCTGACCGAGGCCAAGCGGCTCGCGGCCGACCCGGCCGTCTCCAAGGTGGTGCAGAACAAGAAGTTCCACATCGACGCCACCCAGGACAACCCGCCGTCGTGGGGCCTGGACCGGATCGACCAGACCGAGACCGCGGGCGACGACGCGTACAACTACCCGGACGCGGCGGGCGAGGGTGTCACCGCGTACGTCATCGACACCGGTGTCCGTGTCACCCACAGCGACTTCGAGGGCCGGGCCACCTCGGGCTTCGACGCCGTGGACAACGACGACGACGCGGACGACGGCAACGGACACGGCACCCATGTGGCCGGGACCATCGCCGGTTCCTCGTACGGCGTCGCCAAGAAGGCCAACATCGTGGCCGTCCGCGTCCTGGACGACTCCGGCTCGGGCACCACCGAGCAGGTCGTCGCCGGCATCGACTGGGTCACCGAGAACCACGAGGGCCCGTCCGTCGCCAACATGAGCCTCGGCGGCGGCGCCGACGAGGCCCTCGACGCGGCCGTCCAGAAGGCCATCGCCTCCGGCGTCACCTTCGCGGTGGCCGCGGGCAACGACTCCAGCGACGCCGGCGAGGGCTCGCCCTCCCGCGTCCCCGAGGCCATCACCGTCGCCTCGTCCACGGTGGACGACGAGCAGTCGTCGTTCTCCAACTACGGCTCCGTCGTGGACATCTACGCCCCGGGCTCGGACATCACGTCCGCCTGGAACGACAGCGACGACGGCTCGAACACCATCTCCGGTACGTCCATGGCGACCCCGCACGTCGTCGGTGCCGCAGCCGTCTACCTGGGCGGACACCAGGACGCCACCCCGGAGGAGGTCGCGACGGCGCTCACCGAGGGAGCCACCCCGGACGCCATCACCAACGCGACCGAGGGCACGGCGAACCTGCTGCTCAAGGTCGTCGAGTAGTCACCGGCCCGATCGGATGCCGGGCGGCGGCGCTCACCCGCCACCGCCCGGCATCCGTGTGTCCCACGGCCGCCGCGCCCTCCCCCACGGGGCGCGGCGGCTGCACAGCTCGGAAAGATCGTCCTATGGTGTGCCCATGACCATGAAGTACGCGGCGCTGCTGCGCGGGATCAACGTGAGCGGCCACAAGCGGGTCCCGATGGCGGAACTGCGCACCGTGCTGGGGGAGCTGGGCCACCAGGACATCGCCACCTATCTGCAGAGCGGCAACGCCGTCTTCAGCAGTGACAGCGACGACGAGGACGCACTCGCCGCGGCTCTGGAGAAGGCCGTCGAGCAGCGGTTCGGCTTCCACGTCAGCTGTCTGGTCCGCAACGGCCCCTATCTCGCGGCCGTCGCCGACGCCTGCCCGTTCCCGGCCGCCGAACTGGAGGGCAAGCAGGTGCACGTCACCTACTTCGGGCAGCCGGTGGACGCCGCACGCTTCGCCTCTCTGGACGCGGACTCCTTCCTCCCCGAGAAGTTCGGGCTCGGGGACCGCGCGCTCTACCTGTACGCTCCCGACGGGCTCGGCCGCTCCAAGCTGGCCGCCGCCCTGTCGAGGCCCGCGCTCAACAAGGGCCTCACCGCCACCAGCCGTAACTGGAACACCGTTGCAAAACTCGTGGAGATGACACGTGTCTGAGCCGTCGCCCGCCGTGGCCGCCGCCATCGAAGGCGAGCTTCGCCTCCTGGACCCGCTGGTGCGGGCCTCCGAGGATCTCCTCGCCACGCTGCTGCACCCGGAGTTCCGGGAGATCGGCACCAGCGGACGCCTCTGGAGCCGGGAAACGATCATCGCCTCGCTGACCGCGGACGACGCCCCGAACCCCGGGCCGCTGACCGCCTCGCGGATGCGGGGAGTCCAGCTCTGCGAAGACCTGGTGCACCTCACCTTCGATACGGAGTCCAAGGGGCTGCGCTCCCACCGCAGTTCGCTGTGGCGCAGGGAGGAGTCGGGCTGGCGGCTCTACTTCCACCAGGCCACCCCGTTCATCGACGATCCGTTCGCCGAGGTTTGAGCCCTCAGCCGCGGGCGCGCCACCGGGCCCGTGCCGTCCACCGGCCGTCCGTGCGCTCGATCCGCACCGGATGCCCGAAGCAGTCGCTGACCCGGTCCGTGGTGAGCACCCTGTCGGCGGGCCCGGAGGCGGCACACCGCCCGCCGCGCAGCAGCATCGCGTGAGTGGTGGAGGCGGGCAGCTCCTCCCGATGATGGGTGACCAGCACGGTCGCGAGCTCCGGGTGCTCCTCGCGCAAGGCGTCCAGGCTGTCCAGCAACTGCTCACGGGCGGCGAGGTCGAGCCCGGTCGCCGGCTCGTCGAGGAGCAGCAGCCGGGGCTGCGGCAGCCGTACGGGGCGGTCCGCCCCCGGGTGGCACCGGGCCGTTCGGCGGTGAGGGTGGCCGAACCGGTGGCACGATCCTACCGGCCGCCTCGGTCCTGCTCCGGCCGGGCTCCGGCTGCTTCGGGCCTGCACCCGTCTGCACCCGCCTGCACCGGTCGCTTCTGGCTTGCACCGGCCGGGCTCCGGTTGCCTCAGGCCCGCACTCGCCCGCACCCGCCGCTTCGGGCCTGCACCCGTCTGCACCGGCCGGGCTCCGGTCGTCTCCGGCCCGCGCCCGTCTGTACCGGTCGCCTCCGGTGGCCCCCGCCCGCCTCAGGCCGTCAGCGACGCACGGGCCATGAGCCGTGCCTCGTCGTACCGGGTCAGCAGCAGTCGTGCCAACTCCGGTGCCGCGCCCAGCACATCGGCCAGCACATCGGCCCCGGCCGCCCCGGCACCCGCCGCGATCCGGTCCGGCAGCCGTCCGGGTGCGATGACGTACGGGGCGACCGCCACCCGGCGTACGCCCTCGGCCCGCAGCGCCCGCACCGCGTCCTCGGTGCGGGGGCGGTCCGGGGAAAGGGCGGAGGCGAACGCAGGCCGCACGGCGCACCAACCGGTGTGCCGCAGCTCCCGCGCGATTTCAGCGATCACTGCGCTCGCCTCCGGGTCTGTGGAGCCCGCCGAGGCCAGGACGAGCCCGGTCGAACTCTTGTCGCCGGGTGAGATCCCGGCCTCGTGCAGCCGCCGGTCCAGCGCCGCGTTGAGCAGGGGCGACGGGCCGAGGACCTCGGCCTGACGGATGTCCAGCCCCGGCAGCCGGGTCCGGGCCTCGCGCAGGACCGCGGGAATGTCGGTCTTGGCGTGGAAGGCCCGGGTGAGCAGCAGGGGGAGGGCGACGATCTCGCCCGCCCCCTCCGCGGCCAGGCGTTCCAGCAGCCTGGGCACGGACGGTGCGTGGAAATCCAGGAAGCCCGTCTCCACCCGTGTCCCGGGCCGCAGCGCCCGTACCCGCGCGGTGAGCGCGTGCACGGTCGCGGCGTGCCGCGGGTCGCGGCTGCCGTGGGCGATCACCAGGAGGACAGGGGTGGACATCGGCGTACTCGTTCTCTCGGTTCTCCGGTCTTCGCGTTCCTGTCAGCTTCTGACGAGGAGCCCTCGGCTGCGCAGCACCCAACGCTCCAGCGGGCTGAAGATCAGCAGGTCGATCGCGATGCCGACGAAGAGGATCAGAAGGATGGAGAGGAAGATCCCCGGCATGTCGAAGTTGTTGCGGCCGTTCTCCATCAACTGCCCCAGGCCGAGCCCGAGATCGGGGGACGAGGCGATGATCTCGGCGGCCATCAGTGAACGCCAGGAGAACGCCCAGCCCTGCTTCAGCCCCGCCAGATAGCCCGGGAGCGAGGCCGGCAGCACGATGTGCCAGGTCCCGCGCAGCCCGGTCGCGCCGAGCGTGCGGCCCGCCCGCAGGAACAGCGGCGGTACCTGGTCGACCCCGGAGACCAGACCGTTGGCGATCGACGGGACGGCACCCAGCAGGATCACCGCGTACATCATCCTGTCGTTCAGCCCGAGCCAGATGACGGCCGGGGCCACCCACGCCACCGAGGGCAGCGACTGGAGACCGGACAGGATCGGGCCGATGCCGGCCCGGACCAGTTTTACCCGTGCGACCAGCAGACCCAGCGGCGTACCGATGGCCACCGCCAGCAGGAAGCCGAGCAGGCCGCGCGACACACTGGTCCAGACGACCTCCAGCAGCGTCCCCTTCAACCACATGTCGACCGCGCTGTCCCACACCGCGGACGGCGGCGGCAGCTTGTAGTCCTCGGTGACCTGGGCCCGGACCAGCAGCTGCCAGATCACCAGGACCAGGGCGACCGCGACCACGGGCGGCAGGACCTTGCGCAGCAGGATCTCGCGCACCGGGGTCCGGCGCACCTGGACGGCGTCCAGCGCGTCGAGTCCGGCCTCCAGACCGGCCAGGTCGTCGGGGTTCGGGCCGGCCGGTCCGTCCTTCCGGACCCGGTCGGACGTGATGTCAGTGCTGGCCATGTCGGCGGATCTCCCCACGCAGTTGTTCGGTGATCTCGACGGACAGCTCCGCCACCGCCTTGTCCTCGATCCGGCGCGGCTGCTCGATGCCCACCGTCCACTCCCGGGCGATCCGGCCCGGCCGCGACGACAGCAGGACGACGCGCTGGGCGAGCCGTACCGCCTCGCGCACGTTGTGGGTGACGAAGAGGACCGAGGCGTTCGTCTCGTGCCAGATCCGGGTCAGCTCGTCGTGCAGCACATCGCGGGTGATGGCGTCGAGAGCGGCGAACGGCTCGTCCATCAGCAGCAGCCGGCTGTCCTGGGCGAGCGCGCGGGCCATCGCCACCCGCTGACGCATGCCGCCCGAGAGTTCGTGCACCCGCTTGCCGTACGCCCCGCCGAGCCGTACGAGTTCGAGCAGCCGTTCCGCCTCGGTCCGGCGGTCCGGCTTGGGCACCCCGCGCAGCCGCAGGGCCAGTTCGATGTTCCTGCCCGCGGTCAGCCACGGGAAGAGGGCGTGCTCCTGGAACATCAGGGCGGGCCGCCCGCCGGGGGTCTCGATGGACCCCGCGGTCGGGCGGTCGAGTCCGGCCACCAGGTTCAGCAGCGTCGACTTCCCGCACCCGGAGGCTCCCAGGAGGGTGACGAATTCGCCGGGAGCGACATCGAGCGTGATGTCGTCCAGGACGAGCTGCTGCCCCGTGGGTCCGGCGAAGGACTTCGAGACATGCGTGAGACGAGCGGCGTGCTCGACCGTCGCGCGGTCCTCGGCCTTGGTGAGGGTGGTGGTCGCCATGGTCGTCACCTCCTGGGAATCCTGGAATCCTGAATACGGGCGATCGGTCGGACAGCCGTGGCGGACGGCCGTCGCACCGGACCGCGGCCGGCCGTCGGACCGACCGCGGGCGGCGGCGGGCTACTCGACGCCGAGACCGGCGTCGTCGACCGCGGGCTCGCCCTCGGCCTTGAGGATCTTGTTCAGCGGCCCCAGGTTGTAGATGCCCTTGAGGTCCGGCTCCTCCAGCAGGCCCGCCTTCACCGCGTGTGCCGCCTGCGCGTCGAGCGTCGCCGCCAGCGGGTCGTTGATGATCTGGATGGACTTCCACGCCGGGTCGAGGATCTCCGGGGCCAGCGGCTTGCCGTTCAGCGCCTCCAGCGCCTTGTTGGCGGACGCCTTGGCGAGATCCGGGTTGGCGTTGATCCACTTGTTGGTGTTCACCGAGCCGCGCAGCACCGCCTCGACGACATCGGGGTGCTCGGAGAGGAACTTCTGGGACACGATGATGTTCGTGATCACGAACTTGTCGTCCGGCCACAGCGTCGACTCGTCGAGCAGCACCTTCGCACCGTCGGAGACCAGCTTGGACGCGGTCGGCTCCGGAACCCAGGCACCGTCCAACGAACCGGACTTGTAGGCGTCCGGCGTCACCTTGTTGTCCGAGCGGACCACGGAGACATCGCCCTTGCCGCTCTGGGCGTCGACCTTCCAGCCCTTCTCGGAGATCCAGTTGAGGAACGCCACGTCCTGCGTGTTGCCGAGCTGCGGGGTGGCGATCCTCTTGCCCTTGAGGTCGTCCAGGGTCTTGATCTTCTTCGGGTTCACGACCAGCTTCACCCCGCCGGAGGCCGACCCGCCGATGATCCGCAGGCCCTTGCCCTTCGACTTGACGTAGCCGTTGATCGAGGGGGAGGGGCCGATGAAGCCGATGTCGATCGATCCCGCGTTGAGCGCCTCGATCTCGGACGGGCCCGCGTTGAACGTCGAGGGCACGACCTTCGTACCGCCGAGCTCCTTCTGGATGGTGCCTTCCTGGATACCGACCAGGGCGGTCGCGTGCGTGAGGTTCGGGAAGTAGCCGATCTTCACGGTGTCCGCGGAGAGCTTCTTGCCGTCGGCGGAGACGTTCGCCTTCCCGGCGTCGTCGTCCTTCGCCTCGGATCCGTAGCCGCAGGCGGTCAGTGCCACGGCCAGCAGCGGCAGGGCGACAGCGGCGGCGAGGCTGCGGGAGACGGTGGTACGTGGGGCAGGCACGGGAGGCTTTCCTCTCGTCGGCCCGGTGCTCACGTCCCTCGGAAGTCCGGGGACACGGCCGGGCGGTCGGCAGGTCTTCGTCCGAACCGGCTGTTCGGGGCGGACGGGTGGCGCTGGATGTGCCGGCGACGCGTGCTGCGCCGGCGGTGCGGTGGGTACGGGCGGGCGCGCAGGCAGTGCGCGTACGTCATCACGCACATCGCCCGACCCCGCCCTGGCCGCTGCCGAGGGCGCCGCTGCCGACGCGGCCGCCCTCCTTCGCGAAGGTGGAGAAGACGTCGATTCCCATCAGAAGTCCCATTCCGCGTCGTCGTCCGCGGGGTCCTCACCGGCACCGGGCAGCGCGGCCTCGGCGAACGAGGCGCCCGCCATACCGGCCGAGAGGGTGGTGCCGTCCGCCGGGTCGATCAGCAGGAACGAACCGGTGCGCCGGGAGTCCGCGTACGCGTCGAGCGCGAGCGGCTCGGCGGTGCGTACGACGACCCGGCCTATGTCGTTGGCGACCAGCCGGCCCGGGGACGGGTGCTGGGAGAGGTCGTCCAGGGTCAGCCGGGACGGGATGTCCTTGACGATCGCCTTGACCGTACGGGTGGTGTGCTTGAGCAGCACCCGCTGGCCGACCGAGAGCGGCTGGTCGGCCACATGGCAGACGGTCGCCCCGACGTCCTGGGTGACGGCGGGTGCGTCGTCGGTGGGCGCGAGCAGGTCGCCGCGCGAGACGTCGATGTCGTCGGCCAGCCGGACGGTCACCGACTGGGGGGCCCAGGCGATGTCCACGCTCTCGCCGAGCGCGTCGATCCCGGCGATCGTCGTCGTGCGTCCGGACGGCAGTACGGTGACGCTCTCGCCGACCCGGAAGACCCCGGCGGCGATCTGGCCCGCGTACCCCCGGTAGTCGGGGTGCTCGGCGGTCTGCGGCCGGATGACGTACTGCACCGGGAAGCGGGCGTGGCAGCCGGTGAGGTCATGGCTGACCGGCACTGTCTCCAGGTGCTCCAGCACGGTCGGGCCGCCGTACCAGTCCATGTTGGCCGACGGCTCCACCACGTTGTCCCCGGCCAGCGCGGAGATCGGGATCGCGGTGATCTCCGGGACGCCGAGCGAGGCGGCGTACGCGGTGAACTCCTCGGCGATGGCGGCGAACACCGGCTCCGCGTACGCGACGAGGTCCATCTTGTTCACGGCGAGCACCACGTGCGGGACGCGCAGCAGCGCGGCGACGGCGGCGTGCCGGCGGGTCTGCTCGACCACGCCGTTGCGCGCGTCGACCAGGACGACGGCCAGCTCCGCGGTGGACGCGCCCGTCACCATGTTGCGGGTGTACTGCACATGTCCCGGGGTGTCGGCGAGGATGAACCGGCGCCGGGCGGTGGCGAAGTAGCGGTAGGCGACATCGATGGTGATGCCCTGCTCGCGCTCGGCCCGCAGCCCGTCGGTCAGCAGCGCGAGGTCGGGCGCCTCCTGGCCGCGGCCCAGCGAAGCCTGGGTGACGGCCTCCAGCTGATCGGTGAGGACCGACTTGGAGTCGTGCAGAAGCCGCCCCACGAGGGTGGACTTGCCGTCGTCGACGGACCCGGCGGTGGCGAACCGCAGCAGGGTGGTGGCCGACAACTGCTCGGTGGTGCTGGTCATTGCGGGCCTCTCGTGAGGATCGGGCCGGATCGGGGAGCGGGGTCTGGTGCCGTGCGCCGCGGGGCGGGGAAAGGACCGGCGCCCGGCGCCGGTGACCGAGGAGTGGCGGTGACCGACGGCGGCGCGGCGTGTGCGGTACGGGCGGGCGCGCCCGCAGCGGTCCGCACGGGAGACCCTCAGAAGTAGCCCTCGCGCTTGCGGTCTTCCATCGCGGCCTCGGACATCTTGTCGTCGGCACGGGTCGCGCCCCGCTCGGTGAGCCGGGAGGCGGCGATCTCGGTGATGACCGAGTCCAGGGTGGTGGCGTCGGAGTCGACGGCCCCGGTGCAGGACATGTCGCCGACCGTGCGGTAGCGCACCTGGCGGATCTCGGTCCGCTCGTGCTCCTTGGGGCCGCCCCACCCGCCGGCGGTCAGCCACATGCCGTTGCGGTTGAAGACCTCGCGCTCATGGGCGAAGTAGATCTCCGGGAGCTCGATGGACTCGCGCTCGATGTACTGCCAGACGTCCAGCTCGGTCCAGTTGGAGATCGGGAAGACGCGGACGTGCTCACCGGCGGCGTGCCGGCCGTTGTACAGCTGCCACAGCTCCGGCCGCTGGCGGCGCGGGTCCCACTGGGAGAACTCGTCGCGCAGCGAGAAGACCCGCTCCTTGGCGCGCGCCTTCTCCTCGTCGCGCCGCCCGCCGCCGAACACCGCGTCGAAGCGGTGCCGCTGGATCGCCTCGGTCAGCGGCACGGTCTGGAGCGGGTTACGGGTGCCGTCGGGCCGCTCGCGGAGCTTTCCGGCGTCGATGTACTCCTGTACGGAGGCCACGTACAGCCGCAGCCCGTACTTCTCGACCGTACGGTCGCGGTACTCCAGGACCTCGGGGAAGTTGTGCCCGGTGTCCACGTGGAGCAGCGTGAACGGCACCGGTGCGGGCGCGAACGCCTTGAGCGCCAGATGCAGCATCAGGATCGAGTCCTTGCCACCGGAGAACAGGATCACCGGCCGCTCGAACTCCCCCGCCACCTCGCGGAAGATGTGCACCGCCTCCGACTCCAGGGAGTCCAGGTGGCTGAGCGCGTACGGATTGACGGTGCCCTCGGGCACGGTGGTGACGGTGCTCACGCCAGACCCCTCTCGGTGAGCAGCGCGTGCAGCGCCGCCGCGGATTCCTGCACGGTCTGCTGGTGCGACTCGATCCGCAGGTCGGGAGAGCCGGGCGCCTCGTAGGGGTCGTCCACCCCGGTGAGGCCGCTGATCTCGCCC
This sequence comes from Streptomyces sp. NPDC079020, assembly GCF_044542225.1. Lineage (NCBI taxonomy): Bacteria > Bacillati > Actinomycetota > Actinomycetes > Kitasatosporales > Streptomycetaceae > Streptomyces > Streptomyces sp. NPDC079020. The sequence continues at coordinate 150,974 of NZ_JBITUB010000015.1, forward strand.
GCCGCCTGCTTGGCGTAGAGCCCCTTCACGTCGCGAACGGAGCACACCTCCACGGGCGTCGCCACGTGCACCTCCAGGTAGGTGGTGGACTCGGCGGCGTGCCGCTCGCGGACGGCTTCCCGGCTGTCCGCGAAGGGCGCGATGACCGGCACCAGCACCTTCACGCCGTTGGCCGCGAGCAGTTCGGCGACGAAGCCGATCCGCGCCACGTTGGTGTGCCGGTCCTCGCGGGAGAAGCCGAGCCCCGCGGAGAGGAACTCCCGGATCTCGTCCCCGTCGAGCACCTCGACCCGGTGGCCCTCGCTCTTGAGGCGGCCCGCCAGTTCGTAGGCGATGGTGGTCTTGCCCGCGCTCGGCAGACCGGTCAGCCAGATGGTGGCTCCCGTCTCCGTCACGCTCATCGAAGTCTCCTGATTAGTCGTCATCACCCGTGCAGCCCGCACTCGGTCTTGCCCCGCCCGGCCCAGCGGCCGGCGCGGGCGTCCTCGCCCTCCAGCACCCGGCGGGTGCAGGGCGCGCAGCCGACGGAGGCGTAGCCGTCCATCAGCAGCGGGTTGGTGAGCACGCCGTGCTCCGCCACATAGCTGTCCACGTCGTCCTGGGTCCAGCGGGCGATCGGCGAGACCTTGACCTTGCGGCGTTTCTCGTCCCAGCCGACGACCGGGGTGCCGGCCCGGGTGGGGGACTCGTCGCGGCGCAGCCCGGTCGCCCAGGCGGTGTAGGCCGTCAGGCCGTCCTGAAGGGGGGCGACCTTCCGCAGGGCGCAGCACAGGTCCGGGTTCCGGTCGTGCAGCTTCGGCCCGTGCTCCGCGTCCTGCTCGGCGACGCTGCGGCGCGGGGTCAGCGTGATGACACGGACGTCCATCACCGCGTCCACCGCGTCCCGGGTGCCGATGGTCTCGGGGAAGTGGTAGCCGGTGTCGAGGAACACCACGTCCACGCCGGGCAGGACCCGGGAGGCGAGGTGCGCGACGACGGCGTCCTCCATGGAGGAGGTGACACAGAACCGCGGGCCGAAGGTGTCGGTGGCCCATTTCAGGATGTCGAGCGCGGAGGCGTCCTCCAGCTCACGGCCCGCCCGCCCGGCCAGCTCCCGGAGTTGGCCGTCGGTGAGCCGGGAGATCGGCAGAGTGTCCGTCATATCCCGTCCCCTTCCCCCTCGTTGCGCTGGAGGCCCCGGGTCAGCAGGCCCAGGAACTTGAGCTGGAACGCGCGATTGCAGGAGGCGCATTCCCAGGCGCCGTGCCCGGTCTCGTGCGGGCGCAGGTCCTCGTCACCGCAGTAGGGGCAGTAGAACGGCGCGGCTCGCTCGCTCATGACAGCGACTCCGCACTGGCCCGCGCCGCCCAGGTCGCGAAGCGCTCGCCGTCCTCGCGCTCCTCCTGGAAGCGGCCGAGCACCCGCTCGACGTAGTCGGGCAGTTCGGCCGAAGTGACCTTCAGGCCGCGGACCTTGCGGCCGAAGCCGGCCTCCAGGCCGAGTGCGCCGCCGAGGTGCACCTGGTAGCCCTCGACCTGGTTGCCCGCGCTGTCGAGCATCAGCTGTCCCTTGAGACCGATGTCGGCCGTCTGGATACGGGCGCAGGCGTTGGGGCAGCCGTTGATGTTGATGGTGAGCGGCTCCTCGAACTCCGGCAGGCGGCGCTCCAGTTCGTCGATGAGCGAGGCGCCGCGCGCCTTCGTCTCGACGATGGCCAGCTTGCAGAACTCGATGCCGGTGCAGGCCATCGTGCCCCGCCGGAACGGGGACGGCTTCACCTGGAAGTCCAGCGCCTCCAGACCGGCGGACAGCGACTCGACCTGGTCCCGCTCCACATCAAGGATGATCATCTTCTGCTCGACGGTGGTGCGCAGCCGGTCCGAACCGTGGGCGGCGGCCAGGTCGGCGATCTTGGCCAGTGTGGAGCCGTCCACCCGGCCGACCCGCGGGGCGAACCCGACGTAGAAGCGGCCGTCCTGCTGCTCGTGCACACCGATGTGGTCACGCCAGCGGGAGCTGGGCTGCTCGGGCGCGGGTCCGTCGAGCAGCGGGCGCTTGAGGTACTCGTCCTCCAGTACCCGGCGGAACTTCTCCGGGCCCCAGTCGGCCATCAGGAACTTCAGCCGTGCCCGGGTGCGCAGCCGCCGGTAGCCGTAGTCGCGGAAGATGCCGACCACTCCGGCCCAGACGTCGGGCACCTCGCCGAGCGGCACCCAGGCGCCGAGGCGTTCGGCGAACCGGGGGTTGGTGGAGAGGCCGCCGCCGACCCAGACGTCGAAGCCCGGACCGTGTTCCGGGTGGTCGACACCGACGAAGGCGATGTCGTTGATCTCGTGCACCACGTCCTGCACGGGCGAGCCGGAGATCGCGGTCTTGAACTTGCGCGGCAGGTTGGAGAACTCTTTGCCGCCGATGTAGCGCTCGTGGATCTCGTCGACCGCGGGCGAGCCGTCGATGATCTCGTCGGCGGCGATGCCCGCCACCGGGGAGCCGATGATCACGCGGGGGCAGTCGCCGCAGGCCTCGGTGGTGGAGAGCCCGACGGCCTCCAGCTGCTGCCAGATCGCGGGGACGTCCTCGATGCGGATCCAGTGCAGCTGGATGTTCTGCCGGTCGGTGATGTCGGCGGTGCCGCGGGCGTACTCCTGCGAGATCTCACCGATGACGCGCAGCTGCGCGGTGGTCAGCCGGCCGCCGTCGATGCGGACGCGCATCATGAAGTAGCGGTCGTCCAGCTCCTCCGGCTCCAGGACGGCCGTCTTGCCGCCGTCGATGCCGGGCTTGCGCTGGGTGTACAGGCCCCACCAGCGCATACGTCCACGAAGGTCGTTCGGGTCGATCGAGTCGAAGCCGCGCTTGGAGTAGATCGTCTCAATACGTGTCCGCACATTGAGACTGTCGTCGTCCTTCTTGAACTGCTCGTTCCCGTTGAGCGGGGTGAAGTGACCCATCGCCCACTGGCCTTCGCCACGGTGACGTCCGGCCTTGCGGCGGGGCGTGGTGGTCGCAGGCTGTTCCGGGGTAGCGGCCATGACAATACGTCCTTCGGGACTGCGGGAGGGCGGCTCTGAACGGCACACTCGCGCTGAGGCGCGGCGGTGCGCGGGGAGTTGCAGAGGTAAGGGGATCGCGGCGGTGCTGGGACTCTCAGCCCGCCGGACAGATGGCGCTGGACATGCGGCCGAGGTCGACGTGGCGTCGACTCACCAAGGCAATTCCAGTTCCGGACATGGCGGAAGCGTGTCACGCGAATCTCGGGCCAGTCCACCACTATCCGGTATGTGGACGAGATGGTCCCGAAGGGCGAGACGCCGTGTCGCGCATCACTCCGGGGCGGGGTCCGCGCCGCCCCGGACGGGTGCGTCTGTGTGTGCCGTCGAGTGCCGTCGAGTGCCGTCGTGCGCTGCCGTACGCGGTCGTGCGCCGTCAGGAAGTGCGGGCGCCGGGCCACGGGCCGGGCGTTGCCACGTCCGGCTCCCGCTCGGTCCGCGTGTCGAAGAGCCGGAAGCCGCGCCGCAGGTAGTTGTCCATGGCGTGCGGGCCGTCCTTGGAGCAGGTGTGCAGCCACACCCGCTTCGTCTCCGTCCGCTCCGGCCAGCGCTCGGCCAGGTCCCAGGCGCGCGCCACCCCGTACGAGAGCAGGTGACCGCCTATGCGGCGCCCCCGGAACGCCGGGATCAGCCCGAAGTACATGATCTCGACCACGCCGTCGTCCTGCGGGTCGAGCTCGATGTAGCCGGCCGGGGTCCCGTTCTCGTACGCCACCCAGGTCTCGGCCCCGGGCCGGTCCAGGGCCTCCTGCCACTGCGCGTACGTCATCGCGAGCCGGTCGGTCCACTGGATGTCGCCGCCGACCGCGGTGTAGAGGAACCGGCTGAACTCGGGCAGCGGCACCGCCGACCGTACGATCCGCAGATCACCCTCCGGTGCGGCGGCGGGCCGCAGGTCGGCGGGTGAGGTCTGCTCCAGCGACCAGATGGTCACCTCGGTGGTGGGGCTGTCGGGATTCGCGGCATTGCTCATGGCCGCCAGAAAACCATGACCTGCCGTTCCGGCCCAAAGCGGGCCTCCCCCGGGGCGGCGGACGCCCGGCGGTGCGGCCCCTTCCGCCCGCCTCAGACCCGCCGCGCCGACCGCCGCGCCGCGGCCACCACCGGGGCCTTCGACTGCGGCAGCAGATCGCCCGGATGCTCCGGGTGGACCACCTCCACCTCGACGTCCTCGCCGAAGCGGTACGGGCGGTGCGCCAGCACCTCCGCCAGATGGCGCCGTATCCGGGAGATCTCGGCCCGCACCGTCACCGTCCGGGTCGGATCGCCGAAGATGTCCCGCGCCAGCTCCGAGGCGGTCCGCCCCTCCCGGTGCAGTGCCAGCGCGTACAGCAGCTCCGCGTGCCGGGGCGAGAGCCGCTGTGTCCAGGTGCCGACCGGGCTGACGACATGGATCGAGAGCCCCCGCGCCCGGCTCAGATCGAGCACCACCCGGCGCGGCGGCCCGTCCGACGAGCCGTCCGCGACCTGCACCAGCCAGCCGCCGGGCAGCGGCTCCATCCGGCACATGCCCAGCGACGGCAGCCACACCCGGCCCGGCTGCAGGGACTTGGGCAGGGGCAGCCGGTCCACCGGCGGCATCCCGGTGACCGCCGCCAGCCAGCCGTGGGTGTCCACCACCAGCGCCCGGCCGCCCAGCCGGCACAGGATCGGCGCAGCCACCGCGCGCAGCCGTTCTATCGCCATCAGATGCCGCGTCCGCACCTCGCCCTCGGCGAGCCTGGCGACGGAGCCGACCAGGGCGAGCGCCGTCGGATGGAAGGTGGACGCGGGACCGCTGATGTCGACGATCCCTATCAGCCGTCCGTCCCGCGGATCGCGTACCGGGGCCGCCGCACAGGTCCAGGAGTGCAGTGCGCGGATGAAGTGCTCGGCGGAGTGCACCTGGATGGGGGCGCGGGCGGCGAGCGCCGTGCCGATCGCGTTCGTACCGGTCGAGGCCTCCGCCCAGGCGGCACCCTCCTCCAGACAGATGTCCTCGGCCCGGCGCATCACGGCGGGATTGCCCTGGCGCCACAGCACCCGGCCCTCGACATCGGTGACGACCATGATCTGCTGCGCGTCGGCGATGGAGCCCAGCCCCTCGCGCAGCACCGGCATCACCTCGCCCAGCACCGTGCTACGGCGCCGGTGCTCGATCTCGTCCGCCTCCAGCAGATCGCTCCCGGGGGACTGTTCCGGGTCGATCCCGCTGCGCACCGCGCGGTCCCAGGAAGCGTCGATCTCCGCACGCGGGGCGACCGCGGCACGACCGCCCGTCAGCCTGGCCTCCCGCGCGCCGTGGAGCAGCCGGGTCGCCGCCCGGTCCGCCTCCCGCGCGGTGAGCCGCGCCACCCCGACAGGCCCTGTATCCCTCATGGGTTCCCCCCAGAAAAAGCCGACCCCAAAGGCTGTCCCGCAGCCCCTGGCGGGCGTACGACGACGAATTCCGGACAGCCTTCAGCCCCAAGGAACCCCATCCTGACGCCGCCGGGCCCCCTGTACCCCGCACTCCACACAATGGTTGCAACCCTTTGCAACTCTGGCGATGTGCCGCGGGCCCGTACGAGAGTGAACGGAACACCGTATGACGGGCCTGTTCCCGTCGCCGGTGTCGCAGAAGCATGGAGGGTGGTGCCGTGTCGGCGCAGCACCACCCTCCGTCGCTCCGCTACCGCCTCACCGGGCGACGGGCCGGGCCCGCGTCACCACGGAGGCCAGATCCAGACTGTGCGGCAGCGTCCCGAACGCCATGCCCCAGTCCCCGCCCAGCCGCGAGGCACAGAACGCGTCGGAGACCTCCGGCGGCGCCCAGCGCACCAGCAGCGACCCCTGGAGCACCAGCGCCATCCGCTCGACGATCCGCCGGGCCCGCGCCTCCACGGCCTCCAGATCGGCCAGCTCGGTCAGCAGGTCCTTGATCGCGGCGTCCAGCCGGTGATCGGCGCCGCGTGCCTTGCCGACCTCCTGGAGATACGCGTCCAGGGCCTGCGGCTCACGCTGGAGCGCCCGCAGCACATCGAGGGCCTGTACATTCCCCGAGCCCTCCCAGATCGAGTTGAGCGGCGCCTCGCGCAGCAGCCGCGGCATGCCCGACTCCTCCACGTACCCGTTGCCGCCCAGGCACTCCAGGGCCTCGCCCACCACCGCCGTGCAGCGCTTGGTCACCCAGTACTTGGCCGCGGGCACCGCGAGCCGCAGGAACGCCCGCTCCTCCTCCGTGTCCGTGTCGTACGCGGCCGCCAGCCGCAGGCCCAGGACCGTCGCCGCCTCCGATTCCAGGGCCAGATCGGCCAGGACGTTGCGCATCAGCGGCTTCTCGATCAGCAGCCCGCCGAACGCGCTGCGGTACGCGGTGTGATGGATCGCCTGCGCCACCGCCTGCCGCATCAGCGCGGCCGAACCGATCACACAGTCCAGCCGGGTGGCCGCCACCATCTCGATGATGGTGCGCACGCCGCGGCCCTCGTCGCCGACCCGGCGCGCCCAGGTCCCGTCGAACTCGATCTCGCCGGACGCATTGGACTTATTGCCCAGTTTGTCCTTGAGGCGCTGGATACCGAACACATTTCGGGTTCCGTCCGGCAGGACGCGCGGCACGAGGAAGCAGCTCAGCCCGCCCGGCGCCTGCGCCAGCACCAGGAAGCCGTCCGCCATCGGGGCCGAACAGAACCACTTGTGGCCGGTGAGTAGATACTCCCCGTCCCCCGGCAGCGGCTCGGCCCGCGTCGTGTTGGACCGCACGTCGGTGCCGCCCTGCTTCTCCGTCATGCCCATCCCGAAGAGCACCCCGGACTTCTGCGCGGCGGGCCGCAGCCCTTCCTCGTACACGTGCGAGGTCAGCCGCGGCTCCCACTCGGCGGCCAGCACCGGGTCGGTGCGCAGCGCGGGCACCGCCGCGTGCGTCATGGACAGCGGGCAGCCGTGCCCCGCCTCGGCCTGCGTCCACACCAGGAACCCGGCCGCGCGCCGGACATGACCGGCCGGCCGGCCCCAGGCATCGGTGAGCCCGGCCGAGACCGCGTGGCCCAGGAGCCGGTGCCAGGAGGGATGGAACTCCACTTCGTCGATACGGTGCCCGTAGCGGTCGTGGGTACGCAGTTTCGGCGGATTCTCATTCGCCTGCGCACCCCATTCCTGGGCCTGTGCGGAACCGGCGGACCGGCCGAGCGCTCCGAGTTCCTCCCGTGCCTCGGGAAGGACGCCGGGCGCGACATGCCGCTCCACGGCCTCGCTGAGGGCGCGGTCGGCGACGAAGACGTCATAGCCGACCAGCGGCGGAACCTGATTGGTCACTGTGTGAGTGGTGGCTGCCATGCCGATACGGTAAGGAGGTGCAGGCAGCAAATGAAACACCCGAGCGGCCACCGGGCCGGCTCCACCGGGCCCGAGCCCTCTACCGCAACGTATCCAAGCGGCAGATGGCCTGGCACTTGCTCAAGGACACCGTCAACTCGTGCATCGAGTACCGCATTCTCGGACTCGCGGCCGAGGCGGCGTTCTTCACCCTGCTCTCCCTGCCACCACTGCTGCTCGGTCTGATCGGACTGCTCGGCTACGTCGACGAGTGGACGGCCACCACCACGGTCGCCTCCATCGAGCGCAACATCCTCGGCGCCGCGCAGACCGTGCTGTCCGAACGGGGCGTCAACGACTTCGCCAAACCCCTCCTGGCGGACATCACGACCGGTGCCCGGCCCGATGTGATCTCCATCGGTTTCGCGATCGCCCTGTGGTCCGGCTCCCGCGCGGTGAACGTCTTCATCGACACCATCACCGTCATGTACGGGCTCGACGGCGAACGCGGCATCGTCAAGACCCGGCTGCTCGCCTTCCTGCTGTACATCGTCGCGCTGCTGCTGGGAGCGGTGGTGCTGCCGCTCCTGGTGGTCGGCCCGGACCGGGTGGTGGAGTTCGTCCCCTGGGGCACCGAGGTCATCGCCGTCCTGTACTGGCCGCTGGTCATCCTGCTGACGATCGCGTTCCTCACGACGCTGTACCACGTGTCCGTACCCGTGCGTTCGCCGTGGATAGAAGACGTACCGGGAGCGCTCGTCGCCCTCGGGATGTGGGTGGTCGGCAGCTTCCTGCTGAGGATCTATCTGACCAGCACGGTCGAAGGCCCCACCATCTACGGATCGTTGGCCGCGCCCATCGCGGTCCTGCTGTGGATAGGCATCTCGGCGTTCGCCGTGCTGGTGGGCGCCGCGGTCAACGCCGCCATCGACCGGGTGTGGCCCTCGCTCGCGACCGCGGCCGCCCGCGAGGCCAACGAGCTGGTACGGGCCGCGCAGGCCGCCGAGTTCGTCGCCCGTACCCGCTACACGGCCTGGGACGGCACGGGGGACGACGACGATGACGACGACGCGTACATGCCCTCGGAGTTCCCGGAGCGCTGGTCGCGCTTCCTGCCGCCGGACGACGTGAAGTCCCGGCTGCACGCGACCTGGGAGAAGGAACCCAAGGGCGCGAAGGAATCCAAGGACGGCAAGCACGGCAAGGACGGCCAGGACACCGAGGCCGCCCGCGACGCGCAGGACACCCCGCACGTATGGCACGCCCCGGACGCGGGGCGCACGGACACCGGCGAGAACCCGGGGCTCCGGGCCCCATGAGGACGCGTCGCCGGAACCCGCGGGTGAACGCCGCGGACATGCCCCACGGGTACGCGGAACGGGCCTCGCGCCTCGACGGTGCGGTCGTCTGGACCTGGAACGGGCCCGAGGAACCCTCCCGTCCCGTCCTCCCCGACGGCTGCATGGACCTGATCTGGACCCGGGGCGGGCTGCTCGTCGCCGGACCCGACACCCACGCGTTCGAAACGGCCGGGGAACAGCCCGGACGGTGCGCGGCGATCCGCTTCGCCCCCGGCGCGGCGCCCACGCTGCTCGGCGTCCCGGCGGACGAACTGCGCGACCGCCGCGTCGGCCTCGCCGCGCTGTGGCCGGGCGCCGAGGTCCGCAGGCTCACCGAACGGATCACCGAGGACCCCGACCCGGCCGCGGCGCTGGAACGTCTCGCCCTGCGCCGGGCCGCCGACACCGGCCCCCCGGACCCGCTGACGGCGCATGTCGCCGCGCAGCTCCGGCACGGCCGGTCGGTCGCCGCCACCGCGCGGTCGGCCGGACTCGGCGCCCGCCAGCTGCACCGCCGCTCGCTGGCCGCGTTCGGCTACGGGCCCAAGACCCTGGCCCGGGTGCTGCGGCTCCAGCGCGCCCTGGCCCTCGTACGGGCGGGAACGCCGTACGCCGAGGCCGCGCTCACCGCGGGCTGCACCGACCAGGCGCACCTCGCCCGCGAGGTACGGGCGCTGGCGGGCACCACGCTGGGCGGCTATCTGGCCCGCACCGGCTACGCGGCATCCGCGAACAGCGACACCCCGCAGCCGTCCGGATCCAGCACGACGGCGTAGCGCTGTCCCCACACCGCGTCCCACGGCTCCAGATGCCCCTGATGCCCGGCCCCGGTCAGATCGGCGTACACCGCGTCCACCTCCGCCGGGCTGTCGCACAGGAACGCGAGGCCGAGGCGCTCCCCGCCCGCCGGCCGCCGCCAGTCCGGGTCGAAGGAGCGGACGACCTCCTCGGTGTCCCACAGCAGCCGCCCCCCGCCGGGCAGGGCCGCTTCGACATGGGGCGCGGATTCCGCACCGGCGGGAATGTCCAGGCCGAGCCGCCGGTAGAAGGCGAGGGACGCGGCCAGGTCCGCGGTGATGATGCTGATGGCGTCGAGTCGTGGAGTCATGGGGCCGACAGTAGGCGCGGTGTCCGGCGCAGGTCTTGTACGAAACGGTCATTCCCCCTCCGGCGGACCCAGGTGCTGCACCGGCTCGCGCTCGGCCGCCGGCTCGCCGTGGCCGAGGCCGGGCTGACCGGGTGGGAACGGGTGGGCCGCGACCGCGGCCGGGTCGTCGTGGGCTTCGACGACGGGGACGGCGTACGGCACGAGTTCCCGGCCGTCGTCGACCGGTACGCCCTGGGCCGCCCGGCACCCGCTCGATCTCCAGGACGCCCGTAACCGGCGCTCCATGGTGGTCCAGTACGACCCGGAGCAGCCCTGGCGGGTGATCGTGCCGAAGCGGGTGCCGGGGGAGCTCTCCCGGCAGGCGGCGAACCTGGAGATCACCGGAACGCCGGCCGAACGCATCGTGCCGCGCCGTCCGGAGATGCGGACCCTGGGTCTCGGAGCACTCATCGCCGCCGTGCTGCTGACGGTCATCCGGCTGACGGGCTGAGGCGGGGCCCGGACCGCCGCGGCGGGTCCGGGCCGGCCGGGGCGGGCCCCGGCCGCACCTCCGCGCACGGCCCGGGACCCCTCCCGTCAGTCCGTACAGGCCCCGGGTGTGGTGCCGGGGTCCGTCAGTGCCAGCCCGAGCTGCGCCCGTTCGGTGACCCAGCGGGTCGGCCGGTGGCGCGGATCACCCGTCGTGGCGTACAGGGAACGGGACAGCTCCAGCATGTGTCCGGCGCCGATCCGCTCGCCCCAGGCCAGCGGTCCCACCGGATATCCGAGCCCCGTCGTCACGGCCAGGTCGATATCGGCCGGGGTGGCCAGCGAGCGTTCCGCGATCGACGCGGCGACGGACACGACCGAGGCCAGCAGCCGCTGGGCGACGGAACCGGCGGTGTCCCGCACGACCGAGACGGCGTACGGCTCCGCGCCGTCGCCGGCCCGCGCCAGTACCGCGCGGGCGTCCCGCGCGGCGGCCGGACCGGACGCCGGGGTCACCGCGAGCACCCGCCGGCGGCCCACCGGGGGCAGCGGGTCCACCCCGAAGGTGCGGTCGGCCGGCAGCCCGTGCGCGGCCACCGCGGCGGCCACCGTCGTCCCCCAGACCGGGACCAGCACCACGGCGTCCGCCGACGGTTCCCGGCCCGCCCCGACGGTGGCGCCCGCCGCCGTCAGCGCCGCGCGCAGCGCCGTGGCCCGCGGCCCGTCGCCGGGCACATGCACCGGCCGGTCCGCGTCGCCGGTGACCGGGGCCTCCGGGGCGGGGCCGGGCGACCCGGGCCCGTACGCGAACCAGCCCCGGCCGGTCTTGCGCCCGTGCAGCCCGCCGGCCACCCGGTTCGGTGTGAGGTACGAGGGGCGCAGCCGGTCCTCGTGACGGAAGCCCTGCCAGATCGAGTCGATCACCGCGGCCGTCACATCGAGCCCGGTGAGATCCATCAGCTCGAACGGGCCCATCCGCAGGCCCAGCACGTCACGGGCGATCCGGTCGATACCGGCCGGGTCGGCGACCGACTCCTCCAGCAGCGCCAGCGCCTCCGTCACCAGACCGCGTCCGGCGTGGTTGACCAGGAAGCCGGGGGTGTCGGCCACCGTGACCGCCCGGTGCCCGCAGCTCTCGACGAGCGCGGTGAGCGCGGGCGGGATGTCCGGACGGGTGGCCGCGCCCGGCACCACCTCGACGATCCTCATCAGCGGGACCGGGTTGAAGAAGTGCAGCCCCGCCAGGCGCGAGGGGTCCTGGAGCGTCGCGGCGATCCGGGTGACCGACAGGGACGAGGTGTTGGTGGCGAAGACGGCCGAGGCGGGCAGCGCCCGCTCCAGCCTGCCGAACACCTCGGCCTTGGTGTCCAGGTTCTCCCGTACGGCCTCGATGACCAGCTCGACGTCCTCCCCGGCCGCCCAGGGGTCCGTGAGGGGGATGAGCCGTGCTCCGGCGGCCGCCCGTTCCCCGGCGGTCATCCGGCCCTTGGCCACGGCACGCTCCAGCATCGACGCGACGAAGTCCAGCGCCTCCGTCACCGCCTCGGCCCGTACGTCGCCCAGCTCGACGGTGTGTCCGGCACTCGCCGCCCACTGGGCGATCCCGCGCCCCATGGCTCCGGCGCCGACAATCCTGATACGCATGGCAGTTGAGGCCCTTTCAGCGGAGGTACACACGGTGGGGGTCGACATCGTCGCGCAGCAGCCGCAGCTCCGCGGCCGTGGGGGACGGCACCGTGGTGACCGTATCGGCCACCTGGAGGTCCCAGCCGGTCGCGGCCCGGACCTGCCCGACGGTGACGCCCGGGTGGACGGCGACCAGCCGCAGTTCCGCGCCGATGCCCGCACGGGCCAGGATGCCCAGTTCGGTGATGACCCGGGTGACACCGATGCCGAGCGGCCGGATGCCCTCGGCGAGTGCCCGGTCCGGCCCCGGGGTGGTGCAGAAGTCGAGGGTCCCGGCGAAGGAGCGCGGGGTGTGGCGGCGCATCACCACGAACACCTCGCGGGAGTTGGCCATCACCTCCACACCGCCGCCGGAGCCGGGCAGCCGCACCGAGGGGCTGTCCCAGTCACCGATCACGGAGGTGTTGAGGCTGCCCCACCGGTCGATCTGGGCGGCCCCCAGGAACCCCACGTCGATATGACCGCCCTGAAGGACACAGCCGAACAGGGCGGGCATCGGCAGCACGGCCTCCGCACCGGTGATCAGGACCGCGTCGGCGATGGTCTCCGGAAGGTGCGAGGGGTGGGCGCCGCAGACCCCGGACTCGTACACGACCTCGATGTCCGGCGCGACGGTCAGATGTGCCAGCTCGGTCGCCAGCGTCGGCAGGCCGATACCGGCGAACACGGTGCGCCGGGCGGCCAGTTCGCGGGAGGCGACGACGGCGAGCAGCTCGGAGGAGGTGGCGGGGGGCGCCGGGGAGTTCTCGAAGGCCGCGGCCGCGGCGTCCGCTGTGCCCGTGGTGCTCGTCCTCATGACCCGTTCCCTCCCGTGTCCCGCTCTCACAGCCGCCGTCCGTAGTTCACCGGCTCGCTCAGTGCCTCGCCGACCGCGAGCCCCGCCCAGAACTCCTCGCCGAGCTTGGCCACGTACTCGGCGTGGTCGGCCGTGCCGAGGACCCACTCGTCCAGCCAGGCCCGGAGCCGTTCCGGGTCCTTGCTGATCCCCGACCAGGCCCGGTAGAACGCGTTGTCCCGGTCGTAGTACCCCTGCGCGAACGAGGGGTGCGCGCCGCGCGGGCACACGACGACCGCGTCGACCGCGTGGGCCGGCACCAATGTGCGGTTCGGGTCCGAGCGGATCACCTCGTCGTCGACCAGCTCCTCCACGACGACGACCGCCCTGCGCGCGGCGAACACCGCCTCGGCCTGGACCCCGGTCAGTCCCCACATCTGCGTGTTGCCCCGGCGGTCCGCGCGCTGGGCGTGGATGATCGTCACCTCCGGATTGACCGGCGGGACGACATAGATCCGCTCCGGTCCACCGTCCGGGCCCGGATAGGGCGAGGTGACCGTGCGCAGACCGGGGTTGACGGAGGGCAGATCGCTGCCGCCGTACGAACGCAGCGGATAGAACGGCAGCCGCTGGGACCCGGCGAGATAGCGGCAGATCATCCCGTAGTGGCTGTACTCCTCGAACGCGAGCGGTTCCGGATCCGCGTTCTCGATCCGCCTGCGCAGCTCGCCCAGCGAACCGGCGGAGGAGTTGCCCACGAAGGAGGAGACCAGCCGCGAGACACAGCCCGCCGCCAGCATCTGGTCCACCACGATGTCCGCGGTCATCCGGACGACCGTGAGGTCACGGCGGCCCTGCCGGATGATCTCGTGTCCGGCGGCGGTCGGGATGAGATGGGTGAAGCCTTCGAGGCTGATGGTGTCCCCGTCATGCACGAAGGCGGCGACGGCCTCCTTCATCGACATGGTCTTGTCCGTCCGGACCACGGTGCTCCTCGGCGTCTGCGTGCGCTCGGCGTAGGCGTGCGGGCCGGCGTGTGCGTGCGGTCGCCCTACCGTGTCAGCGGCCATTGATCGCTGTCCAATACCGAATTAAGGTCGGATCAGGACGCCCTGGATATGAATTGCCGGAACCACCGGCCGGAACGGACGGGAGGGGCGACGGTATGGAGCTGCGTCATCTCCACGCGTTCGTCGCCGTGGCCGAGGAACTGCACTTCGGCCGGGCCGCCAGGAGGCTCCAGATGGCCCAGCCTCCGCTGAGCCAGCAGATCCGCCGGCTGGAGAAGGAGCTGGGCGTCCAGCTCTTCCGGCGCAACACCCGCTCCGTACGGCTCACCAGCGCGGGGGAGTCGTTCCTCGAACCGGTACGGACGGTCCTGGACGACCTCGGCACGGCGGTACGCGCCGCCAGATCGGCCGGCCGCGGTGAGTACGGCCGGGTCACCATCGGCTTCGCCGGGGCCTCCAGCCACGAGACGCTGCCCCGGCTGACCCGCGCCGTACGCGCCGCCCACCCCGGCCTCGAACTCGTCATGACCGGCCAGACGTACGCCAATGTCGCGCTGTCCCGGGTGGCGGACGGCACGCTCGACCTCGGCTTCGTCCGGCTGCCGGTGACCCGGCCGGGCGTGGCGTACCGGGTGATCGACGAGGAGGAGCTGCTGTGCGCCCTGCCCTTCGACCACCCGCTCGCCCGGCGGGAGACGGTGCCGGTCGAGGCCCTGGCCGAGGAACCCTTCGTCTCCTTCCCCGCCAACACCGGCTCCACCGTGCGCGACGCGATGGTCGAGGCGTGCGAGGACGCCGGGTTCAACCCGCGTGTGGTCCAGGAGGCCCCCGACTCGTACACGATCATGGCGCTGGTCGCCGCGGGGGTCGGCGTCGCCCTCACGGTCACCTCCTGCCGGCACATCCAGCAGAACGGGCTGGTCTACCGCCCCCTCGCCGGACCGCCCATCCGCCGCCAGGCGGCCCTGGCCTGGCGGGCCGACAACCCCTCCGCCGCACTGCGCGCCGTGCTCGCCGTCGCCGAGGAGGCGCTGCCGACCCCCGCCCGCCGGACGGGACCCGTAAGGGCTGTCCCGTAATCCATTGAGACGTGCCTCCTCTCGAACCCGGGTGAATTCGGTATTGGACCGGCTCGGTCGCCGGATGCGAAGGTCGCCCCCGTAACCGCACCGTCCCCGCCGCCCCTCGCGAAAGGCCCCGCCGTGCCCGACCCGCTCGATGTCGTCATCTGCGAACCGCTGCGCACCCCCATCGGCCGCTTCGGCGGGGCGTTCGCGCAGCAGACACCGGCCTCACTCGCCGCACGTGTCATCGCCGAGGTCGTCGCCCGTACGGGCATCGACCCAGGCCGTGTCGACGAAGTGATCCTCGGCCAGGCCTACCCGTCCGCCGAGGGCCCGGCCATCGGCCGGGTCGCCGCACTGGACGCCGGACTCCCCGAGTCCGTCACCGGCGCCCAGATCGACCGGCGCTGCGGCTCCGGCCTCCAGGCCGTCCTCGACGCGGCGATGCAGATCCGGGCGGGGTTCAGCGAGGTCGTGATCGCGGGCGGCGTCGACGTGATGAGCGCGGCCCCCTACTACACGCACGACGGGCGCTGGGGAATCAAGGGCCCCGGCCTTCAGCTGCACGACTCACTGGCCCGCGGCCGCGTCACCGCGGGCGGCGTCAACCACCCCGTCCCCGGCGGCATGATCGAGACCGCGGAGAACCTGCGCCGCGCGTACGGGATCAGCCGCGCCGACCAGGACGCGCTGGCCCTGCGTTCGCAGCGGCGTGCCGCGACCGCCCTCGCCGAGGGACGGTACGCCGCGGAGATGATCCCCGTCACCGTACGGACCCGCAAGGGCGATACGACCGTCACCGCCGACGAGCACCCGCGCCCCGACACCACCGCCGAGCAACTGGCGGCGCTCCGCCCGGTCATGGGCGAGTCCGACCCCGGGGCCACCGTCACCGCGGGCAACGCCAGCGGTCAGAACGACGCGGCTGCCGCCTGCCTGGTGACCGGGGCGGCCACCGCCGAACGCCTGGGCCTCACACCGCTCGTCCGCCTGGTCTCCTTCGCCCGCGCCGGAGTCCCGGCCGCGACCATGGGCATCGGTCCCGTCCCCGCCACCCGTGCGGCGCTCGCCCGCGCCGGGCTCACGCTCGGTGATCTCGACCTGATCGAGCTCAACGAAGCATTTGCCGCGCAAGTGCTGGCGTGCACACGCGAGTTGGGGCTCGGCGAGACCGACCACGATCAGCGGATCAACGTCAATGGGTCCGGGGTCTCGCTCGGGCATCCGGTGGGTGCCACCGGCGCCCGCATCCTCGCCACGCTGACCCGGGAACTGCACCGCCGGGAGGCCCGCTACGGCCTGGAGACCATGTGCATCGGTGGCGGCCAGGGCCTGGCGGCGGTCTTCGAGCGCATCGCCACCTGAGCCGGGCGACGCCGTGCGGGGGTGCGGTTGGGGGCGCGGACCGCGCTACCGGGCGGCGCGGTACGGCGGGCCGCATGACGGCATGTCACACCGCGCCGCCACCCGCCACCGCCCGTCGTGCCACCGCCCGTCGTGCCACCACCGCATGTCACATGGCACAGCGCCGCCCGCCCCGGCGCGGCCTATCGCAGTTCCCCGTACAGATAGTGCCGGGTCCCCGCCAGCGTGTCCCGGCACCACGCGTCCACCTCGTGCTGGTCCATGGCCGCCCAGTCCGGGGTCGCCTCCACCTGCGCGCGCCCCAGCCTGCGCCCCAGTTCCACCAGGCGGGAGCCCGCCGCCGTGCGTTCGTCCGCGTACCGCTCCAGCGCGCGGGCCGGTGACGTCGACTCCCGCAGCGCACGCTCCAGGCACAGTGCGTCCTGGAGCGCCTTGACCGCGCCGCTGGCCGTGTGCGGCCGGGTCACTCCCGCCGCGTCCCCGGCGAGCAGGAGCGGGGAGCGCGCGGCACGGGGAACCAGGACATCGGCCACCGGATGACAGGCCATGGCCAGATGCTCGCCGCGCGCGACGATGTCGGCCCATGAATCCGGGAAATGCTCCTCGGCGATCGTGCGTACGTGGGCGCCGACATCGCTGCCCGGCGCGGGCGGCCGACCGTAGACGGCGTACGCGATCACCTGGCCGGCGGTCCCACGGGCCCGCGCGCCGTCCCGGTGGCCGGCCGGAATCAGATAGAAGATCCCATGACCGCCCCGGAAGCCCACGGTGACCCACGCCTCGCGCAGCAGTTCCAGCTCCCGGGGATGACCGGCGAGGGCGCTCAGCGGAATCGTGCCGCGCCACACCAGATATCCGGCGGGCGTCGGACGCAGTCCGGGGGCCAGCACCTGACGGGTCGGGGACCTGTGCCCGTCGGCCCCCACGACGATGTCGTACGTCTCCTCGCCGTCCGCGGTGCGGATCACCGCCCGCCCGTCCGGCTCCTGCCGTACCGCGGTCACCGGCCGGCCTCGCAGATAGCGGGCCCCACCCACATTTCCGCGCAACGACCGCCACAGCAAACCCCAGTTGCAGGGAGTCACCGCGGCATCCTGGCGTGCGAACTCCCGCGCGGAACCCCCCTGCGGCCGCCGGGTGACCCAGGCCCGGTACGCCACCGGAGACGTGGGCATCGCCGCGTCCAGATAGCCGGCCGAGACCAGCTCCTCGTGCAGGGGCGGCGGGATCACGATCCCGAACCCGCGGTCCTGGAGCTCGCCGTCACTGCGTTCGTACACCGTGACGTCCGCCCCGGCGCGGACGCCCGCGACGGCCGTCGCGCAGCCGGCGATGCTGCCGCCGATCACTCCCACTCGCAAGGCCGCTGCCGCCACGCCACTACCGCCTTCGCCGTCGGCCCGGGGTACTCCGGGATGCAGGATGCCGAACCGGCCCATCGTCCCACCCGGCCGGGTGCGGCACCCGTGCCCGGACGCCGACGTCCGGGCACGGTGTCCCCGTCGCCCGCCGAGGACCCGGCCGGACGGCCTCTGCCGTCCGGCCGGGCCTCAGCCGCCCGGAGCGGCCGGGCTCAGCCCCGCGTGCCGCGGGTGCGGCGCATCAGGACCGCCCCGCCGAGCAGCAGCGCGGCGCTCGCGCCGGCGGCCATACCGAGGCCCTCGGCACCGGTCTCGGCGAGGTGCGATCCGGGCCGGTCCGGCCCGGGGGTGTCGGCCGGCGGCTCGTCGACGGGGGGCTCCTCGGCCGGCGGCTCATTCACCGGCGGTTCGTTCACCGGGGGCTCCTCGACCGGCGGTTCGTTGACGGGGGGCTCCTCCGTGGGGGGCTCGACCGGCGGCTTGACCGGGGGCTCGACCGGCGGCTTGACCGGCGGCTCGTGGTGGTCCGGGCCGCTCACGTTCGCGCACTGATTGCCGAAGGCCGGGTTCAGCAGACCGACGACGTTGACGCTGTTGCCGCAGGCGTTGACCGGGACATCCACGGGCGCCTGGACCAGGTTCCCCGACAGGACGCCGGGGGAGCCGGCCGTCACGCCCTGGGCGCTGGAGCCGCCCTGATGGCCGCCGTTGCCGCCGGAACCCGCGTTCTTGCACGCGTTGCCGAAGGCGGGGTTCAGCAGCGCGATCACGTTGACCGTGTTGCCGCAGGCGTTGACCGGGATGTGCACCGGCACCTGGACAGCGTTGCCCGAGCCGACCCCCGGTGAACCGACGGCGGCACCGGCGGCCGAGGCATCGGCGTACGCGGCGCCGCCGGCCGCGGTCAGGATGCCCGACGCCGCCGCCATGACGATCATGCTTTTGTTCAGAACCTGTCGCATTACTTGCCCTTCCTTAGGACATTTCGCGTGGGCGATTCGCCCGCAGAGCCACCGAGCGGTGCCGTGTTCGAGCCGAGACGCACGTGCGCGCTGGACGACACGCCTAACGACCCCTGGGTTGTGAGGGAAACTTGGAAGTCAGTGGAAATCTTGTAATCAGCCGAACGGGTGACGTACTCACGTTCGCATTTCGCTGGGAGGGGCTGGTTGAAAGTTGGCGGAACCGAAGGTGCCCCTTCGGTCCTCTGAATTTTTCGGCCTTCTTCCGGGCGGCAACTTTCACGCGTTCGGCGGCGGTTCCTCCGTGGAGAATGGTCGCGATTCCTTCACGAATCACCTAATCGGCTTCCCGGATGCGCCTCCGCGAGATGCGTCGCACATACGGACAGGAGGTCACCCCGACGGGGCGGACGTGGGCGGCCGCTTCGTCAACGAATCCCGGCCGTCCGGCATTCGGGTGAATGGAGAGAACCAATTGCCGGGCCGCGAGTTGGTCAGGAGGCTCCGGTACGGGGCAACGGGTTCGAGAAGGGTTAATCGTGATCAAGAAGGTTCTGGCTACGGGCGCTGTCGCCGCCTCCATCCTCGGTCTCGGCGCGACGCAGGCCATGGCGATCGGCAACGACGGAGGCACGACCTCGGTCAACGGCAACGGCGCCGCACAGGTGTTCGGCAACGCTGCCACCCACGGTGACTGGAGCCCCCAGTTCGGCCTGATCCAGGGCTCACTCAACAAGCCCTGCATCGGTCTGCCGCTGAAGGCCAACGCCGGTTCGCTGATCGGCGCCGTGCCGATCACGGTCCCGGACCTCAACGTCCTGTCGTCGCCGCAGAACCAGCAGTGCACCGAGAACTCCACCCAGGCCAAGGGTGACGAGGCCCTGTCGCACATCCTGGACAGCATCCCGATCCTCTCCGGCAACGGCGCCCACAACGGCTGACCGGACCGAGACCACAGGCCCGGACCGCCGGCTTTCCTCCTCCGAGCGGTCCGGGCCTGCTGCTGCCTCCACGGGTGGTCGTACATCGGCTGGGTATGAACCGGCCAATGATGTGGATCGACTGATACTGCGTCATTCGGGCGGAATCCGAGAATCTTCTCCTTGATTGAGCGGTTTCGATCCTGGTCGTTAATCGTTACGAATTACAGCGTCGGAGTCACGAGCACTGGAGACTCCGCTCGGGCGATACGAAAGTCGTACCGCTCCAGACCCCGCCGCAGAAAGGGAAAAAAGTGAAGTACACCAAGGTCGCCGCCGTCGCCGCCGGAGCCCTCATGGCCCTCGGATTCGCCTCGCCGGCCATGGCCGACGCGGGTGCAGAGGGCATCGCCGTCGGTTCCCCGGGCGTTCTGTCCGGCAACGTCGTGCAGATCCCGATCCACGTTCCGATCAACGTCTGCGGTAACACCGTGAACATCATCGGTCTGCTGAACCCGAGCTTCGGCAACACCTGCATCAACAGCTGAATGAAGTCCGGCTGAGCCCAGGCTCTGCCACGGTCGGCCCCGGATCGTCAACCCCCGATCCGGGGCCTTCCCCTTTCCTCTTTCCCCGCGCGGACTTCGTGCGGACTTTCGGCCGGTCCCCGTACGGGCGGGAAAAATCCGCGGACGCGTAGTTTCCCGTGTGCGGCCTGATCGTTGTTCACGGAAAGCGGCAGAAGTCACAGGCAAAGAGAGCTTGTGTGCGGCACGGGAACGTGACCGAAACAGATGCCGCGCAGAAGGGAACCTGAAAGTGAAGTACGCGAAGACCGCTGCGCTCGTTGCCGGTTCCGTGGTCGCTCTCGGAACGGCTGCTCCCGCCTTCGCCGTTACTGACACGGCCCCCAACTTCAGCCTCGACAGTGGCCTGAACCAGCTGATGGCCAGCACCCCGGAGATGGTGGACCCGCTGGTCGACACGGTCGGCGCGGCCACCGAGACGGTGCAGAAGGACGGCACCGTCGGGAAGCTGGCGGGCGAGGCCACCGGCGTGGCCCAGGCGGCAGCCCCGATGCTCGGCGGAATGCCCATCGGCGGCTGACCGTCGTACGGCATCACTTCCCCACTGCTTCACCTTCCCTCCGATGCCCGCTGCCTCGCAGGAGTTCTTTCGGATTTCCGTGAGGCAGCGGAATCGTTCGAGTGAATGAGCACAACCCATTCCCGCCGCACAGAGTTGGTCAGGACGCTCCGGATAGGCGGGCACAAGAATTTCCCAGAAGGGCTTTTTTATGATCAAGAAGATTCTGGCCTCGGCGGCGGTCGCTGCCTCGGTCGTCGGTGTCTCCGCTGCGGCTGCCCCCTCCGCCATGGCCATCGGCAATGACGGCGGCACCACGTCGATCAACGGCAACGGCGCCATGCAGTCCTACGGCAACTCCGCCACCCACGGTGACTGGAGCCCGCAGTTCGCGCTCATCCAGGGCTCGCTCAACAAGCCCTGCATCGCCCTCCCGGCCAAGGCCAATGTCGGTTCGCTCATCGGCCTGGTGCCGATCACGGTCCCGGACCTCAACGTCCTGTCGTCGCCGCAGAACCAGCAGTGCACCGAGAACTCCACCCAGGCCAAGGGCGACGAGGCCCTGTCGCACATCCTGGACAACATCCCGATCCTCTCGGGCAATGGTGTCGGCAACAACTGAGGCCGCGTAACTCCGGTCCCTCGCCGCTGACTTCTCCGAACTCCCGGGGAGCGGCCCGGAATCTGCCTGTCCGCAACGCCTGACCGCAGGTGGGGCCAGTCCATCCGCACGGCGACCGTTCCTCGGTCGCGCGGATGCGCTGGCCCCTTTGTCGTGAGCGAAGCCTCCGTCGTGGGTGAACTCCGCGCCCGGTGTACGGCGCGTGACAGGGCGACGCGCGGCAGGGCGACGCGCGGCAGGGCGGCGCGCGGCAGGGCGGTGCGTGGTTGGGCCGGATGCCGCAGCAGCGGCTGACGGTTCCGCCGCACGCGGGTAGGGCCTCTCCATGGATGAGTACGACAGTCGACCATCGCGGGGCGGACAACAGCCCGCACAGGACAGCACACCGATCTACGACCGGCTGGTCGCCGAGTGGCGGGCGGCCGGGCGAGGCTCCGGGCCGGCCGCGTCCCATGAGCCCGCGGCGGTCCCGGGCGGCCTCGTCCCGGCGGCGCGCACGTCGCACGAGATCGCCGGGACATGACCGCGCCGCGTCGACCTCGCGCCGGATCACACCCATTTGAGTGGTAGTGCGGAACCGATGGCTCCGGCGGGGGTTGATCAGTACGTTCCACAACGGAACGCTCCGAAAGGTGAAGCTTGATGAAGAAGATGATGGCCGGCGCGGCAGTGGCTGTGTCCCTGATCGGTCTGTCCGCAGCCGCGGCCCCCACGGCCATGGCGATCGGCAACGACGGTGGCACCACCACGCTCAACGGCAACGGTGCCACGCAGGCCTTTGGCAACGCCGCCACGCACGGTGACTGGAGCCCGCAGAACCAGCTCGTCCAGGGCACCCTGAACAAGCTCTGCATCGGTCTCCCGGCCAAGGCCAATGCCGGTTCGCTCATCGGCCTGGTGCCGATCACGGTTCCGGACATCAACGTCCTGTCCAGCCCGCAGAACCAGCAGTGCGCCGACAACTCCACCCAGGCCAAGGGCGACGAGCCGCTGTCGCACGTCCTGGACGACATCCCGGTCCTCTCGGGCAACGGCGTCGGCAACAACTGACACCGCTGAGCGCGGGCGGCCCGGAGGGTTCTCCCTCGGGGCCTCCCGTACTCATGTGCCCCGGCACCGCACACGACGATGCCCACCACTCCACGGGGGGTGGTGGGCATCGTCGCGGGCGGGCGGTGCGGGGGAGGGTTCAGCCCAGGGCGCGTACAGGGAGGAGGCAGTGGGCGGCCGTGCTCACGACCTCCGGGTTCGCCGCGAAGCCCCGCAACTGCTCCTCGCCGACGGGCTGTCCGGGCACGGCCTCGGGCCAGGGGCGGGTCGCGAACATCACGTACACCCGCCCCTGCGCCTCGGCGGCGGCCAGCCACTCCGCGGGAACGGTGTACTGCGCCTTGAAGTGAGGAAGTGTCAGGACGGCCTGACCGGCCTGGACAAGGAGCTTCGCCTGGATGCCCGGCGTCTCGGAGGCGTCCTGGACGCCTCCGCCGACCTGGAGGCCCGCGCGCTCCAGGGCCACACGCAGTGCGGCCTCCCCGGCCTCCGGGCCGTCCTGCCCGTCGCCCAGCGAATAGGTGAGAAGGAAGGCGAGGTCATGGCCCTGGTCGGGGTGTTCGCCGCTCCAGCCGATCAGGATCTGGGTGCCCAACTGGGCTTGTGTGAACGTGCCGGTGGCGGTCTGGGGTGAGGTCATGCTCGGCACCCTAACGGCCCGGGACCGGTCGATGTGCATGCGTATCACCTGATCGAGGGAGATTGCGGGATATCTCCGGCTGACACCCCGGCGCGAACCTGTTCCGGTCGCCTGCCGGTCGCCGGGCCCGGGGGAAAAGCTGTTGACGGTGCCGGGCGGGGCCGGGCTATGGTGTGCAACGTTCCGCGACGCGGGGCGACCTACGTGAGGAACCAGGAGGTGAGGACATTGATGACTGTCGTTGCGATGGGCACTGCCCACAACCAGATGAGCGTCGTTCTCACCCCCGTGGCCACCGGCTGACCTTCCTTCGAACCTCCCGCGCCGAGCGCGCGGTGCCGGGGCCACCCTTGTGAAGGGTTCCCCCTTGTCTTTCCCGATTCTTTCCGTCCTGTCCCCGTCGCACCCGCTGGCTCCTTACGGCTGGGACGACGACTGGGCGGCCGCTTTCGCCCCGTACGCCGAACAGGGACTCCTGCCCGGCCGCGTGGTGCGGGTGGACCGCGGTCAGTGCGACGTGGTCACTCCCGACGGCACACTCCGTGCGGACACCGCGTTCGTGGTGCCCCGCGACCCGATGCGGATCGTCTGCACCGGCGACTGGGTGGCCGTCGATCCCCAGGGCGACCCCCTGTTCGTACGGACGCTGCTGCCGCGGCGTACCGCCTTCGTGCGCTCGACGTCCTCGCAGCGTTCCGAGGGACAGGTGCTCGCCACCAACATCGATCACATCGTCATCTGTGTCTCGCTCGCCGTCGAACTCGACCTCGGGCGCCTTGAGCGCTTCCTCGCGCTCGCCATGTCCAGCTCCAGCGGTGACGCGCTGCTGCGGGACGGATCCACGGCCGGGGGGACCGATCCCCAGCCGATCGTGCTGCTCACCAAGTGCGACCTGGTACCGGACGTGGCCACGCTGTCCCATCTCGTCGAGGACATCGATTCCATCGCGCCCGGAGTCCAGGTCCTGCCGGTCAGCTCCGCCACCGGCGAAGGGCTCGATGTGTTCTCCGCCGTGGTCTCCGGCGGTACGAGCGTGCTGCTCGGGATCTCCGGCGCCGGCAAGTCGACCCTCGCCAACACCCTGCTCGGCGAGGACGTCATGACGGTGCGGGCCGCCCGCGACGTCGACGGCAAGGGCCGGCACACCACCACGACCCGCAACCTCCTCGTCCTGCCGCACGGCGGTGTCCTCATCGACACCCCCGGGCTGCGCGGCGTCGGGCTGTGGGACGCGGAAGCGGGGGTCGGCCAGGTCTTCTCGGAGATCGAGGACCTGGCACGGCAGTGCCGCTTCCACGACTGCGCCCACGAGGCCGAGCCCGGCTGCGCGGTGCTCGGCGCGATCGAGGACGGGACGCTGCCCGAGCGGCGCCTCGACAGCTACCGCAAGCTGCTGCGCGAGAACCAGCGCATCGTCGCCAAGACCGATGCCCGGATGCGCTCCGAGATCCTGCGGGACTGGAAGCGCAAGGGCGCGGAGGGGCGGGCGGCGATGCAGGCCAAGCGCGGCCGGGTGCGGTAGCCGGCGCCCCCGGGCCGGTGTCCGGGGGATCCCGGGGCCGGTGGTTCGATGTCCGAATACCGCGAGTGCGGCAGCGCGGGCTGCCGCACACTGGACGGTGTGATGGACGAAGAGACCAGGTACGAGGCGGTGAGCAGCCGCGACGCACGGTTCGACGGAGAGTTCTTCTTCGCCGTCGCGACCACCGGCATCTATTGCCGGCCGAGCTGCCCCGCCGTCACCCCCAAGCGCAAGAACGTCCGGTTCTATCCGACGGCGGCCGCCGCCCAGGGCAACGGCTTCCGGGCCTGCCGGCGCTGCCGCCCTGACGCCGTACCCGGCTCGGCCGCGTGGAACGTCCGCGCCGATGTGGTCGGCCGGGCCGTGCGGATGATCAGCGACGGCGTGGTGGACCGGGAGGGCGTCCCCGGTCTCGCCGGACGTCTCGGCTACAGCCCGCGGCAGGTCCAGCGTCAGCTCAACGCCGAGCTGGGGGCCGGGCCCGTCGCACTCGCCCGCGCCCAGCGTGCGCACACCGCCCGGCTGCTCCTCCAGACCACCGGTCTGCCGGTCACCGAGATCGCCTTCGCGAGCGGCTTCGCCAGTGTGCGCCAGTTCAACGACACGATCCGGCAGATCTACGCCCGTACGCCCAGCGCGCTGCGGGCCGAGGCCGGTACGGGCCTGGGGGCGGCGGAGCGGGAGAGCCGCCGGGCCGGGGTACCGCTCCGGCTCGCCCACCGGGGCCCGTACGCCGCGCGGGAGATGTTCGACCTGCTCGGCTCCACGACCGTGGCACGGATCGAGGAGATCAGCGGGACGCCCGGTCACCGCACCTACCGCCGCACGCTCCGGCTGCCGTACGGGGCGGGCATCGTCGCCGTCGACGAGGCGTCGCCGGGGCCGTGGCTCCAGGCCCGGATCCAGCTGACCGATCTGCGTGACCTCACCACCGCCGTGCAGCGGCTGCGCCGGCTCCTTGACCTGGACGCCGATCCGTACGCCGTCGACGAGGCGCTCGGCGCCGACCCCCGGCTCGCACCGCTCGTCGCCGCGCGGCCGGGGCTGCGGTCGCCGGGTGCCGCGGACCCGGAGGAGTTCGCCGTACGGACGCTGGTGGGGCGTGCGCGGGCGGAGGAACTGGTGGAGCGGTACGGCAAGGTGCTGGACGTGCCCTGCGGCGGGCTCACCCATGTGTTTCCCGAGCCGGGCGTGCTGGCCGGTGCCGCGGTGGAACCCGCGCTGGTGGCGCTGGCGGCGGCGCTGGCCGACGGCGACGTACGGCTGGACGCCGGTGCGGACCGGGACGAGGCGGAAGCGGCGCTGCGCCGGCTCCCGGGGATGGACCCGCGGAGCGCGGCGCTGATCCGGATGCGGGCACTCGGCGATCCCGACGTGGACCCGGACGCGGCGCGGGACGGGGCGCCGGGCGGGGAGACGCGGCAGTCCTGGCGGCCCTGGCGCTCGTACGCCGTGCGCCATCTGGAGCTCGAAGGGCGGTGAGGCCGCGGCCGTGTCGCGTGCCGTGAGCGGTCGCGGGCGTCGAAGCCGCGCCGGTGAGCCAATACCGCGGGCAGACCGCCGGCGTGCGCGCGTGGCGACGGCGCGATGTCGCGGACGGCACCCCGGAACCGTAGCGGAGGGTTCCGGTGCTGTGGACACGGCGCTCGCTGCCCCTCCGTGCCCCGGGACTCAGCCCCAGAGGACCGCGCCCAGCCACGCCCCCGCGACCAGCAGGCAGGCGAACAGCTCCACCAGCACCGAGAAACCGGTCGCCCGCATCACCGAGCGCACCGATGCCCAGCCCGCTCCCCGGCTGCCGAGCCGCAGCCGTTCGGTGCCGTAGACCGCGCCGACGTACCCCAGGATCCCGCCCACCACCGGCAGCACGAAGAACCCCACGATCGCGGTCACCCCGCCGATCACCAAGGTCTTGCGGGGCGCTCCCGCCTCGTCGGGGCGCCGCGGTGGCAGCAGAGGTCTCAGGGCCTGGTTGAGCAGCAGCACGGCCGTTGCGCCGATGAGTACGCCCCAGGCGACCGGTGTCGTGTCCGTCAGCGCCCACCACAGCACCGCGGCCCACACGATCGCCTGCCCCGGCACGCCCGGCACCAGCACGCCGACCAGTCCGAGCAGCATGACCAGGCCGACGGCGACGAGCTGCCACACACTCATCCCACCAGCCTGCCGGAGACCGGCGCCTCCCGCCCGTCAGCACAGCCCCGGCCACCTGCGCGGACTCCCGTTCCCGCCCGCGTGCGCCCCGGGCCCGCCGGCCGCCTCATACGCGGGGGGTGCGCGCCACCCAGCCCCGTTCGTACGCGTGCCAGCCCAGCTGGAGCCGGGTCGACACCCCGGTCAGCTCCATCAGCCCCTTCACCCGGCGCTGAACGGTCCTCAGCCCCAGCTCCAACTGCTTCGCCACACTCGCGTCCGTCAGGCCCGCCAGCAGCAGCGACAGGATCTCCAGATCCGTCGGATCGGGCCCGACCCCGTCCTCCCGGACCCAGCCGGACTCGCCCAGCCGCAGCGGCATCGCCTCCCGCCACACCGCCTCGAAGAGTCCCATCAGCGACTCCAGCAGCCCGCTGGCATGAACGACCAGGGCGGCGGGCTCCGCACCGCGCCCGGTCAGCGGCACCATCGCCAGCCCGCCGTCCGCGACGACCAGTTTCGTCGGCACCCGGTCCACCACCCGGCACTGCTCGTCACGGCTCAGCGCGGCCGACAGTTCCATGATTCCGGACGGCAGTGACAGCACCTCGCGCTCCACGACCACCCGGAAGGTCACCCCGCGCGTCGCCGCCCGCTCCTCGGACTCGTTGTCCATGCCGCTCACCGCGATCGGATTGCCGGTGACCAGGGCGCAGACCTCCGAGGTCGCCCCCAGCTGCAGCTGATGGAAACGGTGCGCGACCGCGCTCGCCCCGGTCACGACCTCCACCAGATCGTGCACCGCGGGCTCGCTCGCCTCCGCGCGGTACTCCTCGGCCAGCAGCGCCGACGCCAGCTCCGCCTGCTCCAGCTCGTGCCGCTGCTGGATCAGCAGCGCCCCCAGCGCCACCGCCGGAGGTGCCGCCACCCAGCGTCCCGGCCTCGCCGAGGACTGGGCCGCCAGTCCCTGCTGCTCCAGCCGGCGCAGCGCCCGTTCGGTGTCCGTCTCGGGAAGCGCCAGCCGGTGCGCGAGATCGGAGAGTTCGGCGGCCCCCGCCGCGACGAGCGCGCGGTACGCCGCTTCCTGGATCTCGTCGAGACCTATCGCACCCAGCATTCTCCGGCCCTCCCCGGGCGTCGTGATCGCGCATCGCCGCGCCTGCTCCGGCCGACCGGCCGTGGCGGGAAAAGGCCACGGCGTAAACCCGCCGCTCACATCATCCCCGTACCGGTGGCCGCTCTGCCAATGTGGCGCCACCGCAGCACCAACAACCTCTGGAATGTCGTGCCTTGGGTTACTTCATTCCGGATTGACCAGGGGAGAACGATGCGCCCGATATCGCGTACGGCACTGGGGGCGGCCACCGCCGCGGTCCTGGCCGCCACCGCGATCGCCCCGTCCGTGGCGGCGCCACCGGACGACGCGACCGCCAGAAAGCCGCTCACCGGCAGCACGGCCGATCCCGCGAAGGACGGCCGACAGGTCACCGTGACCCTGGTCACCGGCGACAAGGTGGTGGTGAGCACGGACAGTTCGGGGTCCGCCTCCGCCACCGCGCTGCCCCGCGCCGACGGCACCGTACCCCTCGTCCAGACCCGGCAGTCCGGCAAGGACCTGTACGTCTACCCGGACACCGCCGTCGGGGCGCTCGCCGCGGGCACGGTCGACGAGGAACTCTTCAACGTCACCGGACTGATCCGCCAGGGCTACGACGACGCGCACTCCACGACCGTGCCGCTGATCGCCACCTACCGCGAGGACACCGCACGCGGCGCCCGGCCCACCCCGCTCGGGGCCGAGCGCGGAGCGGCCCTCGACGTCATCGACGGAGTCGCGCTCAAGGCCGACAAGAAGCGGACCACCGCCTTCTGGGCCGACATCACCGCGCCCCGCTCGCGCTCCGCCGCCGGGCTGGAGAAGCTGTGGCTCGACCGCAAGGTCGAAGCCAGTCTCGACAGGTCGACCAAGCAGGTCGGCGCCGACCTCGCCTGGGCCGCGGGCTACAACGGCAAGGGCACCAAGGTCGCCGTGCTCGACACCGGCGCGGACGCCGAGCACCCGGACCTCAAGGGCCGCATCACCGCCTCGGAGAACTTCACCGACTCCGCGTCCACCGACGACCGCCAGGGCCACGGCACCCACACGCTGTCCACGGTCGGCGGCTCCGGCGCGGCGAGCGGCGGGAAGAAGAAGGGCGTCGCGCCCGGCACCGACCTCCTCGTCGGCAAGGTCCTCAACGACGGCGGCTCCGGCGCCGCTTCATGGATCATCGCGGGCATGCAGTGGGCCGTCGACAACAAGGCCGACGTCGTCTCGATGAGCCTGGGCAGCGCGGCCCCCACCGACTGCACCGACCCGATGAGCCTCGCCGCGGAGGAACTGGGCAAGAGCAAGGACACCCTGTTCGTGGTCGCGGCCGGCAACATCGGTCCGGCGCTGAACACCGTCTCCTCGCCCGGCTGCGCCCCCAGCGTGCTGACCGTCGGCGCCGTCGACCGCGACGACTCCACCGCGAACTTCTCCAGCCTCGGCCCGGCGACCGTCTCGCACACCCTCAAGCCCGAGATCGCCGCCCCCGGCGTCGACATCTCGGCCGCCGCGGCCGGCGGACGGGGACCGTACGCGTACCGGACGATGTCCGGTACGTCGATGGCCACCCCGCATGTCGCGGGCGCCGCCGCGATCGTGAAGCAGCGTCACCCCGACTGGACCGCCCAGCAGGTCAAGGCGGCCCTGGTCTCCTCCGCGAAGAGCGATGTCCCCGGTGACGTACGGGAGACCGGCGCGGGCCGCCTCGATGTCGCGCGTGCCGTCGACACGTCCGTCGTCGGATCCCCGGCCGTCCAGGGCGGCACGTTCAACTGGCCGCAGGACAGGAGCGACCGCACCACCGTCGAGGTGCCCTACACCAACCTGGGCGAGAAGCCGGTCACGCTGGCGCTGAAGGTCGCGGGCGTCACCGGCAACGACGGCTCGGCCGTCCGCTCCGGTATCGCGCGGCTCGCCCGCAAGTCCGTCACCGTACCGGCCGGCGCCACCGTCCGCGTCCCGCTGGAACTCACCCCGGACGCACGCCTGGACAGCGGTCAGTACGGCGATGTCACCGGACGCGTCCTGGCCACCGCCGACGGTGTCGAGGTCGCCACCCCCTTCTCCCTGTACGTCGCCCCGGAGACCGTCACCCTGCGCGTCAAGCTCATCGACCGCACCGGCAAGCCCGCCGACGGCGCGTCCTCGCTCGACGTCATCGGCACCGACACGTCATCCGGCGAACGCCGCTTCAACGACGGCGCGTCCGACCAGACGTACCAGGTGCGCCCCGGCGCGTACTTCGTCTCCAGCTTCATCGCCTCGCCCGACCCGAAGGACGCCACGGGGCAGCTCGTCGAGTCCGTCGGCTACCTCGCCAGGCCGCAGCTGAACGTCACCGACGACACCACCGTGGTGCTGGACGCGCGCAAGGCGCACAAGCTCACCGTGAAGACCGAGGACCGGGCCACCGAGACCCGCACGACCACGCTCGCGTTCGGACGCTCGTGGGACGACACCTGGCTGCACTCCGGTTCCATCTCGGGCACCGGACTCGTCAAGAACTACCTGGTCGACGTCCAGGGCAAGCCCCGTGACGGCGACTTCGAGTTCAACAGCTTCTGGCGCGCCTACGCGCCGCAGATCGAGAAGTTCTCCCTCGTCGGCGGCCCGGCCCTGCACCCGCGTCCCGCGGGAACGGGCTCCGTCAACCTGGACGGCACCGGCAGCGCCGAGGTCGTCGACGCGGGCACCGGCACCGCCGCCGAGCTGGCGGCCGCCGGGGTCAAGGGCCGGATCGCCCTGGTGAAGGTCGCCGAGGCCGGCGTCACCACCCAGGCGCGTGCCGCCCAGGCCGCGGGTGCCAAGGCCCTCCTCGTGCACCGCGCCGCCGCGGGTGACTGGAAGCCGGGCATCGGCTACGGTCCCGCTCCGCTGCCGGTCCTCGGTCTCACGGCCGACGAGGCCGCCGTCCTCACCGCCGCGCTCGGCGGGGGTCCGGCCGAGGTGTCCTGGAAGGCGACGGCGGTCAGCCCGTTCGTCTACAACCTGGCCTTCCCCGAGACGGGCCAGATCACCTCGGACCGCACCTACAAGGTCCGCGACAAGAAGCTCGGTTCGGTCACCGCGACGCACGACTCCATGGGCCTGGCCGCCGACTTCGTGGACACGCTGCTGGTCACGCGGCCGTACGGCGGCACCTACTCCGCCGCCGGATTCGACACGGTCGCCACGCCGGGCAAGCGCACCGAGTACTACTCGGAGGGCGACAGCACCTGGCGGAAGATGCTCTCCTCCAGCTTCCCCTGGGGCGAGTTCATGACCGACCGGACACGGACCTACCAGGCGGGCCACAAGCGCACCGAGGAGTGGTACCGGGGTCTGCTGACGCCGGGCACCCCGCGCGACGCCGCAGGAAAGGAACTCCTTGCCGCCGAGCGGCAGGACAATGTGATCGGGATCGCGCCCGGGTTCGTGTCCGACACCGAACACGCGGGGGAGCAGGGATCGTTCGGTGACATCGGCAGCATGCGGCTGACCAGCGGCGGAGAGGTCATCGGCAGCAGCGGGTACCCGTTCGGCGCGTTCACCGTCCCGGCCGGGGACCGTGCGTACGAACTCACCATGTCGACCACGAAGATCGGCCAGCCGGCCGCGGTGTGGAAGCGCTCGACGGCGACGGAGACCACCTGGAAGTTCCGTTCCGAGCGGCAGGCCGATGTCTACTCGCAGGGCATCCCGCTGCTCTTCCCCCGCTACGACGTCCCGTCGGACGGGATGAAGACGCTGCCGGCCACGGACGGCCAGCGCATCGGCCTCACGGTCACCGGCCACGCCGGCTACACGCCCGGCAAGCTCACCGGCGCCGAGGTCTCCTTCTCGTACGACGGCGGCGAGACCTGGTCCGAGGCCGTCACGGGCCAGCAGGGCGGCCGCTGGTCAGCGACCGTGAACCACGAGGGAGCGTCGGGCAAGTCGGTCACCCTGAGGACCGAACTGACGGACGCCAACGGCAACACGGTCGTCCAGACCGTGAACGACGCGTACGTGGTGCGCTGATCACCGCGGCAGGACGCCGCGGCTGGACGTAGCACCTGGACGTACCGGCCCGGCGGCTGCCGGACACCCCGACCGGTCCGTCGGGCGTCCTTCCCGTGTGTGTGTGTGTGTGTGGGGGGGGGGGGGGGGGCCGCCCGGCGGACCTCTGTTACGCGCCACGTTTTCCGGATGCCCCGTTTTCGCGGGTGCCCCGCGGTCGACAATAAGGGCATGAGTCAGCAGGGGGAGACACCCACCGCCCATGAGGACGACTGGTGGCGCAAGCTGTACGACGAGGCCGCGCCGGACACCGGTCCGAGCGGCGCGGCCGACAGTCTCGACGACCGCTTCGACTCCGTGTCGGACGCGGTGTCGTTAGGGGTCCCGCCCCCGGCGCCCCCGGCGCCACTTCGGACCATGGCGTTCCGCGCCCCCTGGGAGCCTCCGTCCGGACCGCCCGAGCCGCGGACCTTCGCCGAGCCGGTCCCACCCCTGCCATCGCCGCCGCCGCCATCGCCGCCCCCTCCGCCGCCCCCGCCTCCGCCGCCCGCGGCCAAACCGCCGCTGCCCCTCCGGTCCGCCGGGCCCGATGCCGCCGGACACCCACCGGCGCCGGTCCCCGCACCTGCCGAGGTCCCCGCACCTGTCGCGGAGCCCGTGCCCGTCGCGGAGCCCGTACCCGTCGAGGTATCCGTGCCTGTCGGAGCCGCACCCGTCGCGGACCCAGCACCTGCCGAGGTCCCCGCACCCGTCGCGGAGCCCGTGCCCGTCGCGGAGCCCGTACCCGTCGAGGTATCCGTGCCTGTCGGAGCCGCACCCGTCGCGGACCCAGCACCTGCCGAGGTCCCCGCACCCGTCGCGGACCCCGTGCCCCGTCCGGCCGTAGGGCACCTCGGCGACCGGCCGCCCACCTACGACCGCGACCCCGTGGCCCTGCCCGCAGCCACTCCTCTCAACCTGGACGCGCTCGTCCCCGACACCGTGCTCGACGGTGCCCGGTACGGCACGTACACGCTGCGCACCGCCTCCGTCCGGGGCGACTCGGCACGCTCGCGGGGAGAACCCCGGCGCGACGCCCTGCTCACCGCACGCTTCGGGACGGGCGAGAGCGCCCTGGTCCTCGTCGCGGTGGCCGGCGGCGCACGTACCGCCGACGGGACGCAGCTCGCGACGGCCGACGCGTGCCGCTGGATCGGCGGGGCCGTCGGCCGCAGTCACTCCAGGCTCGCCGAGGACATACGGGCCAGGCGCCGGGGCGATCTGAAATCGGGGCTCCACCGGCTCGTCGACCGCACCTACGGAAAGCTCCGCGCCCGCGCCGCCGAACTGGGGCTCGAACCGCAGGAGTACACCGCGGGGCTGCGCTGTCTGCTGCTGCCCGCCGACCCCGAGTGCCGTACCCGGGTCTTCTTCGGTGTCGGGAGCGGCGGCCTCTTCCGGCTCCGGGACGGCGCCTGGCACGACCTGGAACCGAGGATCGCGCTTCCCCCGGACGGCCGTGAGCGGGCCGAGGGCGCCCCGGCTGCGGAGCCCTTCCGGTTCCGGGCATCCGTGGCCCGGCCCGGGGACACGCTCCTGCTGTGCAGCGACGGGCTCGCCGAACCGATGCGCGGGGAGCCGGCGCTCGCCGCGGAGCTCGCCGGGCGCTGGGCCCGCCCCGGCCCGCCCGGACTGCCCGCCTTCCTCGCGGACACCCAGCTCAGGGTGAAGGGGTACGCCGACGACCGTACGAGCGCGGCCGTCTGGGAGGCGTAACCCCGCGTGCCGTGGGTTGATGGACTCCGGAGACCGTCCGGACGGTGTTCCGTTCTCCGGAGTCCGGTAAGCCGAGCGTGCACGGAGCACACGGCAGAGAGGGTGCGCACCCATGGCCAAGCAGAACGTGTCGGAGCAGTTCGTCGACATCCTCGTCAGGGCGGGGGTCAAGCGCCTGTACGGGGTGGTCGGCGACAGCCTGAACCCGGTGGTCGACGCCATCCGGCGTAACGCGGCCATCGACTGGATCCAGGTCCGGCACGAGGAGACCGCGGCGTTCGCCGCCGGTGCCGAGGCGCAGATCACCGGCAGTCTGGCCGCCTGTGCCGGCTCGTGCGGCCCCGGCAATCTGCATCTCATCAACGGTCTCTACGACGCCCACCGCTCCATGGCCCCGGTGCTCGCCCTCGCCTCGCACATCCCCTCCAGCGAGATCGGACTCGGCTACTTCCAGGAGACCCATCCGGAGCTGCTCTTCCAGGAGTGCAGCCACTACAACGAGATGATCTCCAACCCGCAGCAGATGCCCCGGCTGCTCCAGACGGCCATTCAGCACGCGATCGGTCGCGGGGGCGTCAGCGTCGTCTCCATGCCGGGGGACATCGCGTCGCGGCCCGCCCCGGAGAAGTCGATCGAGCACGCCCTCGTCACCTCGCGGCCCTCGGTGCGGCCCGGGGACGAGGAGATCGACAAGCTCTGCCGGATGGTCGACGAGGCCAAACGGGTGACGCTGTTCTGCGGCAGTGGCACCGCGGGCGCGCATGCCGAGGTGATGGAGTTCGCGGAGCGGGTGAAGGCGCCGGTCGGGCACGCGCTGCGCGGCAAGGAGTGGATCCAGTACGACAACCCGTACGACGTCGGGATGAGCGGGCTGCTCGGCTACGGCGCCGCCTACGAGGCGACCAATGAGTGCGATCTGCTCATCCTGCTGGGCACCGACTTCCCGTACAACGCCTTCCTCCCGGACGATGTGAAGATCGTCCAGGTCGATGTGCGTCCCGAGCACCTGGGGCGGCGCTCCAAGCTCGATCTCGCGGTCTGGGGCGACGTGCGCGAGACGCTGCGCTGTCTGACGCCGCGGGTGAAGGCCAAGACCGACCGCAAATTCCTCGACCGGATGCTGAAGAAGCACGCCGACGCGCTGGAGGGCGTGGTCAAGGCGTACACCCGCAAGGTCGAGAAACACGTGCCGATCCACCCGGAGTACGTCGCCTCGGTGCTGGACGAACTCGCGGACGACGACGCGGTGTTCACCGTGGACACCGGGATGTGCAATGTATGGGCGGCCCGCTATCTCTCGCCCAACGGCAAGCGCCGGGTGATCGGTTCGTTCAGCCACGGCTCGATGGCCAACGCGTTGCCGCAGGCCATCGGCGCCCAGTTCGTCGACCGGAACCGGCAGGTCGTGTCGATGTCCGGTGATGGCGGATTCACCATGCTGATGGGCGACTTCCTCACGCTGGTCCAGTACGACCTGCCGGTGAAGGTGGTGCTGTTCAACAACTCCTCCCTGGGCATGGTGGAACTGGAGATGCTGGTGGCGGGCCTGCCGTCGTTCGGCACGACCAACAAGAACCCGGACTTCGCCGCCATCGCCCGCGCCGCCGGGGCGTACGGGGTACGGGTGGAGAAGCCCAAGCAGCTGGAGGGCGCCCTCAAGGACGCCTTCAAGCACAAGGGCCCCGCACTCGTCGACGTGGTCACCGATCCCCACGCCCTCTCCATTCCGCCGAAGATCAGCGCGGACATGGTGACCGGCTTCGCGCTGTCCGCCAGCAAGATCGTGCTCGACGGCGGAGTGGGCCGGATGCTGCAGATGGCCCGCTCCAACCTGCGCAACGTCCCCCGCCCCTGACACCTCTCCCGGGTGCCGGGGTGCCGGGGTGCCGGGGTGCCGGGGTGCCGGGGTGCCGGGGCGCCGGGGAGAAGGGGAGAAGGGACGAGGGGGCGAGGCGTGAGGGTCGGCGGCGAGGCGGGAGGCGGTCGGGCGGGTGATGTCGCGGTCCGGCGTTACGCCGGGGTCAGCCGCACGGTGAGGATCTGGAAGGGCCGCAGGGTCAGCACGATCCTGTTCCCGTCGGTGTCCGCCGGGTGCAGCGGCCGCTCCAGCAGATCGGTGATGTGGGCCCGGACGACGGAGAACCCGACCGTCAGCCGGGTCTCGGCCCGTCCGCCCGCCGACTCGTAGAGCCGCACGATCACATCGCCGCCACGGTCCTCGGCGAGCTTCACCGACTCCACCGTCACCGCCGGATGCCCGGTATCCACGAGTGACGGCAGGGCCGGTGCCATCGCCGTCCGGAGCGGCAGGTTGAGCGCGAGCCCCTCCCGTACGGCATCGGTGACCTCGGCGCCCGGGGCGAGCGCGTAGCGGAACCGGTGGATGCCGAGGTCGGTGTCCGGGTCCGGGCTGTGCGGGGCGCGCAGCAGCGTCAGCCGTACCGTCGTACCGAGCCCCGACGTGTGCGGGGTCCGGGTCACCTCGTGGCCGTACGTCGAGTCGTTGAGCAGCGCGACACCGTAGCCGGGCTCGGCGACCCGCAGCCAGCGGTGGGCGCAGATCTCGAAGCGGGCCGCGTCCCACCCCGTGTTGTCGTGCGTCGCCCGGTGGACATGGCCGAACTGGATCTCGGCCGTGGACCGTTCGGCGTGGACGTCCAGCGGGAAGGCCGCCTTGAGGACCTTCTCGGACTCCCGCCAGTCCACCTCCGTCCCGATGTCGAGCCGGCGGCTCCCGGCCGAGAGGCACAGCTCCTGCACGACCGTGGACCTCCCGAACGAGCGCACCACCCGGACCGTCGCCCGCAGCGGCCCCTCCTCGACCAGGGACACGGAGTCGGCGCCGGTCAGATCGGTGCGGGTACGACGGTAGTGCCGGTCGATGTCCCAGGCGTCCCAGTGATTGGGGTGGTCCGGGTGCAGCTGAAGAAGGTTGGCCCGCAGCCCCGGGGCCAGCACCTCCCGCCCCGCCGCCAGATCGCGTACCGAGGAGACCAGCCCGTCCCGGTCGACGGTGACCCGCAACAGCCCGTTGTCGAGCACGGTCCCGCCGTCCGGAGCTCCGGCCGCCGTGACCGGCCCGCCCGGAACGGCCGAGCCGTCCAGCGGCCCGGCGCCCAGGCCCGGTGCACGGACCGCCACCGCCACACGCCCCTCGCCCAGCTCCTGCACCCGGGCTCCGGAAGGCAGCGAACCAGCCGTCCCGGCGTCCAGTTCGAGCACCTGAACGCGGGCGTACGGCGAGGAGTTGAGCGCCACCGTCCCCGCCGGGGCGCCGAGCGAGGCCACCGCCCCGGCGACCAGGTCCGCCAGCTCCGCGCGCACCTCCTCATAGGTGTCACGGGCCTCGCGGTGCACCCAGGCGATCGACGAACCGGGCAGGATGTCATGGAACTGGTGCAGCAGCACGGTCTTCCACACGCGGTCCAGCGCTTCGTACGGGTAGCGGTAGCCGGGGGACCGCAGCGCGGCCGCCGTCGCCCACAACTCGGCCTCACGCAGCAGGTGTTCACTGCGGCGGTTGCCCTGCTTGGTCTTGGCCTGAGTGGTGTACGTGGCCCGGTGCAGCTCCAGATACAGCTCGCCCGACCAGACGGGCGCCTGCGACCCGTACTCCTCCTCGGCAGCCGCGAAGAACGCCGACGGCTTCTCGACCGAGACCCGGGGCGATCCCTCCAGGTCCCGCAGCCTGCGCGCCTTCTCCATCATCTCGCGGGTCGGCCCGCCCCCGCCGTCGCCCCATCCGAACGGCACCAGGGAGCGGGTGGCCCGCCCCTTCTCGGCGAAGTTCCGTTCGGCATGGGCGAGTTCACTCGCGTGGAACTGGGCGTTGTAGGTGTCGACCGGCGGGAAGTGGGTGAACACCCGGGTCCCGTCGATGCCCTCCCACCAGAAGGTGTGGTGCGGCATCTTGTTGTGCTGGTTCCACGAGAGCTTCTGGGTGAGGAACCACCGCACTCCGGCCAGCCGCGCCAGCTGCGGGAAGGCGGCCGTGTAACCGAAGGAGTCCGGCAGCCAGATCTCCTCCGTCTCCACGCCCAGCTCCTCCTCGAAGAAGCGCTTCCCGTGCACGAGTTGGCGGGCCAGGGCCTCTCCGCCCGGCATATTGGCGTCGGACTCCACCCACATCGAACCGACCGGCGCCCATTGCCCGTCCGCGACCGCCCGCTGGATCCGCTCCCAGATGTGCGGCTGGTGCTCCTTGACCCAGGCGTACTGCTGCGCCTGCGAACAGGCGAAGACCAGCTCCGGATAGTCCCGGGCGAGCGCGGTGACATTGGCGAAGGTCCGGGACGCCTTGCGCACCGTCTCGCGCAGCGGCCACAGCCAGGCCGAGTCGATGTGCGCGTGCCCGGTGGCGGAGACGCGGTGCGCGCTCGGCGACGCGGGGCGGGACAGCACCTCCGCCAGTTCCTCCCTGCCCGCCGCCGCCGTGCCCGCCACATCGTGCAGGTCGAGCGCGTCGAGCATCCGTTCCAGCGCGCGCAGGATCTCGTGGTGCCTGGAGCGGTCGGCGGGCAGTTCCCGCGTCAGCTCGGACAACACCTCGACGTCCAGGACGAGATGCCAGACCTCTTCGTCGAGCACGGCGAGGTCCGCCGAGGCGAAACGGTAGAGAGGGCTGTCCCCGGCCGTCAGGACGTCACCGAGCGGGGTCGGTTCGAAGCCGTGCTCCAGCACGGCGGGATTGGCCGCCGCCTCCAGGAGCAGGGCGACCGGTTCACCGCCCGCCGCCGCCCCGGCGACCGTGAGGTGGCGGTTGCGCGGGTGGATGCCCTTGAGGGGGACGCCCGAGGTGTCGTACAGCATGCCCTCCGCCTGGAAACCCGGCCCCTGGCCGGAGAACCCGGGATCGACGACCACTTCCACCCGGCGCCCCGCCCACGCGCCGGGCACCGTCCCTTCGAGCCGGAACCAGCTGGTGGACCAGGGTGTGCCCCACGCCGTTCCGGAGGTGAAGGGCTCGTACGTCGCGCCGAGGGCCTCGGCCACGGGCACGGGTTCGCCCGGCGCGTGCCAGACGGACAGCGACAGCGGGGTACGGGCCGCGTACTGGGCGGGCCGGATGAACTGGTGGAGCGCTCGTTCGAGGCGGCCCTCCACCAGGGAGCGGTCGTCATGCATCGGGTGCCTCCGGAATCTGTGCGCGTAAAACGTCACGCGATGACATGCCCGGTGAGGACTTCCGATAGCCCGTGAACCGCCGAAATCTCCCTGCCGCACGCTCTCTTGGCACCCATTGAGCAATGTGACATATTACTGCCGTGCTCACGAGACAGCCCCTGGATGTCGTCATCGTCGGCGCCGGCATCGTCGGTTCCGCCTGTGCCTACTACGCGGCGCGCTCCGGACTCTCCGTCGCGGTCGTCGACCGGGGACCGGTTGCCGGAGGTACCACCGGAGCCGGTGAGGGCAACCTCCTGGTCTCCGACAAGGTGCCCGGCCCGGAGCTGGATCTGGCACTCCTGTCGTCCGCGCTGTGGCGGGAACTGTCCGACCGCCTGCCGCCGGACATCGAGTACGAGACCAAGGGCGGACTGGTGGTGGCGGCCAGTGAGGAGTCCCTGGCACAGCTCACCGCGACAGTGCGCGACCAGCGGGCGGCCGGGGTCGAGGCGCACCCCGTCACCCCGCACGGGCTGACCGGGCTCGAACCGCACCTGGCACCCGGACTCGCCGGAGGATTCCACTACCCGCAGGACGCCCAGGTCCAGCCCGCTGTGGCGACAGCCCGCCTGATGCGTGCGGCGCGCGACGCGGGGGCGGCGCTGTACTCCGGCGAGGAGGTGACCGCCGTGCTCACCGGGCCGGGTGGCGCCGTACGGGGTGTCCGGACCGGCCGGCGCGAGCTGCACGCCCCCGCCGTGGTCAACGCCGCCGGAACCTGGGGCGGCGAACTGGCGGCCATGGCCGGCGTGCGGCTGCCGGTCCTGCCGCGACGCGGGTTCGTCCTGGTCACCGAGCCGCTGCCGCGGCTGATCCGGCACAAGGTGTACGCGGCGGAATACGTGGCGGACGTGTCCAGCGGGTCCGCCGCACTCCAGACGTCCGTCGTGGTCGAGGGCACCCCTTCCGGACCGGTACTGATCGGAGCCAGCAGGGAACGCGTCGGCTTCGACCGGTCGTTGTCCGTCCCGGTCCTGCGCCGTCTGGCCGCCCAGGCCGCCGCTCTCTTCCCCTTCCTGGCCGACGTCCGGGTACTGCGGGCCTACCACGGCTTCCGCCCCTACCTGCCCGACCATCTGCCCGCGATCGGCCACGATTCCCGCGCCCCCGGCCTCTACCACGCCTGCGGTCACGAGGGGGCGGGGATCGGTCTGGCCCCGGCCACCGGACAGCTCGTCGTGGCAGCGATCCGAGGGGAGGAACCCGCCGCGGAGGCGGGCCCGTTCAGCCCGGACCGGTTCGGGCAGCACGAACAGAACGAACAGCACCACCAGTTGGCGGAGAGCGGCCGACCGGCTGTGACCCGTCGGCCGGCCGGGTCCGGGCACGCGGAAGAACCCCGCCGCCGGAATCCACGGCAGAGTCGAACGGAGTCGCCGTGAAACGCCTTCCGCGGCACCCGGCCGCACGCACCCCGGCCGAACTGGTCGGAGCGGCACCCGACCTGGAATTCACCATCTCCATCGACGCCCGCCCGGTCCGCGCCCTGCCCGGACAGAGCATCGCCGCGGCGCTCTGGGGAGCGGGAATCATGAGCTGGCGCACGACCCGGGTGAACGGCAGCCCGCGCGGGGCCTTCTGCGGAATCGGATCGTGCTTCGACTGCCTCGCCACCGTCAACGGACGTCCCAACCAACGGGCTTGTCTGATCCCCGCCGCACCCGGCGACGAGATCACCACACAGGAGGGGGACGGTCATGCGAGCCGGCTCACCAGGTGAACCGCTGATACCGGCACCGGACCCCTCTCCCGACGGGACGTCCGGGCTGGCGGTGGTGGGCGCCGGGCCCGCCGGGATGGCGGCGGCGGTGACCGCGGCCGACCAGGGAATCGACGTGACCGTACTGGACGCGGCCGCACGCCCCGGCGGCCAGTTCTACCGCTCCCCGGAACCGGGGCTCGGGGCGACTCGGCCCGAGGCCCTGCACCACGACTGGCCGGTGTTCACCGCTCTTGCCGAGCGTTTCGGCCGGCACGTACTCGCCGGACGGATACGGCACCTCGCACGGCACCAGGTATGGGCCGTCGAACGGGCGGACGACGGCTGGCGGCTGCACGCGGTGACCGGGACCGAGGGAGACGTCCGGACGGAGGTCGACGCCCGCAGGCTGCTCATCGCCACCGGATCGCACGAGCGCCATCTGCCGTCGCCGGGCTGGACCACACCGGGCGTCGTCGGTGCCGCCGGAGCGCAGGCCATGCTCAAGTCCGGCCTGGTTCTGCCGGGCCGGCGGATCGTCGTCGCGGGCAGCGGCCCGCTGCTCCAGGCGGTCGCCGTCTCCCTGGTCCGGGCCGGGGCCGAGGTCCCGCTGCTCGTCGAGGCGGCGGGGTACGAGTCCTACGCGCGGGCCCCGGCAACCCTGGCGGTCAACCCGGGCAAGGCCGCGGAAGGCGCCCGGAACATGTTCCAGCTGCTGCGCCACGGGGTGCGTATCCGGACGCACAGCGCGGTGACGGCGGTGCACGGCCGTCACCGGGTGGAGGGTGTCACCGTCAGCCGTCTGGACCGGGACTGGCGGCCGGTGCCGGGCACGGAGCGCCGCCATCCCTGCGATGCCGTGGCCCTCGGCCATGGGCTGGAGCCGCGCACCGAACTGGCCGCGGCACTGGGCTGCGCCACCCGCGAACGAGCTGACGGCACACATGGGGTGGTCGTGGACGCGCAGCTGCGCACCACCGTGCCCGGGGTGTGGGCGGCGGGGGAGGCGGGCGGCATCGGAGGGGTCCAACTGGCCCTGGCCGAAGGCGAACTGGCCGCCCTCTCGGTGGCCCGTCAGGCCGGTCCGGAGAAGGTGTTCCGCGGTGGCGGTGGGGGCGGGGGCGGGGGCGGGCAGGGCAGGCGGGCGGTTGCGCTGCACCGGGCCCGGACCCGGATGCGCCGGTTCGCCGAGGTCATGGGCGCCGTCCACCGGCCACGTCCCGGCTGGCGGCAGTGGCTGTCCGGCGATACGGAGGTCTGCCGCTGCGAAGAGGTCTCCGCCGGGCGGATCCTGACGTCGGTCTCCGAACTGGGCGCCGGGGACGCCCGTACGGTCAAGCTCCTCACCCGGGCCGGTATGGGCTGGTGCCAGGGGCAGACCTGCGGATTCGCGGTACGGGAACTCGTCGGCCCGGCGGCCGGCGGGGCGGGGCCCGGAAGGCGGCCCCTGGCCTGCCCGGTCCTCCTGTCCGCGCTGGCGGGCGATCCGCACAAGCCCGGGACGGGGGACTGAGGCCACACCCCCTGCCGCACCCACACCCGGCCCTGCCTCACACCCGGACCGCGGCCACCAGTGACATGTCATATCTCTTCCCAAGGAGTCCCGATGCAGACGAACGACACGCACACCCCTCTCCGGTCCCGTCCGTGGCACGGGATCATGGTGGCGACGCCGCTGCCCCTGAGGGAGGACCGGTCCG
The DNA here is from genome assembly GCF_044542225.1 of Streptomyces sp. NPDC079020. NCBI lineage: Bacteria > Bacillati > Actinomycetota > Actinomycetes > Kitasatosporales > Streptomycetaceae > Streptomyces > Streptomyces sp. NPDC079020. Next base: position 192,778 of record NZ_JBITUB010000015.1, read on the forward strand.
TCGACTTCGACGCGTACGGCGAACATGTCAGCCGCCTCATCGCGGCGGGCTGCGACGGTGTGGTGCCCAACGGCTCACTGGGGGAGTACCAGACGCTCACCGACGACGAGCGCGGCCGCATGGTCCGGGTGGCCGTGGAGGCCGCTGGCGACGGCGCCCGGGTCATGCCCGGGGTCTCCGCCTACGGAAGCGACGCGTCACGGCGCTGGGCCGAACAGGCCGCGGACGCCGACGCCGGATCCGTTCTGCTCCTTCCCCCCAACGGATACCGCTGCGACGACAGCGCGATCCGCGCCCACTACGCCGCGGTCGCCGAAGCCGGCCTGCCGGTCGTGGCGTACAACAACCCGTACGACACCAAGGTGGATCTCTCACCCGCACTGCTGGCCCGCCTCCACCAGGAGGGCAGCATCGTCGCGGTGAAGGAGTTCAGCGGTGATGTACGCCGTGCGTACGAGATCGCGGAACTGGCCCCCGGTCTCGATGTCCTCGTGGGCGCTGACGACGTCCTGCTCGAACTGGCCCTGGCGGGAGCTGTCGGCTGGATCGCGGGCTGTCCCAACATGCTGCCCGCGAGCTGTGTCACGTTGTACCGAGCCGCCGTCGCCGGAGACATGGAGACCGCGCTGCCACTCTACCGACGGTTGCATCCCTTGCTGCGCTGGGACTCCAAGCCGGAGTTCGTCCAGGCGATCAAGGCGTCGATGGATCTCGTCGGGTGGCACGGCGGCCCCACCAGGCCGCCCCGGTTCCCGCTGCCCGAAGCCTCGGTCGCCGCCGTCCGGGCGGCGACCGAGAAGGCCCTCGCCGAGGGAATGAACTGACCGTCCGGCCCTCCGGACCGCTACAGCCACGTACGGCGCCAGGGACGGCTGCGTACGGGTACGCGCACCTGCCCCGTACCCGTACGCGCACCGGCGCCCGTGCCCGTGCCCGTCACCGCCCCGCGCCCGCGGGGCCGTCCAAGGGGGAACCTTGCGTACACGCCGTATCTTCCACGCCGTCGACTCGCACACCGAAGGGATGCCCACCCGTGTGATCACCGGCGGGGTCGGCACCGTTCCCGGCGCCACGATGGCGGAGCGGCGACGGTACTTCCTGGAGCACCAGGACGACCTGCGTACGCTGCTGATGTACGAGCCCCGAGGCCATGCGGCCATGAGCGGCGCGATCCTCCAGCCCCCCACCCGGCCGGACGCGGACTACGGCGTTCTCTACATCGAGGTCTCCGGCGCCCTGCCCATGTGCGGTCACGGCACCATCGGCGTGGCCACCGTCCTCGTCGAGACCGGCATGGTGGCCGTCACCGAACCGCTCACCGTCGTCAGGCTGGACACCCCCGCCGGTCCGGTCAGCGTCGACGTCCGGGTCGAGGACGGTGCGGCGACCTCGGCGACCTTCACCAACGTGCCCGCCTTCAGCGCGGGTCTCGACCTCAAGGTCGACGTCCCCGGCCACGGCACCGTGTGCTACGACCTGGCCTTCGGCGGCAACTTCTACGCCATATTGCCGTTGGCCGACCTCGGGCTCCCCTTCGACCGCGCACGCAAGAACGACATCCTGGCGGCCGGGCTCGCCGTGATGGACGCGATCAACGCCACCGACCCGCCGGTCCACCCGGCCGACCCCGATATCCGCGGCCTCAAGCACGTCCAGCTTCTCGCCCCGGGGTCCGATGCCGCGCACTCCCGGCACGCGATGGCCATTCACCCCGGCTGGTTCGACCGTTCGCCCTGCGGGACCGGAACCTCCGCGCGCATGGCCCAGTTGCACGCCAGGGGTGAACTGCCCCTGAACACCGACTTCGTCAACGAGTCGTTCATCGGTACCTCGTTCACGGGAAGGCTCGTGGAGGAGACCAGTGTCTCCGGTACCCCGGCCGTCGTTCCCACGGTGACCGGCCGGGCCTGGATCACCGGTACGGCGCAGTTCTTCCTGGACCCGACAGATCCGTTCCCCGCGGGATTCCTGCTGTGAGCAGCCCGGGGCGGGGCGCGGGGCGGTTCCGGGGGGACGGCTGAAGGGGGACGGAGGCGTAACGTGACATTGTATCCTGAGGCCCCGCTCGGTGCTGGAGGAATACACATGACCCGCCTCTCATCCCTCAACACCATCTCGGCCCAGGAGCATCTGCGGGACCGGGTGGCCCACGCGTTGAGGGCGGCGCTCATCGCCGGTGATCTGCGCCCGGGGATGATCTACTCCGCACCCGCGCTCGCCTCGGAGTTCGGGGTCTCCGCGACCCCGGTCCGTGAGGCCATGCTCGACCTGGCCCGCGAAGGCCTGGTCGAAGCCGTACGCAACAAGGGTTTCCGGATCACGGAGTTGACCGAGCAGGACCTCGACGACTTCACCGAACTCCGGGCGATGATCGAGGTTCCCACCGTCGGCCGGATCGCCCGGCTCGGGAAGACCCGGCAGCTGGAGGCCCTGCGGCCGCTGGCGCTGGCGATCGTCGACGCCGCGCGCGAACACGACATCCTCGGCTATCTGGAGGCCGACCGGCGCTTCCATCTGGAGCTGCTCGCCCTGGCCGGCAACCGTCGGCTGGTCGAGGAGGTCGGGGACCTCCGCAAGCGCTCACGTCTCTTCGGCCTCAACAGGCTTGCGGAGACAGGTCAGTTGATCACGTCCGCCGAGGAGCACATTCAACTGCTCGATCTGATCGTCGCGGGAGACGCGAAGCGCGCCGAGACCTGCATGCTCGCTCACATGTCACATGTCCGGTCCCTGTGGGCCGATGGCGGAGAGGTGAACGAGGGCGAGGGCGCCGAACGCATCACGCACCGCAGGGTGGGGCAGGGGCAGGGGCAGGGGCAGGGGCAGGGGCTGCCGGGCGCCTGACGCCTGACGCCCTAGGCTCCTGCCATGCCGAACCCGGAACTGCAGCCGATCATTTCCTTCCTGTCGGCCTTCGCCCGCCGCCAGGCCGCGCGGGTCGTCGACCTTCCCGGCGGGTTCGCCGCGTATGACGACACCTACGCGCACTCCCGCGCGAACAACCAGGTGGTCATCGACGCGGCCGTCGAAGCCGAGTCCCTGCCCGCCCTCGCGGACGAGGCACTCGGTCATCTGCCGCACCGGCTGATCTCGGTCCTCGACGACGGTGTCGCGCAGACCTGCGCGGAGCCGCTGATCCGGGCCGGTTACGCCCATTCCGTCTATCTGATCATGGTGCACACGGGCCCGGTGCCGACCGGTGGAAGCGCGGAGACGGTCGGCCTCGACGCGCTGCGTGTCCCTCTCGCCCGGCGGTGGCAGGGCTTTCTGCCGGACGTCGACGACGAGGTCGTACGCCACCTCGTCGACCGGCGTCGGGCTCGCCACCGAGGGGCCGACACGGTCCACTTCATCGGAGCCCGCGCCCAGGAGGGCGAGGTCGCCTCATGGGCCGACCTCTATTTGGACCCGGCAACCGGCATGGCCCAGATCGAGGACCTGGTCACCGCGTCCGCCCACCTCGGCCGCGGCCACGGTGACGCGGTCCTCGCCACCGCCCTGCGCCTGGCGGCCGATGCGGGCTGCGCCACCCGCTTCCTGACCGCCGATGCGATGGACTGGCCCCGGCACTGGTACGAGCGCCGAGGGTTCTCCGCGATCGGCCGCTCCCACTGCTTCGAACGGGGCTGAGCGCGGGCCGGCGGCGGCGTCAGCTCCACGGAGCCGCCGCTGCCCGAGCGGCCCCATCCCTGCCCTCCGTCATCGAGCGGGCCGATTCACCTGCCACGCGGCTGGGTTGAGGGGAAATGAATGTGGGGTCAACGGCTTCCGAAAGACATGTGACATGTGCCATTGTACTGACCGCAGGGACGCGGAGTCGTGCTCATGCCATGCGGTACGGCCGTCAACTCCGCTGCTTCCCCACCCTGCTCAACCCTCCACAGGCCGCGCGTTCCCCGGTGCGGCCACCACTCCGCTGGGAGGCGGCACGTGAAGAACCGAACGGTTCGCCAGAGAGACACCGGGAGATCCACCCGGTCACCAGCCCGGATATCCGCCGGGATTTCCGCCGCGGTACTGGCGGCCTGCCTGGGCGTCGGGCTGCTCGCAGCCCCGGCCCAGTCCGCCCAGCCGAAGGCCGCGCTCGCGGCCGGCGCGCTGTCCGAGGCGCCCGCGCCGGGCACGGGGGCCGCCGGCGCCCCGGAGCCGGGCGGTCCCACCGCGCGGTCGTCGGCGCCGACCGCCGAGGACCCGGAGCATGTCGGCACCGCGCCCCTCAAGCCCGCGGACCGGGCGCCCCAGTCCGCGGACAAGGACGCGCTCAGGCGGGACTACGACGACTCCGCGGCCGCCGCACCGAGCCGCCGCGCCCCCTCGATGTCCGACAAGGCGCGCCTCGCGGCCAAGTCGCGCGGTCTCACCACCGCCGCGGCGTGCAATGTCAGCGACTTCGCCGGCCGCACCGGTGACGCGCTCGTCCAGCAGGTGATCTCGTCGACCACCGACTGCGTCAACACCCTGTTCACCATCAAGGGCCAGGACGGCTACAACGTCTTCCGCGAGGCGCAGATGGTCACCATCGCCGACGCCATGCGCGCGCGTACGGCGGCCTACCCCGGCGACAGCAGCACCGGAATGCCGCAGCTGGTCCTCTTCCTCAGGGCCGGCTACTACGTGCAGTACTACGACCCGTCGACGGTCGGCAGCTACGGCCCCGCGCTCCGCTCCGCCATCCAGGGAGCCCTGGACGGATTCTTCGCCTCCTCGCACTCCTCGGACGTGACCGACGCCAACGGTGAGACCCTCTCCGAAGCGGTCATCCTCATCGACAGCGCCGTGGAGAACGCCCGTTATCTGAGTGTCGTCAAGCGGCTGCTCGCGGGATACGACTCCTCATACAACAGTTCCTGGTACATGCTCAAAGCGGTCAACGCTGTGTACACCGTGACATTCCGCGGTCACCAGGTGCCCGAGTTCATCTCGGCGGTGGAGGCCGACCCCAGCCTGATCGACGCGCTGCACGACTTCGCGGCGAACCACCTGGATCTGCTGGGCACCGAGCGGTCCTACCTGGCCTCCAACGCCGGCCGGGAACTCGGCCGCTTCCTCAAGGAGCCGTCACTGCGCGGCAAGGCGAGCCCCCTGGCCGTCTCTCTGCTCAAGAAGAGCTCCATCACCGGACCCACCGCCGCGCTCTGGATCGGTGTGGCCGAGATGGCGGACTATTACGACCGGGCCAACTGCTCCACATACGACACCTGTGACCTCTCCGCCCGCCTCAAGGCCGCCGTCCTGCCCGTCAAGCACACGTGCAGCGACAGCATCAACATCCTGGCCCAGGACATCTCGACCGCCGACCTGGAGGCGAGCTGCACCAGCCTGCGCAACCAGGACGCCTACTTCCACAACATCGCACGGGACAACGGGCCGGTCGCCGATGACCGTAACAACAAGATCGAGGTCGTAGTCTTCGACTCCAGCGCCGATTACCAGACCTACGCCGGCGCGATCTACGGCATCGACACGAACAACGGCGGGATGTACCTGGAGGGCGACCCGTCCGTCGAGGGCAACCAGCCCCGGTTCATCGCCTACGAAGCGGAGTGGGTCAGGCCGGAGTTCCAGATCTGGAACCTCAACCACGAGTACACGCACTACCTCGACGGCCGGTTCAACATGCACGGCGACTTCGAGGACGGCCTCACGACCCCGACCATCTGGTGGGTCGAGGGCTTCGCGGAGTACGTCTCCTACTCGTACCGCAATGTCACCTATGACGCCGCGATCAGCCAGGCCGGCAAGGGCACTTACACCCTGCGCTCGCTCTTCGACACCACCTACGAGAACGCCGACCAGACCCGTATCTACAACTGGGGTTACCTGGCGGTCCGCTACATGCTCCAGTCGCATCGCGGCGACGTCGACCAGCTGCTGGGCCTCTACCGCAGCGGTGACTGGGAAAGTGCCCGCACTCTGCTCACCTCGACCATCGGTAGCCGGTACGACGCGGACTGGAGTTCCTGGCTGACGGCGTGTGCCGCCGGCAAGTGCGGCACTGTCACCAACCCGCCGGTGGACCTGGGACCCGAGTGCACGGAGAGCGATGTCAGGAAGCTGGCGAAGAACTGCAAGCGCAGCAATCTGTCGGCCACCGAGGGCAACTACTCCTACCACTACATCGACATTCCTTCGGGCACGACAGAGCTGAAGATCACGATGACGGGCGGCAACGGTGAAGCCGATCTCTACTACAACGCCGGCTCATGGGCGATGACCGGCGACTACACCAGCCGTGCCACCGGGGACGGGAACGAGCACACCCTGACCGTCCAGAACCCCAGCGCCGGAAGGCACTTCATCAGTCTCTACTCGGTCAAGGGATTCGACGGAGCCACCGTCGCGACGCGGTTCTGACCGTTCCCTGATCAGCGCACGAAGAGCGTACGGGGGGCGTACGTGGCACGGGGGAGTGCACGGCGCGTACGTACGGCGGGGCGGCGGCTGCGGAAGCGGCCGCCGTTCCGCCGTGTTTCCGGCCGGGCCGGTCCGGCGATCCGCGCCGCAGATGGGGGAGCGACGGCGCGGACCGGACCGGTGGGCGCGGGATCAGCAGTCGTGGTCGACCAGGTCGAACGACGCGTAGTGGTCGGCGGTGTAGTAGTCCTCCTGGACTTCCTCACCCGTCACGATCCGCCGGGCGCCACGGTTGGGCGAGCCGGGGGTGATGACCGTGTACTCGTGGTAATACCCGGTGCTCCGGTCCGGCAGGATGCCTTCCCGGTTCTGGAAGACGGTGCCGTCCTGGTCGTACGGGAACGGGCCGCCCGCATCGATGAGATCGAGGGTGTCGTGCGCCTGGGAGGGCAGGTCCGAGTAGCAGACGCTCCCGACCGGGGCGGCGGCGAAGGGCGCGGAGGCGGCGTACGGGTGGGTGACGTACGAGGCGGTGAGGTGGGGGGAGGCGGAGAGCGTTGTCGTGGGGGCGGGGGGTGCGGCGGTGTCCGCCGAAGCCGGACCCGAGGCGAAGAGGACGGACAGGAGGGCGGCGGTGCCGCCGAGCATGGTGATCCGTGGGGGGATTCGCATGCCCACCATGATGACGCGCGTAGATCCTCCCGCGTCAACACCAACTCGTGTGAATTCTGCGGAAGTTAACCGCAGGTGTGCCTGGATAACGGTCACGTTTCCCGGCGGTGGACGTGGTGAGGAGGCGCCGTGACCGCGCTCACCGGCGTGGCCTCGTGCGGTCTTCGATTCCTTGTTGATGAATCGACAAGCGTGACAACGCGCGGGCGGGGCATGCATCCCGTGAAGCTGTTCGAGGAATTGCCGGAGCAGGGGAGGTCGGTTCACAGTGCGCGCGGGGGAAATGACGAAGCGGCAGGGAAGAACCACGGATGCCGCGGATCGAGAGCCGGATGGCCGGCGGGCCGGGGCGGGGAATCCGTCCGACCGAATGCGCCGCAGAATCGGCCATACGGACAGATCCGCCGTGGGGGAGGTGCGCCGGGAATTGAGGGAATTCCTCGGGCGGCACGCCGAGGCCGAGCGGATCGACGAGGCGGAACTGCTCACGAGCGAACTGGTCACCAACGCGCTCATCCACACCCGTCATGGAGCGGTGGTGACGGCCACCGCACGACGCGGGAGAATCCGGGTGGAAGTCAGGGACTTCATGTCGGACCTGCCCGCGCCGTACGTACCGAACGCCGACGACGGTACGCACGGCAGGGGTCTCATCCTGGTGCGGAGCCTCGCCGACGCCTGGGGTGTGGAGAACCAGATGCTGGGCAAGGTGGTGTGGTTCGAGCTGAGAGGCGGGCGGCCCTGACCGGGCGCCTCGCCCTTCCGTGAGCGAGCGGGACCCGACATCCGCGCCCGCAGGCACATGGGCGGGCATACGCACGGAACACGTCGATGCGTGAATCCGCACGTCTGCACGCCCACGTGCCCGACATCCTTCTCTCACCCACTCATTTCACTTGTTCACCCACTCATGTACTCAGCCGAACTGCTGCTCCAGGTCCTTGAGTTTCTGCTCCAGCGAGTCGAGCCGGGGCAGGGCCTGGGTGTCGTCCTCGGCGGTGAGGTCGACGGTCCGGGAGTCATTCCCCGGGGGCGGTGCGGCGGGATCCTTCGAGTTCGAGCCGCTCGCGGTCCGTTTCGGGCCGTGTACGGCTTGCAGGGATGGCCGGGGTCGCAGAGGCAGCTGACCCGGCTCTGTTATGGCGGGCTCCGCGACGGACTGCGAGGAGCCCGAAGCGGGTGCGAGGGCCGGGAGGTCCGCCGCCTGGACGCTCTCGCGTCCACCGCGCCCCCAGGCCCGGTTCTGCCGGTTCAGCGCCTTGATGCGGGCCCGGTCCAGCTTCTCCTGGTCCCGGCGGCGGAGCCGGTCCTGTTCCTTCTCCCGCCGGTCCTCCCGTACCTCGTCGACGGCCTCGTCCAGCGTGCGTACGCCTTCGAGGAGCATCAGCGACCAGGCGCCGAAGGTCTCCCGGGGCGCCCGCAGCCACCGTACGATCCGGATCTGCGGCAACGGCCGGGGCACCAGGCCCTGTTCGCGCAGGGCAGCCCGGCGGGTCTGCTTCAGCGCGCGGTCGAAGAGCACGGCCGCCGAGAGGGACATCCCCGCGAAGAAGTGCGGGGCCCCCGCGTGGTCCATGCCGCGCGGCGCGTGCACCCAGTTGAACCAGGCGGCGGCGCCGGCGAACGTCCACACCAGCAGCCGGGAGCCGAGGGCCGCGTCGCCGTGGCTGGCCTCGCGGACCGCCAGCACCGAACAGAACATCGCGGCGCCGTCGAGGCCGAACGGGACGAGGTATTCCCAGCCCCCGGTGAGGTTGAGGTTCTGCCGGCCGAAGCCGACGAGCCCGTGGAAGGACAGGGCTGCGGCGACCGCCGCGCAGCAGAAGAGCAGGACGTACGAGGCGGTCGCGTAAAGCGCCTCCTTGCGCCTCCGGCGTTCCTCGCTGCGTTCCCAGTTGTCGTCGGCCGCGGCCTTTCCAGCGGCGCGCTTTCCGCGCGCGACCACCGTCACCGCCGCCATGACACCCACGAGCAGCACGGCGCCCGGAAGCAGCCAGTCAAGCGATATGTCGGTCAGTCTCATGCGCGGTCCCTTGCGTCACGTAGGGCGTTTCGGGCGCCATCGTGACGGAAATCCCACTCCGGTCAGGGGGTTTCGGGACAAGAGCACGCCATTGGGGTGACACAGCCTGCTTATGGACGGAATCTGATCGAATTCTCTGACGAAGAAGACCAGTTGCGTTCGAATTGCGTCATCCGGACGGGCGGTGTGGGGATCAGGAGGCGGGAGCGAGCTTCCGTACCCGCTCGGCGTCGCAGGTGCGCGGGCAGGTGACGCAGGTGTCCTCGGGGCGCACGGTGTAGAAGAGGCAGCAGCTGGCGCGGTCGCGGGTCGGCAGCGATTCGCCGTTCGGTCCCGTCAGCTCCCGGAATCCGGCGTTGCCGACGTACGGCTTGGTGGTGCCCGGCAGCAGGAGTTCGAGCTCGGCCATCGCACGGCGCTCCTCGCCGAGCAGATGGGCGATGTACCAGAGGCCCTCGACGATCTCGTCCGTCGCCATGCCCCACAGTGCCCGCTTCCCGCGCCGCATCCGGGGCCCGAACCCTTCCAGCACCGGGCCGATGTGCTCGGCCACGGCGTCCAGTACCTCGGCCCGCAGCGCCGCCTCGTCCGGGACCACCCGGGCGCCGGGCAGCGCGGCCGCCGGGTCGTCCGGCAGGCAGGCGAACTCCCTCACCTTGACGGTGAAGTGACCGAGTGCCCGCTGGAAGGCGACATCCTCGACGGGGATCCGCGGTACCCGGCGGTGCAGGAACCACGGCACCGTGACCAGCAGACAGGCGGGCCAGGAGTAGCGGTGGAGCCCGAAACTGGCCACCACGTCGGGGCGGGCCTGCTGCCCGTAGTCCCGCAGCACCTGGGCGTTGTCCCAGGCGAGGAACGTGTCCAGCGCGGCGCCGCCGCGGGCCAGCTCGGCAGCGCCCACCCATCCGGCTCCCGAAGGCGCCGCCACGCCCTCCGCGAGCAGCTCGGCGCGCAGTCCCGGGAACACCTCGGTCAGGCGTGCGTACGCGGCCGTCACGGGGGACGCCGCGGTGCTGGAGAGCAGAGTGGAGACGGTCATGCCGGACCACCGAATCACGATCGTTTACAGGTAAGCCTTACCTTACCCGAATGCGTCGATGTTTGAACTGCGGCGTCGTCCGCCTATCGTGCACAGGGGGCATGGCATACGCGAGCCGGGCCCGCGGCTGGCCGAGGAGGTCCGGGTGGAGCAGGGCAGAGCGCGCGAGGACGTACGGCCGCCGTGCACGCCCGCCGCGTACGAGGGCGCCCCCCAGGTCGTCCGGGTGCCCGAACAGGCGCGTGGCGAGCACACCCACAGCGAGCCGCCCGCCCCCCTGACCGTGCCGGCTCCCGCCCGTCCGGCCGCCGCCCCGCCCGCGGCGCGGGCCGTGCAGAGGCACTCCGTGCGCGGCCAGATCCTGGACGCCCTGCGCGCCGCCCTCGTCGACGGCGAGCTGGTACCGGGACAGGTCTACTCGGCGCCCGCGCTCGGCGCCCGTTTCGGTGTCTCCGCGACCCCGGTGCGCGAGGCGATGCAGCAGCTGGCGATCGAGGGGGCCGTCGAGGTCGTACCGAACCGCGGGTTCCGGGTCAGCGAACGGGGGCCGCGCGAGCTGGCGGAGCTGGCCGAGGTACGCGCCCTGATCGAGGTCCCGGTGATGCTCCGTCTGGCCCGCACCGTCCCGGCGGGCCGCTGGAGCGCGCTGCGCCCGCTGGCGGAGGCGACGGTCACTGCGGCGGCGGTCGGCGACCGGGCGAGCTACGCCGAGACCGACCGGGCCTTCCACCGCGCGGTCCTCGCGCTCTCCGGCAACGAGCAGCTGGTCGCCGTCGCTGACGATCTGCACCGGCGTTCCCAGTGGCCGCTGGTGAGCCACCCCGCCACCCGCCGGGCCGAACTGCTCGCCGACGCCGCCGAACACACTGCCCTGCTGGACGCCCTCATCGCCCAGGACCTCACCGTCGTGCAGTCCCTCGTGCGGGAGCACTTCGCCGGTGCGGGCGGCTGAGTCCGGTGGGCGGCACGTCCCCGCCCACCGGATCGGACCAACGCCGGGTCACGCCGCGCCGGGTCACCCCCGCACCGGTCACGCAAGCCCGGGTCACCCTGCGCCGGGTCACACCGCACCGGGTCGCCCCGTGCCGCGCCGCCGCACGGTGGCTCAGTTCGCCTCGGCCGTCTCCGGTGCCGGGGGCTCCAGCCGCGGTGCCAGCCAGGTCGGTACGCCGCCGAGCAGCCGGAAGAGCCGGCCCGCCTCGGCGCGCAGCCGCGCCGCCTCCGGCTCCGGTTCGGCGTCCGCGAGGGAGATGAGCGCCGGGGCCGTACCCACCAGATAGCCCAGCTCCTCCCTTATCCGCAGGGACTCCGCGAAGCCGTGCCGGGCCTCGGCCAGCTCACCCTCGCGCAGCGCGAGCGAGGCGAGGTGCCGCCAGGTGAACGAGAGCAGCAGTTCGTCGCCCTGGGCCGTGGCACCGGCGTGCGCCCTGCGGTACGCCGCCCGCGCGGACTGCGGGGAGTCGGCGATGTTCTGGGCGATCAGCCCGCGGCGGAAGTCCAGCAGCGGGCGTCCCGGAGCCGAGGGCGCCAGCAGGGCTGCGGCCCTGCTCAGCGCCACACTGGCCTCGTCCGCCCGGTCGCGGGTCCCGAGAAGCGTCGAGGCATAGGCGAGATAGCCGCGTTCGCAGGCGGCCGCTCCGCGCTCCGTGTCGCTCCGGGCCAGTGCCTCGGCGGTGCGCAGCGCGTCCTCCGCGTCGGTCCAGCCCTTGCCGGTGTAGAGACATCGCTCGGTCAGCGGTGAGGTCCGCTGGAGAGCGGCGGCCGGGTCGGCCACCGCGTGTGGTTCGAGCAGCGCGGCCGCATCCGTCCAGCAGGCGCGTGACCGCAGCCGCCATACCGCTGTCTGGAGCGGCGGATCGTCATCTGCTGTCGTTCCGGAACCAGACATGGCGGTATGCGCCACATTGCCCTCCCCGAGCGCGCCATTGAGCTGTTGAGTCTGGGCGCATCTCAGCACGGATTGGCACGCCGGGCCAAGGGGTCCGGCCGATGTCAGGTGAAATAATTCACAATCGGCCGGGCCCCGTTGGGGGTGCGGGAGGCCCGGGAGATCAGCTCATACGCAGGGCCAGGAAGAAATCGAGCTTGTCCTCCAGGCGGGAAAGATCACGCCCCGTCAACTGCTCGATGCGTCCGACGCGGTAGCGCAGCGTGTTGACGTGCAGGTGCAGCCGGGCCGCGCAACGCGTCCAGGAACCGTCGCAGTCCAGGAACGCCTCCAGCGTCTCGATCAGCTCGGCGCGGTGGCGCCGGTCGTATTCGCGGAGCGGGTCCAGCAGCCGGGCGGTGAAGGCCCGGCGCACGTCGTCGGGCACGAACGGCAACAGCAGTACGTGCGAGGCGAGTTCGTGGTGCCCGGCCGCGCAGACCCGGCCGGGCCGGGCCGCCGCGACCCGACGGGCGTGCCGGGCCTCCTCCAGGGCGCCGCGCAGACCCTCGGCGGAGTGCACCGCCGCACTGACACCCAGTGTCAGCCGGCCGTCGTCGGCGAGCCCGGCGGAGAGCGGATCGCGGACGGCGGCCAGCAGCACGTCGGCGTGCAGTGCCGGGCCGTCCCCTTCCGGCGCCTCCCCGGCCCCGTCCCCCTCCCCGTCGGCGCCGCCGGACGCGTCAGGGCCGGACGTGTCCGGAGCGGCCGGGGCCGCCGAGGACAGCGGTACGAGGGCGATGGCCTCGTCGCCCGTGTGGGCGACCGCGATCCGGTCGGCGGTGTCCGGCCCGCTGACCGCCGGGTCCACCAGGATCTCCTCCAGCAGCGCCTGGGCGACGGGGCCGCCCGCGATGTCCGGAGCGGAACCGGAGGCGGCCGGTGCGCCCTCGGCGGTCCAGTCGACCCGCGCCACCACGACCTGCCAGTGCGGGGCGGTCCCCAGGCCCGGCAGCAGGACCGGCGCGGCGACCCGCAGCCTGGCCGCGATCTCGGCCGGGGGCGCACCCGCCTGGACCAGTTCCAGAACCTCCTGGGCGAGCCTGCGGCGTACCGTACGGGCGGCGTCGCGCCGGTCGCGCTCGACGGCGATCAGCTGGGTGACGCCCTGGAGCAGATCGAGCCGGGCGGCCGGCCAGTCGGCCGCGTCGGCCTCGACGGCCAGCAGCCAGTCGGAGAGCACCGACTCGCGCACATCGCGGGACGCCGGCAGGGCACCCCGGCCGGTGTTCCGGATCGGGAACAGCGAATACGTCCTGCCGTCCAGCGTGGCGCGGTGCGGCCCCCGGCGTCCGGTGCGGGTCGCGGCCAGGTGCCGTCCGGCCAGCTCGGCCCCGGCCCGCGCGGGCAGCGGCTCGCCCGCCCCCGCGATCTGCCGGCCGGTGGGGGAGAGCACCCAGGCGCGGAGGTCCAGGTCCGAGGTGAGCAGGTCCAGGACCACCTCGGGCCCGCCGCCCGCCGGGCCCGAGGTCATCAGCCTGCGGTGCCGGTCGACGACCGCGGCGAGGTCCCCGGCCCGCTCGCCGGAGACCTGGCGCACCACATGCTCGGTGATCGTTGCAAATGCCACGGTCTCGTTCACGGCGAAGAGTGGGAGACGGTGGTGCCGGCACGCCTCGACCAGATCCTCGGGGATGTCGCCGAGCTCCGCCTCGCCCGCCGCGAGTCCGGCGACCTGGGCCCCCGCCAGGATCCGGACGAACGGTTCCGAGTCCGAGGCGTCACGGCGCCAGGCCAGACCGGTGAGGACCAGCTCGCCGCCGGAGAGGTAGCGGCTGGGGTCGCGGAGATCGGTGGTCATGACGCCCCGGACCGCGCGGTCCAGTTCGTCCTCGCCGCCGAGCAGCCGCAGGCCCAGCGCCTCGGTGTTCAGCAGTGCGCGCAGCCGCATCTCGTTGCCGCCGTTCTTTCGGTAGGTGGGACGAATCGGTTCTTCGGGGGGACGGACCGGTCGGAGGACGGATCTGTTCCCCGGGGGACGTATCGGTTCTTCGAGGGGGGACGGGCCGGGGGCGGATCGGGGGCCTTATCGGGGGACCGACCGGTTGGCGGGAGAGGCGAAGGGATAGCGGGGGTACCTGTGTGTTGCGGTGAGGTTACTGATTCCCACCATTCGTTCGAATCTACAAGACGAGGAAGGAGACCAGCCAACTCCTTCAGTGTTTCGGTGACTGCACCGGCCGGAGCGGAGGCTTGTGTACTGGGTCACACCACGTGAACAGCACCTGAACGAGCCAGTCGAGGGCCGGCCGTCCCCAGCCCCGGCGAACGATCCGATTGAGAAGAAGAGAGCCACTCATGGATTTCCTTCGCCCCGCCAGCTGGGAGGAGGCGCTCGCCGCCAAGGCCGAGCACCCTACGGCCGTGCCCATCGCGGGCGGTACCGATGTGATGGTCGAGATCAACTTCGACCACCGGCGGCCCGAGTACCTCATGGACCTGAACCGCATCGGTGAGCTGTCCGAGTGGGAGACGGGCCGGGAGAACGTACGGCTCGGCGCCTCCGTCCCGTACAGCGCCGTCATGGAGCACCTCCGGGCCGAGCTGCCCGGACTCGCGCTCGCCTCGCACACCGTCGCCTCCCCGCAGATCCGCAACCGCGGCGGCGTCGGCGGCAACCTGGGCACCGCGTCGCCCGCCGGTGACGCACACCCGGCCCTGCTCGCGGCGGGAGCCGAGGTGGAGGCCGCGTCCGTGCGGGGGACCCGGATGATCCCCATCGACGCCTTCTACACCGGTGTCAAGCGCAACGCACTGGCACCGGACGAGCTGATCCGGGCGGTGCACATCAAGAAGGCCGACGGGCCGCAGCAGTTCTCCAAGGTCGGCACCCGCAACGCGATGGTCATCGCCGTCTGCGCCTTCGGCCTCGCGCTGCACCCCGCGACCCGCACCGTCCGCACCGGCATCGGCTCCGCCGCCCCGACCCCGGTCCGGGCCAGGGAGGCCGAGGAGTTCCTGAACGCCGCGCTGGAGGAGGGCGGCTTCTGGGAGAGCGGAAAGATCATCACCCCGTCCGTCGCCAAGCAGTTCGCCGCGCTCGCCGCCGGTGCCTGCAACCCGATCGACGACGTACGCGGCACCGCGAAGTACCGAAGGCACGCGGTCGGCGTCATGGCCCGCCGCACGCTCGGCTGGACCTGGGAGCAGTACCGGGGCGAGGGCCGCACGCTTGAAGGAGCTGCATAACCATGCGAGTGAATTTCACGGTCAACGGCCGTCAGCAGGAAGCCGACGACGTCTGGGAGGGCGAGTCGCTCCTCTACGTCCTGCGCGAGCGCATGGGCCTTCCGGGTTCGAAGAACGCCTGCGAACAGGGTGAGTGCGGCTCCTGCACGGTCCGGCTGGACGGTGTGCCGGTCTGCTCCTGTCTCGTCGCCGCCGGCCAGGTGGAGGGCCGCGAGGTCGTCACCGTCGAGGGCCTGGCGGACTACGCCAGGCACCGCGAGGACGCCCATCCCGGCAGCGGCTGCGCCTCCGGGCCCTGCGGTACGACGCTCGACGCCGCCCGGCGATGGCAGGCGCGGCCCGCCGACGCGCAGAGCGGCGAGGCCACCGAGCTGTCCCCGGTCCAGCAGGCGTTCATCGACGCCGGAGCGGTCCAGTGCGGCTTCTGCACCCCGGGCCTGCTGGTCGCCGCCGACGAACTGCTGGAGAAGCACCCCTCCCCGTCCGACCAGGACATCCGTGAGGCGCTCTCCGGGAACCTGTGCCGCTGCACCGGTTACGAGAAGATCCTCGACGCGGTCCGCCTCGCGGCCGCCCGTCAGGAAGAGGCGGTTTGACAGCCATGGCGCTGCATCCACGAGCCGCCACCGTCCCGGCCGGCACCCCCACCAAGATCACCCAGGGATCGCCCACCAAGGGCGGCATCGGCGAGTCCACCCTGCGCCCCGACGGCACCCTGAAGGTCACCGGAGAGTTCGCGTACTCCTCCGACATGTGGCACGAGGACATGCTGTGGGGTCACACGCTCCGCTCCACCGTCGCGCACGCCGAGATCAGGTCCATCGACATCGGCGAGGCCGTCGCGACGCCCGGCGTCCACGCCGTGCTGACCTACGACGACCTGCCCGCCGCGATGAAGAACTACGGCCTGGAGATCCGGGACACCCCCGTTCTCGCCCACGGCAAGGTCCGCCACCACGGGGAGCCGGTGGCGCTGGTCGCCGCCGACCACCCGGAGACCGCCCGCCGGGCCGCCGCCAAGATCAGGATCGATTACGCCGAACTGCCGGTCATCACGGACGAGGCGTCCGCGACCGCCCCCGACGCGGTGCTGGTCCACGAGGGGCGCGAGGACCACCACATCGGTCATGTCCCGCACCCCAACATCGTCCACCGCCAGCCGATCATCCGCGGCGACGCCGACGAGGCCGCGAAGCGGGCCGATGTCATCGTCACGGGCGACTACACCTTCGGCATGCAGGACCAGGCCTTCCTCGGTCCGGAGTCCGGCCTCGCCGTGCCCTCCGAGGACGGCGGCGTCGAACTGTACGTCGCCACCCAGTGGCTGCACTCCGACCTGAGGCAGATCGCCCCCGTCCTCGGCCTGCCCGAGGACAAGGTCCGCATGACGCTCTCCGGTGTCGGCGGTGCCTTCGGCGGCCGCGAGGACCTGTCGATGCAGATCCACGCCTGTCTGCTGGCACTGCGCACCGGCAAGCCGGTCAAGATCGTCTACAACCGGTTCGAGTCCTTCTTCGGGCATGTCCACCGGCATCCGGCGAAGCTCCACTACGAGCACGGCGCCACCAAGGACGGCAAGCTCACGCACATGAAGTGCCGCATCGTCCTGGACGGCGGCGCCTACGCGTCGGCCTCGCCGGCGGTCGTCGGCAACGCCTCCTCGCTCTCGGCCGGCCCGTACGCCGTCGAGGACGTCGACATCGAGGCGATCGCGCTCTACACCAACAACCCGCCCTGCGGGGCCATGCGCGGCTTCGGCGCGGTCCAGGCGTGCTTCGCGTACGAGGCACAGATGGACAAGCTCGCGGCGAAGCTGGGCATGGACCCCGTGGAGTTCCGCCGGATCAACGCCATGGAGCAGGGCACCCTGCTGCCGACCGGCCAGCCCTGCGACTCCCCGGCCCCGGTCGCCGAGCTGCTGCGACGGGTCAAGGCCCGGCCGCTGCCGCCCGCGCAGCAGTGGCTGGCCGCCGACGCGGCGGGCAGCTCCGTCGATGTCCGCGCCCTGCCCGGCGGACTCTCCAACACCACGCACGGCGAAGGTGTCGTCCGCGGCATCGGCTACGCGGTCGGCCTGAAGAACGTCGGATTCTCCGAGGGCTTCGACGACTACTCGACCGCCCGCGTCCGGATGGAGGTCATCAACGGCGAACCGGTCGCCACCGTGCACACCGCGATGGCCGAGGTCGGCCAGGGCGGCGTCACCGTGCACGCCCAGATCGCCCGTACCGAACTCGGCGTCAGCCAGGTCACCATCCATCCGGCCGACACCCGGGTCGGCTCGGCCGGATCCACGTCCGCGTCCCGCCAGACGTACGTCACCGGCGGCGCCGTGAAGAACTCCTGCGAAGCCGTCCGGGAACAGGTCCTGGAGCTCGGCCGGCGCAGGTTCGGTACGTACCACCCCGCCTGGGCCACCGCCGAACTCCTGCTGGAGGGCGGCAAGGTCGTCACCGACGGCGGCGAGGTACTGGCCGATGTGGCCGACGTGCTGGGGACCGAGGCGATCGACATCGAGCTGGAGTGGCGCCACCGCCCCACCGAGGCGTTCGACCTGCGCACCGGACAGGGCAACGGCCATGTCCAGTACTCCTTCGCCGCGCACCGCGCCGTCGTCGAGGTCGACACCGAACTCGGCCTGGTCAAGGTCATCGAACTGGCCTGCGCCCAGGATGTCGGCAAGGCGCTCAACCCGCTGTCGGTCATCGGCCAGATCCAGGGCGGCACCCTCCAGGGCATGGGCATCGCCGTCATGGAGGAGATCATCGTCGACCCGAAGACCGCGAAAGTGCGCAACCCGTCCTTCACGGACTACCTGCTGCCCACCATCCTGGACACCCCGACGATCCCGGTCGACGTGCTCGAACTGGCCGACGACCACGCCCCGTACGGGCTCCGCGGCGTCGGCGAGGCCCCGACCCTCTCGTCCACCCCGGCCGTCCTCGCGGCGATCCGGAACGCCACGGGTCTGGAGCTCACCAGGACGCCGGTGCGCCCCGAGCACCTCACCGGTACCTGAGGGTCTCCCGCCGGACACGGCTCCCGGGCGGCCGCGCCCGGAGAGTGCCGCCCGGCCGGCCGTGCGCCCGCACCCCCGGGCGCACGGCCGGAACTCTCCGGGCGCCCGGACACTCCGGACCCGCCCCGGCCGTTCCCCCTGAACTCTCCGGGCGGTGCGACGTGCCGTGAACGCCGCACTTCCCCGCGTTCCGCACCGTCCGGAGACCACCGAGTGCCGTACCGCTCACGGCACTTCGCAAGGCCGCAGTACCTCCGTACCTGCATGAACAGTTCGCCTCGGGCCGTCCCCCGGGTCGTGCCGCCAGCGCAGTCATCCCAAATCCCGCAATCAGTACTCACCACGCGGGTGCCCCTGTGAACCTTGGGAGTCAGGCAACATGACCCAGCAGAAAGTGGAGCCCGGGACCGGTACCGAGGACGCGGGCCCCGGCTCGCGCGTCCCCGCCGGAAGATCGTGGCTCGACCGGTACTTCCACATATCCGAACGAGGGTCCACGGTCGCGCGCGAGGTGCGCGGCGGCGTCACGACCTTCATGGCCATGGCGTACATCCTCCTGCTCAATCCGCTGATCCTCGGCGGCAAGGACGTCGACGGCAACCTCCTCGGCCAGCCCGGCCTGATCACCGCGACCGCGCTCGCGGCGGCCGCCACCACCCTGCTGATGGGCTTCGTCGGCAAGGTCCCGCTGGCGCTGGCCGCCGGACTGAGCGTCTCCGGCGTGCTGTCCTCGCAGGTCGCGCCCAACATGACCTGGCCGCAGACCATGGGCATGTGTGTGATCTACGGTGTGGTGATCTGCCTCCTGGTGGTCACCGGACTGCGCGAAATGATCATGAATGCGATCCCGCTCGCGCTCAAGCACGGCATCACCATGGGGATCGGGCTCTTCATCGCCCTCATCGGCCTCTACAAGGCCGGCTTCGTCCACCAGGGCGAGGCGACCCCGGTATCGCTCGGCCCGGCCGGTGAACTCTCCGGCTGGCCCGTGCTCATCTTCTGTGTGACCCTGCTGCTGATCTTCATGCTCCAGGCCCGCGGCATCCCCGGCGCGATCCTGATCGGCATCGCCGTCGGCACCGTGATCGCCATCGCCGTCAACGCGATCGCCGACATCGACGCCAAGTCCTGGAGCAGCGGCCCGCCGGAGCTGAACGGCAGCGCCGTCTCCGCACCCGACTTCTCGCTCTTCGGGGACGTCGAGTTCGGCGGCTGGGGCGATGTCGGGGTGATGACCGTCGGCATGATCGTCTTCACCCTGGTGCTGGCCGGCTTCTTCGACGCGATGGCCACCATCATCGGAGTCGGTACGGAAGCCGGGCTCGCCGACGCCAGGGGCCGGATGCCGGGCCTGTCCAAGGCGCTGTTCATCGACGGCGCGGGCGGCGCGATCGGCGGAGTCGCCGGAGGCTCCGGGCAGACCGTGTTCGTCGAGTCGGCCACCGGGGTCGGGGAGGGAGCCCGGACCGGGTTCGCCTCCGTCGTCACCGGACTCTTCTTCGCCGCCTGCCTGTTCTTCACCCCGCTCACCGCGATCGTGCCGACCGAGGTGGCCTCCGCCGCCCTCGTCGTCATCGGCGCCATGATGATGCAGAACGCCCGGCACGTGGACTGGGGCGACCGCTCCGTCGCCATCCCGGTCTTCCTCACCGTGGTCCTGATGCCCTTCACGTACACCATCACCACGGGCGTCGCCGCGGGTGTCATCTCGTACGCCGCCATCAAGCTCGCCCAGGGCAGGGCCCGCGAGGTCGGGGCCTTCATGTGGGGCCTGACCGTGATCTTCGTCGTGTACTTCGCCCTCAACCCGATCGAGAGCTGGCTGGGCGTCCACTGACGTCCGCCCCTGCCCACTTCGCCCAAGGAGACACGCCATGCTGGACATCGCCGAAGAGCTGCACCGGTGGGTCGGGCGGGGCCGCGAGTTCGCCGTCGCCACCGTGGTGGCGGTCGGCGGCAGCGCGCCCCGGCAGCCGGGAGCCGCCCTCGCCGTCGACCGCGACGGCACGGCCGTCGGATCGGTCTCCGGGGGATGTGTGGAGGGGGCGGTGTACGAGCTGTGCCGACAGGCCCTCGAAGACGGCACAACCGTCCGGGAGCGGTTCGGCTACAGCGACGAGGATGCCTTCGCGGTCGGTCTGACCTGCGGCGGCATCATCGACATCCTGGTCACACCGGTGCGCGCGGACGATCCCGCCCGCCCGGTGTTCGCCGCCGCGCTGGCCGCCGCCGCTCGGGGCGGGGCGGCCGCTGTCGCCCGCGTCACCGACGGCCCCGCCGGACTTCTCGGCCGCCCGCTCCTCGTGCGCCCCGACGGGACGTACGAGGGCGGGCTCGGCGGCCACCCGGCGCTGGACCGCACGGCCGCCGCCGAGGCCCGCGCCATGCTCGACGCGGGCCGTACCGGGCCGCTCACCATCGGCGCGGAGGGCTCGCGCTGCGGCCGGCCCGTCCAACTGCTCGTCGAGTCGAGTGTTCCGCCGCCCCGCATGATCGTGTTCGGGGCCATCGACTTCGCCGCCGCACTCGTGCGGGCCGGCTCCTTCCTCGGCTACCGGGTCACGGTGTGCGACGCCCGGCCGGTGTTCGCGACCCGGGCGCGCTTCCCGGAGGCCGACGAGATCGTCGTCGACTGGCCGCACCGCTATCTCGCCGCCACCGAGGTGGACGCGCGCACCGTGCTCTGTGTCCTCACCCATGACGCCAGGTTCGACGTACCGCTGCTGGAGGCGGCACTCCGGCTGCCGGTCGCCTACGTCGGCGCGATGGGCTCGCGCCGCACCCATCTGGAGCGCAATGAGCGCCTCCGTGAGGCCGGGGTCACCGAGTCCCAGCTGGCCCGGCTGCGCTCGCCGATCGGCCTCGACCTCGGTGCCCGTACGCCGGAGGAGACGGCTCTGTCGATCGCCGCCGAGATCGTCGCCGTACGGCGCGGCGGCAGCGGTGTTCCGCTCACCGGCGCTCACACCCCGATCCATCACGAGGGTGGCTCGCCGCTCGCCTCGGTGGCCTGAAAGCGACCATCAGGTCCCGGCCCCGCCCCGGAGCGAAGCCGGAGCCGGGCCCGGGAGGTGCGGGACGAGTCCCCGGATACGGCCTGAAAGCGTGTCCCGCAGCCCCGTCCGCAGACGGGCGGATTACCGCCACGGCGCATTCCTGCCAGCCCGGAACCCGTCCGTGGCCGCGCATTTACCGGTAGATCAGCTGCATGACATTTTCCCCCTCCTCCGCTTCCGGCAGGGCGAGACCCGCTCGCACAGGACGCAGAGCTCTGCTCATAGCGACCTCCGTCGCACTCGTGAGCGGCGCCGTGCTTCCCGTCGCGGGCTCGGCCGCCGCCGCCCCCCAGCCGCGTTCCGCCGAAGGCCGCCACGAGGCCCGCGCCGAGAGCCACGACATCACCCTGCTCACCGGGGACGTCGTGCACTTCGTGGACGGTCCCGGAAACCAGGACACCGTCACCGTGGACCGTCCCGACGGCGCGCCGGGCGGTGTCCACGTCCAGCAGGCGGGCGACGACCTGTACGTGCTGCCCGACGAGGCCACCGCGCTGCTCGCGGCCGGGAAGCTCGACCGGCGGCTGTTCAATGTCTCGGCCCTGGTGAAGATGGGCTACGACGACAGCTCCACCGGCGGCATCCCGCTGATCGCCACCTACCCGGCGAGCAGGGCCAAGGCGCTGCCCGCGGCCCCGCGCGGAGCGAAGAAGGTCCGTACGCTCGACTCCATCCACGGCGCCGCGCTGAAGGCCGACAAGGACGAGGCCCGCTCCTTCTGGAGCGACATCGTCCGTACGGAGAAGGCCCGTTCGCTGGACAACGGCATCGCCGGGCTGTGGCTCGACGGCCGCTCGGAGGCGCTGCTCAAGGAGTCGGTGCCGCAGGTCAACGCCCCGCAGGCGTGGGCCGCCGGCTTCGACGGCAAGGGCACCAAGGTCGCCGTCCTGGACACCGGAATCGACGCCGACCACCCCGACGTCAAGGACCGGATCGTCGGCTCCCGCAGCTTCGTGCCCGGTGAGGAGGTCGACGACAAGAACGGCCACGGTACGCATGTCGCGTCCACCATCGCCGGTTCGGGTGCCGCTTCCGAGGGCGCCAACAAGGGCGTCGCGCCGTCCGCGGACCTCCTCGTCGGCAAGGTCCTCGGCGACGGGGGCTCCGGCGCCGACTCCGGGATCATCGAAGCCATGGAGTGGGCGAAGGCGGAGGGCGCCGATGTCGTCTCCATGAGCCTCGGCTCGCCGGTGCCGGACGACGGCTCCGACCCGATGTCACAGGCCGTCGACGCGCTGTCCGCCGACGGCGGTCCGCTGTTCGTGATCGCCGCGGGCAACGCGTACGGCGCGGGCACCATCGGCTCGCCCGGCTCGGCCGAGAAGGCCCTCACCGTCGCGGCGGTCGACAAGCAGGACGTCCGCGCGGACTTCTCCTCCATGGGCCCGCTCGTCCGGTCCCACGGACTCAAGCCCGACCTGTCCGCCCCCGGCGTCGACATCAACGCGGCGGCCTCGCAGTCGGTCCCCGGCATTGAGGGCATGTACCAGTCGATGTCCGGTACGTCGATGGCCACCCCGCATGTCGCGGGCGCCGCGGCGATCCTGAAGCAGCGTCACCCGGACTGGTCCGGCCAGCGCATCAAGGACGCGCTGATGAGCTCGTCCAAGGCGCTGCCCGACTACACCCCGTACCAGCAGGGCACCGGGCGGCTCGATGTGAAGGCGGCGATCGACACCACGGTCGAGGCCACCGGCTCCGTCGCGGTCGCCTCGTACGACTGGCCGCACAGCCCCGCCGATCCGGTCGCCGAGCGGACCATCACCTACCGCAACACGGGTGACAAGGACGTCACGCTCAGCCTGGCCACCGACACGGACGCGGACGCGTACACCCTGTCCACCTCCACGCTGACCGTCCCGGCGGGTTCCACCGCCGAGGCCGTGCTGTCGCTGGACCCGTCGAAGGTCGCCAACAACACCCGGTTCTCCGGCCAGGTCCTCGCCGAGGACGCGGCGGGCACCGTCGTCGCGCACACCGGCTTCGCGCTCAACAAGGAGCAGGAGCTGTACGACCTGACCCTGGAGCTCCGCGACCGCGCGGGCAAGCCGATGGACGGACAGGTAGTCTTCGCCGCGCTCGGCGACCCGCAGCTGAACGTCGTCAATGTCTCCGGTGACACGACACTGCGGCTGCCCCCGGGCAACTACACCGCCTGGAGCACCGCAGAGATCGACGGCGACCGGGCGGACTCGAAGGGCATCGCGTTCCTCGCGGCCCCCGAGATCATCCTGGACAAGGCCACCACCGCCACCCTCGACGCCTCAAAGGCGCGCAGGATCAGTGTGCGGACGCCTAAGGAGACCGAGACCCGCCAGCTGCGCTTCGACATGGCACGTACCGCTCCGGACGGCACGGTCCAGCGCGACGCGTACCAGATCCCGCTGACGTACGACCAGCTGTGGGCGAGCCCGACCGGGAAGGTCACCCAGGGCAGCTTCAGCTTCCTGACCCGCTGGCGCCAGGGCGAGGAGCTGATCGGCCTGACGGCCGACGGCCACGACGTCCCGGCCTTCGCGCAGGGCGGCTCCCTCGTCGCCGAGGACAGCGAGCAGAAGCTGACCGGTGTCTACGCCGGCAACGGCGCCGCGGCCGACTACAAGGGCCTGAACGCCAAGGGCAAGGCCGTGGTGGTCAACCGCAGCGAGTCGGTCACCCCCGCGGAGCGGCTGGCGGGCGCGCTCGCCGCGGGTGCCGAGGCGCTCTTCGTCGTCAACGACGACCGCGGGGTCGCGATGGAGTCCTACGTCCCCTACGGCGAGCAGACCACCATCCCGGTCGCCTCGGTGCAGAAGACCGCGGGCCGGACGCTGATCAAGGCGGCGCAGCGCGGCAAGAAGCTCTCCGTCGACCAGAAGAAGTTCGCGGGCTACATCTACGACCTGGTCGACCGGCACGACGGCACCATCCCCGACCGCTCGCTGGCCTTCGCCCCGTCGGCCCGTCAGCTGGCGAAGGTGGAGAACACCTTCTACGGCCACAAGGCGGCGCTCGGCGGCGGATACCGCTACGACATCCCGGACTACGGCCCGGGTATCGGATTCGAGGAGTACGAGAAGTTCCCGGGCGTCCGGACCGAGTGGGTCAACCCGCTGCCGGGCGACTCCTTCTGGTACGAGAACCACTCGGTGCTCAACGCCGATGCCTCCGACAGGGCGCACGAGATGCGCAGCGCGGAGCTGGACTACACGGCGGGCAGGACCTACCGCGACGAGTGGTTCGCCCCGGTGGTCAGCCCCCGTCTCGGCACCGGCTACTGGGGGCCGTTCCGTACCGCCCGCAACGACTTCCAGTTCAACATCACGCCGTGGACGGACTCGGGCCAGGGCCACTCCGGCTCGATGCCGGCGGACGAGTACGACACCACCTCGTACGGGTTCTACCAGGGCGACACGCTGATCAAGAAGGGCGCTGGCCGGGCCGGATACGCCTGGGACCTGTCGGCGGAGAAGCTGCCGTACCGCCTGGTGATCGACTCCGTCCGGGACGCGGGGACCTGGAAGACCTCGACGCGCACGCACACCGAGTGGAACTTCGTCTCGGGTGCCCTGGACGAGAACGGGCCGGAGCAGGCGGACATCCCGCTGCTTCAGCTGGACTACGACGTGGACACCGACCTGGCCGGTGACGTCAAGGCCGGCAAGTGGACCGAGGTCGGTCTGGAGGCCGGTACCCAGGCGTGGCTGGACGGCGCCGTCAAGGCGACCAGGGCCTCGCTGTCGGTCAGCTACGACGAGGGCACGTCCTGGAGCGCGGCGGAGCTGCGCAAGGGCTCGTCCGGTGAGTGGACCGCGAAGTTCAGGACGCCGAAGAAGGGCGCCGCCTCGGTTTCCCTCAAGGTGCGCGCGGAGGGCCCCGGCGGCTTGGCCGTCGACCAGGAGATCATCAGGGCCTTCGGTCTGAAGTGACCTGCTGAGAGACCCGTTTGAGGTGGTTCCGCAGCCCCGGCGGGGGCTGCGGAACCACCTCTCTTGCATTCTCTTGAAGCTTGAAATTTGTCTACTTTGCCCGTATATGGCGGGCGATAACCCCAGAAAGGGACTTTTTGCGGTGTGGAGCGAGTTGCCACGGAGCCGCTCGGAGGCTTAGAGCTCGTAACACGATCATGAGCGGGACTTCTTGAGGCGTCTCCAGCAGATGAGGCTGCAGGCGAGGGAGACGAAGGCGTCGTGGAGTTCGGT